>JASDSW010000040.1:0-3473 GCA_041441555.1 Aeromonadaceae bacterium
CCTGGAAAACGGGAATGGTTCCGTTCAGGGCGCTACTTGTGTATAAGAGTCAGACAATCGCCAGCGTATCGAGCATCTGGCTTCGGGGATCGAAGAGGCGGTCAGCATCACGCGTAAGTTGGAGGGGTTCAGTGGCAATATCGGCAGCATCCTGGATGTGATCCGCGGCATTGCCGATCAAACCAACCTGCTGGCGTTGAATGCGGCCATTGAAGCAGCCAGAGCCGGTGATGCCGGGCGGGGGTTTGCCGTGGTTGCCGACGAGGTTCGAGCCTTGGCGACCCGTACCCAGCAGTCAACCGAAGAGATCCAGTCGATGATTCACAATCTGCAGGCTTCCAGCAGTGATGTGGTCTCCGTCATGAACCGTAGTCATGAACAGACTCAGTTGTGTGTTCAGCAGACTCGGGATGCCGAGGCGGCCCTGCAGGCGGTGGCTGAGCGGATGGAGGCGATCAAGGAGATGACCGATCAGGTGGCTCACGCCGCCGGTGAGCAGATTTCAGTCAGTCAGGGGGTTGCTCAACACATTGCCGGTATTGCCGATGTGGCTCATGAAACCGAGCAGGCGTCACGAGACTCGGCTTCCAGCAGCGATGTGCTGGCCGAGCTGGCGGCAACCCAACAACAACTGATCTCGCGTTTCAAGGTGTAGGAGAGGGATATGCTGAAATTATGTAGTGCCATCATGGCCTTGGGCTTGAGCCTCTCGGTATCGGCAACGGAATTGGTCATTGAAACTTGGCGGATTGAAGATGCTAAACTGTGGCAAGAGCAGATACTGCCCAGCTTCCATGCCCGTTATCCAGATATCACCGTGAAGTTGGCGCCAGTGCCGTCGAGTGAATACCAGGCGACGGTCACTCAGCGCCTGGCAGAGGATAAGGCCGGCGATCTGATCACCTGCCGCCCGTATGATGAATCCCTGCAGCTGTTCCAAAAGGACTATCTGGAGGATTTAACGGATCTGGAGGGGATGGAGAATTTCCCCAGTTTTGCCAAGGCAGCCTGGCAGACCGATACCGGGGCACAAACCTTCTGTCTGCCGATAGCCTCGGTCATTCAAGGGTTTTACTACAACCTGGATATCTTCAAGGAGCTTGGACTTGAGGTACCGAAGACCCGAGCTGACTTCTTTGCCCTGATGGACAAGGTCAAGAGCGATGGTCGCTACCAACCGTTGGCGCTGGCGGCTCATGATAACTGGGTGGTTTCCGAGCTGGGGTTCCAGAATATCGGTCCGAACTACTGGCACGGTGAAGATGGCCGCATGGCCTTGATCGAGGGGAAGGCGCGTTTCACCGACCAACCCTATGTTGCCGTATTTGACGAACTGAGTCGTTGGCTGCCCTATCTGGGCAATTCACCCGCGGATACGACCGAAGCCATGGCTCTCGAGGCATTCCAATCGGGCAAGGCGGCCATGCTGGTCGCTGGCTCTTGGGCCATCAGTCAACTTGATGGCAAGGTGAACTTTGGTGCTTTCCCGCCGCCTGTTGCGCAATCGGGCGACGCCTGTTATTTCACCGATCACACCGACATGGGCATCGCCATCAACGCCAAGAGCAAGAACAAGGAAGCGGCGAAAAAGTTGTTGGAATGGATGGCCAGTGCCGAGTTCGCCGAGCTCTTCTCCAATGCGGTGCCGGGTTTCTTCTCGCTCTCGAATCACTTCTTCGAGCTGAAGAATCCGGTGGCCAGCACCATGATGAGCTGGCGTGACACCTGTGATTCGACCATTCGTATAGCGGCGCAGATCCTCTCTCGGGGTGAACCATCCTTGAGTCAACAACTCAATGAAACCTCGCAACAGGTGGTGTTGGGCACTCTGACGCCACAGGCAGCGGCGCAGCAACTGCAGAGCGGACTCGAGGGTTGGTATGCGCCGCAGCAAGAGGCTGCCAAGTCGCGACAAACTTCTGGATGTGAGGCACCTGCTCCGAATGTCTCTGCCGCCACGACGACCGTGGGGGCTGATACGATTCAAGCGGCTGAAGCGGCCGTCTTGCAAGAGGCAACGCCCGCGACGCCTTAGTGTTTCGAGTGTTGTGCTATGAAGAAGGGAGCTGATGAGGCTCCCTTCTCATTTGTCTGGTGTCCACCTGCGGAATATAAACTTGGTGAATATTCCTTTAAATCTCACCAGCTCGACCAAAATCGAGTGGGTTGGTCGTCATTATTGAATTCTTTCTACTGTGATTAACCTATGGCGCGGATGAATATCTGGCTGGTGAGCTATGAGCAGGGATAAAAGCGAGTTGACAGATCGTCGGTTACTGGACAAGATGTTTGGACATTTAGACGTCCAAACATCTAAGTTAAACAAGATGTAGCGCCACTGCCCGGCGGCTGGTCACCAAGAGAAGGAACGAAAGTATGAGTTTTGATAGCGCACGCCAGGTAGAGGCATTAAACCAGAGCTTGGCCGATTTGAACGGTGATATCGGGGTGTCATTCGAATTTTTTCCCCCGACCACGGAAAGCATGGAAAAAACCCTGTGGAGCTCCATCGAGCGACTGAAAACTCTGGCGCCTAAGTTTGTGTCGGTCACCTATGGTGCCAATTCCGGAACCCGGGATCGCACCCATAAAGTGATCAAGGACATCAAGGATCGCACGGGTTTGATTGCGACCCCGCATCTGACCTGTATCGATGCCGGGCGTGAGGAGTTGGTGCAGATTGCGCAGGACTACTGGGATAACGGGATCCGCCACATCGTTGCTCTGCGCGGTGACTTGCCGCCAGGCAGCGAACAACGTCCGGAAATGTATGCAGCCGATCTGGTTGCTTTGCTAAAAGAGGTGGCTGACTTTGATATCTCGGTTGCTGCTTATCCAGAGGTACACCCCGAAGCCAAGAGTGCGCAGGCCGACTTGCTGAATTTAAAGCGTAAAATTGATGCCGGTGCAAACCGGGCCATCACTCAGTTCTTCTTTGATGTTGAGAGTTACCTGCGGTTTCGGGATCGCTGCGCGGCCATCGGCATCGAGGCCGAGATAGTGCCGGGGATCCTGCCGGTCTCTAATTACAAAACACTGCAAAAGTTTGCCGGGTTTACCAACGTGAAGGTACCGAGCTGGTTACACCAGCGATTCTCAGGAATTGCGGATGAAGATCAAACTACCCGTAATCTGCTGGGGGCGAGTGTGGCAATCGACATGGTTCGCGTGTTGTCGCGGGAAGGGGTCAAGGATTTCCATTTTTACACGCTGAATCGCTCTGAGCTGACCTATGCGATCTGTCATACCCTGGGTGTTCGACCCCATTCGTAGCCTCTGGCGGCTGTTTTTACCCCGCTTTGCAGCAAAAATAGCCACTCAATTCATTTGGGGGGATTTTTTAGGAAAATCCCCTTGCCAACAAAATCGGTAACCCTATAATGCCGCCTCGCTGACACGGCAAGGCAGGCACTCTTCGGAGAATGCTGCAGCGGTGTTAGCCGGGCCGAAACGCCCCGGAGCGAGGCAGTAAA
>JASDSW010000041.1:0-22180 GCA_041441555.1 Aeromonadaceae bacterium
ATTTTTACACAGCCTGAGGATCGGTCAATGGATCCTTAACTGATCGGCATTACCCTTCGGGGCGCTTTTTTTATCTCTGCAGCACACCGCTATGTCGCTCCGGGATAACGGCTCCGCACCTCGGCGGGCAAGGCGGCCAGCTCCCGCTCGATCCAGGCGGAAAAGCAGCCGAGCAGGCGTTCGCCATCGTGGATGGGTTGGTTGCGCTGCCATTCACCGAGCAGGTGGGCTGCCGCCTCGAAGGTTGAGAGGCCATCGGCGCGGGGGGATTTGCGGATGTGGTAGCCACCCGGCTGGCTGGGGGTGAGTGCCACCCGCGGCAACTGCTGCAACTTCGGGTGGCTGTGCAGCAGTTTCAGGCTCTTGCGCCAGGTGCCATCGAGCAGAATGAAACAGAGTGACGCGTCATCGATCGGTTCCCGCAACTGGGGAACGCTGAGCGATGAATCGCCCGGGTAGAGCAGATGGCAGCGCAGGCTTGGGTCGTCCAGCAACTGATTCAGCCCCTCATGCTCGGCAAAGTTCTCACTGCGCCACAGCGTCATGGCGGGCAGACAGGCGCGCAGCAGGGCCACCGAGCCCTTGGCATTTTTCACCTCGCTTGGATCCTGCAGCACCACCAGTCGCCAGGGTAGGGCGATGGGCACCGCCAAGGTGCACAGGCAGCGGGATTGCGGCCGTTCACAGGTCGGGCAGTAGCGGCGTTGGGTCATGTGATGCTCCGTGAAGTTCGCCGAATGGTGTCGGAAATGGTCCATCGGGTCAGGGAAAAAGAAAGAATGGGGACACGTAGACTCGTTCGCTCCTTGTGAACGCCGAGGGGGTGATTATGATCACGGCGCAGCATCTTGCAAAGTAGTGAGATGACCTCATCTCACCCCGTCACCAAGGGAACCGCCGATGACCGATCTCCGCCAACAAGCTCTGGATTATCATGCTTGCCCGACTCCGGGCAAGATTGCCATTCAACTGACCAAGCCGGCCGAGACGGCTCTGGACTTGACCCTGGCCTACAGCCCGGGGGTCGCCGAGCCGGTACGGGAAATCGCCGCCAACCCGGATGAGGCTTACCGTTATACCGCCAAGGCCAACCTGGTCGCCGTCGTCACCAACGGCACCGCCATCCTCGGGCTTGGCAACCTGGGGCCCCTGGCCTCCAAGCCGGTGATGGAGGGTAAGGCCTTGTTGTTCAAGCGCTTTGCCAATATCGATGCCATCGACATCGAGGTGACCCATACCGATCCCGAGGATTTCATCCGTACCGTGGCCAACATTGCCGACACCTTCGGCGGCATCAATCTGGAAGATATCAAGGCGCCCGAGTGTTTCGAGATCGAACAGGCGCTGATCGAACGTTGCCGGGTGCCGGTTTTCCACGATGACCAGCACGGGACGGCCATCGTCACCGCCGCCGGCATGCTCAATGCGCTGGAGATCCAGGGAAAGTCTCTGGCTGATTGCCGCATCGTCTGCCTGGGGGCCGGGGCCGCCGGGGTGGCCTGCATGGACCTGCTGATCGCTTGCGGCGCTCGCAAGGAAAACCTGTTCATGGTCGATCGCCACGGCGTGATCCACTCGGGGCGCACCGATCTCAATGGCCAGAAGCCACGCTTCATCAACGATGCCGGTCCGCGGAGCCTGCGTGAGGCGATCACCGGGGCTGATATCTTCGTCGGTGTCTCAGGGCCGCATCTGCTGAGCGCCGAGGACATCGCGCTGATGGCACCGCGCCCGGTGATCTTCGCCTGCTCCAATCCGGATCCGGAAATCGATCCTGTGTTGGCCCGCTCGGTTCGCGACGATCTCATCATCGGCACCGGGCGCTCCGACTACCCGAACCAGGTCAACAACGTGCTCTGCTTCCCCTTCCTGTTCCGCGGGGCGCTGGACGTGCGCGCCAGCCGGATCAACATCGAGATGAAGAAGGCGGCCGTCGAGGCATTGCGGCAGGTGGCCAAGGAGCCGGTGCCGGCCGAGGTGCTGGCGGCGGCCGATGTCGCCGAGCTGAGCTTCGGCCCTGAGTATGTGATCCCCAAGCCGATGGATCCGCGGTTGTTGCCCCGGGTGGCGCGGGCCGTGGCGCTGGCGGCGGTGGCCTCCGGTGTGGCGCGCATCGACCTGCCCGAGGAGTACATGCGGTAGTCGGCTGAAGTGCGAGACCGACGAGAGAGGAGAAAAGGCGCCGAGGCGCCTTTTTTACTGTTTGGGTGAGGCGAATTTAGGCCCTGGTGCGGACCTAACCCAGAGAGGCGACCCTAACGTCGTACCAGCAGGACTCCGCTTTCCATGTGGTCGGTGTAGGGGAATTGATCGAACAGCGCCAGTTGCTCGATAGCGTGAGTCTGAGTCAGCTGTTGCAGATTATCGCGCAGCGTCAAGGGGTTACAGGAGACATACAGGATCCGCTCATACCCCTGCACCATGTCGAGGGTGGCCTGATCCAGCCCGGCACGCGGTGGGTCGACAAAGATGGTATTGCACTGATAGCCGGCCAGATCGATTCCCTTGAGGCGATTGAATTCCCGCTCGCCCCGGATCGCCATGGTGAACTCTTCCGCCGACATGCGCAGGATCTTGACGTTCTGAATGTTGTTGGCCTGGATGTTGTACTGAGCCGAGTCCACCGACGGTTTGGCGATCTCGGTCGCCAGCACCTGGCGGAAGTTACGCGCCAGGGCCAGCGAGAAGTTGCCGTTGCCGCAGTAGAGCTCGAGCAGATCACCCTCGGCGCCTTGGGTGACCTCCAGCGCCCACGCCAGCATCTGCTGGTTCATGCAGGCGTTGGGTTGCGTGAAGCTGTTTTCCACCTGCATGTATTGCAGTTCACGTCCGGCTACCTGCAGCCGTTCAATCACATAGTCCCGATCCAGAACTACCTTTTGTTTATGGGCCCGTCCGATCAGCTCGACGGCGTGGCCGACGGCGTGCAGCGTGGTGCGTAACTCGCGGGCAGCGGTTTGCCAGGCGGCGTCGAGTTTCTTGTGGTAGAGCAGGCTGATGATGGCCTCACCGCTGAGGGTGCTGAGAAAGTCGACCTGAAACAGCTTGTGCTTGAGGGTGGGATTCGGCCGGATGGCCTCGAGCAGCAGCGGCATCAGCTGGTTGATCAGCCGGCTGGCGGTTGGGAACTGGTCCACCCGGTAGCGCTGCTTGGTCTGCTGGTCGAACATCGCGTAGTAGAGATCGTCGCCCTCATGCCAGACTCGAAACTCGGCACGCATCCGATAGTGGCTCGGGGCCGAGGCGAACGAACGCACGGCGGGGGCGGCAAAGTCGGCCATCAATGCCTGCAGGCGTTGCTGTTTGGCTTCTAGTTGGGCGGTGTAACTCGCGGGATCCCACGCGGACTGGCTCATCGTTTTTCTCATGCTCTGGCTCTGGAGGGGCGAAATTGTAAGGGCAGATCGCAGATTGTCCAGTAAAAACCGGTCAAGTTTTATCCGCTTGTGCCGATAGCTGAAATAACCATGAGTGTCGGAGAGATAGGTTATGAAAGTCGACAGAACCGCAGAGCTGCAGGTGCAGAACCTCAAACAGCGCGAGCAGGGCGCTGATAAGGTAGCGACCGCTCGCCATCAGGAGGCCCAGGCTACCGATAAAGTCGATTTAGCCACTCCGGTGCGGATCGGCCAGCAGGTGATCTATGTGTCGCTGAGCAAGAGCCTCTCGCTCAACGGCAAGGCGTTTGACCCATCAGCCAGCGCCAAGAGTAGTGAGTTGGATGGCAAGGTGGAGCCGACGGAAGATAATCCGCTGGGCTTTGACTACAAGACGGTCGCCAAGAACGTACTGGGCTTCGTGACGGGGTACATCAAGTTGGCCCAGTCCCAGGGCAAGGATGACCAAGAGCTGCAGGATCTGATGGCGCAGGCTCGCAAGGGGATCGATAAGGGATTCGGCAGTGCTCGCGATGAGCTCAAGGGCATGAGCATGCTCAGTGAAGATCTGGATAAGGGGATCGAGAAGAGCTACACCCTGATCCAGGATGAACTGCAGAAATTTGAAGACGAGCTGTTTGGCGTGGAGCCCGAGGCGGGAGCCGAGGCCGCAACCACCGAAGAGGCGGCGGCTGCCGTCAGCGGTAGTCGTCAGACCCAGGGGCTCGGCTTCTCGTCGAGCAGTCAGGCCAGCCTGGAGATCACCACCAAGGATGGCGATCGGGTGAGCATCCGTTTCGACGATCAGGAGAACTGGCGTCTGCAACAGCAGAACCGCTACTCCGCCTCCGGTCGCAAGGCGGTGGAGGCCTATGGGAGCAAGGGGCATGGCGAGAATGCCTCAGCCCAGCGTTCCGAGACCGGAGCGTTGCACAGTGGCAAGAGCAGCGGCGCCGGCAGCAGCAACTCTTCCAGCAGCATTTACTACGCCCGCACTCAGGGATTCAGCTTCTCGGTGGAGGGTGATCTGGATGCCGATGAGCTCAAGTCGATCGGCTCCTTGATTGACCAGGTGGGTTCGTTGTCCGATCGGTTCTTCGGCGGCGATCTGGAAGGCGCCCTCAAGCAGGCCAAGGAGTTATCGCTGGATGATAACGAGCTGGTTGGCATGTCGCTCTCGTTGAA
The DNA here is from genome assembly GCA_041441555.1 of Aeromonadaceae bacterium. GTDB lineage: Bacteria > Pseudomonadota > Gammaproteobacteria > Enterobacterales > Aeromonadaceae > Pseudaeromonas. Next base: position 4,563 of record JASDSW010000041.1, read on the forward strand.
GCAGAGCCAGGCCGCCGCCATTCAGCAGAAGGCGCAGAGCGCGACCAAGGAGCCGGCGCAGGCCAGCGATCAACCCTCAACTAGCCCGGCTGCGACGGACCAGCCGCAAGCGCTGGGGGATCTGGGCCAGATCTTCGGTCCATTTGCCGACTATCTGACCCGTCTGCAAGAGATGATCGCCCAGGCCAACAGCCTGTTTGATCCGAACCAGCAAAAAGAGCTCAGCGGTTGGATCATCGGTCAGCAGCAAGGGGTGCAGGGGGATGCACTGGCGCAGGCCAACGAGCAGTTCAGCTCCTTCAACCAGCGCATGCAGCAGGCCCTGGCCGCCTATCAGGGTTAATTGGCTCGCCTGGTGATGATTTGCCAGCGCCATCCGGCGCTGGCACACTGCCTATCCCGTTACCCACCGGATCTGTCGCATGGCCCTTTCCAAGACTCGCGATCTGCGCGAACTCTGTTATCCCTTCATCTTTGAACGCAAGCTGACCTGTGATTATGAGATCCTCACCGACGAACTCTGTTGTCAGATCGGGGCTGTGCTGGCTCAGCTGCCGCCACAATTTTTAGATGTAGAGGCAGACTTGCAGGCGCTGCAGCCGCTCATCTACCACCTCAACGGTTCGGTGCGCGGCAAGAATGGCATCTTTGAGGAGAACCTCGACTGGCTGAAATCCCGTTATGACCACTACCAAGCGGCCAGTGGTGAGCGGGTGCATGGCTTCGTGCTGCCGCAGGGGCCGTTGCCGGTGCCGACGCTGCACCTGTGCCGCTGTAATGCCAAGAAGGTGGTGCGCATGCTGGTGCGCCTGGATGAGGCGGGGATTGCGTTGCCACCCGAGCTGCCGCGCTTTGCCAATCTGCTGGCCAACTTCTTTTTCGTGCTGACCGTCTACCTCAAGGCGGAACTGGATGTGGTCGAGGTGCCCTATCGGAGCATCAACTATCCGACGAAAATGTGACTCTTCTCGTGGACTGGCGGCTGTGTACATGGCAGTGGCGAGTCCCTATAATCGTCAACACTCTGGTGTAACTGCTTAAAAGGGAATCCGGTGAGAATCCGGAGCTGACGCGCAGCGGTATGGAGGAGTAAGGGTGACCCCGGCCACATGGGGACCAAGACACTGCCGGTTTGGTGGGAAGTCGTCATCCTGGATCTGTTCGCCTCCGAGCCCGAAGACCTGCCTGAGACTAGCCGATCCGATCGGCATCACATCTCTCATAGACACTACGCGTATTAGGGAATTCTATGAACAAAACCCTCTGGGTAGCTGGATTGCTGCCCGTGGTTGCTATTGCGGCACCACAAACCGACAAACTCGCCACCGAGCAACCCATGGTCGTCACCGCGACCCGTTTCTCGCAACCGGAAGCCTCGATTCTGGCCCCCGTCAACATAGTCACCCGCGACGAGATCGACCGCATGCAGGCCAAGACGGTCACCGAGGTGATGCGCACGCTGCCGGGCGTCGAGACCATTGGCTACGGCGGTCGCGGGCAGAATGCCACCCTCTCGGTGCGCGGTGGCACCTCGGCGCAGACCCTGGTGCTGATGGATGGTGTGCGCGTCAACTCGGTCACCGCCGGTGGCGTGAATCTCAACGATCTGCCGCTCAATCAGGTCGAACGGATTGAGTACATCCGTGGGGCGCGGGCCTCCATCTATGGTGCCGATGCCATCGGCGGTGTGGTCAACATCATCACCCGCCCCGAGGTCGGCACCCGGGCACACAAGCTCAGTGCCGGTGCCGGTTCGCACAACGAACGGCAACTGGATTGGAGCAGCGCCACGACCGTCGGCGCCGCCGGCCAGCTCAAGGGGGCGGCCGGATTGCAGCAGGAGGATGGCTACAATGCTCACCCGGTTCCGGGCGTCAATGACGGCGACGAACACGGCTACCAGGGTTACAACGCCATGCTCGACTATCAGCATGCGGTGCACCCGGATCTCAGCCTGTTTAGCACGGCGCGCTGGTTCCGCAATCAGGCGCAGTACGACAACTCCTATGCCGGCAGTTGGGGTTCCCAGCATCAGCGCAAGGAGACCTGGTCCGAGAACCAGAGCTACACCCTCGGTGGTCGTTACCAGCGCGGCGGCTATCAGAGCGAGCTGCAAGGCAACTACGGACGCGAGGATCTCTACAACTACGTCGACAGCAGCAGTCGCGATGAAGCCCAGGATCGCACCTACATCCGCCAGTACAATCTGAGCTGGTTGCACGACTGGGCGCTGAATGATGCCTGGCGGTTGGGCTCCGGGGTGGATTGGCGGCGCGAGAAGCTGACGCCGGATTCGGTTTCCAGCGGTGTCCCCTACAGCGATGCGACCCATGGCCGCGACAACACGGGTCTGTATGCGTTGACTCAATTTCAGCAGGGGCCGTGGCAGGCGGAGCTCAGTGGTCGCACCGACGATAACGAACAGTATGGCCGCCACAACACCTGGCAGATCGGGGGGGGCTGGACCTTCCTCACCGATTACCGTCTCAGCAGCCGCTATGGCACCGGCTTCCGGGCGCCGTCGTTCAACGATCTCTACTTCCCGGATCCCTATACGCCGGGTAACCCGGATCTGCAGCCGGAAGAGTCCAAGTCCAGCGAGCTGGCGCTGGATGGCGTCACTCAAATGGTGATCTGGCGTGCCACCGCCTACCGCAACGATATCGATCAGATGATCCAGTGGGCTCCCGGCCCCGGTGGTCTGTGGCAACCGGAGAATGTCGGGAAGGCTCGCATCGACGGGGTGGAGTTGGAAGCCGAGTTTGATACCGCCATGCTGACCCACCGGGTTTCCGCAGACTTCAAGGATCCCCAGGATACGGTGCGCGACAAACAACTGCAGCGTATCGCCAAACGCAATGCCAAATGGTTGACCCAGGCGCAGTGGCAGCGATGGGAAGGCTCACTGAGCTGGATCTACCAAGGTGAGCGTTACGATGATGCCGACAACACCGTGGTTTTAGGGGGGTATAGCCTCTGGGATTTAGGTGTTGGCTATCACCTCACCCAGCAATTCAAGGTCGATGGCCGTCTGGCCAACGTATTGGACAAGGAGTACGAGACCACCCAAGGCTATCCGGCCGATGGTCGTTCCGTCTATGTCTCGGTGAATTACCAGATGTAATGGCGAGATAGTCAACAGAGGGCGGCATTCGTATCCGCTCTCGTTGCGTCGTCTGAAAAGGTCACGGTTCGGCACTGTCCCGATGAGTGGCCTTTTTACTTTTTTAAATGGCGCGAGGGCCATGCCGTGCCAGTCAAGCGATGGGAAGTGGCGCTTAAAAAAAGAGGCCGCTAACGGCGGCCTCGGTGTTTGAGGAGATCCAGCATCAAGAGCAGAATGAGGACGACGCTGGAGATAAGGGGCCCATAATCGAGATAGACCTGGCCGTACCCGGCAGAGAAGAGCGCGGCCGGCAATCCGATGACGAGTAACAAGATACTGGTCAATAAAAAAAACATGATGAAAAGTAGAATAGTTAAGTAATGTTTTTGCGGGTCGATTATAAAAATAAACTTTGTGATATAAAACCACCCCGCATGCACTTTGGCTTGCCCGAATCGCAAAATTGCGGTCGATATCTGTTTACGCCTCGATGAGATCTACATGCCATGCAACTGACCCTGTTCACCGATTACGCCCTGAGAACCTTGACCTATCTGGCTTTGCAACCGGAGGCGCGTCTGTCAACCATCACCGAGGTGGCGGAAAAGTTTGAAATATCACGGAATCATGTGGTGAAGATAGTGCACCAGTTGGGGGTGAAAGGCTACATCGAGACGGTTCGCGGCAAACATGGCGGTATTCGCCTGGCTCGCGCCAGCAGCGAGATCAACCTGCGGGATGTGGTGTCGGACATGGAGAATGTCAGCTGTCTGCTCGATTGTCAGCGCGAAGGGTGCCTGCTGACCGCCGGCTGTCGATTCCAGGGGATCTTGCGCAAGGCGATGCGAGCCTTTCTCGACGTGCTGGGCGAATTCACCCTGGCCGACCTAGTCAAAGACAAGGATCGCATGTGTGGTCTGTTGGGGTTGCAGTGCGTCGATCGCATCCTCTGAACCAACTCGGCTGCTGATTGGACCTTCGGATGACGGAATTTCTGGCGTCGTGGTGGCTGTGGCTGCCTCTTTTTGTGCTGGTAGTGGCGCTGGGACTCTGTTTCACGCGTTGGCGCCATTGGGAGCTGACTGCCCGACTGACGCAGGCCCAGCTGGACCATGAACTCCGGCAGTCGGCGGCTCTGCAAGAACAACGCCTGCAACAGCAAGAGAAGTACGAACAGCAGCAACATCTGATGCTCAAGCTCAATGGGCGCCTCAAGGAGTACGAGACGCTGCTGCACGCCGAGCGGGCGGCCGAGGCTGAGCGCCAGCAACAACAGCAACAGGCCGAGGTTCGCCTCGGACAACAGTTTGAAAATCTGGCCCACCGTCTGCTGGAGCAGACCTCGGTCAGCTTCCGCGATCTGAACCAGCAACACCTCGATCTGCTCCTTTCGCCGCTCAAAAGCCAGCTGGAAAACTTTCGTCAGCAGATCGGCCAGAGCCACGCCGAAGAGAGCAAGCAGCGACACAACCTGCAGTTCGAATTGCAGCGGCTGGCTCTGCTCAATCAACAGATCACCGCCGAAGCTGCGGCCCTGACTCGCGCGCTGAAGGGCGATAGCAAGCAGCAGGGCAATTGGGGCGAGGTGGTGCTGGCTCGCGTCCTGAGCGAATCGGGCTTGCGGCCTGGACACGAATATGAGCTGCAGGTCGCGGTGAACGGCGAGGATGGTCGTCGTTTCCAACCGGATGTGCTGGTCCATCTGCCCGGCGAGCGGGATGTCATCATCGATGCCAAGGTGTCGTTGACGGCGTACGAACGCTATTTCAATGCCGAAGAAGACGAGACGCGCGAGCAGGCTCTCAAGGAGCATGTGGCTTCGGTGCGCAACCATGTGCGCGAGTTGGGACGCAAGGGCTACCAGCAACTCGAGCTCAAGACCCTCGACTATGTCCTGATGTTCGTGGCCGTTGAGCCCGCCTACCAGCTGGTGCTGGAGGCCGATCCGACCCTGACCAAATATGCTCTCGACCACAACATCCTGCTGGTCAGCCCGACCAACCTGCTGGTGGCCTTGCGGACCATCGACAATCTGTGGCGCCAGGAGCGCCAACAACAGAATGCGCGCCTGATCGCCGAGCGGGCCGGACGACTGTACGAGAAACTGCGGCTGTTCATCGAGGAGATGCAGGCCATCGGTCACTGCCTGGGCAAGACTCACGAAAGCTATGAGCGGGCCATGGGGCGGTTGTGCAACGGGCGAGGCAATCTGATTGCCCAGGCGGAACAGCTGCGAGAGCTGGGGGTCGAGGTGAACAAGCCGCTCCCCGAGGCCGTGGTGGCACGGGCCGATTTAAGCCTGAGTGATGATGAATAATGAGACGAGTCGTCGAGGCGTTTAATCCAAAAGAGGCCGCGGATGCGGCCTCTTTGGTTGATGGCGGTTGGCGGGTTAATTGCGCCAGAACGAGGGGAAGAACAGCACGGCGACGGTGAGGATCTCCAGGCGACCAAGCATCATGTCGAAGGCCAGGATCCACTTGGCTGCATCCGGCAGGGAGGCAAAGTTACCCAGCGGGCCAATCACCGGGCCCATGCCCGGACCTACGTTACTGATCGCCGTGACGCTGCCGCTGATCGCCTCCAGCGGTGTCAGGCCGAGCAGGCCGAGCAGCGCCGAGCTGATGATGATGACGGCCATATAGCTCAGGACAAACGCCACGATGGAGCGGACTATGTGGTCGCTGACCGGACGACCGTTATATTTCTGCGGAAATACCCCGGATGGATGCATCAGTTGGCGGGCCTGTTTTTGAAACAGGGCACTGGCTACCTGGAAGCGGAAGATTTTCATCCCGCCGGCGGTGGAGCCGGAGCAGGCGCCGACCAGCATCAAGAAGATGAAGAGTATGGTGGTGAAATGGCTCCACAGGCCGAAGTCCGTGAGTCCATAGCCCGTGGTGGTCAGCACCGAAACGATGTTGAACAGACTGATGCGAATGGCATCGGGTAACGGAAATACCCCCTGATACCAGATCCACAGGCTCATCAGCGTGGTGGTGACCAGCACCAGCCAGAAGAATCCCCGAACCTGGGCATCGTGAAATAGCACCAATTGTCGGCGACGCAGGGTTTGTACGTAGAGCAGGAAGGGAAGCCCCCCGAGGAACATGAAGGCGCTGCCCACCCACTGCGAGGCGTTGGAGAAGTGTGCCATCGAGGCATCCGAGGTGGAGAAACCGCCGGTCGAGAGGGTGGTCATGGCGTGGTTGATGGCCTCAAATGCTGACATGCCGCAGAGCCAATAGGCGAGGCAGCACAACAGACTCAACACCAGATAGACGATGACGATATTCTTGGCCACGTTGGCCGCCCGGGGCGTGTCTTTTTCGGACTTGTCAGAGGATTCGGTCTGGAACAGCTTCATGCCACCGACGTTGAGGGTGGGCAATACGGCGACGGCCAACACAATAAACCCGACCCCGCCCAGCCACTGCAGCAGAGACCGCCACAGCAGGATGCTGGGGGCCATGTTGTCGAGGCCGGTCAGCACGGTCGATCCCGTGGTGGTGACCCCGGACATGGTTTCGAAATAGGCATCGGTGAAACTGATCTGATTGATGAAGACGAAGGGCAGGGCGCCGAAGACACAGGCGACGACCCAGACCGCGCTGGTCAGCACGAACATGTCGCGCACCCCGAGACGGAACTGCACCTTGTGGCCGACATGCAGGCAGATGAAGGCGGCGATATGGGTCAAGATCACCGCCGCCAGAAACTCTGCCAGCCCCGGGGTTCCGGTAAAGAATGCCAACAGGGTGGGCATCCACATGAACAGGGCCAGTTTGGAGAGTGTCAGCCCAAGGGTGAAGAGGATCGGTTTGAAGTTAATCATGTCAGAGGAAGAACGGACTGGGTTGGAAGAGACGTTCGACTTCCTGGATATGCTTCTTGTCGACCAGGAACATCACCACATGATCATCCTGCTGGATGATGGTTGTATCGTGAGCGATCAACACGTCATCACCGCGCACCACGGCACCGATGGTGGTACCCGGCGGCAGCTTCAGTTCACCGATGGCGCGGCCGACGACCTTGGAGGTGTTTTCATCCCCGTGGGCGATGGCCTCGATGGCCTCGGCCGCTCCGCGGCGCAGTGAGTAGACGTTGGCGATATCGGCGCGTCGCACATGGGTCAACAGCGCCGAGATGGTGGCTTGCTGCGGCGAGAGGGCGATATCGATGGTTCCCCCCTGCACCAGATCGACGTAGGCGGCACGCTGGATCAGCACGATCGCCTTGCGGGCCCCGAGCTTCTTCGCCAGCATGGCCGACATGATGTTGGCCTCATCGTCGTTGGTGACGGCGATGAAGACGTCGATCTGATCGATATGCTCTTCCAGCAGCAGCTCCTGATTGGCCGAATCGCCGCAGAAGACGATGGTCTCCTCCAGCAATTCCGAGAGCTGCTCGGCGCGTTCGGGATTGCGTTCAATCAGTTTGACGTTGTAGCGTTTTTCCAGCTGACGAGCCAGCCCGGCGCCGACGTTGCCACCACCCACCAGCATGATGCGGCGGTAGGGGTTTTCCAGCCGCTGCAGCTCGGACATCACGGCGCGGATGTGGCCGGCCGCCGCGACGAAAAAGATCTCATCATCGGCCTCGATGATGGTGGTGCCTTGCGGCCGAATCGCCTTGCCCTGCCGGAAAATGGCGGCTACTCGGGTCTCGACGTTGGGCATGTGTTCCTTGAGGGTCGCCAGCGCGTTGCCGACCAGAGGGCCGCCATAGTAGGCCTTGACGGCGACCAGGCCGACGCGACCACCGGCAAAATCGACGACCTGCAGGGCGCCCGGGTATTCAATCAGGCGCCGAATGTAGTCGGTCACCAACTGTTCCGGTGAAATGATGTGGTCGACTCGCAGCCCATCATCCCCGAACAGGCTCTCGCGCTCGGCCAGGTAGGCCTGGGAGCGGATCCGTGCCACCTTGTTGGGGACGTTGAACAGCGACGCGGCCACCTGACAGGCAATCATGTTGGTCTCGTCGCTGTTGGTGACGGCGACCAGCATGTCGGCATCTTCGGCACCGGCTTCGCGCAATACGCGCGGATGAGAGCCGGGGCCGGTGACGACGCGCAGATCGTATTTGTCCTGTAGTTCGCGCAACCGTTCGATGTCGGTATCGACCAGGGTGATCTCATTGTTTTCGCCGACCAGATTTTCTGCCAGCGTGCCGCCTACTTGGCCGGCCCCGAGGATAATGATCTTCATCGCTTGCTCACACTCACCGCTTGATTAGTTTGGCGTAGTAGAAACCATCCATGTTGCCATCGCCGGGCAACAGCTGTTGCCCTGGGTTTTGTGGCGTATCGTCCGGGTGCAACGGCACCAGGCGTGCGTCGGCATGGCTTGCTAAGAAAGTCTGGATCTGCTGGCTGTTCTCCTCCGGCAAGATGGAACAGGTCGCGTACAGCAGGGTACCGCCCGGTTTCAATTTGCACCAGAGCGCCTCGAGGATTTTCGCCTGTAATGCCACCAGCTCGGCAATATCGGCCGGGCGCCGCAACCACTTAATATCGGGATGACGACGGATGACGCCGGTAGCGGAGCAGGGGGCATCCAGCAGGATGCGATCGAATTCTGGACCGGACCACCATTGCTCGGGCGTCGAGGCATCGCCATGAATGATCCGAGCTTGCAGCTTCAGTCGTTGCAGATTGTCGTGTACCCGCTGCAGGCGCTGGGCGTCGGCATCGACGGCAACGACACCGGCTAGCTTGGGGTGCAGTTCGAGCAGATGGGCCGTCTTGCCGCCGGGAGCGGCGCAGGCATCGAGGATCCATTCACCGGCCTCGGGGGCAAGCAACCAGGCCGCTCTTTGGGCGGCTGCATCTTGCACCGAACAATCGCCATCGGCAAAACCAGGCAGTTGCTCGACATCACAGGGCTGCTGCAGGCAGATGCCGGCCCCGGCTTCGTCCAGTTGGCGAACGGCAATGCCGTTCTCTTCCAGCCGTTGCAGATATTCTTCTCTGCTTTGACGTGCCAGATTGACGCGCAGCCACATCGGTGGCCGTTCATTGTTTTGCTCCAGCACCCGGGCATGCGCCTGCGGATAGGCTTTCTTGATCTTTTCCAGCAACCAGCCAGGGTGGGCAAACCGGCTGGATTCCCGTTGGTCGGCTTGTTGCAACAGCGCATCTTGATTGCGTTGCACGTTGCGCAGTACGCCATTGAGCAGACCGCGGAAACTGTCCCCCTTGAGTGGGCGACAGGCGTTGACGGTCTCTGACAGGGCGGCATGAGCGGGAATGCGGGTATAAAGCAACTGGTACAGGCCGACCAACAACAGGAAATGAAGCGGGCGTTGTTTGCCGGTTAAGGGGCGGTTCATCAGCTCGCCGGCTATCGCCTCCAGGCGGGAGAGCCAGCGCAGCGTGCCGAAGCAGAGCTCTTGCAACAAGGCTCGATCGCGTGGGGCTACCTGTTGTTGCGCGGCGGGTAAGACCGCTGACAGGGAGAACCCTTGGTCAACGACTTGAAATAATACCTGGGCGGCATTGGCACGAGTTTTCATCGGGAGTGTCCTGGCAGAGCCGGCGCGGAGGCCGGCAATTTACGCAAGTTGGGAGCCTATCTGAAACCACTCGCGGCGTGAGTTGAGCAGCTCATGGGCCTGCATGGGTTTCTTGCCGGCGGGCTGCAGGGTCAGCAAACGCAGCACACCATCAGCGGTGGCCACCTCGATCCCCGCTTTACCCGCGCGCAGCAGGGTGCCAGGCGCTGCGGAACTGGTTTCCGCCAGGACGCTGGCCTCCCAGACTTTGATGGTTTGCTCGGCGACGGAAAAATAGCTGACCGGCCAGGGATTGAATGCCCGAATCGAGCGTTCGAGTTGGCTGGCCGACTGCTGCCAGTCGATGCGCGCCTCCTCCTTGCTCAACTTCTGCGCATAGTTGGCTTCGACCGAGTTCTGTGGCTCGGCCGACAGAGTTCCGGCAGCCAACTGGTCGAGTGTGGTCAGCAAGGCCTGCGGTCCGAGCTGCGCCAGTTTGGCGTACATGCTGGCCGAGGTGTCGGTTGGCTCGATTGGACAAACCGTCTTGCTCAACATCGGACCTGTGTCCAGCCCTTCGTCCATCTGCATGATGGTGATGCCGGTCTGCTGGTCTCCCGCCCAGATGGCGCGTTGAATGGGCGCTGCGCCGCGCCAGCGCGGCAGCAGGGATCCGTGGACGTTGATGCAGCCAAGGCGAGGGGTCTCGAGTACCGCCTTGGGGAGCAGCAGGCCATAGGCCACCACGATCATCAGGTCGGCATCCAAGGAGGCCAGCTCTGCCTGGGCCTCTGGGGTGCGCAAACTGGCTGGTTGCAGCACGGGCAGTTGATGCTGCTCAGCCAACTGCTTGACCGGGCTGGGGGTCAGCTTGTTACCGCGTCCGGCTGGGCGATCCGGCTGAGTGTAGGTTGCGACTACGTTGAGGCCAGCTTCCAACAGCGCCCGGAGGTGCGCGGCGGCAAAGTCCGGGGTTCCGGCGAAGATGATTTTCAGATTCTGCAAGTCGAATTCCCTTAGAGTGGACGGCGATCGAGTTTGTCCATTTTCAGCATTTTTTGGCGAATTCGCTGCCGTTTGAGGGGGGACAAGTAATCGACGAACAGCTTGCCGACCAGATGGTCCATCTCATGTTGGATGCAAATGGCAAGCAAGCCATCGGTTTCCAGCTCGAACTGTTCTCCTTGCGGATCCATGGCCCGGATTTTGACCCACTCGGCACGAGAAACCAGAGCGCGACACTCGGGAACGGAGAGACAACCCTCTTCGATACCTGTTGAACCTCTCTGTTCCAACATTTCCGGGTTGATTAAAACTAATTGTCCGGTACGATCTTCGGAGGTGTCGATCACAATAATTCGTTGATGAATGTTGACTTGTGTCGCAGCGAGACCAATCCCCTCTTCTGCATACATGGTTTCAAACATATCATCAATTATCTGCTGGACAGTGGAATCAAATGACACTACGTTGCGGGCAACGGTTCGCAGGCGTTCGTCGGGAAAACGTAAGACTTCTAAAATCGCCATAATTCGCTTTACTTTATATGGTTAGACAAGGGTACTGGCGTAATTCTAGTCATTTGCGTCGGTAATTAATAGTTAGATAGGTGGCGTGAGCAGGGACGGCTATGAGATATCGTCAGATTGGTTTTTTCTTCGCCAGTTGGTTGCTGGTTTCAACAGCGGTGGCGGATGTGTTGCAGCTCAAAGAGGGTCATCCGGATAGTTATGTCGTCAAAAAAGGCGACACCTTGTGGGATATCTCGGGGCACTTTTTACGCAAGCCATGGTTGTGGCCACGTCTGTGGCAAGTCAATCCTCAGGTGCAGGATCCTCACTGGATTTATCCTGGCGATGTGTTGAATCTGGTTTGGGTGAACGGCGAACCACGTTTGACCCAGGGGCATCCCGGCCAGAAGCGCCAGATCAAGCTATCGCCCAAGGTCCGAATTGAAGCGAAATATTCGCCAGTCCCGACCATCAATCTGGCGGCAATTTCCGCCTTCTTACGCAGCGATCACATATTGCCGGCGAACAGCAAGCTGGATGAGATGCCCTACATTTGGGGAAATAACTCGAATGACAAGGCGATGCTGGAAACCCAGACGCTGTATGTCAAGGGCTCGCTGGTCTCCGGTCAGCAATATGGCGTCTACCGCCCAGGTGACGTGTATAAAGATTCAAAAAGCGGCGATATTCTCGGACAAAGAGCCATCATGACCGGGGTTGTCACGGCGGGGGCGGCTCATCCTGACGGCATCACCGAAGTCTTGCTGACGAAAAATATGAAGGATGTGCAGCAGGGAGACCGTGTATTGCCTCTGCCGGAGCAGGAAAATCTGGATGCCTATTTTACCCTGCAGCCAGCCGCCTTACAGGGCACGGGTGACATCATTGCCATGAGCGGTGATAGTTCCGTCGCCGGTAAATATGAAGTCGTCTTCCTGAACAAGGGGCTCAAGGATGGGGTCAAGAGTGGTCAGGTGTTCGCCATTCTGAAGCCCGGGGTGGCTGTCACCGGCAACAGCGCCGATACCTTGGCCTACAAGCTGATCAGTACCGAAGGACAGAAGGCTTTCTCCGGTGACAGTCAGCGCCTGCCTGACGAGCAGGTTGGTGAAGCGATGGCCTTCAAGATCTACGATCGGGTCTCTCTGGCGCTGATTTTGCGTGCCAATGACCAAATCCGTACCGGTTTTCTGGTCGGGAATCCTTAAGCATGCCGATTGGGACCTCGGCTGAACAGACCGCTTGGTTGTGTTTGGACGGGGTCCCGGGGATCGGTCCCATTCGTGCGCTTCGCCTTCTGGCGAAGGCCTCTCCCCAGCAGCTATGCCAGATGGATAGCTGCCAGTTAGAACATCTGGGGCTCTCGAGTGCCCAGATCGACTCGTTAAAACATCCAGACCCACAGCGGATGGAGCAGGCAATGCGTTGGTGCGATGAGCCTGGGCATCATCTGGTTTGCTATGGTGACGAGCTCTATCCAACTTGGTTGCGGGCCATTCCAGCCGCGCCCTTATTACTCTTTGTCGAGGGGGATGTATCTCTTCTCTCGGCACCGCAGATTGCGATGGTGGGTACCCGGAATCCAACATCGAGTGGCCGATCCGTGGCCGCCATGCTGACGCAGGAGTTGGTGGCGGAAGGCTTGGTGATTACCTCTGGAATGGCGCTGGGTATTGACGCGGTCTGCCACCAGACGGCATTGCAAACCCAAGGACGAACGATCGCGGTCCTTGGTTCCGGGTTCCGGCACTGTTATCCACGGCGGCATCTCGAGTTATCCCGTCAAATCGTTGGGCAGGGCGGAGCTTTGGTCTCTGAACTTTGGCCGGATGTGGCTCCGCGTGCGGAAAACTTTCCCCGCAGGAATCGCATCATCAGTGGATTATCACTGGGCACCCTGGTGGTCGAGGCCGCGGCACAAAGTGGTTCCCTAATTACGGCTCGTTATGCTCTGGAGCAGGGTAGGGAGGTTTTTGCCGTACCTGGATCGATTTACAACCCGGCGGCTCTCGGTTGCCTGCATTTAATTCAACAAGGGGCAAAACTTGTCTGTTCTGCGGCCGATATAGTAGAAGAGATAGCCATCCACCTTTCAAGCTGTGGCGAGCGGCAGACGAGCCTACCCTTTCCTTCGCCGCCCAGACGTTTGCCAAGCTCACAATTGTTGGATACCGTAGGTTATGAGGTGACGCCCGTTGATGTGGTGGTGCAGCTGAGTCAGCAACCCATCGATCGCGTGATGGCTGAATTGCTGGAGCTGGAGTTGTCGGGGTGGATCGAGTCTGTTTCCGGCGGCTATGTGCGAACGAGGAGGGACGGATGATGTTTGATGTACTGATGTACCTGTTCGAAACCTATGTTCAGAGCGATGCCGACTTGATGGTTGATCAGGATGAACTTGCCGAAGAGCTTGGCCGTGCCGGATTCCACCAAGACGAGATATACAAGGCGTTGACATGGTTGGAACACCTGGCTGTGCTGCATGATGAGGATAATGCTGAGCGGCCGGTCTATGCCACTGGTTCCTTCCGTATCTACTCGGCACCCGAGATGGACAAACTGGGGGTTGAGTGCCGGGGCTTCTTGCTATTTTTGGAACAGATTGGTGTGTTGAATTGTGAGACTCGGGAGATCGTGATTGAACGGCTGATGGAGCTGGACAACCCGGAGATCGAGCTTGACGATCTGAAATGGGTGGTCCTCATGGTGCTGTTCAATGTGCCTGGCAACGAAAATGCCTGCCAACAGATGGAAGGGTTGCTCTACGATGAACCCGAAGGCCTCATTCACTGACGGTTCTTCTGCTCGTATTATCATCCGTGCGGCTGATTGGAGGCGAGCATGTCAAAAATAGATCCACAGCTGTTCGCCAATCACGAGCATGACTCGTATCGAGAACCGCAGCCCTGCCCAGAGTGTGGTGCTCCCTTGGTGATTCGGCAGGGAAAGCATGGCGTTTTTTTGGGGTGTTCGGCTTATCCATCCTGCACCTATATTCGCCCTCTATCGTCACATGGAGTTGAACTGCAGAAAGTATTGGAGGGTTCTGTCTGCCCGGCCTGTGGACAGCCGATGGCCATTAAAAAGGGGCGCTACGGGTTGTTCATTGGTTGTACCAATTATCCGCTCTGCCAACACATCGAGTCGTCCGATGTGCCCTCGTCATCGGATATTACTTGCCCGGCGTGCGGTCGTGGTCACTTGGTGAGTCGCACCTCGCGGTACGGCAAAACTTTCTATGCCTGCAACAACTATCCCAAGTGTAAATATGTGGTCAATGAGCCGCCGGTGTCGCAGGTTTGTCCCAAATGCGGCTGGGGGATCCTGGTTGAAAAACAAACCCGTCATGGCTTAAAACGCTGCTGTCCGCAAAAGTTGTGTGATTATCAAAGTGACATATAATGCCGAGGCCTTCGGGCTTTGACTTAAATCAAAAACACAAGGACGCCTCACCATGTCAAAACCGTTTGTTGCCATTCTGATGGGCTCAGATTCTGATTTTCCAGTCATGCAGTCCACTTTGGAAATCCTCAAGTCGTTTGATATCACCACGGAAGTGAAGGTCACCTCGGCGCATCGGACTCCTGCAGCCACGCATGCTTATGTGACGGATGCTGAGGCCCGAGGCTGCAAAGTATTCATCTGTGCGGCCGGCTTAGCCGCTCACCTTGCCGGGGCGGTTGCTGGTATCACGACCCGTCCAGTGATCGGGGTGCCCATCGATGGTGGCCCACTCAAGGGAATGGATGCACTGTTGTCCACTGTTCAGATGCCTGGTGGGGTTCCGGTTGCAACCGTGGCCATCGGGAAGGCAGGCGCTAAAAATGCGGGCTATCTGGCGGCGCAGATGTTGGCGGTGGCCGATGCGGAGTTGGCCGAAAAGGTCCGGGCGGAGCGTCAAAAAAATGCAGAAGAGGTGATCGCCAAAGATGCCGCTCTGCAGGCACAGCTCAAATAATTCACGCTGGCGGATCAAGTATCCGCCATTTTTGGTTCAGCAACCGAAGTAAGTTATGAGTCCAGTTTCCCTGCAAGATGCCGTGCAGCAATTACGTGATGGTCAGGTGATCGCGTATGCAACCGAAGCTGTTTTTGGCTTGGGCTGCGACCCCGATAATGAGTCGGCCGTACTGTCTTTGCTGACGATCAAGCAACGTCCCATCGAAAAAGGACTGATCCTCGTTGCCGCGGATTGGTCGCAACTTCAGCCCTATGTCGATTGGGCATCCATCCCGTCAGCGCGGCTGGCAACGGCCTTGGCGAGCTGGCCAGGTCCTTACACATGGGTGATGCCAGCGGCGAGTCAAACGCCCAAGTGGTTAACCGGACAATTCAATTCGCTGGCTGTGCGTGTCTCGGCCCATCCGCAAGTTCGGGAGCTATGCTTAGAATTTGGCCGGCCTCTGGTTTCCACCAGTGCGAATTTAACGGGGTTTCCCGCTTGCCGAAGCGCTGCCGAGGTCGCCGATCAACTGGCTGGTCGTATCGGGACTATTCTCCCGGGCGAAGTGGGTGGGGCGATTAATCCATCTCAGATCCTCGATGTGCTTTCCGGAGAAGTACTGCGTCCGGCATGAGGTAACCCGTGACGAGGGGTTGTCGCTTGCCAGTAAAAAGCGTTAAATCGAACCTCACCTCTCAACTGTCGCATAGGATATGACATGGATCGTTATGCCGTTTTTGGCAATCCCATCGCTCACAGTAAATCGCCATTTATCCATACGCTGTTTGCCCGACAAACTCAGCAACAATTGACCTATGAACGAATCGAAGCACCGTTGGATGGGTTTGCCGCCGCGATTGCTGAATTCTTCGCGTCGGGGGGAAAGGGGTGTAACGTCACCGTGCCGTTTAAGGAAGAGGCCTATCGACTGGTGCAACAATTGTCTCCGCGGGCCAAACTGGCGGGGGCGGTGAATACGTTGAAATTAACCGATGATGGGGTGCTACTCGGTGATAATACCGATGGCGCTGGCTTGGTTCAGGATCTGAAGTTTCACGGCGTAGAGCTGAAGGGACGGCGGATCCTGCTTTTGGGCGCCGGTGGTGCCGCTCGCGGTGCATTAGGACCGCTATTTGCTGAGATGCCGAGTGAAATCGTGATTGCGAATCGAACCACCGAGAAGGCGGCTTATTTGGCACAACAATTTGCGGCGCTAGGTGCGGTTTGTGCGGTCGCATATGACGATTTGCTGGGCCATTTTGATGTGATCATCAATTCAACTTCGGCCAGTCTGGCGGGTGCCATTCCCCCCGTGCCGGAACAACTCATTCACTCGGAGCTTACGGTCTACGACATGATGTACGGAGTGGCCGAGACCCCCTTCAACGCCTGGGCCCGTCAACTCGGGGCTCATAAGATCATTGATGGATTGGGGATGTTGGTTGCTCAGGCTGCGGAAAGCTTTGCCGTGTGGCGAGGTATTCGTCCGGGCACTAAGCAGGTGATTAACGAACTGCGAAGAAACATGGGAATGCGATGAATCAGTCCATCTTGTTCAACGATGACGTGGAATGGCAGGCGTCGGAGCAGCGAGTGGCGTTTTCTGCCATGCTGCTCGGCAGTCGGATCCCCTGCTATATGAGTCTGCATGCTCTCGAACAGTTGGCGGGGGAGCCCCTACCGCGGGCGGCTGATATCCTTCGGGCATTCGAGGCGTTTCAATTTGACATTGAGGCCTCGGCCGAGCGCAAGCTTGAGGAACAAGACTTCGCTGAAGATGGTGCCATCTATCTATAGTGGTGGTTTCGGTTAGTTGGCGCCTGGCTGCGCCTGCTGAAACTCCTCGGCCAGATACTCGTCTTTCAGACACACATAATTTTCCGCTGATTGCGTGAGCATGTTCAACTCTCTTGCTGTTAACGGGCGCGCCGAACGCGCCGGGCTTCCCATGTAGAGAAATCCGGCCTGCAAGTGCTTGCCCGGTGGGACGATGCTTCCTGCTGCAATGATGACGTCGGAATCAATGTGTACACCATCCAGAAGAATTGCCCCCATGCCGATCAACACCCGGTCGCCAATCGAGCATCCATGTAGCATGGCTTTGTGACCAACGGTGACCTGTTCACCAATGATGAGCGGGTAACCGGCGGGTTGCGTGGGGGTTGCACGAGACACGTGAAGCACGGCGCCATCTTGAATATTGCTATTGGCACCGATAACGACGTGATTGACATCACCACGAATGACAACCATCGGCCAAATGCTGACATTCTCCTGCAGGGTCACATTGCCAATGACGCAGGCCGTGGTATCGACATAGACCCCACTGGATAGACGCGGAACGATACCGCGATACGAGCGCTGGGATGACATAAGTCTTCTCCTATTTTTCTCCATCATACCCCACCACCCACGGAGAAAAGAGCTGTAGGTTACCCAATCTGTGGGTAACCTGTAGAAAACCTTGGATAACTCTGGTCCTGTGAAAATCTTCATTCATAGTCCGAAAAACTGCTTGCGCGAGCGTTCGAACTCCCTATAATGCCGCCTCGCTGACACG
>JASDSW010000042.1:0-21884 GCA_041441555.1 Aeromonadaceae bacterium
CGATTATTTCTAATCGTCTTGGTCACTTCTTCAGTCATTGCATATCAATTTTTTTGACATCCAATTCCTGTGAGTGCCCACACAGATTGCTTGATTTGATTGTTAAAGAGCGTGACATTCGGCGTTCGCCGTGTCTATGGGGTCGCATTATAGAGCGAATGTTCGGGCTGACAAGGGAAATTTCGTGATCCAGATCTGTTTGCCTAAATATCAACCAACCCAGCCCTGTTTCACCAACATTAATGACCATCAGACTACTGAATGGCAGCTACTCTCACTATCAGTCGCTGATATCGCAACATCTGAATCGGTCTGCGACAAAATCCGTGGTTGATGGTTTACCGCACAAACAATAAAGCCGCCTTCAACAGGCGGCTTTATTTATACCAACAGCCTAGCTAGGAGCTTACTTGGTCGCTTCAGCAGCAGAAGTGGCGGCAGAGGTTGCAGCAGATACAGCCTCAGTAGCAGGAGCTGCAGCCGATACCGCAGCAGAAACAGCAGGGGCAGCTTCAGGAGCCGGTGCAGCCTGTTCAGCCTTCTTTTCACCACAGCCAGTCAGAGCCACAACCAGCATACCCGCCAGAATCAGAGCGTTTTTCATTCGCATAGTCCTATTTAAGATGTTTAGTGGAATTCAGCCATGACCGTATGGGTCACCAGCCGATTTTTCGCGCCAGCCATTTTAGCAACCTTCCGAGGTTATGCCGGCCCCAAATGTCACCATCATGACATTGCCGCCTCTCATTGGTGCACCAATTAACCATCCCTCTCTTTGATTCCAGCTTTTACTTCTGCTGCCAACGCAAATTGACGAATTGAAAACGCATTCAGCCCAAATTTTGTGCTTCAAAAATTTTATGAGCCTTCGGCATTCAACCATTTAAATAGTGCGGCCCCCTCGGGGAGCTGTTGTAATAATGACTCGAAAACCATGAGGACAGCGCCATGCCACCCCACCTATCTCCGGAACAACTAATAGAACTGGGCTATGAATTATTCCTTGAGCAGGCGGCCGAGTATCTGCCGGCTGAAGATATAGTGGATATCACCCTGGAATTTGAGGAACGCGGGGCAGTCGAGAGTAGCCCACCTTCGGCTGAATGGAGTGCCGAACTCGGCGCGCCGCCTGGCCATGACTGGATTGAGATCTGGGTGGGCCTTCTCGACCATCAGGATGAATTCAGTACCTTATATGCCAAAATTCTCATGCCCCGCACGGGAGACTCTGCGCAGGCTCATATTCACTGGAAACCAAACTTATGAGCCCTGGCCACTCAGCCATAGGAATGAGTGAGTGGATCAACCAAAGACCGCATCTTAAGCGGTCTTTAGCCAATTATTCTTGAGATGAACCGTTCGCCTGATTTAATCGAATCCCCTCCTCTTCGATGACAATTTCACCCTGCTTGTACAAGGCGCCAATTGCCTTCTTGAAGGTTCCCTTACTCATGGCGAAGAGTTGATAGATCAGCTCAGGCGAGCTTTTATCCCCAACGGGCAAATAACCGCCCTGCTTTTGCAGGCGCGCCATAATTTTTTGCGCCGCCGTCTCGGTACCTGCTTTACCCGGTTGATTGAGCGTCAGATCCAGTTTGCCATCTTCGCGAACCTGTTTGATAAAACCACGAATTTCGCGTCCGATGGTCACCTTCCCAAAGAGCTCATTCCGATAGAGAACCCCCCAATACCGTCCATCCACCACCGCTTTGATGCCCAAAAGGGTATGTTCACACGGTAGCAAGGTCACTGCATCACCGGCTTGATATTCAGGCCAGCCTTCATCGAGAAAACGATCCAGCTTGCTGGTGGCGACCACCCGCCCATCGCGATCCAGATAGAGGTAGACCACATAGTGTTTGTCGACCTGCATCGGCTGAGACTGTTCGCGGGCCGGCACAAACAGATCCTTTTTCAGGCCCCAATCGAGGAAGGCTCCCAACTTGTTGGCACTCACCACTTTTAAGCCGACAAACTCACCGACTTGGGCAAATGGTTTGAAACCCGTGATGACGAGCTCACCATCACCATCCAGATAGACAAAGACCTTGACCCCGCTACCGGGCTTGGCATCGCGAGGAAGCTGTCGCATCGGCAGCAACACCTCACCAAAATCCTCCGCATCTAACCAGCCGCCCTTATCATCGCGACGGAGTAGCGTCAGTGTGTTCATGGAGCCAAGTCTAATCATGGGAGTCTGCTCTATTGAATGGCCGCATTGCAGCGTGGAACATGGGATGGAAGAAGGCAACAAAAAAGGCGCTCAATGAGCGCCTCTTTGCTAAGCCAGAGGCTTAGACGCGAACGAAGTCCAGGTGAACAACCTTCGGCTTAACCGGGTGACGCTGAACGGCGGCAACCTTGACGGCAACTTCCTTGCCATCGATGACCAGAGTCAGAGTATCGCTGTAGAAAGAATCAAAAGCTTGGGCAACGATGATCTTGTTGTGATCCAGAGTGATGGATACAGCCTCTTGGCCAGCACCGTAGACAACAGCCGGAACCATTTCGTCACGACGCAGGCGGCGGCTCGCACCTTTCCCCAGATCGGAACGCAGTTGAGCTTCAAAAGAATAAGCCATGGTTTATCTCACTATTTCAATAGATGAATGGTTGGCAACCGGATGCGACCGTCCAGCTGCCTCGGGTAAAACGGCTGCGGATATTAGCATCAGTCGAGGGAAGGCACAAGCCAATCATTGCCGCTTGAGGCGTTCGCCGTAGGCAGTCAATCGCCGGTACAGGAGGCGGCGCTCCTGCTGTGGCAGCTGAGCAAAGGCCGAAAACTCAGCGGGTTTAGGGCATCGCAGCTCATCCCCAAGGCGCAATTCGTCCGGGTTGTTATCCAGCAATTCACGGTTGGCGGCAAACAGTGCCAGCACAAACAGGTAGGGATCCTGATCACCGGCCAACTGACGCCCAACGTTCCACAGGGTCTCCCCATGGCGAACAACCGTATGGCAGATGGCGGGAGCTGACTCAGTGGCCGAAGTCATTGCCTGTTCAGGAGCAATGGATTCATCGAAATGGAGTTGTACCGGGGCGGCGGCTCGCACATGAAACAGGACGCGCCATCCGCGCTCCGTTTTTTGCACCCGTTCACCGGGGTACTGCCCCCCCTGCCACTGTAGTTGGAAGGCCTGGGGCTGCGCCGCATAGGCAACCTGAGTAGAATCCAGATAGACCCAACTCTCTTCGGCCAAGGGTCGAACGTCGCTGCTGTTGAGCCAAGCGGCAAACATCAGTACCAGCATTCTTGCTCCCCTGTGGTAATTCTCAAATGACCTCTACTCCAGCATGGCAGAGTCTCGGCGAACCCTCCTGTTTTCTGACGCATCAAGGGGGCCAGCACGCCGTCCCTCACGCCGATCAACCTTATAGACACAGCCCACGACGCGCGATCCTCTGCTTGACCCCTTCGACGCCCTGCTCCATGCTGCGCCGATCCTCTCTCCCTCCTGCAAGGAGTCATCCGTGCGATTGAGTGCCCATCACCTCGGCTTGCTCCTGGCCGTCTTGGCTGCCTGTGGTTTTGCCGCCAAGGCCATCTTTGCCAAGATGGCTTACCGCTATGGCGTCGATGGTGTGACCCTGGTCACCCTGCGCCTGCTATTGGTACTCCCCTTGCTGTTGTTGTTCCGTCTTCTGCAGACCCGAGCCGGGACATCGCTGTGTTGGCGCGATCGTGGGTGGCTCGTGCTGTTGGGATTGCTGGGGTACTACTTATCGAGTCTGTTCGATTTCCTGGGGCTGGAAACCGTCAGCGCCAGCGTGGAGCGGATGATTCTTTGCCTCTATCCGACGATGACGGTGCTCCTCTCGGCCTGCCTCACGCGCACCGCCATCAGCCGCCCCACCAGAAATGCGCTCTTACTAAGCTATGGCGGCATGGCGCTGGTTTTGCTTCCCGATCTGCAAACCGTGCACGCCCCCTGGCAGGGGGTGCTCTTCATCGTCGCCAGCACCTTGACCTACGCCATCTACCTGACGCTGAGTCCGCCGGTCATTCAACGGGTCGGCAGCATGCGCTTTACCGAGTTGGCTTTGAGCATCTCGGCAGGAGCCATGTTCATCCACTTTGCATTGACCCGTAGTCCGGGTATGTTGCTGGCGCAGCCGCTGCCGGTCTGGGGATATGGCTTAGCCATGGCGCTGTTTTCCACCGTGCTCCCCCTGTACGCCCTATCGGCCGCCATGGTGCGGATCGGCGCAGGAAAGAGCGCCATCATCGGCAGTCTGGGGCCCATTCTGACCATTATCATGAGTATGCAATTGCTCGATGAGTGGCTCTCGCCGGTGCAATGGGGAGGGGTTGTGCTGGTTCTCTTCGGGATCTGGCAAGTCGGCAAACGGCGGCACTGACTTTCTGGTCGTCATACCTCAGACAGCGCCAGCTCTATGCCATTCCTAGCACTTGCCTGCCGGGCCATGGGCCCGACAGGCTGGCGTTAGCACAAAGCCCGGGGTTGGTTCTGCGCCAGGGGTTAGTGCTGAGCCAGGGTCATCGGATGATCCGGCAAGCGGTAGAGCTGCTGGTTGTACGCCAAGTGCCCCCACAGGGAGTACGCCAAGGCCTGTTTGGCCAGTTCAGGATCCAGCGCCGCAGGCGTGATCTGTTGGCTCTGGGAGTGATACTTAAATCCCAACGGCGGCTGCTCCGGCTGCAACACCACCAGCTGCTCCCCCCGCAGCAGGGCAAAATTATTATCAAACTGCATCAAGGCCCGACCAGGATCATTCGCCGCCACCTGCGTTAAATCACGACCCAACATGGGATTTTGGCTATCAATGCCGATGAGCGAGAGTAGCGTCGGCGGCAGATCGATTTGGCTGCTGAGCCGTCCATCGCGCCGCGGCTCGATGCCACACCCCAGGATCAGCCCAGGGACACGGAAGTGCTTAACCGGCACCAGTTCAGGGCCATAGGTCCGCGAGTCATGATCGGCCACCACCAAGAAGACGGTGTCCTGCCAATAGGCCGATTTTTGGGCCTTATCAAAAAACAGACCCAGAGCATGATCGGCATATTTAGCCGCATTATTGCGGGTGTTCTTTGGCTGTTCATAGAGTTCAATACGCCCATCTGGAAACTCAAACGGGTCGTGATTGCTGGAGGAAAAAACCAGGCTGAAGAAGGGCTTACCACTTCCCTGCAAGCGTTCAAACTCCTGATGCGCCTTGGCGAACAGATCCTCATCACTGACCCCCCAGGAGCCTTCGAAGCCCGGATTGACATAGTCCCGTTGATCGACAATCCGCTCAAAGCCGTTGCCGAGAAAAAAGCTGGCCATGTTGTCAAAGTGACCTTCCCCGCCATAGATGAACTCGGTGGCATAGCCTTTTTGTTGCAGCAATTGGGCGAGGGTGAAAAAGCCGGTCTGACTCTTATCCAATTTGACGACCGCACTCGATTGCGTCGGCGTAAAACCCGTGACCACCGCCTCGATGCCGCGAACAGAGCGGGTTCCCGTCGCGTAGAGCTGCTCCAGCAACCAGCCCTGCTTGGCCAACTCATCCAACCGTGGCGTTAAGGGTTTTCCCCCTAACGTCCCGACAAACTGAGCCCCCAGGCTCTCCTCCAGAATGATCACCAGATTTTTGGGTTTGCCGCGGTAACTGGCTTGGTTCGTCGTCAGGGTCGGCAATTCATCGGAGATGAAGTCACTCTCAGGCCGCCCGGAGGCCTGACGCAGGGTCTGCAGCAGCTCCGCCTCAGCCATCTGACCATACGCGGCCCCCGCCTTCTCTTCATCGCCCAGTTGTTTGACGGCGAAGGCGACCGAATAGGCCGAATTTAACACCAGCGCATTCACCAGTGGGTCGCTGGCAAAGGCCACCAGTGCCGGGTTCAGACCGCGATGCCCCAAGCTGGAGCGAGCCCCCAAAAAGCCAAGCGCCAGGATGAGAATGGCCAGCACAGGACGCCAATACATTTTCGGGTAGCTGAGATCTCGGGTCAGCCGAGCGGACCAGCGCCACAATCCCCAAGCCGCCACCGCCACCACCAGTAGCACCAACACCAGCGTCAGCAGATGCCCTTTGACCAGCATGCTGACAATATTTTGCGGATAGCTTAAATACTCGACGAATATCCGATTAGGCCGCAAATCATAGGTATTGATAAACGCCGGCGTGCTCAGCTCTAAAAAGAGCAACAGCAGGGTACCGGCCACCAAGAGGCCTCGCATCGCCCAGAGCCAACAGCGACCAGCTCGGTTCGGTGCTCCCAGCAACATGCTGAACACCATGGGCACCCCAAAGAGCCAGCAGAGGGTCGACACATCGATTCGGAATCCTTGCAGTAGCAGATGCCCCCAGCCATCGGCCTGTTGCACCCGCTCCTGTTGCCAGAGCGCCAATCCGAGACGGCTTAGGCTCAAGAGCAGCAGATCGAACAACAGAAAAGAGGCAAACAAGCGAACAAGACCGAGTCTGAGTTTACAACCGAACATGGAGGGTCCTACGGGTGGTCATCAACGTTAAAGAGGGGGCAGCCTAGCCAGTCGCAGGGAAAAGAAAAGATGCAAGAGCAATTGCACTAGCCCATATCACAACTCGACAGCAGAGATTTGTTGCCATTGTGCGCCAGCTCACAGGCTAAGCATGGTTTAGACGGAGTAACTGTTGGCATTGCGTCGGTCGACCACCTGTCGGTACCAAGCCGCAAACGAGCCTCACCAACCACCCGACAGGCAGCGAGGCAGTCGCCTCGCTCCGTCCATGACACGGACGCACGAAAAAGTCCCAAGCAACCTGATTTGCTTGGGCCTTCGCATCTGGCGGAGGGGGTGGGATTTGAACCCACGGATGGTCGCCCATCGACGGTTTTCAAGACCGTTGCATTAAGCCGCTCTGCCACCCCTCCAACTTGGCGAGGATACTAACGGCTCAAATTTGCTTTGTAAACTCCGCGGCGGTTTGATTGCTTGCTTTTGCGGCAAATCCACAGATTCCGGTGTGATTCCCAGACGAAGCGTCGCAACTGGCTTGACTTGCCACCCTCGGCTCGCGCTATATAGGCCACTACGGTTCCCCCCACCACCCTTGATGATGGTCTGTTCTATGAAATTGAAGAAGATTGTTCTACCCGCCCTGCTTGGCTTGTTGCCTCTAACCACTCCTGCGCTACAGGCCGCCGAGCTGCAACGCGCCGATGTCGAGCAAATCGTGCGCGAATACATGCTCAGTCACCCCGAGTTGCTGATCGAGATGTCCAATGCCCTACGCGCCCAACAGGAAGCCGAACAAGGCAAGGCCGATAAGGCCTTGATCCAGCAGTACCAGCAAGTCCTGTTTAAGCAGGCCAGCGATCCGGTCGGCGGCAACCTCAAGGGAACGCAAACCATTGTCGAATTTGTCGACTACAACTGTGGCTACTGCAAACGCGCGACCCCGGCCCTGCGTGAGCTGCTCGCCAGCGACAAGAGTGTCCGCATTGTCTACAAGGAGTTCCCCATCCTCAGTGAGACCTCCTACATCGCCGCCAAGGCGGCATTGGCAGTCCACAGCCTGCATCCGGAACAATATGAAGCCTTCCACGATGCCCTGATGGCCACCCAAGGCCATCTGCAGGATGAAAATGCCATCGCCGCTGTCGCCAAACAGCTCAAGATGAACTGGCCAGCCATCCAGAAGAAGATGCAAGACCCAGCCATCGACAAGCAATTGCAGGCTAACCGTCAGTTGGCACAACAACTCGGGCTGACCGGCACCCCAGCATTTGTCATCGGTGAAACCATTTTGCGCGGCGCTCCCCGCACCGCCGATGATCTGCGCAGCCTGCTCAAGAGTAAACCCTGATCCCCTCCGGCACCTGCCCTATACTGGGCAGGTGCGCCCTCGCGTTTGCCATCCCATTCCTCGACTAGCCTGGAGCCTCCCGTCATGAGCCATGATCTCAACTTCGATTGGCCAGAATTTTTAGCAACCCATTGGCAGAAGCGCCCGGTGGTGCTTCGGCAAGGATTCGTCAATTTTATTGATCCATTGACGCCCGATGAACTGGCCGGGCTGGCGATGGAAGAGCAGGTCGACAGCCGGGTGGTCGCCAAAAACGGCGGTGCCTGGCATGTGGAACATGGACCTTTTGACGACTATGACCGTTACGACGAGGCCAACTGGTCGCTCCTGGTTCAGGCCGTGGATCACTGGTATCCGCCGGTCGCGGAGCTGCTCACCCCGTTTCGATGCCTGCCCAATTGGCGTATCGATGATCTGATGATCTCCTTCTCGTTACCCGGTGGCGGCGTCGGTCCGCATCTGGATCAATATGATGTCTTCATCATCCAGGGAATGGGACGCCGTCGCTGGCGGGTCGGCGAAAAACAGCCGCTGCCCCAGCACTGCCCCCATCCGGATCTGCTACAGGTTGCCCCCTTTAGTGCCATCATCGATGTCGAATTGGAGCCTGGCGATATCCTCTATATCCCGCCGGGATTCCCGCACGATGGTTATGCCCTGGAGCCCTCGCTGAATTACTCGGTCGGGTTTCGAGCGCCCAATCAACGCGACCTCTTCAGCCACTTTGCCGACTATCTGCTAGCCGAGGATGGCGGCAATCGTCGTTATGCCGATCCGGAGCTGCAATGCCGGCAAAACCCCGGCGCCATTCAAGCTCATGAGATAGTCAAGTTGCGCGAGCTGATGCAGCAGCAGTTGCTGAGTGAAGAGTTGGCTCCCTGGTTGGCCGGTTACCTGAGTCAGAGCCGCCACGAACTGGATCTGCAAGCCATCGAGCCCCCCTATCGTGAGGGCGATCTCTATGAGCGGCTGCAGGCCGGCGAGGTTCTGAGCAAATTGGGTGGACTGCGCACCCTATATCTGGAATCCGACACCACCAGCTGTTTTATCAATGGCGAACGCATTCAACTGCCCGAGCGTGGCACGGCGCTGGCCCGACAGTTGTGTGACCGAGTGGAGTTCAGCGCCAACGGCTGGGAAACTGAGCTGACGGATCCGGCGATACTCGCCTGGCTCACCCAGTTGGTCAACTCCGGTTATTGGTACTTTGCCAACGACTGGGACGATGAAGAGTAGTCGTCTCCTCCACGCGCCAAGAGGCTTCAACACCCAGCCATCTTGGCGCGTCGTCACGGGGAGCTGACACGAGGATAAGGCTTACTCCCGCCCAGCTTGCCAGCAAGTGGGCTGCCAGCTCATAGAGAAATCGCCGCTACTGAGCCAGACCATGCCATCGCTCAACGTCAACTGCCAGCTCATGGAGCGCTCGGCCCGCTCAGCCAACGCCTGCGCCAACTCATCATCCACAAAATAGATGGCCAGATTATCCAATTTGCTCAATTGCGCCTGATTTTGTTGCCACCAGACCTGGGCCGCTCGAGCGCCGTAGGCATACAGGGTCACCCGGGCGGCCCGATTACAGGCTCGCTTAAGACGACGCTCATCGGGTAGCCCCACCTCGATCCAGTGGGCAATATCCCCGTGCAGCTCCTTGCGCCACAGATCCGGCTCATCGTCTGCGCAGAGCCCCTTGGTGAATTCCAGATCAGGCGCCGCATTCAATCCCCAGGCGAGTAACCGGACCATCAATCGCTCATCGGTCTCCGACGGGTGTCGCGCCAGGGTCAGGGTCTCGTCGAGATAGACGCCGCGATCGGTATCCGCCACATTGAAAACCGCCTTAAAAATCGTCGCTTTTAATGCCATCACTCGCCACTCACCGAAAAAATGACCCTCAGTCTACTGATCCACCGCACAAGCAACAAATTTATCTGGTCTGCCCCCTTTTGGTCAGGCGTAAGCTTCTTATACTTAAGCAAGCCGGCGGATAAGACCGAGTTCGCGGATCGCTTCAGCCACATGATGTACATAATCACAACAGAAGAGTGGCGAGCCTTTTACAGAGGGAATGGATATGGAAGAACAAGACATCAACGCGCAAAGTGCCGACCGCACCAAGGTGGTTTGGCTCATCAAAGGCATCGCCAAAAGCAAGATCACCCTGCAACCTGCTCAACTGAGCGAATCGAACATGCCCACTCGATTCATCAGTTGGCGTGAAGGCGAGCCCCGCCCGGTCCGAGTTCCTTGGGTCGTTGCCAAAACCAACTCTGCCGCCGTCAAGCCGATGCAAAAATCCGAGCCGACGGTCATCGACATGCGTAAGCATGTGCAATGGCGTGATTCCTCACCGCGGATCCAGGTCTCCTGGATGACCCGCAACACCCCCGCCCCCGTGCATGACGATGCCACCATCATGCTGTTCATGCCCAAGAGCGTGAAATGGGAATGCGGCGACCAGCAGGCACCGAAGGTCAGTTGGGTCAAATAACAAAACCCATGCCCCAACAAAAACGCCCACTCATTGCAGTGGGCGTTTTTGTTTCCGAAGGAAAGGAGTGGTCACTCAGGCTCGCGCGCCCCGCTCCCATCAGTTCAGCAGGAAACGGACGGCGGTACGCATGCTCACCGCCCGCCCCATCACATCCCCTAAGCAGGAGCAGGCCAAAAACTCACCTGAATCGGCATTCCCTTTGACCTCACCCACCCGGCACGGCCAGCCTTGGGCATTTTCTTTACGAATCATCCAACTGGGGCCCGCCAACGCCTCGGCATAAACACCCGGATAAATTTCGCTGCCGACAAACAAACCGTTCACAAATACGCTCATCGCTTTCTCCTGCAAATCGTGCCTTGAGGGGTACCGAGCGGTGTCCATCACTGCCTAGGAGCACATTCGGTGTATGAATGAACAGTACTGTATGTATAAACAGGCTTCAAGTGTTTAAACGCGATTCTGCCGAAATAGTGATCAGCATCGCTCTCCGGCCGGGGTTCAATCCCGCAGCATGCCGGCATCCACCTTCAAGATGGCCTTGCGAATTGGCATCGGCGAAGTCACGGCGCACAGGGGTCTATGGGCATCACCGGGCCAGAAGATGACAAAATCACCGGGCCGCAGGATAAGGAATTGTTCCCCCTCCAACTGATTGAACAAAGCCAGATCCTGAGTCGCCAGCCGATCATCATCGGGTTGTTGCGAGGCACGCCGAGGACGATAGCCCATCAACTCCTCGCCGCTGAGCAGTAGCTGGACATCCAGATAACGGGCGTGGATCTCCGGACGACGCTCTTCGATGGGGGCCGTGTGGTCATCAGCCAGGATCAGGAAGGCCCGTTCGCCATCCAGTTCGTACTTCCCTGCGGCAGGCTGGGTCGCCAGCAGAGCCAGGGCTTGAGCCAGATAGTGGCGCAGGCGGTGCGGTAAGGCATGGATATGAGCAAGATCGTCGATATGAGCAGTAAACACGATGAGACTCCTCTATGGTCATCAGAGGCTCATCTTACGCCGAGCCCGAGTCGGACTCCAACCGTCCTGCCCTCGGAAGCCGCCGTGGTCGGAGTCACGAGTTGGCGGCAGCCGTTTATTCTCCACTTGGGCGCACCAACCAGCGGCTATTAGCCAGATCGGGTAAATTCAAACAGAGCGAACTACCCAGAGGCCAGCTACCGAGCACAAGACACTCCCCTCCCTCACCGCCATATCTGCAAATCCCCAGCCTGATGAGCCAGCCTGGGGAAAACGCACCAAGAAAGCGCAGTCTGGTCGCACAACATCAATTTAATTAGTTGATTTTAAAGGACATTAATTTCACCCACACTTGGTACGCCCTTTGCGATGCCCTCAGAGAGAAACTGTCAGGGTTGACAGTCGTATAGGGGAAAGTTATGCAACAAACGGACAGTAAAAAACCCGCGCTCAAGCGCACGCTGGGCGCCTTCCATCTGTGGGGCATCGCGGTGGGGCTCGTCATCTCCGGCGAATACTTCGGTTGGAGTTACGGCTGGGCCCAAGCCGGCACCATCGGTTTTCTGGTCACCTCGCTGTTGGTGGCCGCCATGTACACCGCCTTCATCTTCAGCTTCACCGAGCTGACCACCTCGATCCCGCACGCCGGCGGCCCATTCGCCTACGCCTATCGCGCCTTTGGCCCGGTCGGTGGCTACATCGCCGGCTTCGCCACCCTGGTGGAATTTGTCTTCGCACCACCGGCCATCGCCATGGCCATCGGTGCCTACCTAAACGTCCAGTTCCCGGCCATCGATCCCAAGTGGGTGGCGGTGGGGGCCTATTTGGTGTTTATGGGGCTCAACCTGGTGGGGGTCGGCATCGCGGCCACCTTCGAGTTACTGGTCACTCTGCTGGCCATCTTTGAGCTGCTGGTGTTCATGGGCGTGGTCAGCCCGGGCTTCAGTGTCGCCAACTTTGCCGCCAATGGCTGGGCCGGGAGTTCTGAATTCAGCCCGGCGGCCATCTCCGGTATCTTTGCCGCCATTCCGTTTGCCATCTGGTTCTTCCTGGCTATCGAGGGGGCGGCCATGGCCGCCGAAGAGGCCAAAGAGCCGAAGAAAACCATCCCCAAGGCCTTTATTGGTGGCATCCTGACCCTGGTGGTTCTGGCCATGGGTGTCATGGTGTTCGCTGGCGGCGCCGGTGACTGGAGCAAGCTGGCCAACATCAATGATCCGCTGCCACAGGCGATGAAGATGATCGTCGGCGAGAGCAGTGGCTGGTTGCATATGCTGGTCTGGCTGGGTCTGTTTGGTCTGATTGCCTCCTTCCACGGCATCATCATGGGCTACTCACGCCAGATCTTTGCCCTGGCCCGCGCCGGTTATCTGCCCAAATCTCTCTCCGCCATCAACGGCCGCTTCCAGACTCCTCATTGGGCCATCCTGGCCGGTGGTGTGGTCGGGATCCTGGCCATCTTCTCGGATTCGCTGATCGTCATCGGTGGCATGCCGCTGACCGCCAACATAGTCACCATGTCGGTGTTTGGCGCCATCATCATGTACATCATCTCGATGGCGGCGCTGTTCAAGCTGCGCAAGAGCGAGCCTAAGCTTGAGCGCCCCTTCTCCGCGCCGCTGTTCCCATACGCACCGGCCCTGGCGCTGGGTCTGGCCATCCTGTGTCTGGTCGCCATGGTCTATTACAACCAACTGCTGGCACTGATCTTCGGTGGTCTGATGCTGGTGGGCTTTGTCTACTTCCGCCTGACGCATGATGCCGAGATCACCGCCGCCGATGGCGAGCTGGTGCGCGCCTGTTGAGCCGCTAAAAGAGTCAGCACCTTGAGTATTTGCCACCGGCTGGTCCGGTGGCCTTCTTCCTGCCACCAGCCGACGAGACGATGTCATGTATCGAAGTACACTCGCCCATCACAGTTACCAGTTTGCCGATCTGCGCAGTCTAATGGCCAAAGCGACGCCCGCGCGCTCCGGCGATTATCTGGCCGGGGTCGCCGCCCAATCGGCCGAGGAGCGGATGGCCGCCAAGATGGCGCTGGCCGATCTGCCGCTCACCACCTTCTTGCAGCAGCCCCTGATCCCCTATGAACAGGATGAGGTGACCCGCCTCATCCTCGATGAACACGATGCCGCGGCCTTCGCCCCCCTCCGCCATCTAACGGTGGGGGATTTTCGCAACTGGCTGCTCTCGGAAGCCGCCGATAGCGCCACCCTGGCGCGCGTCGCCCCCGGTATCACCCCGGAGATGGCCGCCGCGGTCAGCAAACTGATGCGCAATCAGGATCTGATCCTGGTGGCCAAGAAGTGCCAGGTGGTCACCCGCTTTCGCAACACCATAGGTCTGCCGGGCCGCTTGAGCGTTCGGCTGCAGCCCAATCATCCGACCGACGATCCCCAGGGGATTGCCGCTGCCATGCTCGATGGCTTGCTGTACGGCGCCGGCGACGCCGTGGTCGGCATCAACCCGGCCAGCGACAATCTGCCGGTATTAGCCCGCCTGAACCAGATGCTCGAGGAGGTGATCCAGCGCTTTGCCATTCCGACCCAGTCCTGCATCCTGACCCACGTCACCAATACCCTGCAGCTCATCGAACGCGGCGTGCCGGTGGATCTGGTGTTCCAGTCCATCGCCGGCACCGAGGCGGCCAACCGCGGCTTCGGCATCGATCTGGCACTGCTGGCCGAAGCCCATGAGGCGGCACTCAGCCTCCAACGCGGCACCCTTGGCCAGAACGTCATGTATTTTGAGACCGGCCAAGGCAGTTGCCTCTCGGCCAATGCCCATCATGGCGTCGATCAGCAGACCTGTGAGGCGCGCGCCTACGCGGTGGCCCGCAAATTCAAGCCGCTGCTGGTCAATACGGTGGTGGGTTTCATCGGTCCGGAGTATCTCTATGACGGCAAACAGATCATCCGCGCCGGTCTGGAGGATCACTTCTGTGGCAAGTTGCTCGGCGTGCCGCTGGGCTGTGACGTCTGCTACACCAACCACGCCGAAGCCGATCAGGATGACATGGATACCCTGTTGACCCTCTTAGCCAACGCCGGGTTAACCTTCCTGATTGGCGTCCCTGGAGCCGACGACATCATGCTCAACTACCAGAGCACCTCGTTTCACGACGCCCTCTACATTCGCGAACTGCTCGGGCTCCAGCACGCCCCGGAATTTGCCGACTGGCTGGTCCGCATGCAGTTGGCCAATCCTCACGGTCAGTTGCTGGACGCCAACCGGCGGCATCCGCTGCTGAGTCAGTTTCCCAGTCCCCCCAGCGGCCGCGTTGCCTGAAGCTTGTCGGAGCATCACTCATGTCTGAATTAATTCATCTCAATCCCTGGCAGGAGCTCAAACGCTATACCTCGGCGCGGATCGCCTTGGGCCGCACCGGCGTCAGCCTGCCGACCGAGGCACTGCTGCAATTTGGTCTGGCCCATGCCCAGGCCCGCGATGCCGTGCACCAGCCCCTGCAGGTGGCCCAACTGAGTTCCGACTTGCGGCAGCTGAACCATCCGGTATTGACGGTGCACAGCGCCGCGCGTAACCGGGAGGAGTATCTGCGCCGCCCCGACCTCGGCCGGCGCCTGGCCCCCGAGAGTCTGACGCAGTTGCAGGCGCTCCCCGCCCAGGAGTTCGATCTGGCCATCCTGATCGGCGATGGCCTCTCATCCACCGCCCTGCATCAGAATGGCTATCCGTTCTTGCAGGCATTATGGCCTCATCTGCGCCGGCTGGGGCTGACGGTCGCGCCTCTGGTCATCGCCGAGCAATCCCGCGTCGCTCTGGGGGACGAGGTGGGTCACGCCCTGCACAGCCGAGCCGTGCTGGTGATGATCGGCGAACGTCCGGGGCTGACCTCCCCCGACAGCATGGGCCTCTACCTGACCTGGCAGCCGGAGGTCGGACGACTGGATTCCGAGCGCAACTGCATCTCGAATGTCCGCCCCGCCGGCCTCGACTTGCCGCAGGCCGCCTACAAGCTCGCCTGGCTGCTGGAGCAAGCCTTTGTGCGGCGCCTGACCGGAGTCGGCCTCAAAGATGAAAGTGAGCAACCTCAGTCCGTGCTCGCGCCGGCCGCCCCCCAACCACTCCAGGAGCAGTAACCGGACTCCACTAGCAACTGTTCCACCCAACGTTGACGCCACTTGGGGAGCCTCGCTCCCCTTTTTTACGCCCGCCGGGCACGCGTCATGCGCCCGGCCACTGTAATTAAATTACATAACCAGCCCTTTGCCGCCCCAATAAATGATTTGCATCAAGAGATGATCCGGCTCATCGCGCCGATTTTGCGGCAAAAATGCGAAATAGCCTTTGACAGTCGCCACCATTGATGTAATTTAATTACATATTCGTCTGGAGGTGTCTCATGAAAATTGCTCTGTTCAGTGCCAAAACCTACGACCGAGACCACTTTGAGCTGGCCAACCAAGCCTTTGGCTATCAGCTTGACTACTTCGATGTCCGTCTCGACCTCAAGACCGCCCGGCTGGCGCATCAATATCCGGTGGTCTGTGCCTTCGTGAATGATGACCTGAGCCGCCCGGTCCTGGCCGAATTAGCCGCAAACGGCACCCGAGTACTGGCCATGCGCTGTGCCGGTTACAACAACGTCGACCTGCAGGCCGCCCAAGATCTCGGGATCCGCGTGGTCCGCGTGCCCGCCTACTCCCCCGAAGCGGTGGCCGAGCACACCGTCGGCCTGATGATGACGCTGAATCGCCGCATCCATAAGGCCTATCAGCGGACGCGGGATGCCAACTTCGCCCTCGATGGCCTGGTCGGCTTCAACATGTTCGGCCGCACCGCCGGCATCATCGGCACCGGTAAGATCGGCATCGCCACCTTGCGCATCCTCAAGGGGTTCGGCATGCGCTTGCTGGTCAGTGACCCTTATCAAAACCAGGCCGCCCTGGATCTGGGCGCCGAGTACGTCGATCTGGATACCCTGTTCCGCGAATCCGACGTGATCAGCCTGCACTGCCCGCTGTTCAAGGAAAACTACCATCTGCTCAACGCCGAATCCTTCGCCAAGATGAAGAAGGGGGTGATGATCATCAACACCAGCCGCGGGGGGCTGCTCGACTCGACGGCCGCCATCGAAGCGCTCAAACAGGGAACCATCGGGGCTCTGGGGCTGGACGTCTACGAAGAGGAGCAGGAGTTGTTCTTCGAAGACAAGTCCAACGAGGTGATCACCGACGACGTGTTCCGCCGCCTCTCGGCCTGCCATAACGTGCTGTTCACCGGTCACCAGGCTTTCCTGACCAAGGAAGCGCTGCTGGCCATCGCCTCGACCACGTTGGACAACGTCCGCAGTTTTCTGGCCGGCAGCAAGAACGGCAACGAGGTCGAATAATCCATTCGCCTTCAGCGACAGAGGAGCCTCGGCTCCTCTCTTTTTTCCTTAAAAATCAAAGTAAACGGTTACTTTTGACTTCATCCTCACCCTGAAACCCCTTTCATCTTAATCTCGAATAATTTGAACTTGATCACACCTTCAAAACCATGAAAAATGCGTCTCCTATCGACGCTCACTCCTGAGCCAAACCTGTGACAAGGGAAACAAGATGCACGCTTTACTCCGTACTACCTGGCTAACCCTAGTGCTCGGTCTGACTTCAACCCTGGCCCTGGCCGCCAGTAAACCCGCCGTGGTCTACAGTGCCGCCGACAAATTCGATAAGTCGGTGAATCAAGAGGTTTATGAACGGGGGGTGGTGCGTTACCTCAAGGAGACCGGAGTTCAGGTCACCGAACGTTCACCGGCCAGCGAGGCCGAACGGCTGTCGACCCTGCGGGAGCTGGCCAGCGCGGGCTATTCGCCGATCGTCGTAGTCGGCAGCGAACAGCTCAATGCCCTGCAAGGGGTGGTCGATCAATTTCCGAAGACCCAGTTCACCCTGCTGGATGCCCAGCTGGACAAGCCGAATGTGCAGTCGATCCTGTTCAAGACTGAAGAGGGCTCCTTCCTGGTCGGCGCCATGGCGGCGGCCGAGAGTGAAACCAGCATCATCGGCTTCGTCGGCGGCATGGATCTGCCGACCATCCATCAATATGCCTGCGGTTATGAGCAGGGTGCCAAGTACGCCAACCCGGCCGTCGAGGTGAAACAGAGCTATGCCAGCTCAACTCCGGCACTGGCCTTTTCCGATCCGGTCAAGGGCAGTTTCCTGGCCAAGGCGCTGTTTGACGAGGGAGTCGATATCGTCTTCGCCGCCGCCCGCGGCACCGGCATGGGGGTCTATCAAAGCGCCGCCGATGCCGGCCTGCGAGCCATCGGCTCGGATACCAATCAAAATGGTCTCTATCCGCAGACCATGCTGACCTCCATGTTCAAACGCATGGGCCAGGCGGCTTACACCGCGTGGGAAGAGGCCGAGGTCGGCACCTGGAAGCCGGGCGTGCTACATCTGGGGCTGATCGATAATAACGTCGGCTGGGTATTGGATGAGAACAACAAGGGACAATTGAGCCAGGCGCTGCGCGACAAGCTCGAAACCATTCGCGTCGATATCGTGACGGGCAAGATCAAGATCCATGACTATACCAGCAACGGCAGCTGCGACTATCAGCCCCCGAAGATCGGTGCCATCTGCCCTCCGGCTGGCAAAGGCGACTCCATCTGCAAGGGTTAATCAGCCCTCCCCTCGCGGTGACCATCTAACGTCACCGCGCTCTTTAGCGCCCCAGCGAGAATGAGCAGAAGGCCGCTGTCGGCTGCCGCGACTTCGGATCCTGGGCAAACCAGCGGGCCAGCAACCGGTAGAGCTCGGCCTCCTGTTGATAGAGCTGCTGGGGCTGCGTGAAAAATGCCTCGCAGGCGATCGCCAGATACTCATCCGTCCCATCACAAGCCTGCTCATCCAGCCACAGGCTCTCGCCCTGTACCGCCCGCTCACACAGCCGCTGATAGGCCCTCTCGACCACCGACTGCCACTCGGCGATGGGAACGCCGGGCCGCTCCGGCGGCATGCCATTGGCCACGCCACCGGCCAGCATATCCAGTTTGTGGACCAATTCATGGACCACCAGGTGATAGCCATCCCACTGCCCATCATGCAGCACCTCGGGCCAGACCAGCACCACAGGTCCCTGCTCCCACGCCTCACCCAAGTGAGAGCCCAGCTCGGCCCCCATCACCTGATCATCCAGCCAGACCGGATCCATACGCTCGATCGGCTCCGGCAACAGGATCACCTCATAGAAGTTGCGATACCAATCCAACCCCAGGTAGAGGATCGGCAAACAGGCCTGCAGCGCCATCCACCCCAGTTGCCGGGGGGTCGGCCGCACCCCCAGACAGGTGATGCTCTTTTGCTGCAAAAAACTGCCGGCCAGACGGATCAACTGCTGCTGCTCCGCCTCCGTCAGCCCCTGCAGAATGGGGATCGAGCACACCAGCTCGCGCCACGCCTCAGCGGAGAGCTCCGGCCGCTCATCCCGTTTTTTACTGCACAACCAATGCCACCAGCGCATCATCTGTCCCTTACTCACTCATCTAACCAGTAAAATCCGGCCCGGCCCCAGCCAGCCCAGCCCGGAACTCGCACGCCGCTTGTCAGCCCGTCGGCTTCCCTCTAGAATCGCGCGCGCTGTTGATTAACATTCATCACCTTCGATTTTTGACTCGGGCCAGCACGCAGGGCCCCTCTGACACTTCAGGAGAAGATAACGTGAACGAAAAATTGGCCAACCCGGCCCCGCTCGGCCTGATGGGCTTTGGTATGACCACTGTTCTGCTCAACATCCACAACGCCGGCTTCATGCCGATCAACGCCATGATCCTGGCCATGGGTCTGGCTTATGGCGGCCTGGCACAAGTCATCGCCGGCATCCTGGAATTCAAAAAGGGTAACACCTTCGGCCTGACCGCCTTCACCTCCTACGGTTTCTTCTGGATCAGCCTGGTCTTCTTGATCCTGCTGCCGAAGTTGGGGCTGGGTGATGCCGCCGATGAGTTTGCCATGGGTTGGTACCTGCTGATGTGGGGCATCTTCACGTTGTTCATGTTCTTCGGTACCCTGAAAGGGCCCAAAGCCTTGCAGTTCGTGTTTGGCTCTCTGGTCGTCCTGTTCGGCCTGCTGGCGGCCCGCGATTTCCTCGGCAGTGCCACCATCGGCACCCTGGCTGGTTTCGAAGGCATCATCTGCGGCGGCTCCGCGATTTACCTGGCCATGGCCGAGGTACTGAACGAAAAGTTCGGTCGCACCGTGCTGCCCATCGGTGAGCCGGCTGCTCACTGATACTGCTCCCAATCTCGACAAAAGGCGCCTCATGGCGCCTTTTTTGTCATGTCACTCTGGCTTTCCCCGATGCCAGTGAGCTAATCGCAACCCGAGGTTTCAATATCGATCACCGGTCGGCGCCCCGCCGCGGTGGGTTGCCGATAGCGCAGGTAGCACTGCTCAGTCCCGGCATCTTCCTTGAGCGTGCCATGCCAGTAGACCCAGGCCCCGGGGTAGGTGCTGGCCCGTTGCTTCCAATCGCCGGCCGGAAATTCAATCAGCGACGAGAGCCCGGAACTCACACCACCCGCCGGATAGCCATAGACTAAGGGAATCACCTGCCCCTTGCTGGTCACGGAGGCACTGGCGCTATTTTCCAGACTCCGCACCGCCGCCAAGGCCAGGGTCTGCTGACCCGCCGTATCGATGGCCGAACGCATGCCATACAGGGTGCTGACCAGCGACTCTTTACGCAGCGAAATAAATTTGGGGACGGGGACGACACTCAAAATCGCCAGAATGACAATCACAATCACCAGTTCAATCAGGGTAAATCCGAGTGTTCTTCTCATGGGAATGGGTTCACTTAGCGCCATCACTAGCCAAAGGCGCCATGATACGGAAAAAAATGCAGAAAAAACCCGCTCGGTCATTTGTGGCTTGCGCATAAACAGATGGCGACCCCAGGGTCGCCATCCAACGCTCATCGTTTGCGGCCAGCCCGACGGACCGGCGCACAGCACAGAATACTCAACGATCAGGCATCAACCGGCTCGGCGTCGGCCGTCACCTCGTCCAGCAGGCTCTTGTCCTCGGCCATACAGGCGGCCGCGGTAAACAGCACGTCCGTCGAGCTGTTGAGTGCCGTTTCGGCAGAGTCTTGCAAGACACCAATGATGAAACCAACGGCCACAACCTGCATCGCCAGCTCATTGCTGATGCCAAACAGGCTGCACGCCAGCGGGATCAGCAGCAAGGAGCCACCGGCAACCCCGGAGGCACCGCACGCAGCAATGGTGGAGACCACGCTCAGCAGCAGAGCCGTGGCCAGATCGACCTCGATCCCCAGAGTATGTACCGCCGCCAGCGCCAGCACCGAAATGGTGATCGCCGCTCCGGCCATGTTGATGGTAGCCCCCAGCGGAATGGACACCGCATAGGTCTCTTCCGGCAGGCGCAGCTTCTCGCACAGCTCCATGTTGACCGGAATGTTGGCCGCCGAGCTACGGGTGAAGAATGCGGTCACCCCACTCTCGCGCAGACAGGTCAGCACCAGCGGATAGGGGTTGCGCTTGATCTTGACGTAGACGATGAGCGGATTGACCACGAAGGCAACAAACAGCATGCATCCCAGCAGCACCACCAGCAGGTGGGCATAGCCCAACAGCGCCGAGAAGCCGGTTTCCGCCAGCGTCGAAGCCACCAGGCCGAAGATCCCCAACGGCGCACAGCGGATGACGGCCTTGACGATGCCGGAGACAGCATGAGACAGCTCTTTGATCAGCAACTTGGTGCTATGGCTGGCGTGGCGCAACGCCAACCCCAGGGCGATGGCCCATGCCAGGATGCCGATGTAGTTGGCATCAATCAAAGCCTTGACCGGGTTGCTGACAATATTGAACAACAGGGTGTTCAGCACCTCGCCGATCCCGCTCGGAGGTGCAATCTCGCCGGCGGAGCTGGCCAGTTGCAGCTCGGAGGGGAACATGAAGCTGGCCAAAACCCCGACCAAGGCCGCACAGAAGGTACCAAACAGATAGAGGACCAGCAGGGGACGGATGCTGGTCTTCTGTCCCTGCTTATGGCCGGCAATCGACGCGGTCACCAGAATAAACACCAGAACCGGCGCAACTGCCTTCAGGCCGCCGACGAACAGCGAGCCCAACAGCCCCGCCAACTTGGCCTGGGCGGGCGCGAACCAGGCGACCAGGATCCCCAGCAGCAGGCCGACGACAATCTGGCTGACCAGACTGCTGTTATTGATTAAACGCATGAGTGGATTATTTGATGGTTTCATAGCATATCCATGGCTTTGAATGTTTTATGTTCGACTTATTTTTACAGCATATTTCCCTGATATATGCCGCAACGCGGTCACAGAATACCGCAAAAGAGCGGCCAGCACAGGACTGATTTCGGCTAAAAAGGGGCAAAATGACGAATATATGACCAAAGACACTAATTGGGTCGAGAGGCCACTCCAGAGCACTTCCTCAGCAGATTATGCTGGTAGCAAACGACTGCGCCAAGCCGCTGGCAAGACCTCGGCACCGCGCGTTGCAATCCAAGCCCAGCCGGGCTGAATCAAATCTGCGTCAAAAAAGAAGAGCGGCATATTGCCTAATGCCAGTCAGTTAAGCCTGACTGGCATTATTTTTTCCTGTTTTTCGGAT
>JASDSW010000043.1:0-21824 GCA_041441555.1 Aeromonadaceae bacterium
CCGCACCGGCGGGGTTTTTTATTGCATGCGGACATGCTTAACGCGGCAGGCGGGAGCTCCCCATCAGGAACTGATCCACCTCGCGGGCGCATTGACGGCCTTCGCGAATAGCCCAGACCACCAGGGACTGACCGCGACGGATGTCGCCGGCGGCGAATACCTTGGGCTTGGAGGTGGCGTAGCAGCCAGCGCCATCGGTGGTCGCCTTGGCATTGCCACGACCATCTTTCTCGATACCGAAGCTATCGAGCACCTTGGCCAACGGCTGGGTAAAGCCCATGGCCAGGAACACCAGATCCGCTTTCAGTTCGAACTCGGAACCCGGGATCTCCACCAGCTTGCCATCGACAAACTCGACCTTGACCAACTTCAGTCCGGTCAGCTTACCGTTTTCGCCGATGAACTCCTTGGTGGAGACGGCAAACTCACGGACGCAACCCTCTTCGTGCGAGGAGGAGGTGCGCAGCTTGAGCGGCCAGTAGGGCCAGGTCAGCGCCTTGTTCTCTTGCTCTGGCGGTTGCGGCATCACTTCCAGTTGCGTGATGGAAGCGGCACCGTGACGGTTGGAGGTCCCCACGCAATCCGAGCCGGTATCACCGCCACCAATCACCACCACATGCTTGCCTGTGGCGCTGATCGGGTTCTTGTTATCGCCGGCCACTTCCTTGTTCTGCGGGATGAGGAATTCCAGCGCAAAGTGAATACCGGCGTTCTCACGACCCGGAACCGGCAGATCGCGTGGCGTCTCGGAG
Source organism: Aeromonadaceae bacterium (assembly GCA_041441555.1). GTDB lineage: Bacteria > Pseudomonadota > Gammaproteobacteria > Enterobacterales > Aeromonadaceae > Pseudaeromonas. The sequence continues at coordinate 753 of JASDSW010000043.1, forward strand.
CCACCGGCCAGGATCACCGCATCGAACTGGGCATCCAGCTCAGCCGGGGTCACCAGAGTCACGGCGTCATTGACCACGCCCTTGGGCAGATCTTTGTCGCTGCAAACCAATGTCTTGGTCTTGATGGTAACCCCTTCGGCCACCAACTGAGCCACCCGACGATCGATCACGGACTTGTCCAGCTTGAAATCCGGAATGCCGTAGCGCAGCAGACCGCCGACCCGATCGTTCTTCTCGAACAGGGTCACGTCGTGACCGACACGGGCCAGCTGCTGAGCGGCGGCCAGACCCGCAGGGCCGGCCCCCACCACCGCCACCTTCTTGCCAGTTTTGACGGCAGCAGGTTGTGGCTTGACCAGACCATTTTCCCAGGCATGGTCAATGATGGCGCGTTCGATAGACTTGATGCCTACCGGTGCCGCATTGATCCCTAGGGTACAGGCCGCTTCACAAGGGGCCGGACAGATCCGGCCCGTGAACTCGGGGAAGTTGTTGGTAGAGTGCAGAACCCGGATGGCCTGCTCCCAATTGCCGCGATAGACCAGATCATTCCAGTCCGGAATGACGTTGTTGACCGGGCAGCCGTTGTTGCAGAACGGGATACCACAATCCATGCAACGGGCCCCCTGCTGCTTGGCCTCATCGACGGTCAGGGTCGGCACGAACTCGCCATAATGTTTGACGCGTTCAGCAACCGGGGCGTAGCTCTCTTTGACTCGCTCGAATTCGAGAAAACCGGTTGGCTTACCCATTACGCAATCTCCTTCTGCTGTTGCTGGGCCGCGGCCGATTCCTTCAAGGCGCGGCGATATTCATTCGGATAGACCTTGACGAACTTGGCTCGGTAGGAGTCCCAATCGGCCAGGATCGCTTTGGCGCGCGGGCTGCCCGTAAACTCGGCATGTTGCGCAATCAGCCCCTTGAGCAGGACCTCATCGGCCTCACCGCGGTGACGCGGCTCTTCCGTGGATTGCTCGGCGGCCGGCAGCACCTTCTCCAGCGCAACTTGTGCCAGGTTGCAGCGGTCGATGAAGTTATCCTCTTCATCCAGCACATAGGCGATACCGCCGGACATGCCCGCCGCAAAGTTGCGGCCGGTTTGCCCCAGTACCACGACCGTACCACCCGTCATGTATTCACAACCGTGGTCACCGACACCTTCAACGACGGCCGTACCACCGGAGTTCCGCACGCAGAACCGTTCACCGGCTACCCCGTTCAGGAAGGCTTCGCCATCGGTCGCGCCGTACATGACGGTGTTGCCACAGATGATGTTGCGCGATGGGTCAGCGGTAAAGGCGGCATTCGGGCGAATGATGACTCGGCCACCGGACAAGCCCTTGGCGACATAGTCATTGCCTTCACCGACCAGATCCAGCGTGATGCCCTTCGCCAGGAAGGCGGCAAAACTTTGACCGGCGGTGCCATTCAGGCGTACCTGAATCGTCCCGACCGGCAGACCCTTGTTGCCGTAACGCTTGGCCACTTCGCCGGAGAGCATGGAGCCAACCGTACGGTTGATGTTCTTGACTGGCAACTCGATCTTGACCGGTTCGCCTCGCTCCAGAGCCGGACGAGCCAGAGTAATCAGTTGTTGATCCAGCGCCTTTTCCAACGCATGGTCTTGCAACTCGCTGTGCAGATGACCGACCGAGGCAGGAACCTCGGGCTGGAAGAAGATCTTGGAGAAGTCCAGACCCTGAGCCTTCCAGTGTTCGATCCCGGCGCGCTTGTCCAGCAGGTCGGAACGACCGATGAGATCATCGAACTTGCGGATCCCCATCTCAGCCATCAACTGACGCACCTCTTCGGCCACGAAGAAGAAGTAGTTGACCACGTGTTCCGGTTGACCGGTGAAGCGCTTGCGCAGCTCCGGATCCTGAGTCGCGACGCCGACCGGGCAAGTATTCAAGTGACACTTACGCATCATGATGCAACCTTCGACCACCAGCGGCGCGGTGGCGAAACCGAACTCGTCAGCCCCCAGCAGGGCACCGATCACCACGTCCCGACCGGTCTTCATCTGACCGTCAACCTGGACCCGGATGCGGCTACGCAACTGGTTCAGCACCAGCGTCTGTTGAGTCTCTGCCAGACCCAGTTCCCAGGCCGAGCCCGTGTGCTTGATGGAGGACTGCGGTGAGGCACCGGTGCCGCCATCGTGACCGGCGATCACCACGTGATCCGCCTTGGCCTTGGAGACACCGGCCGCAACCGTCCCCACGCCCACTTCCGACACCAGCTTCACGGAGATGGAGGCGGCGGAGTTGACGTTCTTCAGATCGTGGATCAGCTGAGCCAAATCTTCGATGGAGTAGATGTCATGGTGCGGCGGTGGCGAAATCAGACCCACACCCGGTACCGAGTGACGCAGGAAACCGATGTATTCGGAGACCTTGTGACCCGGCAGCTGACCACCTTCACCCGGCTTGGCGCCCTGCGCCATCTTGATTTGGATCTGATCGGCATTGACCAGATACTCGGCGGTCACCCCGAAACGACCGGAGGCCACCTGCTTGATGGCGGAGCGCAGGCTGTCACCGGCTTGCAGTTCCAGATCGCGTTCGATGCGGTTCTTACCGATGATTTCAGACAACAGGGTCGGTTGGCTGACCGGAATGAAACGGTTGGCATCCTCACCACCTTCACCGGTGTTGGACTTACCGCCGATCCGGTTCATCGCCACGGCCAGCGTGGTATGCGCCTCGGTGGAGATGGAGCCCAGCGACATGGCGCCGGTGGCAAAACGCTTGACGATCTCCTTGGCGGACTCGACCTCTTCCAGCGGCACAGGTTCAGCCGCCTTCTTGATGTCAAACAGGCCACGCAGCGTCAGATGACGCTTGCTCTGATCGTTGATGATCTGAGCGTACTCCTTGTAGTTCTCAAACTTGCCACTACGGGTTGCATGCTGCAGCTTGGCGATCGCATCCGGTGTCCACATGTGTTCTTCACCGCGGATACGGAAGGCATATTCACCACCGGCATCCAGCATCTCGGCCAGCACAGGGTCCTCCGAGAAGGCCGCTTCGTGCAGACGAATGGCCTCTTCGGCAACCTCAAACAGACCGATCCCTTCCACATTCGACGGCGTACCGGTGAAGTACTTCTCGACGAAGGCTTTTTGCAGACCGACGGCTTCGAAAATCTGGGCGCCGGTGTAGGACATGTAGGTGGAGATGCCCATCTTGGACATGACCTTGCACAGCCCCTTACCGACTGCCTTGGTGTAGTTCTTCACATACTTTTCGGTCTTTTCGGCATCGCCGTGCGCCATTTCGCGCAGGGTTTCCACCGCCAGCCACGGGTGAACAGCTTCGGCACCGTAGCCACCGAGCAGGGCGAAGTGGTGCACTTCGCGCGCTGAGCCGGTTTCGACGACCAGACCAGTGCTGGTCCGCAGACCACGCTTCACCAGACGGTGGTGAACTGCGGAGGTCGCCAGCAGCGCCGGGATCGCCAGTTGATCCTTGGCCACCTTGCGGTCGGAGAGGATCAGAATGTTGGCGCCATGCTTGACCGCATCTTCGGCTTCCGCCGCCAGCGAGGCCAGACGCGCTTCGATACCTTCCTTGCCCCAGGCCAGCGGATAAGTGATATCCAGCTCATGGGAGCGGAACTTGTTGCCGGTGAACTGCTCGATATCGCGGATCTTGGCCATCTGTTTGGCCGAGAGGACCGGTTGGGTCACTTCCAGACGGATCGGCGGATTGATATCGGTGTTGTTCAACAGGTTCGGCTTGGGTCCGATGAAGGAGACCAGCGACATGACCATCTCTTCGCGGATCGGATCGATCGGCGGGTTGGTCACCTGGGCAAACAGTTGACGGAAGTAGCTGTACAGCGGCTTCTCTTTTTTGGAGAGCACGGTCAGCGCCGAGTCGTTGCCCATGGAGCCAATGGCCTCTTCGCCATTTTCTGCCATCGGCGTCATCAGCATCTTGACGTCTTCTTGGGTATAACCAAACGCCTGTTGCAGCTCAAGAACCTGCGCCTTGTGCTCGGCCGGGGCGACCTCGCCTTCGATATCATCCAGCTTGATGCGGATCTTATCGATCCATTCGGCATAAGGCTTGGCGTGAGCCAGCGAGTTTTTCAACTCTTGATCATCGATGATGCGGCCCTGTTCCATGTCAATGAGGAACATCTTGCCCGGTTGCAGGCGCCACTTCTGGGCGATGCGTGAATCATCAATCGGCAGGACACCTGATTCGGAAGCCATGACCACCAGATCATCCTTGGTGACCAGGTAGCGCGCCGGACGCAAACCATTACGGTCCAGCGTGGCACCGATTTGACGACCATCGGTGAACGCGACAGCGGCCGGGCCATCCCAGGGCTCCATCATGGCGGCATGGTATTCGTAGAAGGCACGACGCTTCTCGTCCATGGTGTTGTGCTTTTCCCAGGCTTCCGGGATCATCATCATCACGGCATGAGCCAGCGAATAGCCACCCATCACCAGCAACTCAAGCGCATTATCGAACGATGCGGAGTCAGACTGCCCCGGGTAAATCAGCGGCCAGACCTTGTTCAGATCCTCACCCAGCACAGGCGAACTGATGGCACGCTCACGCGCCTGCATCCAGTTGACGTTGCCACGCACCGTGTTGATTTCCCCGTTGTGAGCGATCATGCGGAACGGGTGAGCCAAATCCCAGGTGGGGAAGGTGTTGGTGGAAAAACGTTGGTGCACCAACGCCAGCGCAGAGACGCAACGCTCATCCACCAGGTCCAGGTAGTAGATCCCGACCTGATCGGCCAGCAGCAGCCCCTTGTAGTTGACGGTACGCGCCGAGAATGAAGGCACATAAAACTCACCGCAGTGCTTGAGTTTCAGGGCTCGAATCGCATGAGAACAACGCTTGCGGATGATATAGAGCTTGCGTTCCAGTGCATCGGTCACCAGCACATCATTGCCGCGACCAACAAAGATCTGGCGAATGACCGGTTCCTTGGCCTTGACCACCGGGGACATGGGACAGGCGGCGTTGACCGGCACATCCCGCCAGCCCAGCACAACCTGGCCTTCGGCACGGACGGCGCGCTCAATCTCTTCTTCACAGGCCATCCGAGACGCGGTCTCCTGCGGCAAGAAAATCATCCCGACCCCGTACTCACCGGCGGCAGGCAACATGACACCCTGTTTGGCCATCTCATCCCGGAAGAGCTGGTCTGGGATCTGGATCAGAATACCGGCACCGTCCCCTTGCAAAGGGTCAGCACCAACGGCACCTCGGTGATCCAAATTCTTCAGGATCAACAATCCTTGCTCAACGATACTGTGGCTCTTCTGCCCCTTCATATGGGCTACAAAACCTACACCACAGGCGTCGTGTTCGTTCGCCGGGTCATACAGACCCTGGCGCTGGGGTACCGCCGATTCCATCACGCTTGAATCCTCTCAATTTATCTCGGGTCCATCCGCAGAGAAAAAGCTGGCTTTCTGCCAGCTGGGCTGTCGCTCTGAGGGCTTGTAACGGCCGAATATACTGTGATCCCCCCCCCAACACAAGGCAGCAAACCTAGGAACTTATGCATTAAAAACGCTTAAAATACAAAGAACTACAGAAAACAAACCATTTTGGTGCATTTCGCACCATTTTAAATCATCAATTGCACCAATTTGACTCACAAATTGCATCAATTTGGTTCAGCCTGATGCCTCGTTCTAGATCGCCCTCGACACCATGGGTCCGGCATCGCTCGCTTCGAGTCATCTGCGGAGAGTGATATGATGTCGGCCATATTTCGACTAGCGACCAGAGAGAGAAGAGCATGAAGGTAGGCATCATAGGTGCAATGGAGCAAGAGGTGGTCCTGCTGCGCGAGCAGATGCAGGATGTAAAGACCCACGCATTGGCCGGTTGCGAATTCTACGAAGGAACCCTCGCCGGCCAATCCGTGGTGCTGACTCGCTCAGGAATTGGCAAGGTGGCCGCCGCCGTCGCCACCACCTTGCTGCTGGATCGTTTTGCACCAGATTGTGTCATCAATACCGGCTCTGCGGGTGGCTTCGATCCTGAGTTGCACATCGGCGACGTGGTCATCTCCAGCGAGGTCCGGCATCACGACGTGGATGTCACCGGCTTCGGCTATGAAATCGGTCAGGTGCCTCGTCTGCCTGCCGGCTTCACCGCCGACGAACGACTCAAGGCCATTGCCCGTGCAGCGATCGGCGAGTTGCCGGACGGCATCCAGTGCAAGGAAGGTCTCATCTGCACCGGCGATCAGTTCATGTGCGATCCGGAACGCATCGCCAAGGCGCGTCGCGATTTTCCAACCATGGCCGCCGTGGAGATGGAAGCCGCCGCCATCGCCCAGGTCTGCCACCAATTTGGTATCCCATTTGTGGTCACCCGCTCACTCTCCGACATCGCCGGCAAGGAGTCGCCCGCCTCGTTTGATGAATACTTAGTCATTGCTGCCCGCCACTCATCGGCCATAGTTCTGGCCATGCTCAAGCGAATGTAAACCGTGCATACCGCCTTGCTTCTCAGTTGGCTGGAACAGCCGGCCTGTCTGCTGGTGATGGCCGTCATCCTCGAGTGGCTGCTACCGCTACCCCTGGCCCTGCGGCCTTCGGCGCTGGTTCCGCTGTTGGAGCGTTTGGCACATAAGGTCAACCGGCGCGACCATCCGCCGGCCCAACAGTGGCTGGCCGGTCTGCTGACCCCCATGGTCGTTTTGCTGCCGGCGCTGCTCGGCACCTGGGCACTGCGCAACCTGTCCCTCTATACCGGCCTGTTTGATCTCTTGCTGCTGCTCTGGTTACTGGAGTGGCGCCCACTAAAAGCAGAGATCCAGGCGTTGCAGCAGTTGCTGCGGGCCGACAAGATCAGCATGGCCCGCTTGCAACTGGCACGATGGACCCGGCGCGACACCAGCAAGTTAAGCAAGATGGGGCTGAGCAAGGCCGCCAGTGAGATGCTGATCCTGCGCTGGTTAGGTCAATGGTTTGGCGTCGCCTGTTGGTACCTGCTGACCGGTATCGAAGGCGCTTTGGCCTTTCGATTGGTGCAATTGATGGCCCAAGCCTTCACTCCCAAATTGCCGCGCAACCTACTGTTTGGTGAGTTGACCAGTCGCCTGTACCGCCTGTTGGCCTTGCTGCCCGGCTGGTTGGCGGCCCTTCTGCTGGGGGCATTCCCCGGCGGCGGCAACGCGTTGCGAGCAGCATTTAGTCAGGCCAAACAGTGGCATGGCTCGGGCAGTGGCGCCCTACTGAGCGCGATGGCCGCCGGTTTCGGCCTCAGCCTCGGTGGTCCTCGCTATTATCTGGAGCAAAAAGTGCGCTATGTCCGCATGGGCGGGAGCGGCGAACCAGATCCCACAAGCCCGATACGAATACGGCACCGACTTAATCGCTTGATGTTCATCCTGCTGTTCTTGATGGTTGTCTTTAGTGGATTGGCATGGCATGCCCAGCATCTTTCGTAAAGGGTTCGCCCTCCTAGCCCTGACTCTGTGCGGTCATGCCGCTCAGGCAGCCCCCCAGCGCATCGTCAGCCTGACCCCTCACATCACCGAGTTGCTGTTTAGCATCGGGGCAGGCCCCCAGGTCATCGCCACCGACGATGCCAGCGACTGGCCAGTGGAGGTGAAACAGCTGCCCCATGTGGCCAATTACCAGAGCGTTAATCTGGAGCGCTTGCTGGCCATGAAGCCCGATCTGGTCGTGGTATGGAGTGGCTACCAGCAACTGCTGGCCGAGCAGATCCGCGCGCTCGGCATCCCGGTTCTGATGTTGGAGTCCCGACAACTTGCCGATCTGACGCGTGATTTGCGCATTCTGGGTCAGCAAACCGGCCATGAGTCCGAGGCCGAAAGGCAAGCCGCGCACGTCAATGCGGCGTTCACTCGTCTGCGTCAGCAGTATCAGGAGCGCCCTCCGGTCTCCCTCTTCTACCAGCTGTGGGTCCCCCCGCTGACCACGGTGGCGCGCGGAAGCTGGATCCAGGAAGCCATCGAACTCTGTGGCGGTCACAACCTGTTTGCGGATAACCCAGCGCCCTACCCGCAGGTGACGGAAGAAGCAGTCGTCATGCAGGCTCCCGCTCTCATCATCAGCGCCCAAGACATGTCGAGTCTGGCGTTATGGCAACGCTGGCCTCAACTCCCCGCCGTCCGCAATAAACAGCTCAAGATCAGCCAGCCGGATCGCTTACAGCGCCTGACAATCAGAACCCTCGATGGCATCGATGAGTTATGCCAATTGATCGATGGGGCCCGCTAACTCCTGTCACATCTAACAGAAGGAAACGATGGTCCGCAGTGAGAATCAACTATTCTGAGTGAGTCGGTGTACTAAACCAAGCGGGAATCGCCATGAACACTCAATCCATCCAACTGAAGATCGCCATGCTGGCCGGCGGCTGTTTGCTCTGCGCCGTGGTATTGCTCTCCGCCCTCTCATTTCTCTCGGCCCAGCGCAGCCAGGATCTGGTGCTTGAACAGACCGGGCAAGAGGCCAGACGCATTGCCGAACAATTATTGCTGGCCCGCACCGATGCCGCCGCCACGACGATCCGCAGTTATCTCCATGAAGCGTTTATTCGCTCTGAGCTGATGGGACGGGATCTTCAGTTTTTTGATCAATACGCCAAAGATAATGAGCTGACCGCCCCGGCACTGCGTCACACCCTGGTTACCAAGGGGCGGGATGCCCTCGACATGGCGCAAGATATCTTGGGGATTTTTGTCGTCATGCAACCCAATGCCCTTGCGGGATCCGATGCTGAATTCAAGGGCAGTGCGCTCGAGCAGACCGGCAGTAACGCGGCTGGCCGCCAGGCATTTTATTGGTCGCGAACCGAGCAGGGGCAACCCCAGATCGAGGCCATTGAAGAAGATGAGCTGGCCGATGCCACCCCCGATGCCTATGGCGTCGCCGCCAATGAATGGGCCAACTGCGCCTTGAAAAGCAAACAGCTCTGCCTGATGGATCCCTATCTCGATGAGATCAATGGCAAAAACATGGCGATGACCTCGGTCATACTTCCGCTGCAAAAAAATGGCGAAGTTGAGGGGATCCTGGGCATGGATCTGGATCTCGCCCCCCTGCAAAAACTCGTTGCCGAGATGGATAAGCAACTCTACGAGGGTCAAGGCAGCGTGCAACTGGTCAGCCAGCACGGCCTCATCGCCGCCCAAAGTGATAGCGGTTTGCAACAGGGGGATCGCCTCGATCAGGATCCCAGCGCCGCAAAAAGTGGGATCATGAACTGGCTACAGCAAGCCACCGTCCAGCATCGCTGGCAGGGGAAAACCCTGGAGGTGATGGTCCCCATTGAGTTGAGCGGGAAAAATCAATACTGGACACTGCTGGTTCGGATGCCGGCCAGTGCCATCTTTGCCTCCACCGAGCAGTTGCAGCTTCAACTCAATCAGCAATTTTCCGCTCATCTGCAGCAACAGATCCTCTGGGGAGTTTCATTTACCCTGTTGGCGCTGTTCTTAATCACCTTAGCCGCCCAGCGCATCGCCAAACCCATCCGTTTAGTCGCCACCCGGCTGCAAGAGATCGCCCATGGTGAAGGCGATCTGACCCAACGGATCCACCTATCACAACGCGATGAAGTTGGCCTGCTCGCCCATCGTTTCAATGCCTTTCTCGAACGGCTGCACAGTACCATCAGCGAGGTCGTCGAAACGGCGGCGGGAACTCGGCATGGGGTGATAGAGGCCTCCGATCTGGCGCAACAGACCCGAAGCGTTCTGCAATCGCAATCGCAAGAGATCGATCTGGTCGCCACCGCCTGCACCCAGATGCATGCGACGGCAGCGGAGATTGCCGAGAGTGCGCAACAGGCGCTTAATGCGACACAAGGGGCCGAAGCCGCAGCCCAACAAGGGTTGCAGGTGGTCGCACAGACGGATCAAGCCATGCAACACCTGATGCAGGAGATGAGTCAGACCAAGCCCAAGGTGGAAGCCTTGGCGCGAAACAGCACCAACATCAATCAGATCCTCTCAGTCATCACCGCCATCGCCGAGCAGACCAACCTGCTGGCTCTCAATGCCGCCATAGAGGCCGCTCGGGCCGGCGAGCAGGGGCGAGGCTTCGCCGTGGTAGCCGACGAGGTCCGCAGCTTGGCTCATCGTACCCAACACTCCATCGGCGAGATCCAGTCTGTCATCGAACAGTTGCAACAGGGAACCCAGGAGGTCGTCTCGGCCATTCTCAGTGGCCACCAGCAAGCACAGACGACTCAGCAGCAAGCCCTCGCCTCGGTAGCAGTTCTCGAAAAGATTAATGAGGCCATCGATACCATTCACCTGATGAACGAGCAGATCGCTCAGGCGGTTCATGAACAAAGCCAGGTCAGCAACGAGCTCAGTCACAACCTCAGCAATATTCGCGGTGTCAGCCATAGCATCATCCAGGGAGCCGATAGCTCGGCACACCTCTCCGCCGAGCTCAGTTCACTGGCCGAACGACAGCATGCCCTGGTCGGTCAATTCAAGATCTGAGTCTTTCGTCTGAGCGCTCCACATGGCCACGTATCTTGCGTGGCTGTGTGGTCCGATACCAGGTTCTCGCTTGTGGCCGGCCTTGGCGAAAATCCCGGCACAGAGCCGAGCTCTGCCGGAAAAATACGCCCAACCACTAGCCGCCTCCGGCGTCGCTCCGTACAATCTGCGCAATTTCAACCATGACGGCTTGTCTTGCGATGGATACCTCTTTGATAGACCAGTTGGTTTACTATTTCGATCTCTTCGGCACGGCCGTCTTCGCCTTCTCAGGGGTCTTGGTCGCCGGGCGTCTGCGTATGGATGCCATCGGCGTTATCGTTCTGGCAGCCGTCACCGCCATCGGCGGCGGGACCATTCGCGATCTGCTGATCGGCGCCAGTCCCATCTTCTGGATCCAGGACCCCACCTACCTGTGGGTTATCCTGGCCACTGCCGCCGTGGGCATGTGGCTGGCCCGGGTTCCGCGCCGTCTGCCCTGGTACGCTCTGCCGGTTGCCGATGCATTCGGTCTGGCCCTGTTTGTGGTCATCGGCGCGAAAAAGGCTCTGCTGTTTGGCACCTCCGGCATGGTGGCGGTGGTCATGGGGGTCATCACCGGAGTGGCCGGTGGCCTGATCCGCGATGTGCTGGCCCGGGAAATCCCCATGGTGTTGCAAAAGGAGATCTACGCGACCGCCTGCATCTTTGGTGGCGTCCTCTACACCACCTCGGTGGCGTTGGAGCTGGCTCACATCCCGGCCATGCTGATCAGCATGCTCGGCGTGCTGGCGGTTCGCATTCCTGCCATCTTCCGCCATCTGTCGTTGCCCTCGTTCACGTTGCGCGACTGATTTGCCGGCGCGACTGTTTTCCGCAGCCGTAAACCCAGCCTATACTGGTTTCCCCTCGTCATGGAGAAGCCATCGTGTCCCGTTTTGTCCTCATCACCGGTTGTTCCAGCGGGATCGGCTACCATGCTGTCCGGCGTCTGCAAGAAGAAGGGTTCAGTGTCATCGCTTCGGCCCGTCGCCCGCAGGATGTCGCGCGGCTGCAGGCCGAGGGGCTGACCGCCATCCAGCTGGATCTCGCCGATAGCACCTCCATCCAGACCGCGGTGCAACAAACTCTCGAGATCTGTGGCGGTCACCTGTATGGCCTGTTCAATAACGGCGCCTACGGCCAACCTGGGGCACTGGAAGACCTACCGACGGCGGCGTTACGCGCTCAGTTCGAGAGTAATTTTTTTGGTTGGCATGAGCTGACCCGAGCGCTGTTGCCATCCATGCTGGCAGCCAATGAAGGACGCATCATTCAGAACAGCTCGGTGCTGGGATTGGTGGCGATGAAATACCGCGGCGCCTACAACGCCAGCAAGTTCGCCATCGAAGGCTATACCGACACCCTGCGCCTGGAGCTGCGCGGTACCGGGGTACAGATCAGCCTGATTGAGCCCGGCCCCATCGCCAGTCAATTCCGGGCCAACGCCCTGGCCGCCCTGCGCCAGCACATCGATCTGGAACACAGCCGCCATGCGACGGTCTATCAGCAGACCCTCAGCCGTTTGGAGAAGGTGGTGCCCGGCAATCGCTTCACCCTGCCTCCCGAGGCCTGCATGGCACCGTTGCTGCATGCCCTGAATGCCCGGCGCGCCCGACCCCGCTATCAGGTGACGACACCGAGCAAGTGGATGAATCTGCTGCGCGGCTGGTTGCCAACTCGCCTCCTGGATGCGCTGGTGGCCAAGTCGGCCTGATGCATCAACAATGACGGGGCCCTCAGGCCCCGTCGTCATCCAAGCGCGGCTTAGCCGTAATGCTGGCCGTTGTCATAGTAGGCGCTGCGGGTCAGTGGCAGCACCACCACGGCCACATCCTGTGCAGCTCCCAGCTCCGCCTTGACCGCCTCGGTGATCATACGAGCCGCGGCATCCTGCACCTCTTGTCCACGATCGAACCACATCAGCTCCACGAAGGGATAGCCCGCCACCGTCTCCCCGGCGATAATAAACTCGGTTGGCACGCGCTCGATGGTAAAGTGGGCGGCAGGCGCCCCAGTCAGGGCCGAGAGTTTCTGGATCAAGGATCCGCTCAGACGGGCAACCGGGTCGCGCTCGATGCCACGAAAGCGTAAATGAGGCATAACAATCTCCATAGTGGACAAGAATCATGACATCCGACCGTACCGGCCGGGTTTCACCGCAAGAGACGCATCATAAGGCGGCAATCGGTATGAAAAAAGGCAACTTTGGTAAAAGCTGGCAGGCAGTACTCTGCTCCTTGTTATTACTCCCGGCCATGGCGCTGGCCGAGCCGGGTTTCTGGCATGCCAGCAAGGAGGGCCGCAACCTGTGGATCCTGGGCTCCATCCACGTCGGACTCGACAGTTTCTATCCGCTGCCAGCCCCCATCGAGAATGCCTGGCAACAGGCGGATGTGTTGATCGTGGAAACCGACCTCAATGCCGTCACTCCACAGGACAGCCAACAGATCGCGGCGCTCAGCCAGTTGCCACCCGGCGATCGACTGGCCAACCATCTGAGTCCTAGCCAATATCAGGCCCTGCTCAAGCAGGCTAAGGTTTATGGCCTGCCGGAGTCCTCATTCAGCCAGTTGCGGCCCTGGGTCGCCGCCATCACCCTGATGCAGCAGGCTCTGAGCCGTGCCGGCTACCAGGCCGATCTCGGCGTCGATGCCCATTTCACCACCCAGGCGGCGCACACCGGGATCCCGATCCGCGGATTGGAGCGGGTGCCGGAACAATTTACCTATCTGGCCAGCATGGGCGATCTGGAGGACGACTTCCTGCAATCCACCATCGACCAGATCGCCACCATGCAGGAAATTGTCCCCAAGTTGTTGCAAGCCTGGCAGGCGGGGGATGGCCCGACACTGCAAAAGCTGTTGAGTGAGGAACAGGGCAGTCCCGCCTTGCAGGAGCTGATGGAGCGCCGCCTGTTGAAGGAGCGCAATCACAACTGGCTGCCGAAACTGCTGGCGATGCCCGAGAAGAACCAGTTTTTGGTGGTCGGCGCCCTGCACCTGTATGGCCCGGATGGCGTCTTGAATCTGCTGCGGCAGCAGGGATATGAGGTCCAGGTCGTGACCGACGCCCACGAATGACATGGCAGGCGCATTTCTCACGATGGCCTGTTGGGCTGATTGAACCGTCCAGAATTCGGAGTTGAACACCAATGAGCTACGCCAAACTCGAACAGCGTTTCGTCCAACTGCACCATCTGGCCCATCTGGGAGCCATTTGTGGGTGGGATCGCGCCACCATGATGCCCGCCGGCGGCAATGAGGCTCGCGCCGCCGCTCTGGCCGAGCTGTCGCTGCTGATGCATCAAAAAATGACTGCGCCCGAGATGAGCGACTGGTTTGCGGCCGCTGCCGAAGAGCCGCTCCCACCCCAACAGCAGATCAGCCTGCGCGAGATGCGCCGCCAGTGGCAACAGGCGACCGTGCTGCCCGAGGCCCTGGTTCAGGCCAAGTCGCTGGCCGGCTCGCGCTGTGAGCATGCTTGGCGCAGCCAACGGCAACAGAATGACTGGCATGGGTTCCTGATCAACTTCCGCGAGGTGGTGCAACTTTCCCGCGAGGAGGCCCAGATCCGGGCCGCCGCCAGTGGTCTGCGCCCCTACGACAGCCTGCTGGATCTCTACGAACCCGGCATGCGCAGCGGCCGGCTCGACCAGCTGTTCGGCGAGCTCAAGAGCTGGCTGCCCGAACTCATCCACCAGGTAAGCGAACAACAGCAGCACGAAACGGTCATGATGCCGCAGGGACCTTTCCCGACGGAGCAGCAGAGCGCCCTGGGCCGGCAGGTGATGCAGTTGCTCGGTTTCGATTTCAATCGCGGCCGTCAGGATGTCAGCATCCACCCCTTCTGTGGTGGCGTGCCGAGCGATGTGCGGATCACCACCCGCTTCGATGAGGCCGACTTCACCCAGAGCCTGATGGGCATCATTCATGAGACCGGCCACGCGCGCTACGAACAGGGATTGCCGCCCGAGTTGCTGACGCTACCGGTCGGTCAGGCCCGCTCCATGGGCATCCACGAGAGCCAGAGTCTGTTCTTCGAGATGCAGCTGGCGCGCCATCCGGCGTTTATCGCCCAACTGACCCCGCTGATCCGCGCCACCTTTGGCGAGCAGCCCGCCTTCAGCCAGGAAAATCTGATCCGGCTGTACAGCAGGGTCCAACCGGGCCGCATCCGCATCGACGCTGATGAGCTGACCTATCCGGCGCACATCATGCTGCGTTATGAGATCGAGCAGCAGCTGATCGAGGGCCACATCGACGCCGCGGATATTCCCGAGTTGTGGGATCTGCGCATGCAACAGTATCTCGGGCTGAGTACCCGAGGGAATTTCCGCGAGGGGTGCCTGCAGGATATTCACTGGACCGACGGCAGTTTTGGCTACTTCCCCAGCTACACCCTGGGTGCCATGTACGCGGCACAGTTTGCCGCCGCCCTGCAGCGGGAGCTGGGCGATTTTGGCTCACTGCTCCAGCAAGAGGACGGGCTGGCGCAACTGTTCCACTGGCTGCAGCAGCACATCTGGCAATCCGCCAGCACACAGGATACCGACGCCCTGGTGCGCCAGGCCACCGGTGAGACGCTATCGCCCGGCCACTTCCGCCGGCATCTGGAACAACGTTATCTGCGATGAACGGCAAGCCACCGCGGTGGCTCCCTGGTCATAAATTGGAGAGCAAGAAGAATGAAGCGCTATAGCCAGATCCCGACCCCTTGCGGTCCCCTGTTGCTGGTCATCGATGAGCGCGGATTGTGCCAAGTCGATTTTTGCCACAGCCCACATCCGCTCAAGATCGAGGACGACTGGCAGGCCGATGCACAGGCGCTGTCCCCCTATGCCGAGCAATTCGGCGCCTACTTTGCCGGAGAACGCCACGCATTTGACCTGCCCCTCTCCCAGCACGGCACCGAGTTTCAATTGCAGGTGTGGCGGGCATTAGTCCAGATCCCCTATGGCCAGACCCGCAGCTATGCCGATATTGCCCAGACCATCGGCAACCCCAAGGCCGTGCGCGCCGTGGGCGCCACCAATGGTCGCAATCCGCTGGCCATCATCATCCCCTGTCACCGGGTGATCGGCCAAAATGGCAGCCTGACCGGCTACGCCGGCGGCCTTGCCATCAAGCAGTTTTTGCTGGCACTGGAGCAGACTCACTGCTCGTAAGCCGGCGTCCGCACCGCCGGCGGCCCACTAGCTCGCCCTGTGCTCAATCAACTCACGCAACGCCTGGGGCAACAGGGCGCGCAGCCGCCGGGTCAGTTGCTCTTCATGCCGTTGCCACCAGAGTCCGGCGCCGATGATGGCAAACCCCAGCAGCGTCAACACGAATGGGAACATCAGGCTGTCCTCGAACACGTCGTAGGCCAGATGCCCCAGATAGGCGCAGATGCCAAAGGCGGCAAACACCACGAAGGCACGCCGCGACAAGATGGCCCCCAGCAGCAGCAACCCCAGATTGATGCACAGATAGATAAACTTGTTCCACTCGCTGTCCGAACTCATGGAGGAGAGCCCGCCCCAGAAGGCCGCCAAGCCAAACAGGTAGAGCCAGAAGGCGTAATCCCGGGTGTGGCGGGTGCGGATATCGACCCAAAATCCCAGCAGCATGATGAGCAGACCGCAATAGACGGAGACCCACTTGCGCAGCAGCCAGTCATAATCCTCATCACCGAACAGGAAGGGGGTCAGATCCATGCTCATGTACCAAAGGGTCACCGCAATCGGCATCACCAGAAACGGCAGACGGTAACGCCACAGCAGTACGGCGCCCGCGGCCAGGGTCGCCAACTCCATCATGATCCAGCGCCAGTCGATATATCTGTGGTAGTCGCGATACTCCAGCTCGCCGCTCCACTGCCCGCACAGGCTCTGGATCCCGTAGACCAGCAGCGGCGTCAGGGCCAGCACGAAGGTGGCGCAGATCCCGGCCGGAATCGGCAGTTGGCGCCCCAGCAGATGCTCGGTGACCGCCAACCCGGCAACGGCGTAGATGAGACAGATCACCACCAGGCCGCCGCCGCCAAACTGCTCCCACCCCAGGGTCATGAAGAGCGTCATGGCCCCGATGGCCAGCAGCCCCCCAAAGTAGTAGAGCAGGTGACTGGCGCGAAAGCCGGGGCGATCGGCAGTGGCCTGTTGCAAGAAACGCCACAGAGGGTCGACTTGTTCGGCCTGCAACAACCCCTGTTGTTCAGCCTGTTTGAGCAGTTGGCGATCCAGATGCATGATGAGCTCCAGCGATAATCCAGCCGTCAGGCTACCGGGATCGAGCCAGAGTCTCTAGCGAAACCCGTCGGCTTCCGGCCAGGGATCACAATCGGAACGGCAGCCGACGTGAGGCCGGTTATCGGGCAGACTAGCGTTTTTTGCTCTTCAATCGACCCAGCACATGCATCTCGCAGCGCTTGCAGTCAAAGCGCAGGCGGAAGGTATCCGGGCCAATGGTCAGCTGCAACGGGTCGGGCTTGAAACCGGGGCCCCGCTCCTTCGGACACTGATCGAAGCTGTAACGCAGGCAGTGCTTGGTGATCATCAAGGAGACCTCCTCGTCCTGCTGGTCACACTCGTAGGCCGGCGCGATCTGCTCGACACCGTGTTGCCGAAAGAAGGCCTCGGCCGCCGCGTTGTAGACATTGCCCAGGTAGCTCAGCGAGCTGACGCCGAGCAGGGGCACCGGCAGCGCAACGGCCGCCTTGGCAGGTCTTTGATAGCTCTCGTGTCGCGCCTGCGCCAGGGCGGCGATGCCATCGCGCCGCAACTGGTTGAGCAGCCCCACAGGGATGAACCAGGGCTGCGCCAACTGCAGCTCGATGTGGCTGGCGTAAAAGTCGGTCGTCCCCAGCTTGGCCAACTGCTCGCGGATCCCGCTCAAGGCCCGCTCCGGATCCTTGGCCGGCTGCTTGTCCAGCGCGGTGCTCACGCAGGCCACTACCCCGGACTCATCGCGCAGCCGCAAACTCAGGCCCCCCTCGCACTCCTGCAGCGTCAGGGTCACGGCGATGCGCCGCTCGGCCGAGGGCTTGGCCAGCAGGGTGGCAAACGCCTGGTCATGGTTGCGATAGAGCGGCATGCCCAGCACCAGACCCGCCACCGGCTCGGCCAGATAGAGGCGGTGCCCCTCGGCACGGTTGACCCGCAAGCCGGTCAGGGTGCGATTGGGGGCAAAAAAGGTCAGGCCGTCGCCGTTGTGAAACTCAACCTCCGGCGGCACCTGGGCCAACTCCAGCCAGTGAGTGCCCGTTTTGCCCTGACTGCCCGACTCCTGGAGCACACCGACCGGCTCACCGGCATACTTGGGGGTGAGAAACGAGGTGATTTCCGGCTGCCGGCCATGCAGAAAATAGTCGGTACTGCCGCGGTTGAAGCTCTTTTTCGGATCCGGGGTGAAGGTATAACTGGAGCGCCCCACCGAGGCCCGCGCCAACTCGGGACGTTCGGCCAGGATGGTATCGAGCTGGCGCCGGTACCAGGCGGTGATGTTCTTGACGTAATCGACCCCCTTGAGCCGTCCTTCGATCTTCAGCGAGCGAACACCGGCATCGATCAGCGCCCGCAGGTTCACGCTCTGATCCATATCCTTGAGCGACAACAGATGCGAGCTGGGGGCGATCAGCTGGCCATCCCGCTGATTCTCCAGGCTGCAGGGCAGACGGCAGATCTGCGCGCACTCGCCGCGGTTGGCGCTGCGGCCGGTCAGTGCATGGCTGATATAGCACTGACCGCTATAGCTGACGCACAGGGCGCCGTGGATGAAGAACTCCAGGGCAACCTGAGTCTGATCGGCGATGGATCGGATCTCAGGCAGCGACAACTCGCGCGCCAGCACCACCTGCGAGAAGCCGACCTGCTCGAGAAAGCGAACCTTGTCGAGCGTGCGGTTGTCGGTCTGGGTGCTGGCGTGCAGGGCGATGGGCGGCAGATCGAGCTGCAGCAGACCCATGTCCTGCACGATCAGCGCATCGGCCCCGGCCTCATAGAGCTGGTGAGTCAGCCGTTCGGCGGCGGCGAGCTCCTCATCCTGCAGCAGGGTATTGAAGGCGACATAGACGTGAGCCCCGAAGTGGTGAGCAAAGCCGCAGAGCTGTTCGATATCCGCCACACTGTTGCCAGCGGCGGCTCGCGCCCCGAAGGTCGGCCCGCCGATGTAGACGGCATCGGCACCGTGGCGGATCGCCTCGATACCGAACTCCAGATTTTTGGCCGGAGCCAGAAGCTCCAACGGATGAGTGATGCGCGTCATGACTACCTGCCTGCGGCAAAATTGGGGGAAAAAATCGGCGCGCAGTATAGCAGCGGCAAGGTCGACATCCTTTGATCCGATCTGGTATTTTGCCGAACGCCGCCGCCCGGCCGGGTGGTGCTAACCGCCCCGCTTGTCACGCATGATGCTGAGGATCTGCTGATCGGTCTGCTGCATCCCTTCGCGGCTGAGTCGCCCCAGATTGGCGATGGTTTGCTCGGCATCGATGCCAATGATCCCCTCCTGCGCCGTGACCCCGAGATCACTGGTCGCCATCAAGGCCGCCTTGACCGCCGCCGAGGCGCAGGTCGAGACCTTCATCGAGCAGGCGCTGCCCGCCCCGTCGCAGATGATGCCGGCCACATCACCAATCATGTTGTTGATGCACAAGCCGATCTGGTGGGCCGAGCCCCCCAGCAGCCAGGTGATGGCCGCCCCGGCCCCCATCGCCGCCGTACTGGCCGCACACAGGGCCGAGAGCTTGGGCTGGTAGGTCTTGATATAGATGGCCAGCAGGTGGCTCATGGCCAACGCCCGGCACAGCTTTTCGTCATCCACGCCGAGAAAACGAGCCGCCGCCACCACCGGCATGGTCGCCGCAATCCCCTGATTGCCGGAGCCGGAATTGGACATGGCCGGCAGCATGGCACCATCCATGCGCGCATCGGAAGCCGCCGAGGAGAGGCGCATCGCCAGGGTCATCAGATCATCGGCGAGCACCCGTTTTTCGATCTGGGTCGTCAGCATCTGCCCGATGCGCAGCCCGTAGCCGCGCAGACCCTCATCGGCCAGCGCCTGGTTTAACGACGCCGCCTCACGGATGAAGGCGATGGCGGAGAGTGGCACCTGAGAGGCAAATTGCAAGATGGTCTGCAGCGACATGCCCGCCTGCGGCGAAGCCTGGACGACCGGCTCCCGGCTTTGCGTGTGCAACACCTCGCCGTCCCGCTCCATCAACACCACCCGGGTGTGATCGGTACAGATGACGACCCGCGCCTGATGGCCATCAAGCTCCCCCAGTACCTCGACATATAAGACTTCCGCCACCGATTTGACATCGATCCGGGTGGCAGGCAGCAGCGCCTGGGCGCGAGCCACATCGTCCGCCGTGATGGCTCGCAGCACCTCAAGACCCGCCTCGGCATCACCCGCCACCGCCCCGATGGCGGCGGCGATGGGCAGGCCGCTCATGCCGGTTCCCGGCACCCCGACCCCCATGCCATTCTTGAACAGGTTGCCGCTGACCCAGACCTGCAACCGGCTAGGGATCTGACCGAGCAAGCGACTGCAGTGAGCCGCCGCCAGTGCCACGGCGATGGGCTCGGTGCAACCCAGCGCCGGTTTCACTTCCCGGCGCAACACCTCAATCAAGGGTTCCCACTCGACTTGCCACTCACACTGCATCATGTTGCTCCATTGACGACAGGATCCCCTGGAGTTACTCCCTGGATCGCTGGGACGACTAAAATTCAAACTCGATTCTGGGGCAGCATCTTATCGCAGAATTCACCGCCAAAATATGAGGATAATGGATGTCAAACGGTTGCCGCGTGGAGGATCCGGTAATAAAGGAGAGCGACCAACGGGACAAGTCACTGGAAAAGGTGTCGTTTGATTCTAAGACTCAGGCCGCCTCGAAATAGCGAACCGTCAGATCGGGAATGGTGCCGGCCCCCTCGATGCTCTCCAGCATGGCGGCCGGTGGCAGGTTGGCCAGCGGATCGTGACGCAGTGACTCCCCTTCCCGTGCCAGTTGATACTTGCGTTGGGTGAGTGGCGCCATATTTTCCCAAACCAGAGGATCGAGCTCGTACTGCTCGCACACCAGCGGCTCGGGCTCCAGGCAATCCAGCAGATGAGCGCTGAGCAGGCTGCCACCGGCGACCAGCTCACTCACCCGCAGGGCGCGGGCGTGGCTGCTGGGCTCCGCCGCCAGAGGCCGCGCCTTGGGCAGCTCGAAGCGCCGGCGCCAGTCGATAGTAGCCGCCTCGATCGCTGGTGCATCGGCGACCCAGGGTTGATCCTCGACATCCGGCGACAACATGGCCAGCAGCAGCGAAAACTCGGAACGGCGCCCCTGGCTAATCGCCTGGTTGAGCGTCTGTCCGAGCTGCAGCTCGTCGACCAGATAATGTTCACGCAGCGTCTGTGGGATCATGGCGTAAAGTTTGAAAAATAAGCATCTAATTGTTTATCGGCCAGTTTTGCCCTTGCTTTAACAAAAAGATTTAAATTCGGGGCTTCACTTCCAGGGATAATCTGGTACTATGCGCCCGCACTTGTGGAGGGGTTCCCGAGCGGCCAAAGGGATCAGACTGTAAATCTGACGGCTCTGCCT
>JASDSW010000044.1:0-17143 GCA_041441555.1 Aeromonadaceae bacterium
TCGGGCTCAGTTATTCTTTGGTTAAAAGATCAACAAAGTGTGCTCCCGCCCTGCCTGTACTTCAGGGTCCAAACGATATGATACTGACAACGGTAGAACACGTGTGATGCAGAGTCGTATCTGCTCATGCTGGTTGCTCCTTTCATTTGCTGGTAACAAACGAAGGTAGTTTCTAGCATGGGCTCTCTACGGGCATAGCCCCGACTGGGCGTTCACCACCTCCATAGGAGGTGGTTTTGGGATGACAATAAAAGCAGAAAGGGAAAACCAATGAAGATAAGGACGCTAAAACAAAAAATATTGATCTCGGTAGGTCTGGCGCTACTCAGCGTCATTTTGTTGCTATCCGCCCTCGCCTACAGCACCCTGCGCGATCAGGTCATTGATGGTAATTATCAGCAGATCAATCAGATAAGCGAACGGGCGGCGCTCGACATGGCCACTTGGCTGAGTGAAAAAAAGCAGGTCATCCAGACCTTGAGTCAGCAAAACGAATATCGCAACACCAAGAGCCTGTTATTGAGCCAAGAGGCAACCGGTTTTGCCAGTATCTACTTTGCGGGTACCGATGGCTCCATGCTGGATGGCGACGGCTCCGACTATCAGGGCTATGACGCCAAAAGCCAGTCCTGGTATCAATTGGCTCAAGGTACAAACACACCCATCATCACCCCTCCCTATCGGGATGACACCTATACGCCGCCCGAGATCATCATCTCGATCGCTATGGCCCGCGACGATGGCGTCATCGGTGGTGACATCACCACACAGCGACTACAGCAGATCTTGAGTGCCATCAAGCTCCCCGCACAGGGGGTCAGTATTCTGGTGGATAATCAAGGCCGCGTCATCGCCTACAAGGAGCCAGAACGAGTCCTCAAGCCACTTAGCGAACTGATTGACGGGGTTGCGATGCAACAGCTCACCCAACCGACCTCGAACGGGATCCCACTGGAAGTCTCGGTACATGGCAAGGCCAAGCTGCTGTGGAGTCGCCCCGTCGCCAACAGTCAGTGGCTTCTAGTCAGCATCGTCGATCAGCAGCGCCTATTCGCCCCGCTGCAGCGACAACTCATCCATCAGTTGCTCATCTCCGGCGTCATCCTGCTGGTAAGTCTATTTTCGATTGGAACCCTAATCGGTTTACTGCTGCGCCCCCTGCGTCGAGTATCATCCGCTCTGGCACTCATCGCTAACGGTGATGGCGACCTCACTCAACGACTGCGCGTCCATACCCAGGATGAAGTGGGTCAGCTGGCCGCCAACTTCAACCAATTTGTTGGCAGTCTGCATGAGCTCATCGGCCACATTCGCCAAGAGGCAGAATTGCTGGGCAACTCGGCGGCCTTGGGCCTCAAACGCAGCTCGGATACGGTGCAGGAGCTGAGCAACCAGCAGCAAGAGATTGCCATGGTCGCCACCGCCGTCACCGAGATGGCCTCCGCCACCGCAGAGATTGCGCACAATGCGGAAAACACGGCCGCTGCAGCTCAGCAATCAAGCGTCAGCAGCACCGATGGCTTGAATCTGGTGAATCAGACCCGCGGCTCCATCACCGGTCTGGCCAATGAAGTCGGCGAAGCCACCGAGGTGATCCATGAGCTCAGCCGGCACGCCAACGAGATCTCCAGCGTACTGGCCACCATTCAAGGCATTGCCGAACAGACCAACCTGCTCGCATTGAATGCGGCCATCGAAGCAGCCCGCGCCGGTGAACAGGGGCGCGGCTTCGCCGTGGTGGCCGACGAGGTGCGTGTGCTGTCCAAGCGCACCCAGTCATCAACCACCGAGATCCAGAGCACCATCGACACCTTGCAGCGCACCACTCAACAGGCAGTGGCCTTGATGGAGAAGAGTCAGAGCCTGGCCTCCCACAGCGTCGAAGATGCCGAGGCGGCCTCCCGAGCGCTCGACGAGATCACCCGCGCCGTGAGCCTCATCTCCGACATGTCCACCCAAATTGCCACCGCCGCCGAGGAGCAGACCAAGGTGACGGAGGAGATCACCGCCAACGTCACGGCCATCAAGGAGGTGGGGGATGAACTGGCTGAAGGCGCTCACAACGAGCAACAGGAGTCGCGTCGGTTGCAGGAACAAGCGGCCGATCTGAACGAAAAAGTCGCCCGCTTTATTCTCTAATTCATCTTCGTGATACCCCCTCGAATTTCGGTCGCGCAACAAACGCGCGACCGAAATCGATTCATCTGAGTCAGCAAGCTCATTTACCCACCCATGCTCTGTGTTGCACTTAACAGAACATCCCCATGAACCACTAAAGATTTCAGTCTGATAGCGCTTTCTGGACTATAAATTTAGACATATCCCCACGCAGGAAAAGCGATGCTATGAAACTTCAATCTCTCAAACACAAGATACTTCTGCCTGTAGTCGGCACCGTCATGGTGGTGGTGATCCTGCTCAGTTGGCTCAGCTTCACCAGTCTGCGCGATGCCACCCTCAATGGCAGCTATGCGCAGGTGCAGGGGATTGGCGTCAAGAGCGCCGAAAACATCCAGCTCCAGCTAGCATCACGCAAGGCCGCCATCAACGGCATGGCAAACCAGATCACCGGGGATATCACCCAGGCCCTGCGTCAAGGCAAGATCTCCGGTCAGTTCGACATGGTTTATTACGGTGAAAGCAACGGCACCATGCATGATTCCGAGCCCGGCATCGATCGCAGCCAATATGATCCCCGAGTCCGCCCCTGGTACATAGAAGCCAGCAAGGCAGGCCGCCTGATCGTCACCAAGCCGTTTATCGGCTCAAGCGCCAAACAGATGCAGGTGACCATCGCCATCCCGGCCGCGAATGGTGTCATCGGTGGCAACATGTTGACCAGCGGGATCCTGGCTGATATCAACCGCATCAAACTGCCCGCCGAGGGTTATTCCCTGCTGTTGCACCGCGATGGCTCCGTCATTGCCTACAAGGATGCCGATAAGATCCTCAAGCCTGCCACCGAGATTGATCCGCAACTGACCCCTCAGCTGTTCAGTCAACTCAAGCAGGCATCCACCCTCACCGAAGTGGCCCTGGCGCAACAAGACAAGTTGTTGTGGGCCACGGAAATTCCGGATACCGATTGGGATCTGGTATTCGTCCTCGACAAGGAGGCCCTGAACGCGCCGTTATGGAGCCAGCTCTGGCAACAACTGGGGATCGCGGCTCTGGCCCTCATCATCAGCGTCATCGCCATCAGCAGCCTGGTCACCATGCTGTTCCGGCCACTGGACATGGTCTCGCGAGCACTCGAACGCATTGCCAATGGCAACGGCGACTTGACACAACGCATCACCATTCAGACTCAAGATGAGGTGGGTAAACTGGCCGCCAACTTCAATACCTTTGTCGGCAGCCTGCATCAGTTGATCAGCCACATCCGGCAAGAGGCCACTGTGATGGACAACTCGGCCACCCATGCGGTGCAGGACAGCATCACAACGGATCAGGAGCTGAGCCGGCAGCAACAGGAAATTGCCATGGTCGCCACCGCCGTGACCGAGATGTCCTCCGCCACTCAGGAGATCGCCAGCAATGCCGAAAATACGGCGGCGGCGGCACAACAGTCGAGCAACAGCAGCATCGACGGCCGCAATCTGGTCAACCAGACCCGAGGCTCCATCACCAGCCTGGCCAACGAGGTCGGCGAGGCCACCGAGGTCATCGCCGAACTCAGCCGCCATGCCAATGACATCTCCAGCGTGCTGGCCACCATTCAGGGCATTGCCGAGCAGACCAACCTGCTGGCCTTGAATGCCGCCATCGAAGCGGCCCGCGCCGGTGAACAGGGACGCGGTTTTGCCGTGGTGGCCGACGAGGTGCGGGTGCTTTCCAAGCGCACACAGGCCTCCACCACCGAGATCCAGAGCACCATCGATACCTTGCAACGAACCACTCAACAGGCGGTCGCCCTGATGGAGAGAAGCCAAGCCCTGGCCACACACAGCGTGCAGGATGCTGAGGCTGCATCCAAGGCGCTGGACGAAATCACCAAGGCGGTGAGCCTGATCTCCGATATGTCGACGCAGATTGCGACGGCGGCCGAAGAGCAGACCAAGGTGACAGAGGAGATCACCTTGAATGTCACCGCCATCAAGGAGGCGGGAGATGGGCTGGCGGTCGGTGCCAGCGGCAGAAAACAAGCCGCGCAAACTCTCAAGCAACAGGCCACCGATCTCAATGCCCAGGTCTCGCAATTTATCCTGTGACCCACCAATCCGTTGCAATCATGCGGATAGAAAAGATGAAAAAGGCGCCTCTGGCGCCTTTTTTCGTTTAAGCAGGTGGGGAATCGACCACTTTATTGCAAGGATATTTCAGCTCTGCCTTTCCTTTTTCCCATCGCCGCGCAGATGTAAAAATGGCGTGTCGTCATTGACGGCACGCCATGGGATTGGAAGCTCCGGGCCAGGATAATAAATCCTCAGTCACCGTTGAACAACGCGTCCACCGTCAGCCCTTGCTGGGTCAAAATATCCCGTAAGCGCCGCAGGGCCTCGACCTGGATCTGACGCACCCGCTCCCGAGTCAGACCGATCTCCCGACCGACATCTTCCAACGTAGCCGGCTCGTAACCCAGCAGGCCAAAACGGCGGGCCAGAACCTCCCGTTGCTTGGCATTCAACTGTTCCAGCCAATGAACCACGCTCAGACGCATATCGTCGTCTTGGGTCTCCAGCTCAGGCCCCATGCCCCGCTCATCGGTCAGAATATCCAGCAAGGCCTTGTCGCCATCGCCGCCGATCGGTGAGTCCACGGAGCAGATCTTTTCATTGAGCTTGAGCATCCGCGAGACATCTTCCACCGGACGATCGACCGCGGCGGCAATTTCCTCGGCCGTCGGTTCATGATCCAGCCGATGCGCCAATTCACGAGCGGTGCGCAGGTAGACGTTCAACTCCTTGACCACATGGATCGGCAAACGAATGGTGCGCGTCTGATTCATGATGGCCCGTTCAATGGTCTGACGGATCCACCAGGTGGCATAGGTCGAGAAGCGGAAGCCCCGTTCCGGGTCAAACTTCTCCACGGCGCGAATCAAACCCAGGTTACCCTCTTCCACCAGATCGAGCAGTGCCAGCCCGCGGTTGTTATAGCGGCGGGCAATCTTGACCACCAGACGCAAATTCGATTCGATCATGCGTTTGCGAGCAGCCAGGTCACCGCGTAGTGCCTTCCGGGCAAAAAATACCTCTTCTTCCGCGGTCAGCAACGGCGAGAAGCCGATTTCGCCCAGATAGAGTTGCGTCACATCCATGGAGACGCGCTGTGCCTCGGCGGTTGCCAGCTCAGCAGGCACTGAATCCTCAGTGTCATCAACCTCTATCAAGCCCTCGACAGGCTCCAGCTCCTCGTCAATCTCGTAAACGTTTTCAGAAGTAGTGAGTTCGATGTCGCTCATAGGTTGTTCCCCCCCAACCCGTCAGATAAATCGCTTCAGGGCCTTATCGTTTCGGAAGAAATCGTACCGGGTTGATGGATTGCCCCCGATAACGGATTTCAAAGTGTAGCCGCACATCTTGAGCGTCGCTGCTGCCCATATCGGCTATGCGTTGACCTGCTTTCACTTCCTGCTGCTCCTGAACCCGCAATACATCGTTGTGGGCGTAGGCGGACAGGTAGTCCTCGTTGTGCTTGATTATTATTAAATTGCCGTAACCTCGAAGGGCACTGCCAGCATAGACCACCTTGCCAGAGGCGGCAGCAACCACGGCTTGGCCGCGGGTTCCTGCGATGTCTATCCCTTTGTTACCCTGCTCAGAGAGCGAAAAACCTTGGACAATTCGGCCTCGCGCTGGCCATTGCCAGGTTAAATACTTGTTGTAATTCTGTTCATTTATGGTTCGAGAGTATTCTTTTCCCTTATCAGCGGCAAGCCCTGCAGTGACAGCGGATCCTGCTTTTTGCACATTATTTTGTCTTGGATCACGCTTCGCTGTCATGGCTGGCGCAACTGGCGCAGGCGACGATTCGAGCAGTAACAATTGTCCCGGATGAATCGTATAGGGCTTCTTCAGATCATTGAGCCGGACCAGAGCCATCATGGTGGTTCCATGCCGTTGCGCCACCCGGGAGAGACTATCTCCGTTCTTGACCACATAGCGACCAGCGCGGGGATTATCCAAATCCAGCTTCAGGACCTGTCCGGCATAGATGGCATAAGGAGGTTGGATATCGTTGTAGCGGGCCACCGCTTGGAAATCGAGACCATACATCCAGGCGATCGCATACAGGGTATCCCCCTTCTTGACGCGATAACGATTTTTGCCAAGGGGTTCGTTTGCCTTCAGGGGGGCCCGAGCCGGTGCCGAATGTTTGCTGGCGCGATGCCCTGCATCGCGAACCGGTGCCGGTGAGTCATGGCTGCTACAGCCAACCAGCAGGCTCAAGCAACAAACAGTAACCAGAGTTCGCATCATCCTAACGCTTAACACCATCAATTCTTGATCACAAAATAGGCGACCACGGCCGCAACCACACAGAGCCAGCCAATCAGATCGATGTACTGACGTAATTTTTGCTCCATCCTGGCGCCGCCCCACTTCATCAAGGCAGCCACCAGGAAAAATCGGGCACTTCGTGAAATGATGGAAGCCATCAGGAAGGGCACCACGGCCATATGCATCATGCCAGCCGTTACGGTAAACAACTTGTAGGGGATCGGCGAAAAACCGGCCAAGAAGACTACCCAGAAATCCCAGCGCGCAAACCAGACCTGGATCATGGCCAACTGACTCTGATAACCGAAGGCTTCGATCATTGGCATCACCGCCACGTCAAACAGCCAGTATCCCAACAAATAGCCGGCTAGCCCCCCCAATGACGACGCGAGCGACGCCAGCAGCGCATAATGCCAGGCTTTTTCTGGCTTGGCTAAGCACATGGGAGCCAACATCACATCGGGTGGAATCGGCCAGAAGACCGACTCGACAAAGCTATTCACCACCAAAAAACGCGCGGCATGGCGATGACGCGACCAGAGCAGCACCCGATCATACAGATGTGCAAACAGTTTCATAGCAGTTCTCCATGCACCAGAGGCACGAAGCGCACCGCCTCTAGCCGTTCGGTACGAACCCGTGTCGAGGTCTTTTCAATCAAGAGCAGTTGTTGCTCGCTACGACTCTCACCCACCGGAATGATCAAGCGCCCCCCCACTTTGAGTTGCTGCACCAGGGCTTCCGGGACGACCGGAGCGGCAGCCGTCACGATAATGGCGTCAAAAGGAGCTTTCGTTGGCCACCCAGCCCAACCATCACCGTGCCGGGTGGAAACGTTATGCAGATCCAGCCGCTGCAGGCGTCGCTTGGCTTGATACTGCAATGTCTTGATGCGCTCGACGGTGTAGACATGGTTGACCAACTGCGCCAGGACCGCCGTCTGGTACCCGGAGCCGGTACCAATTTCCAGTACCGAGTTGGGGGAGCCCATCAGCAGTTGTTCCGTCATGCGCGCCACTATGTAGGGCTGGGAGATGGTCTGGCCAAAACCGATCGGCAACGCCATATTCTCCCAAGCCTGGTGGGCAAAGGCCTCATCCACAAATGCTTCTCGAGGCACATTGGCCATCGCAGCCAACACCCGTTCGTCTCGAATGCCTTGACGGATCAATTGTCCAATCAGAGGGGGTACGACATTGTTACGCAAGGGTATTCACAGCTCCCCTATCCACGCTTGTAAACCATCCAGATGACGATAGGCCGTCATATCGACCTGCAGCGGGGTGATGGAGACAAAACCAGCCTCGATGGCGGAAAAATCTGTGCCTTCACCCGCATCCTGAGTTGCCCCAGGCGGACCAATCCAGTAGATGGGGCGCCCGCGGGGATCCTGCTCTACTATCACAGCTTCGGCGGGGTGACGACAACCCAGCCTGGTCACACGAATGCCTTTGATCTGGGCCAACGGCAAATCCGGAACATTCACATTCAGGATCTGATCGGCTGGCAACGGACGACGCATCAAGCCCTGGACCAAACGACAAGCGTAATGGGCAGCCGAAGCAAAGTGCTGGCTCCCCACCAAGGAGACCGCCATGGCGGGCAGGCCTAAATGGCGTCCCTCCGTGGCCGCAGCAACCGTCCCCGAGTAGATGACATCATCCCCGAGGTTGGCACCGTGATTGATCCCCGAAACCACCATATCCGGCAGCGGTTTGAGCAGCTCATTGACGGCCAGATGCACACAATCGGTGGGCGTCCCTTTGACGGCGATAAAACCATTGTGCGCCATCGACTCAACTCGCAACGGGTTCTCCAGCGTCAAGGAGTGGCTGGCCCCGCTATGATTGCGATCGGGAGCCACCACCACCACGTCGGCGAGCGCAGACAGCGCTTCACTCAGGACACGGATCCCGTCGGCATGCACCCCATCATCGTTACTGACCAGAATCTTCATGGCTTTCTATGGGATCGATCAGGACCAATTCACGGATGACGCTGGTGGCATAGCAGCCAGCCGGTAGCCAGAAACTCAGCTGCAAACCATCGGGCAACCAGCTCCATTGCCACTCTTTAGGCTTGAGCAACAAAGGACGACGCTCCTGATTCATCCCCGCCCCTTCCAGCCCGCTCTTCCAGCTATCAAACGCCGCCAGTTTCTCGGTCTCGAATGCCAAGGCATCGGCCTGCGCCGCCTGGCGCCCACGGCCCCACAGCGGAGCACTCAGTTGCAGATCACCCGCAGCCAACCGCTGCCGCAGATCATCGCTCACCTCGGGCTCACTGAAGAAGGAGTGGGTTCCTGCCAGCATCAGACAATCCCCCGCCAGCAGGGTTTCAGACAACCCGGCGGCCAGTCGCTCGCTGACCAGATGGTTAAACAGGTAGCTGCGGGCGGCGGATAGGAACAACGAACGCTTGTCCCGATCCTTGATGCGCTTGCCTTGAAACATCGACTCGGCAGCCTCCAGGTTGCTGCCGCCGCGGCCGAAGCGCTGATCACCAAAATAGTTGGGCACGCCTCGCTCGCCGATAGCGGCCAGACGCGCCTCCAGTTCCGGAGTCTGGGTCAGCTCTCGCAACAGGATGGTAAAGCTGTTCCCCTTCAGAGTACCGGTACGCAGCTTGCGCGAATGACGGCTACGTTTGAGGATCTGGATGGTTTCGCCTTCCACTGGACTCAGATCCGGTTCATCCTTACCCGGCACGTGGATGCCGAACCACTGTTCGGTCACGGCATGGCGATCTTTGAGACCACCCCAGGTCACGGCACTGCGCTGGACACCCGCTGCCTTGGCCAGCAGACCAGCCACCCAGGCGGTGTTTTCACCCCGTTTGCGCACATAGACCAGAATGTGTTCGCCGGCACCATCCGGCTCGAAGCCCATATCCTCGATGACGACAAAATCTTCCGGTTGCTGTTTGAATCGGGCCGTTTGTTGCGGTTTTCCGTGCAGGTAACTCCACTCCGGCAGACTCATGCTTTCACCACCAATACCACTGCTTCCACGGCGATTCCCTCTTTGCGTCCGGTAAACCCCAGTCGTTCGCTGGTGGTCGCCTTGACGTTCACTTGTTGAATGGCGGCTTGAAGGTCGGCGGCCATCACCGCCCGCATCGCCTCGATATGGGGTGCCATCTTTGGCGCCTGGGCAATGATGGTCACGTCCAGATTACCCAGCCGATACCCCTCGGCTTGCACCTTGGCATAGACATCGCGCAGCAGGATCCGGCTGTCGATGCCTTTGAATTTCATGTCATTATCCGGGAAGTGGCGCCCGATATCACCGGCGGCAATGGCGCCGAGCAGCGCGTCGGAGACAGCGTGCAGCACCACATCGCCATCGGAGTGAGCCAACAAGCCTTGCTCATACGGCACCTTTACCCCCCCCAGCGTGCAGGGCCCTTCACCGCCAAATTTGTGTACATCAAAGCCGTGGCCGATACGAATCACGCGCTCTCCTCCTGTTGAGTCAAAAACAGGGCCGCCAGCGCCAGATCCTCGGGGCGGGTCACCTTGATATTGTCGGCACGCCCTTCCACCATCTGGGGGTGCCAGCCGGCCAACTCCATGGCGGAGGCTTCGTCGGTGATCGGCAAGCCTTGGCTCAGCCCTTGCTCTATGGCAGCACGCAGCAGCGCCGTGCGGAAAAATTGCGGCGTCAGCGCATGCCACAGTTGCTCCCGATCCACCGTCTTTTGAATGAAACCGGCCGCATCGCTGCGCTTCATGGTATCGCGAACCCGACTGCCGAGAATGGCACCATCGCCCGCCAGACCAAGATGGATCAGCCGATCAATATCCTGATGGGTGATGCAGGGGCGCGCCGCATCATGCACCAGCACCCACTCGCTCTCCACCAGCTGCAAGCCGTTGAGTACCGAGTCGGCGCGTTCGCGGCCACCAATGGTGGTCAGCAGACGGGGATGGCTGGCCACCGGCAAGGTCGGGAAAAAATCATCATCCGAGGCTATGGGCACCACCACGCGCTCGATGCGAGGGTGAGCCAGCAGACGTTCCAGCGTATGTTCGATCAGAAACTTGCCCGCGAGCGGCAAATACTGTTTGGGGCAACTGGCCCCCATCCGACTGCCAACACCAGCCGCGGGAACCACAACGGTAAAGGTCAGCATCGTCAATCACTCTTCGGCAGGGAACTGGGCAGGTTGTTCGCCTTCCCCTCTTTGGGCAGGATGCGATAAAAAGTCTCTTCTGGTTTGATAAAACCGAGATCGTTACGCGACAGCTCCTCGATGGCCTCCAGACCGCTCTTGAGATCATCGATCTCCTTGTAGAGCATCTCGTTGCGCTCCTTGAGCTGCTGATTGTCGGCTTGCTGGCGCAACACGTTGTCGGAGGTCTGGCGATACTCCACCAAGCCATTCTTGCCAAACCAGAGTTGCTGTTGCAGTACGCCCAACACCAGCATCAATACAAGGGTAAATAGTCGCATCGGTGATCCTCCCGGCCGCATAGTTTCCCATATTACGGCGCAAAAGAAAGCCCCGCCGTTTGGCGGGGCTTTCATAGGCGAGTTAAGCAACCAGCGGATTAGGCTTGGTTCTTAACTTCTTTCAGACCGCGGAAAGGAGCCTTGGCACCCAGGGCTTCTTCGATACGGATCAGTTGGTTGTACTTGGCAACACGGTCAGAACGGCTCATGGAACCGGTCTTGATCTGGCCAGCAGCGGTACCAACAGCCAAGTCGGCGATAGTAGCGTCTTCGGTTTCACCAGAACGGTGGGAGATAACGGCGGTGTAACCGGCATCCTTGGCCATCTTGATGGCGTTCAGAGTCTCGGTCAGAGAACCGATCTGGTTGAACTTGATCAGGATGGAGTTGGCGATGCCGTTGTCGATACCACGCTTCAGGATCTTGGTGTTGGTTACGAACAGGTCGTCACCAACGATCTGGATCTTGCTGCCCAGCTTCTTGGTTTGGTAGGCGAAACCTTCCCAGTCGGATTCGTCCAGACCGTCTTCGATAGAAACGATCGGGAACTTGTTGGTCAGCTCTTCCAGGAAGTCAGAGAAACCGTTAGAGGTGAAGACACGGCCTTCGCCCTTCAGGTTGTATTCCTTCTTCTCAGCGTCGTAGAACTCGGAAGCAGCACAATCCATAGCCAGAGTCACGTCCTTACCCAGAACGTAGCCAGCAGCAGCAACGGCTTCAGCGATAACTTCCAGAGCTTCAGCGTTGGACTTCAGGTTCGGAGCGAAACCGCCTTCGTCACCAACGGCAGTGTTGTAGCCCTTGGACTTCAGAACCTTGGCCAGGTTGTGGAACACTTCAGCGCCCATGCGGACGGCTTCTTTCAGAGTCTTGGCGCCAACTGGCTGGATCATGAACTCTTGGATGTCGACGTTGTTGTCGGCGTGCTCACCACCGTTGATGATGTTCATCATCGGCAGCGGCATGGAGTAAACACCGGCAGTGCCGTTCAGTTCGGCAATCCAGGCGTACAGCGGCATGCCCTTGGAAGCGGCAGCAGCCTTAGCATTGGCCAGAGAAACAGCCAGGATGGCGTTGGCGCCAAAGTTGGATTTGTTTTCAGTACCGTCCAGATTGATCATGATTTGGTCTACGGTAGCTTGGTCAGCAGCATCTTTGCCAACCAGAGCGGCAGCGATCGGGCCGTTAACGGCACCAACAGCCTTCAGAACGCCCTTGCCCAGGAAACGAGACTTATCACCGTCACGCAGTTCCAGTGCTTCGCGGGAACCGGTAGAGGCACCAGACGGAGCAGCAGCCATACCAACGAAACCACCTTCCAGGTGCACTTCGGCTTCTACAGTCGGGTTGCCACGTGAGTCAATGATTTCACGAGCCAGTACTTTAACGATCTTAGCCATTGTATCGATCCTCGATGTTTGAAATAAAACAACACTAAAGTTGCAAAAAAATGCGGTGGCGGAACTATGCCCACAACCGCGGATTTTGTCGACTTAATTTAGGTGACGCTTCTGGTATTCACCAGCCGCCCGGATAAAGCCTTCGAACAAGGGGTGACCATCCCGCGGGGTCGAGGTGAATTCCGGGTGGAACTGCACCGCCACAAACCAGGGGTGATCCGGGATCTCGATGATTTCCACCAGCTTCTTGTCGGCGGAGAGACCGGTCACCTTGAGGCCAGCCGCTTCGACCTTCGGCAGCAGGGTGTTATTCACTTCGTAGCGGTGGCGATGACGCTCATAGATGCTCTCGTTGCCATACATGGCACGGACCTTGGAGCCTTCGGCCAGATGGCAGAGCTGGGAGCCCAGGCGCATGGTGCCGCCGAGATCAGAGCCTTCGGTGCGTTGCTCGACCTTGCCCTCGTCGTTGATCCATTCGGTGATGAGACCGACGATCGGACAAGGGGTGTTCTTGCTGAACTCGCTGGAGTGGGCGCCTTCCAGGCCGGCCACGTTGCGGGCAAACTCGATCATCGCCACCTGCATGCCCAGGCAGATGCCCAGGTAGGGGATCTTGTTCTCGCGGGCATATTGTGCCGCCAGGATCTTGCCCTCCACACCGCGCTCGCCGAATCCACCAGGAACCAAGATGGCATCCAGACCTTCCAGGATCTCGGTCCCCTTGGTCTCGACATCCTGGGAGTCGATGTATTTGATGTTGATGCTCAGGTGGTTCTTCAGACCACCGTGCTTCAACGCCTCGTTGACCGACTTGTAGGCATCCGGCAGCGAGACATACTTACCCACCATACCGATGGTGACCTCACCATTGGCATTGGCCTGTTGATAGATGACCTTCTCCCACTCGGAGAGATCGGCTTCCGGGCAGCTCAGGCCAAAACGGTCGACCACGAATTGATCCAGACCTTGCGCCTTCAACATGGCCGGGATCTTGTAGATGGTATCCACATCCTTCAGCGAGACCACGGCCCGCTCCGGCACGTTACAGAACAGCGCGATCTTGGCGCGTTCATTGGCCGGGATGGTGCGGTCGGAGCGGCAGATCAGAATATCCGGCTGGATACCGATGGAGAGCAGCTCCTTGACGGAGTGTTGAGTCGGCTTGGTTTTGACTTCACCGGCCGCCGCCAGATAGGGCACCAGCGTCAGGTGCATGAACAGGGCGTTGTTGCGGCCGATATCCACCGCCAGCTGACGGATCGCTTCGAGGAACGGCAGGGATTCGATATCACCGACGGTGCCACCCACTTCGACGATGGCCACCTGTTGCCCTTCGGCGCCGGCAATCACCCGCTCCTTGATGGCGTTGGTGATATGCGGAATGACCTGGATGGTCGCCCCCAGATAGTCACCCCGACGCTCCTTGCGCAGGACGTCGGCGTAGACGCGGCCGGTGGTGAAGTTGTTGCGGCGGCTCATCTTGGTGCGGATGAAACGCTCGTAGTGGCCTAGGTCCAGATCGGTTTCGGCACCGTCTTCGGTCACGAAGACTTCACCGTGCTGGATCGGACTCATGGTACCAGGGTCTACGTTGATGTAGGGATCCAGCTTCATGATGGTGACCTTGAGGCCACGGGCTTCCAGAATAGCGGCCAATGAGGCTGCTGCGATGCCCTTGCCCAAGGATGAAACCACCCCGCCTGTCACGAAAATATATTTAGTCGTCATGCTGAACCTGAAGATGTTTTAGGAATTACACGGGTGCGTGTCGGAGGTGTATCAAGACGGGGTCATAGTATAGCAAAGGCACCACTCCCTAACAACGCACAAAAATTTAGCAATCATCCCGTGTCGAGGATTTGCGTTACATCAACTTTGTTCTGATTGTTTGACCCTTTGCCATGCCGCCTCCATCTCATCGAGTGTGACATCGCGCAAACTTCGACCAGTCGCCTGAATAATCGCCTCTACGCCGCGAAAACGTCGCTCAAACTTGGCGTTGGCCTGGCGCAGTACCTGCTCGGGATCCTTCTTCAGATGGCGCACCAGATTGACGGTGGCAAACAGCAGATCCCCCAACTCGTCGGCGACCTTGGCCTCGTCCCGCTCCACCTGGAGAACTTCGTGCATCACCTCGTCGATTTCTTCATGGACCTTGGCCACCACGGGCGCCAAGGCATCCCAATCAAAACCGACGGCGGCACAACGCTTCTGCATCTTATGGGCGCGATTGAGCGCCGGTAGGGCCAGAGGGATGTCATCGAGCACGCTGGTGGCGGACGCATCCTTCTGCTGCCGCTCCTTGGCCTTCTCCGCTTCCCAGTTGGCATTCACCGCTTGGCTATCGGCAAACTGCGCATCGGCAAAGACATGGGGATGACGGCGCACCAGCTTCTCGCTGACGGTGTCGATCACCTCGGCGAAACCAAACAGCCCCTGTTCGCTGGCCATCTGGCAGTAGAAGATCACCTGGAACAACAGATCCCCCAGCTCACCCTTGAGCGCCTCCAGATCGTGACGCTCGATGCTGTCGGCCACCTCATAGGCCTCCTCCAGGGTGTAGGGCACTATGCTGGCAAAGGTCTGCTTCTTGTCCCAGGGGCATCCGGCATCCGGATCGCGCAGGCGCGCCATGATGGCCAGCAGATCATCGAGCTGGTAACGGGATTGAGTCATGGTGAGGTCCATTGAAATAAGGGGCCGAAGCCCCGTTAATTTAGTAGGGGCTTTACAGCCGTTTGGCGCTGACTACGTCGCTCATCTGGTTGATCTTCGACAGCATGCGATTGAGCGCCTCAATGTTGTAGATCTCCATGTCGATGTCGATGTCGGCGGTCTGCATCCGGGTATTGGAGCGCGACCGCATGCCCAGCACGTTGATCTTCTCGTTGGCGATGATGGTGGTGATATCGCGCAGCAGGCCGGAGCGGTCGTTGGCGGTGATGCGCACCGTCAGCGTATAGCCACCGGAGTAATTTTCCCCCCATACCGCCTCGATCATCCGCTCCGGATTGCGGCGCATCAGCTCCTTGAGCTGCTCGCAATCCTCGCGGTGTACCGAGATGCCCCGCCCCTGGGTGATGAAACCGACGATGCCATCGCCAGGGATCGGCTGGCAGCAACGCGCGATATGGGTCATCAGGTTGCCGACCCCTTGCACGACGATGTGCCCCTTGGGCTGGCTCTGCACCCGGTGCTGACTCTTCTGCTCCAGCTGGGCCAGCAGCTTCTTCTCCTCCTCCTCGACGCTCGGCTTGTTCAGCTTGGTCTCGAAGAAGTTCATCAACTGATTGATGCGGATATCACCGGCACCCAAGCCGGCCAGCAGATCGTCGTGGTCATGGATGTTGTAGCGCGCATAGACTTCGCGCAGCATCTGCGCCTGCAACTCCTTGCTGAGCTGGAAGCCGTGGCGCTCCATCTCCTTCTCCAGGGTCTCCTTGCCAGCCAGAATATTCTTGTCGCGGTCGACCTTGCGGAACCAGGAGGCCACCTTGGCGCGCGCCCGACTGGTGCGCAGGAAGCCCATGTTCGGGTTCATCCAGTCGCGACTGGGATTGGGCTCCTTCTGGGTGATGATCTCGATCTGATCCCCGGTCTGCAGCGTGTAGGTGAAGGGGACAATGCGGCCATCCACCTTGGCGCCGATGCAGCGGTGCCCGACCATGCTGTGTACCTGATAGGCAAAGTCGAGCGGCGTGGCCCCCACCGGCAGGTCGACCACCTCGCCCTTGGGGGTGAAGACATAGACCCGATCCTCGAACACCTGGGTGCGCAACTCGTCGACCAGAGAGCCCGACTCGACCATGTCCTCCTGCCAGGCCAGCAGCTTGCGCAGCCAGGCAATCCGCTCCTCGTAGCCGGAGTCCTTGCCGGACTGCCCCTCCTTGTACTTCCAGTGGGCCGCGATCCCGAGCTCGGCATCCTGGTGCATCTGCTCGGTGCGGATCTGAATTTCCACCGTCTTGCCTTCGGGCCCCAGCACCACGGTATGGATGGACTGGTAACCGTTGGGTTTGGGGTTGGCGACATAGTCATCGAATTCGCGAGGAATGTGGTGCCACTGGGTGTGAACGATGCCGAGAGCGGCATAACAATCCTGCAGGCGGTGGGCAATGATCCGCACCGCACGCACGTCATAGAGATCGGAGAAGCTCAGCTGCTTCTTCTGCATCTTGCGCCAGATGCTGTAGATGTGTTTCGGGCGGCCATAAACATCAGCCTGAACCCCGGCCGCCTTCAGCGCCTGTTTGAGCTCCTCGACGAAGCGGTGAATGTAGCGTTCGCGATCGAGGCGCTTTTCATCCAACAGCTTGGCAATCTGCTTGTAGGTGTCCGGATGCAGGTAACGGAAGGAGAGATCCTCGAGCTCCCACTTGAGCTGACCGATGCCCAGACGGTTGGCCAGCGGCGCGTAGATGTTGGTGATCTCCTTGGCCACCAGCACCCGGGTCTCTTCGTCGGCGTTTTTCACCTCGCGCAGGCAGGCGATGCGTTCGGCCAGCTTGATGACCACGGCGCGCACATCCTCGACCATCGCCAGCAACATGCGCCGCACGTTGTCGATCTGGGCATCGGAGACCTCACCAGAGTTGAGGCTCTGCAGGAAGCGGATCGCCTCCATGTCGATGACCCCCTTGAGCAACTGGCCGATGGCCGGACCGAAGTCCTCCCCCGCCTGCTCCAGAGTCAGGTGTTTGGCTTCCACGTGAGGATAAAGAATGGCCGTTCGCAGCGTGTCGACATCCATATGCAGAGTCAGCAGTATCCCCACCATCTCGGCGCTGCGGCGGGGCCGCCGCCCCCACCCCAGCGCCTTCGGTGGCGATCGACGAGCCACAGA
>JASDSW010000044.1:17153-21642 GCA_041441555.1 Aeromonadaceae bacterium
GTACCCCCCCCATCGCGGCGCGGCGGCGGCCCCGCCCCCCCGACTCCTGCTCGGTCTCGCCGAGTCGATGCTGACAATACGCGAATACGGCGTGGAGGGTGTCCCGCTCCTCGAGTGCCAGGGGCAGGGTCTCTGTCCACTCCTGCAAGTTAAAAACGGTTTTCAGGTGTGTATCGCGTACCGCAACCATGGTCTCTATCCTTTCTTTTTCTTCGCGCTCGTCGCCTGCTGTTCAAACAGCAAGATAGTCTCGACATGACCGGTATGCGGAAACATGTCGAACAACCCCCACCGCGCCAGGGCATAGCCTTCGGCCTGCAACCGCTGGCAATCCCGGGCCGCAGTCACCGGGTTGCAAGAAACATACACAAGGCGCTTCGGCGCCAGTTTGATCAGATGCGGCATCGAACCCGCCGCACCGGGGCGCGCCGGATCCAGCAGCACCAGACTGAAGGGCTCCTTGGCCCAGGGGGCATGGACAAACGGCTCATCCAGATTGGACTGGAAAAAGCGCACATTGTTCAGGCCATTGCGTTCGGCATTTTCCCGCGCCCGCAACACCATCTCCATGACCCCTTCGACGCCGACCACCTCTTTGGCCCGCGCCGCCAGCGGTAGGGTGAAGTTACCCAGACCGCAGAAGAGATCCAACACCTTGTCCGTCGGTTCCGGCGCCAACCACGCCAGCACAGTCGCTACCATCTGCTCGTTGATGGTGCGATTGACCTGCAAGAAGTCACCCGGCAGGAAGCCGATGGTCAACTCACCGAGGCGATAATGTGGCGCAGCCCCCGCCGTCAACGGCTGGGGTTCTCCCGCACACTGCAGGTAGCAGGCCAGTTGATACCGAGCGGCAAATTCACGCAGCAGCGCCAGGTCGCCCTCGCCAGGCTGGCCATTATGCCGCAGCAACATCAAGGGGCCGTTATCCGCCTCACAGAGTTCAATATGGCCCAGATCCCGGAACGATTTCAGCTGGTTACAGAGTGACCGCACCGGCTCGATCAGGGCCGAGAGGGATGAAACTAGCACAGGGCAGGAGCCAACTTCCACCAAGTCATGGCTCAGTCGACGCCGAAAACCGACCTGGGCCCGTCGCCCCTTCTTGTCATATTTGATGGCCAGACGGCAAACCCGACGGTAACCCTGCCCCGCCGAGGCGCAGACAAACTCCGGCTCGCCAATGTTAAGTCCCGCCAGACGGCTGAACAGATCCTGCACCCCGGAGACCTTGGTGGCATGCTGCAGACTCTGGGGCAGATGCTGGGTACTGCAACCACCGCACTCGGCATAGTGGGGACAGAAGGGCGCCTGCCGTTCGGGCGATGGCGTCAGGATCTTCTGCAACTGGGCAAAGCCATGCTGTTTCTTGTCATCGGTCAGTCGGGCCTTGACCCGCTCACCGGGCATGGCCCCTTCCACAAAGATGGTCTTGCCTTGGTGGCGCGCGATACCGACGCCATGCAGATCCAGGCGGTCGATGGTCAACTCCAGAGTCGACGAGGTTTTGGGTTTGGGCTGGGGCTTGAAAAACTGGGCCATAGTGCTTGGTGCCTCGGAATGGCTATGTCATGATTGCTCGCGCTTTAGGTCCGACATTGTCCCACAAGAACCTGACTATGACCAAATATGGACTCCGCGCGCGGGTCTTGGCGTTCACCATACTGCCGACCCTGATCATCGGTTGCCTGCTCGCCGGTTACTTCTCGTTCCATCGGCACCAGCAGCTCGAGGCCTACATCATCGAGCAGGGCATCAGCGTCATCGAGCCGTTGGCCATCGCCAGCGAATATGGCATGAAGCAGAACAGCCGGGAGCTGCTCAAACGACTGCTCGGCCTGACCCATCGCAAGAACTCCGCCTTCATCAACTCCATCGCCGTCTTTCGGGAAGACAACCAGCTCTTCGTCACCTCGAATTTTCACCGCGGGCTGGACATGCTGCGTCTGCCCAAGGGCGAACCCATCCCGGAGCTGACCACGGTCGACTACCAGGATGACTTCATCATACTGCGCACGCCGATCCTCGAAGAGGTCACCCTGACCGAAAGCTCGCTGCTCGACAGCAAGCCACAACGCGCCGTCGGCTATATCTCGATCCAGATGAACACCGATCGGGCGCTGATCATCCAGTACCGCGACACCGCCGTGGCTATCCTCGTCGTCCTGCTCGGCCTCGGGCTCAGCATCTACTGTGGCCTGAACCTGGTCAACGTGGTCATCGATCCCATCAACCGTATGGTGCGCGCCGTCTACCAGATCCGCGAGGGGCGGCTCGATACCCGGGTCCGTGGCCAGATGCGCGGCGAACTCGACATGTTGAAGAACGGCATCAACGCCATGGCCAAGGCCATCGCCGAATATCACAACGAGATGCAGATGAACATCGATCAGGCAACCTCGGATCTGCGCGAGACCCTGGAGCAGATCGAGATCCAGAACGTCGAGCTGGATATGGCCAAGAAGCGGGCTCAAGAGGCGGCCCGGGTGAAATCGGAGTTTTTGGCCAACATGTCCCATGAGCTGCGCACTCCGCTCAACGGTGTCATCGGTTTTGCCAAGCAGCTGTTCAAGACGCCGCTGACCTCCAACCAGAGCGACTACCTGAGCACCATCGAAAAATCGGCCAAGAATCTGCTCAACATCATCAACGACATCCTCGATTTCTCCAAGCTGGAGGCCGGCAAGCTGTCGCTCGAACAGATCCCCTTCAGCCTGCGCGACGTGGTGAATGAAACCATGACCCTGCTCGCCCCCAGCGCCCACGACAAGGGACTGGAGCTCTCCTTGCGCGTCAACGGCGACGTTCCCGACCTGCTCTCCGGCGATCCGCTCCGCCTGCAGCAGATCCTGACCAACCTAACCGGCAACGCCATCAAGTTCACCGAACAGGGCAACATAGACGTCACCATCAGCCTGCGCAAACGGGTGGAAAATCAACGGGTCCGTCTGGCGATCCAGATCCGGGATACCGGCATCGGCATGAGCCAGCAGCAACAGCGCCAGCTGTTCCAGCCCTTCAACCAGGCCGACACCTCCATCTCCCGCCGCTACGGCGGCACCGGGCTGGGACTGGTCATCACCCAGAAACTGGTGCAGCAGATGGATGGCAGCATTGAGGTGGACTCCTCCCTCGAACAGGGGTCACGCTTCACCGTGACCCTGGGCATGCGCCTGGCCAGCCAACCACATGACGAATCCAGAGCCGCCATCTCGCTGCAGGATCAGTCCATCCTGCTCGTCGAGGCCGATCCCTGGTCCCGAGCCGCTTGCGAGGCCCAACTGCAGGAGTGGCGGATGCAGGTCACCAGCGTCGGCAGCTTGAGCGAGGCGGCCAGCCGGGGGCTGGAGACCGTCACCACCCTGCTGATCGGTCTCTCGTCAACCCCGGATCTGCTGGCGTTGCAACAGCAACTGAGCCAGTTGCCGGTCCGTTATAGCCGTCTGCTGTTCCTGCTCAACTCCCATGAGCCACGCCTGCAGGAGCAGTTGCTCGCGCTCGGCGCCAGCCACTGCCTGAGCAAGCCGGTGCCGCACAGCAAGCTCCTGGCCGCTCTGACACTCAATCACACGGCGACGGCAAACGCTCCGCAACCGGTGACCAGCCGCAGCAAGTTGCCGCTCAACGTGCTGGCCGTCGATGACAACCCGGCCAACCTAAAACTGATCACCGCCATGCTCGGCGATCTGGTCGCCGAGGTGCACTCCTGTCAGAACGGGCGTCAGGCGGTCGAACTGGCCCAGCGGCTGGAATTCGATCTGATCTTCATGGATATCCAGATGCCGATCCTCGATGGCATCAGCGCGACCCAGACCATTCGTCAGGAGGGGTGCAACCAGCAGACCCCTATCATCGCCGTCACCGCCCATGCCATCCCGGGCGAGCGCGAGCGGCTGATGGCCCAGGGGATGGATGAGTACCTGGCCAAGC
This sequence comes from Aeromonadaceae bacterium, assembly GCA_041441555.1. GTDB lineage: Bacteria > Pseudomonadota > Gammaproteobacteria > Enterobacterales > Aeromonadaceae > Pseudaeromonas. The sequence goes on from JASDSW010000044.1 coordinate 21,084, forward strand.
CCATCGATGAGGCGCAACTGGAGAAACTGCTGCGGCAATTCACCCAGCCTCTGCCCGGCCAAGCGCCCACCTCTCCGGAGCCTGAGGTCAACAACCCAGCCATCAGCAACCCGGCGAGTTCCTCGCTGCGCGATGCCGAGCTGGCCCTGCGCCAAGCCGCCGGTAAACCGGAGCTGGCACGCGAGATGCTCGAGTTGCTGCTGGCCTCGCTGCCGGAGGTGCAGACGCTGCTGGCTCAGGCCAGCGATGCATCGGCGGCCGAGCTGTTGGCCGGCATCCACAAGCTGGCCGGTGGTGCCGCCTACTGCGGCATGCCCGCACTGCAGGCGCTGTGCCACCAGTTGGAGAGCGCCCTGCGCCGTGGCGAGACCGTCGAGCAGCTCGAGCCCGAGCTGCTGGAGTTGCAGGATCTGCTCGAAAGCCTGCAGCGCGAGGCCACTCATTGGCTGTAGAGTGAGTTGGCAGGCCTCCGGCTTGCGCCCATGAAAAAGGCAGCCAATCGGCTTAATGCCAGTCAGTTAAGCCTGACTGGCATTATTTTTTCCTGTTTTTCGGATGG
>JASDSW010000045.1:0-3329 GCA_041441555.1 Aeromonadaceae bacterium
CCTGCCTGTCACGCAGGGGGTCGCGGGTTCGAGTCCCGTCCGTTCCGCCACTACATCCAAGCCCAGACTAACGTCTGGGCTTTTTGTTTTTCCGATCCGCCACAGGCAACCTTGTTGCATCATCTGCGTTTGAACCGGCATGCCTCAAGTTTTGTCAGGTTTGCTGCATGACAATGTCGACATTGCTGTTTCTCGCTGTCATGGTTCTGGATTGTTGAGTCGGCTAATCCATTGAGATTAAATAGAAATTTAATATAGCTATCAAGGCGTAATCCTTGCATTTATCGATGCAATGCCCAAGAGCTTGCAAGGATTGCTTATGACGACTCGCGCCCGATCTTCCTCTTCCAGCTGTGCCAGTTCATGCCGGAGTAGCTCAACAACACCGCCGACAGCCGCTCCAACCACCTTGTCGCGTGCCGTGCTGGATAAAGTAGCTCAACACCCCTGTTACTCCCCGGCGGCCCATCATCGCTATGCCCGCATGCACCTGGCGGTTGCGCCGGCCTGTAACGTGCAGTGTCACTACTGCAACCGCAAGTACGACTGTGCCAACGAGTCGCGACCGGGCGTGGTGTCCGAGCTTTTGTCGCCACAGGAGGCGATCCGCAAGGCGAAGGCGGTCGCTGCCGCGATCCCGCAATTGTCGGTGATCGGCATCGCGGGGCCTGGCGATCCACTGGCCAATATGGCGCGCACCTGCGACACCCTTGAGGGTCTGCGCAGTGCCCTGCCGGACGTCAAACTCTGCGTCTCGACCAACGGGCTGGCACTGCCGCGAGCGGTGGATTCTCTGGTTGAGCTGGGCGTGGATCACGTCACCATCACGATGAATGCGATCGATGCGCACGTCGGCGCGGATATCTACGATTGGGTCTATTTCGATGGACAACGGTTACGTGGCAAGAGTGCGGCCCAGGCGTTGATCGATCAGCAGATGGAGGGGATGTACCGCCTGATCGAGCAGGGCGTCCTGGTCAAGGTGAACTCGGTGCTGATCCCCGGGGTGAATGACGCCCACCTGCCCGAGGTCAGTGAGGCGATCCGCCGCGCCGGCGCCTTCTTGCACAACGTCATGCCATTGATCTCCAAGCCCGAGCATGGCACCTACTTTGGCCTGAATGGCCAGCGGGAACCCACGCCGGAGGAGGTGGCCCAGGTCCGCGACTCCTGTGGCAGCTCGATCCAGCAGATGAGCCATTGTCAGCAGTGTCGGGCCGATGCGGTGGGCATGCTGGGCGAGGATCGCAGCCAGGAGTTTAACCTGCAGCAGTTGGCTGAAGAGAGTGAGCCCTACCAGTTGGTGATGCAGCGCCGGACGCGCATCCAGGCCGCGCTATCGACTCAGGGAGCCTCCGAGGATGAAGATGCCTTGCTGGTCGCGGTTGCCAGCCAGGATGGTGAGGTGATCGATCAGCACTTCGGTCATGCCAAGCGTTTCCAGATTTATGCCCTATCGGCCGAGGGGCTGGCTCTGGTCGGTGAGCGGCATGTTCCCCGCTACTGCCAGGGCAGTAGCGAGTGTGATGAACCCGAGCAGCTGGCCACCATGATGAGCCTGCTGGAGCTGCTGGCCGATGTCTCGGCGGTGTTCTGCGCCCGCGTGGGTATGGCGCCCTGGCAGCAGTTGGAGGAGGCCGGCATAGCGCCGGTGGTCGATTTTGCCTGGCAGCCGATCCGTGAGGCGCTGCAGACCTGGTGGCATAGTCAGGCTCATGGCACGGTGCAGCGTCACCGTCGGGGGGTTGCCTGATGGCTTGTCAGATCACCGAACTGTGTATCGGCTGCTTCAACTGCCAGCCGGTCTGTCGTCGGGGGGCCATCGTCGAATCCGCTGGCCGCTTCAAGATCCTGCAAAAACGGTGCAATCAATGTCGGGAAAACTCAGCCGGGCCGCGCTGCCGGCTGGTTTGCCCTGTCGAGGGGGCCCTATGTCTTATCAGCAAATGAACGTCATCTCTGAATCCTGCGGCTATCCAGTAAGCGGCCTGACTCCGGTCGTTTTGCTACATGGCACGGATGGGCAACTCCATGGGCGGCAGTGGCTCTACTGCTTGTTACAACATTTTGTCGCAGGTCGTACCCGGTTATCGCCTGGCATGGGCTTGGAGTCGCGACTGTTTTATCGCCTCTGCGCCGAGGCGGGAGTGGAGCCGCTGTTCAGCGAGGCGGACCGGGAGCATCAGTTGCTGTTGCAGACCTTGATCCTGCAGCGTCAGGCCGAGTGCCGGGAGTTGGAAGCCTGGCTGCAGGGCTATGTTCGCCCCGAGGTGCGAGAGATGGCGACCATCATCGCCCATGCCTGCATGGGATTTCGCCACCTGTGGGAGGATCTCGGCCTGGAGTCGCGCCAGCTGTTGCGCTCGCTGATGACGGATTGTTTTCCCGAGCTGGTCACCCTGAATCAGCAGGATATGCGCTGGAAGAAGTTCTTCTACCGGCAACGGTGTGAGCAGGAGGGGGGCTATCTGTGCCGCGCCCCCAGTTGTCACGCCTGTCATGAACGGGCCAACTGTTTTGCCACCGACTGATGCTTCGCGACTCTTGTGCCAACCCAAAAACCGCCTTTCGGCGGTTTTTTGCTATAGGGCGGATCGTTATGGCGGAGTGGCCCCTCTTCTGAAGGAAACGACATGGCCCAGTTGGCATCTTGGCTCTGGTTCAGGGATGCGACAAAAGCTCCGCCAATTGTTGTGCACTTCCCCACAAAAGCAGGGGCTTTGTATTTTTCCCCGCTGCGAAAGAATTGGTCTTTTAATTTTTAACCGATAAAAAACAATGAGATAGCTGTTTTTGGCTCGATGGTACGCGCTGTGCAGTTATAACGATGTCAACTGTCAACAAGGAGATATCGACATGGCGCTTCGTCAATGTGCAATTTATGGCAAGGGTGGTATCGGTAAATCAACCACCACACAGAATCTGGTTTCGGCGCTGGCCGAGATGGGCAAGAAGGTGATGATCATTGGTTGTGACCCGAAGGCTGACTCAACCCGTCTGATCCTGCACGCCAAGGCCCAGAACACCATCATGGAAATGGCCGCCGAGAAGGGCTCTGTAGAAGATCTCGAACTCGAAGACGTACTGCAGATTGGTTACGGCGGTGTGCGCTGTGCCGAGTCTGGTGGTCCTGAGCCAGGAGTTGGTTGTGCCGGTCGTGGTGTTATCACCGCCATCAACTTCCTGGAAGAGGAAGGTGCCTACGAAGAAGATCTCGACTTCGTATTCTACGACGTACTGGGTGATGTGGTGTGTGGTGGTTTCGCCATGCCAATCCGTGAAAACAAGGCTCAGGAAATCTACATCGTCTGCTCCGGCGAGATGATGGC
>JASDSW010000046.1:0-16587 GCA_041441555.1 Aeromonadaceae bacterium
TTTTTCCTGAAAATCAAGGCCGCCTTCCCCGGAAAGACGCGATGAACCCTTTTTTTGGGCTCAATCTCCTGAACTGTCGGCTCTGTCAGCGACAGCATCACAAAAATGAATGTGTTCGGACGATTTTTAAATTCATCCGGAGCTATGCCCCTAATACTCAAAGCAGAGCAACCCGACTCGGGTGAGCCAAACCAATCCTTGATTGGCCACCCCAGCCTGATGGAGTCATGCCTTTGAGCTCACGCACTGTTCACTACTTTCTGCGTATTTTCATCCCCCTGGCCGGACTGGCGCTGCTCGGTGGCGCATTTTTGAAGATCAAGGCGGATGAGGTCACGATGACGCGCCTGCAGGCTCGGCAACAGCAGGCACTGCGCCATGGCATGGATGTGCTGCGCAGCGATCTGGCCACGGCCTACCGCGATCTGATCCTCATCGCACAAAACGATCATCTCCGGCAGAGCCTGCAGGAAGAACATGGTCCGAGTCTGCAGGCGCTAACCCGGGATCTGCGGGTGCTGGCGAACGTCACCCCCTTGTATGAGCAGATCCGCTGGATCGACGAGCGCGGACTCGAGCGCCTGCGGCTCGAACGACAGGCAGGTCGCGTGATCGCCGTTGCCACCGATCAGTTGCAGGATAAGAGCTCCCGCTACTATTTTCGCGAGGCCATGGCGCTAAAACCCGGACAGCTCTACGTCTCATCCTTGGATCTCAACATCGAGCGACAGTTCATTGAGCGCCCCAACAACCCCACCCTGCGCTTGGCCATGCCGATTGCCGATTTGAAAGGGCAGCGCCGGGGGATCCTGCTGCTCAATTATCAGGCAGGCTCCATGTTGAACCGATTTTCGCAAGCCACCGACGATCTCGCGTGCCAGGGGATGTTATTGACTCAAGATGGTCATTGGCTGGCCGGACAAAACACCCTGCAGGAGTCTGGGCACTCGTTCGATACGCTTGTGCCTCTGAGTCGCTCGCATCCGCTCATCTGGCAGCAAGTTCAATCCAGCGAAAGCGGCCAACGATTTACACCCTCCGGCCTTTGGACCTGGCAGACGTTCTCCCCTCAACAGGCGGTGGCTGTCCCGCATCGTCTCTATCCCAGCCGGGATCCGGCAGGCTGGAAGATCATGGCCTGGGTCTCCCCCGCCGAGCTGGCCGCCCTGAAGCAACCGAGCCTGGAGCGTTACCTGCTTGGTTGTGGCGTGTTATTGCTGGTGCTGGCAATGATCAGCTGGCGGTTGGCCCGCACCCAACAGAGCCAGGATCGCGCGCAAGAGCAGTTAGTCCGCTCCGAACTGCGTTACCGGACCCTGTTTGAGTTCACCATCAACCCCATACTGCTGTTTGGTCCAAGCGGGCTCATCGACTGCAACCCGGCCACCCTGCGAATTTTTGGCGCCAGCAGCAAGAGCGAGATCCTGGGTCGGCAGATGGGCGATCTCTCAGCCCGACGCCAACCCGACGGTCAAGAGTCAACGACCGCCATTGCCCGCCACATCGCCCAGGCCCAGCGCGGCGAAAACGCGCCATTTGAGTGGACCTGTCGACGATTCGACACCGGCAGCCTCTTCTTCATGACGCTCAGGCTGACGCCACTCACCCTCGATGAACAACCGTTGTTGCTGGCATCAGCCCGGGATATCACCGATCGGGTACAGGCGCAGTCCCAGATCCGCAGTGCGCTGCAGCGGCTCACCCTGGCCACCGATGCGGCCAACATCGGCATCTGGTGCTGGAACTTTGCCGACAACTCGCTGGAGTGGGATGAACGGTTGTGCGACTGGTATGAGGTTCCCGAGGGTCAGCGTCACAGCGGGCTCTACCTCGACTACTGGCGCTCCCGACTGCACCCGGAGGATGCAGACCGCGCCCAGGCGGTGCTCTTTGCAGCCCTGGAAAACGATGAGCCCTATGTGGATGAGTTCCGTCTGCTGCGCTCGGATGGCACCATTCGCCATATCCAGACCCGCAGCATTCTCGACTATGATGCCGATGGCCTGCCCATCCGCATGGTGGGCATCAACTCGGACGTGACCACTCAGCGAGAGCAGGAGGCTCGCCAGCGCGCAGCCAAGCAGGCTGCTGACGCGGCGAGCCGGGCCAAGAGTCAGTTTCTGGCCGCCATGAGCCATGAGATCCGTACGCCACTCAACTCGGTACTCGGTCTGACCCAACTGCTGCTGGAGGAGCGCCCCTCCCCACGCCAGGCGGAGTATCTGGGCAAGATCAAATCGGCCGCCTCGGAACTGCTGGGGATCCTCAACGATATTCTGGACTACGCCACCTTGGAGAGCGGAGGTCTCAGCCTCGAGTGCCGCCCCTTTGCCGTGAGCAGGCTCCTGGAAAACAGTCGGGCCCTCTTTGCCTTTGCCGCCGAGGAAAAACAGTTGAGCTTGAGCTTCATCCTCGACGCCGGGGTTCCCCCCACGCTGTACGGCGATCCTCTACATATGCAACAGGTGCTCAATAACCTGCTGAGCAATGCTCTGAAATTTACCGAACGCGGCTCGGTTGAGTTGAAAATCAGCAGCATTCCCTTGGAAGACGGCCGGGTGCAGCTTTGCCTCTGTGTGCAGGACAGCGGCAGCGGCATCGGCATCTCTGCCGCCCAGCAGGCGCAGCTCTTCCGCCCGTTTCAGCAGGCCGATTTCTCCACCACCCGAAAATATGGCGGCACCGGGCTGGGATTGAGCATCTGTCAGCAGTTGGCGCGCCTGATGGGTGGGGAGATCCAACTCGAGAGTCAGCCAGGTCGAGGCAGTCGTTTCTGCTTTCGCGTGCCCCTGCCGGTGGTCACCGCCGAGCAAGACTCTCGCGAGCCGACCATTGCACCGACCATCGACTCCATTGTCCCAGTTGCCCCTGTAGCCCCCATCACGCCGGAGGCCATGCGGTTCGGCGAGATGACGCCGGACGATCGACCCTTTTCGCTACCCGGCTTGGCACTGGAGCGCTCGGCCGCCCAGTTAGGGCCCGGGGGTTGGGGAGTATTGCGGCATCTGCTGCTGAGTTTTTATGAGGATTTTGTGCGGACGCCGGCACAGTTGGAGGCCGCCCTCGCGCAGCAGGATTATGCGACCGCAGCTCGCCTTGTCCACACGATCAAGGGGCTCGCCCCAACCCTCGGCGCCGACAGCCTCTATGAGCTGGCGGTTCCCTTCAACCAACAGCTCAAGGAGCAACGCAGTGATCTGCTGGCGGATTTTCAACACCAGCTCCGGCAGGTACTCGCCGCCATCGAGCCACTGACACAGCAAGAAACGGCACCAATCCGGAGTACCGAATCGTTGCGCCCACTCGATGGCGAGGCGCTGCGACCCCAACTGGCGGCCCTGGCCAAGATGCTGGCCACCGGCCAGAGCAAAGCACGAAAACTCAGCCGCGAAATTGAGCCTCTGCTGCTCGACACCCAGTTGCAGGAACCCTATGCTGCGGTTGCCAAGGCCATTGGCCGCCTGGATTTTGAAACCGCGCATCGATTGTTACATCAATTGATGACCGACCAAGGATGGAAGTTGTGATGACATCAATGGGCCCCACCGCCACCCGCATCCTCATCGTCGACGATACCCCGGCCAATATCGAACTGCTGCTCGGGGCGTTGGAAGATGAGTACGAGCTGAGCTTCGCCACCTCGGGACGTCAGGCGCTGACCCTGCTGCAACAGGCGCCGCTGCCAGATCTCATCCTGCTGGATGTGATGATGCCCGAGATGGATGGTTATGAGCTCAATGCCCTCTTGCAGCAGGAGCCCGCCACCCGATCCATACCGGTCATCTTCATCACGGCCAAGACGGATATCCAGAGCGAGACCCGGGCCTTATCCGAAGGAGCCGTGGATTTCATTCACAAGCCCATCAATACCGAGGTGCTGCGCGCCCGCGTCCGGGTCCACACCATGTTGCGGCAACGGACCCTGGCGCTACAACAGAGTCTCCAAGAGACCCAGCAGACCCAGCAGACCCAGGAGCGCTTGCGCATCCTGTCGATGGCCATCGAGCAGAGCCCCACCTCCGTGGTTATCACCGATGTCGACGCCCGGATCGAGTACGTCAATCCGCACTTTTGTGAAGAGTCCGGCTACTCAGCCGCCGAAGCGATCGGCCAAAACCCCAGAGTGTTAAATTCCGGATTGACCGATCCAGCCGTATTCGTGGAGATGTGGCGCTATCTGACGGAGGGGAAAACCTGGAAGGGCGAACTGATCAACCGCCGTAAATCCGGGGAAATCTACTGGGAGGAGGCTCATATCGCCCCCGTTCGCGACAGCCTCGGCATCATCCGTCACTACGTGGCGGTCAAACTGGATATCACGGTGCAAAAACAGGCCCATGAGCGGATCGCCCATCTGGCCCACCACGACCTGCTGACCAACTTGCCCAATCGTCTGCTGTTCTTCGACCGGGTGAACCAAAGCCTGGCACACGCCCAGCGTCAGGGAAGCCGCCTGGCGGTCATGTATATCGATCTGGATAAATTCAAGCCGATCAACGATCGCTGCGGTCATGCGGCAGGCGATTTTGTCCTGCAACAGGTGGCGCGACGCCTGGAGTCCTGCGTGCGCCATTCCGACACGGTAGGCCGCATCGGCGGGGATGAATTTGTCGTGCTGTTGCCGGATATCACGACGCCGGAGCGCGTCCTGCAGGTCGCCGAAAAAATCCGTCAAGCGCTGAAACGACCCATTAAATTTGGTGACCAGTTATTCGAAATCTCATCGAGTATCGGCATCGCCCTCTATCCCGACCATGGCGACACCGTCGATCAGTTGACGATCAGCGCCGATCGCGCCATGTATCACGCCAAGGAGGGCGGACGCGACCAGGTGATCCTATATCAGCCGCAACTGGTCTGAATCTGGTTCGGGGTAAACCGGCGAAGCCAGCCCAGCTAGCTCATAAAAAGTGACTCATTCGGCGATGGCGAATTGCTCGCCTTGATTGATCTCGGCTTCCCGGTGTTCGGCCGCCTGCTCGATCATCGCCCAGCAGTCAGGTTGGGCACGGCGAGCCGAGACGATGAGCGCATCCAGGTTCCTGCGATTATTGGCTTTGCGGAAATAATCCAACCATTCACCAAGCGTACGTTGTGCATTCATTTCAGAGGCTCCCGACGATAGAGGCAAAATACTGTAAAGACAGACAGTACCACATTCGATTCCGACTGTCTGTGTCAAAAAAAGCGCCACTTGCATCCAGTCACATCGCCGTGCGACAGGTCACATCCACCTCATCCGCGTTCGGGCTCACTGCCGCGGCTGGTGCTCCAGCCAGTCCTGGGCTTGCGCAAGGGAGCCTAAATTAACCACCTGTTGATACCCCTGCGCCAGGAGCGCCTGCCGAGCCGATTCTGCCCGACGCCCGGAGCGGCAATACAGACGGATCGGCTCTTGCTTGGCGATCCCCAGCTTGGCGACGCCCGACACTATCTGCTGAAACTCGATATTCGTGGCTCCGACAGCATGCGAGGCCGAAAACTCATCGGCCGTTCGCACATCAATCAACCACTCCTTGGCCTGTACCCCCAGGCTCATCCACAGGGCTGCGCTCAACAACAGGGTTCGCATCAACATCAAATTATCCTCGTTTGTTGTGTATCCATTGCTTTGTTATTCACCACAGGGCGCCAAACGCCCCTTCTGGGCCAGATTGGCGATGAGGATCAGTAGCCAGATCGCCAGATAGAGAGAAAAAATTGGCACCAGCCACTGCGGAAGCTCCCACCCCAGCAGCGACCACTGCCGCTCGGCACAATCAGCATAGGCGGCAAAAAACCAGGGGGTCCAACCATCCAGAGGCAACCAGCTCGGGAAGTCAGGAAACAGGCTGCAGGTGTTAAAGGGGGACGGATGCAGCAGGTAGTCCACATGCTTCAGGGCAAGCTGCAATCCACGAATGGCACTGTAACCCCAGATCAGAAGCGCCATCCAGCGCAACAGCAACCATTGCGGATTGATCAAGGCTATCAGCGCCGCCGTCATTAATCCCAGAATGGCGATGCGCTCATAAATACACATCACGCAAGGCGATAACCCCAGCCCGTGCTGAAACACCATGGCGCAGATCTCTAAAAACAGTGCCGAAACCAACAACAGCGTCCAAGATGAGCGCTGCCGCGTGATCCCTTGCAAGTAGGCAATCATGAAGACGACTCCTCCTTCGGTGCGATCGATCCGGCCTCGATGACGTATCGGGCTCCCACGCGTAGCACCTCCACATCGACCGCCGGCAACTCACGCCAGATCCGCTCGACAACATGATCGCCGGTGCAATGGCCCAGCCGCAGAAAATCGGGGTGGCATTGCTTGAGAAAATCCAAGGTGTGCACCAATCGCGACTCATCCGCATGCAACAGATGCAAGCCCCCGATGATACCGGCCACCCTGGATATCCCGGTCACTCGACGGATATGGGTCACGGTATTGATGAGCCCGGAATGACAACACCCCAAGACAATCACCACACCGCCAGGCGTATTGAACCACAGCGCCTGATCATCGGGGATCGCATCGGGCTCAATCCCCTCGGCATCCAGAAAAAACGGGCCGCCGACATCTTCTTCGGGATCAAGCCGCGGGATCTCGCCGCTGCAACCCCAATCCGGCGTCAGCCACTGCGGCTCCCGGCGCCACAGGCACCTGCTGGTCGGCAGTTGCCCCAGTTGACTGACGATGTCAATCGGCATGCCGATGGAGCGGACCGGCTTATCGGGATGACGACTATAGCGCGGCAAGAGGGCGCTGGGATGAGCCATCACCGGACAGTTCACGCCCTGTTGCCAGAGTCCCGTCAAACCACCGGAGTGGTCATAGTGACCATGACTGAGAACCACCCGCTGACACTCCCCCAGAGGGACTTGCAGCTGCAGGGCATTGGGTATCAGCGTCTGACCAGACCCGGTATCGAACAGCAGTTGCAACCCGGGGGCGTGGATCCAGAAGGCCAGGCCATGTTCGGCCTGCAAATCACCTTGGGCGTGATTATCACAAAGCACCGTGAGCTCAATATTAGTCACCATGAGCCAGGCTCCCGGATGACGGGGCAACAAACTTGGCAGAAGCCCGTGCCACCTGGCGATGCCCGGCGACCAGCCAGGCCTCGAGCTGATAGAGACCGCGACGCTGACTCAGCATTTTTGCGCAAACCAAGAGGCGCTGTCCCACGTGGATCGGTGCCATAAAATGCACCGTCAACTCAGCGGTCAAGGCTTGGATCCCTTGCATGAAGAGACAATGCGTCATGGCGGCATCCAGCAATGTGGAAGTCATGCCACCATGTAACAGCCCGGTATACCCCTGATACTTCGGGTTCACTACGAAGGGAGCACTCACCGAACCGTCGACTTGCGGGGTGAAAACTAATCCCAGAGAATCTGAATTGTGCTCACGCGAACCACAGACCATGCAATGCGCATGACTCTGCTGGACACAGCGATAACTGTTCATCACTTCCTACTTAGCGGCAGACCGTTCGTCTGCCGCACCATGCCGGTAATTATCCGGCCAGCTCTTCCACCGCCGCCAGAGCCTGCGTGCCATAGATCACCGCAGGCCCTCCCCCCATCAACACGGCAACATCAATGGTCTCGACCAGCTCTTGCTTGCTGGCTCCGGCCTTCAATGCCGCCGCCACATGGGCGCCAATACAACCATCACAGCGAGCCGCAATCGCGATCGCGGTGGCAATCAGCTCCTTGTGTTTGATGCTCAGCGCTCCCTCCCGCATCGCGGCCTTGTGCAACGCCAGAAAGGCATTCATGGTATCCGGACTCGCCTTGCGGTAGGCCGATCCAAATTGACGCTGTTCCTGATTGATTTCTGTGTAGTTTTTAGCCATGAGACATCCAAAATTCATTGCGTTTACGTTGAGACCCTATCTGAAACCGTTGGCTCGGTAATCTGGTACAGGTGTTCATCACATCGCGTATGACAACCGCATAGGCGCACCTCACCAGACGCAGATGCCGATCCCGGCTTTCGCTTTCGGCGCTGCCGAAACCAAAACAGGGACATGACCCCCATAAAACCCAGCCAGGTGAGCAATATCGGTAATCCCCATTGGCTCAGGAGTGACAGCATCGCCCCCGCCCCTGATGCTGGTGCTGATGGCAAGACGCCATCTTCTGCTGAGGCGTGTCACTGGCGTGGCAACAGGCGCCAGAAGGCTCGTCCGCCGAATGATGACAACCGCAACCACCGGATTGTTTCTTCGCTTCATGATTCAGCGATTGCCGCCCCAGGCTGGCCTGCAGCAGTGGCACCAGACCACTGGCCACCGGATCAACCAGCTCACTGGCGGAGCGACGACCACAATTGGTCTGATACACGGCAAACTGTCGGGCCAACAACTTACCCAACATCTGCTCGCCGATATTCCGGACCACAATTCGGTTGGCCTGCTGTTCGGCCAACAGCTCGACCAACTTCTGTTTGCCGGCGCAACTGGCGTCGCGCGCCGGATTGTCGACACGGTTGCGCTCAACACCGTGCTCATCCAGAAAGACCAGGCAATCCGCCTTGGTAAAATGGCTGGCGACGCGATCGTCACTCATTGGAATGGCAGTGATCATGGTTGGTAACTCCTTTATCCTCAGATTGCATCATGAGAGCCTTGCCCTGGGTCAGACAGTCCACAACCTTGAAACGGGCTGCTTTCAGAACATTGGCCAATGTCTGCCGGGAGACGCCCATTGCCACGGCCGCTTCTTGCTGCTGCATCCCCAGCAGATCAACCAGGCGTAACGACTCAAATTCGTCGTCACTCAAGCGAACCTGCTCCAATTGACTCATCGGTCGACCATTGGGTTTGAAGCAGCTGTCCGCAGGGCGGCCACAGATGTTGCGAGGGATCTTGGGTCTTGCCATAACGCCTCCTAATTGGCATATGCCACTTATACGCCTCATTTATGGCATATGCAATATTTAATCTTGCCTGTCGGATCATATGGCGTGTGCCACCGCGAGCATGACTAGCCCGCGAGGACGCCCCGGCCATGGCCGACGAGCAACGGTTACTCCGTCGTCTCCGGCTCATCCCAGCGCAGCTTACCCGCGGCCGAATAGGGCGACTGTTCCGGTTTTTGCGCCTTGAGAAACAGCAGCAAACCGGGAAGCCCCCAGTAGCAGAGTCCGAGGATGGCGTTGACAAATGCCGGCTCTGCCCGCGATGCAGCGTAGATCCGCCCCGCCTGCAAACAGTCGATGGCGTAAGCCACATAGCCGAGAAAGAGCACCACGCCAATCAGCCTGAAGGCGAAGAAGCAGCTATAGGGGGCGTATAAGCCGATGCAGAGCAACAGACAGACGGCCGCGATCACCCACCCCACCAGAGCACCGATCAGGTTCCCGGAGTAAAAGTTATCGATGGAAATCAATGCAATCGGCAGTGCAAACAGCAGACACAGCGGAAAGAGCACATAAAAACCCCACCACCGCACTCTAAAAAACTTCAAATCGCCCTTCATCGAGATCTCCTGTTGCTCTCTTGCCCCTAGCGCCTACACGAATACAAAACCCGCCAGGGGGCACACTAAGACAGCTAGATACTGGGAACCTAGCTCGTGAATACCTAGCCAATAGAGTCCACTCTATCACGCCAGCCCCGGCGAGAAATCCACCTGACTCTCACCGCTAGCAACGTGATGGATGGAGCTCGCCAGCCCCAGGCATGCAAATCGGTCAGCGTCACAGGATCCGTGACGGCATGCCTTGGGATCCGGAGCGAGTGAGGCTCGCCTGTCTCATCGTTGGATGCAGGGCGGTTGTCGAATTGCTAACCGATTGAAAGCTGGGCGGTAAAAATTGTTTTGACCGTCCGGTTTCTCTACGTATAATGCGCCGGTCTCAGTGAGACAATCTTCAGCGATGCGGGAATAGCTCAGTTGGTAGAGCACGACCTTGCCAAGGTCGGGGTCGCGAGTTCGAGTCTCGTTTCCCGCTCCAAGATTTGCTTCAAACGGCGCGTTAACAAAGCGGTTATGTAGCGGATTGCAAATCCGCCTAGTCCGGTTCGACTCCGGAACGCGCCTCCATCTTTCTTGTTGTACTGCTCAGCCCGAGTGGTGAAATCGGTAGACACAAGGGATTTAAAATCCCTCGCTGGCAACGGCGTGCCGGTTCGATTCCGGCCTCGGGCACCATAAAAATCCATCAGTTACGTACCAAACTCCGCAATCCAATATCTCCTAGGGAATATGATTGGGGAATATGCATTTCCACGATTTGTATTTTTATTCACTTCTCCTTGCTTCATCCTGCTCAACCAAGCCAGGCATCTATAAGCCTAGCCAACACCCTACGCTGCAACCGGATCTTCCGCCCTCACTCCTTTTGCATCTTCAATTTCTATCCACAAAACCATTCCAGATTCATCAATCACCCGCACCCGGCGGAATACCAGGTCTGCTTCTTGTTCCATCTGTCCTCTCCTAGACAACTACCGGAGCAAAAACACTAGCACCATTGGATCGCCATAAATACTCGCCAATTGATATGTTCCGCCATTAATTGGCCGTTTTTTTGTGCGCCGATTTTGAGTTGTCACAGTGATCGCAGTTGGAGGTTCTATGAGCCAAAGCAAGAAGCGATACCATTAAGCACCTCAAGACAGGCTTGGCGCGCCAATTCGTTGCCTCGGCCTGTTACTACACCGAGCGCCAGCGTTGGTCGTGCTGCCACTGCTGGCACCAGGGCACCACAGCCTGGGCCGGCATGGGGCGCGCGATGCCGAAGCCCTGGGCCAGATGGCAGCCGAGTAGACGCAGTTGCCGGCCGTGCTCCATGGTTTCGACCCCCTCGGCGATCACCTGCCGGTGGAACACGTTGGCCAGTTGGATCACCCCCTCGACAATCCCCAGATCGTCGTTGTCGGTCAGCATGTCGCGCACGAAGCTCTGATCGATCTTCAAGGTATCGATGGGCAGCTTGCGTAGATAGGTCAATGACGAGTAGCCGGTGCCGAAATCGTCCAGGGCAAAGTGGATCCCCAGCTGGCGACAGTCGAGCAGGATGCCGATGGCCTGCTCCATGTCGGCAATGGCCGCACTCTCCAGAACTTCCAGCTCAAAATGTTCGGGATCCAGCCCGGGATGACGCGCCAAAGCCGCCTGCAGATGGGCCAGGAAACCCGGCTGCAGCAGATGATTGGCGCTGACATTGACGCTGACGGTCAGCAGCAATCCCATCTGATGCCAGGCGGCGGCCTGGGCCATCGCGGTCTGGATCACCCATTCGCCGAAAATGGTCTCCAGGTGGCTGCCATGCAGATGGGGCAAGAAGTCGGCCGGTGCCAACAACCCCTGCGTCGGATGTTGCCAGCGGATCAGCGCCTCGACGCCGATGACCCGGCCATCGTCCAGATCCACCTTGGGCTGGTAGAACAGCACAAACTCCTGGTTCAGCAGCGATTGATGCATGGTTTCGAGATACTTGCGGTGGGTCTGCGCCTTGCGATCGCTCTCGGGATCAAACAGCTGATAGCGGTTCTTGCCGGCCTCTTTGGCCTGGTACATGGCTTGATCGGCATGGCGCAACAGGGTATCTGGGTCTTCATCATCTTCCGGGTAGAGGGTGACCCCGATGCTGGCCGAGATGGAGATCTGGATGCCACTGGCACTCACCGATTCGCCAATCGCCGCCATCAACCGGTCCAGGATCAGGGTGCACTCCTCCGCCGAGTGGATGTCGGCCAGCAAGATCACGAACTCATCCCCGCCGATGCGGGAAATCGTGTCCTCATTGCGCAGCACGCTCTGCAGATGATGGGTGACGCCGATGAGCAGTTGATCGCCCACCTCGTGGCCGTAGCGATCGTTGACCGCCTTGAAATTGTCCAGATCGAGAAAGCAGATGGCGCAGGAGTGATGGTGCCGTACCGAGCGGGCGATGGCCTGCTGCAGGCGATCGGACAATAGCCGACGATTGGGCACCCCGGTCAGCGGATCATAATGGGCGACCCGGTCGAGCTCGAACTCATGGGCCTTGAGCTGGGAGATATCGGAGAAGAGGCCGACATAGTGCAGCAACTCGCCCTGGGCATTGCGCACCGTCGAGATGGAGAGCAACTCAGCATACACTTCCCCATTCTTGCGCTTATTCCAGATCTCGCCGCGCCAGAAGTCATGCTCATGCACCGAATGCCACATGGCCCGATAAAACAGTTCATCATGCTGCCCCGACGCCAGCAGGCGGGGCGATTGACCGATGGCTTCCTCGGCCGAATAACCGGTGATCCGGGTGAAAGCGGCATTGACCTTGGTGATGAGATTCTCCGGACTCACCACCATGATGCCTTCGTAGCTGCTCTCGAAGACGACGGCGGCCTCCTTTTGCGCCTGTTCGAGGATCTTGCGTTCCGTGATATCGGTGTGGGTGCCGGACATCAGCAGCGGCCTGCCCTGCTCATCCCAGGTGACGATGCGACCGCAGGAGAGGATCCAGCGCCAGCCACCTGCCTTGGTGCGACAGCGCAACTCGACTTCATGGCTGGGGATCTCACCCCGCAAGTGGCGCTCGATAGAGTCTTTGGCCACGGCCAGATCGTCACTCTGCACGATGGACGACCAGTTATCCGGCTGAACATCCAGCTCTCCGGGCTCATAGCCGAGCATGGTCTGCCAGCGCGAACTGACCACGAATTCGTTGGTCTGCAGATTCCACTCCCAATAGCCCTGATCCGACCCCTCAATGACCCGGGCGAGCTGCTGCTCCCGCTCCAGCAACGCCTCTTCGGCGTGCTTGTGCTCGGAAATATCGGACAGGGAGCCAATCAGGCGGGTCGCCTCGCCGCTGGCATCGCGGTGTACCGCTCGTCCCAGCACCCGCATCCAGCGGATCGACCCACTCTTGGTCACCAGGCGGAAGGTAAAGTCCAGACTGCCGGTTTCCCCCCGGCGATGGGCGTTGATATGGCTCAGGACGCTGGCTCGATCCTCGGGGTGAATCATCTGGGAGAAGAAAGCAAAATCGTGGCGGTCCTCACTGGCCGAATAGCCGGTGACCTCGTAATAACGGGGGGAGCGATAGATGTACTGGCGCGAGATATCCCAATCCCAGAAGCCATCACTGGTGGCCTCGACCACCAGTTGCAACCGCTCCTGGCTGGCCTGTAGCTGCAAGGCCAGCAACTTGGCCTCGGTAATGTCCTGCATGGTGCCATACATGCGGGTGATTCGGCCTTGCGGATCAGTGAAGGCTTCGCCGCGGGAGGTGATCCAGCGATGCTCGCCATCGTCACGGATGATTTCGGCATCACACTGGTAGGCCTGCCCCGTTTCCTGGCAGTGCATCACCAGTGGCGCCAGCCGCTGCCAGCTCTCCGAGGTGAAGTAACCTTGCATCTCGGCGTAGTCGGCCGGTGGACGCTGCGGATCCCGCCCCAGGATCCGATAAATCTCCTCAGACCATACTGGCCTGCCCGTTTGCAGATCCCACTCCCAGTTGCCCACCTTGGCAAGACGCTGGGCATGACGCAGCGCCGCTTCGCTGGCCTTGATCGCATCCTGATCCAACTGCTGTCGGGTGATATCGCGGGAGATGCCAAACAGGCCAATGACGCTACCGCGTTTGTCGAACACGGGGCCCTTGGTCACCATAAACACCAAGTTTTCCCCGCCCTGGATGGTGAGCTGCTCGATGTGGGTCTGCACCTTGCCTGCGGCCA
The DNA here is from genome assembly GCA_041441555.1 of Aeromonadaceae bacterium. GTDB lineage: Bacteria > Pseudomonadota > Gammaproteobacteria > Enterobacterales > Aeromonadaceae > Pseudaeromonas. Next base: position 13,665 of record JASDSW010000046.1, read on the forward strand.
GAATAGCGGCATCGGTGTCGTGCAGGCTCTGCGCCGAGGCGGCGTCAAACAGGGCACTGTCATCCAAACCGAGTAGTTGCGACGGGGTTTTGCCGACAAACGCCGCAGCAGCCGCATTGACCATCTGATAGCGCCCCTGGCGATCCTTGACGAAGACGGCATCGGAGGTACCGCTGACGATGGAATCCATCAACCGTTGGTTGACCTCCAAACTGGCAATCGAGCGGCGCAGCAACGCACTGAGAATACTCACGGCGATGCCGTTGACCATCAACAGAATCCACTGCAGATGCACGTAGCTCGGAGAGGCATAGGCGTGCAGGGCCGGCTTGGCCAGCAGATCGACGCCCACCCCCAACAAGGCCGTCGCCAGCAGCCCAGGGCCCAGCCCGCCCATGAGGGCGCTGAGGATGATGGGCAGCATGAAGAGGATCATCAAGGGTTGGCGGCCGAGATCGAGCGGAATGGCCATACGCAGGGCGAGCACCGACAGCGCGATGGTGATGGCAAAACCATAGATCAGCCAGCGAGGTTGCCCGCCGAGGCCCATCCCCTCGGCGAGGGCATCGAGCGATGAGCCGTGACGCTCGGCCGTATTGGCCGGAATGGCGCGCAAGGCAAAGAAAAATAGCGCGGCGGTGGCGATGACAAAAAAGATCCCCTTGACCGTCGATAGCGCCATCGCAGCATCCGGGCCACTCACCAGCATCAACAGGTGGTCGGAGAGGAAGATCCACAACAGGGCCAGGATCAGATAACTGCCGACGGCAATGAGGATGAAACGATCGCGTGGCGAATTAAACATCGGTTGATCACCTCGAGTGCCATGGGCCGACTCCTTGCCCGCAACACTCTGTTCAGTGGGCCACAAACCCGCGCCAGCCAATACACGGCGCCATGTGCAAGTGCCACCCCCGTCCCTTCAACTGACTAGCTCGGGGAACCTGTTACCGAATGACTATCAAGGTGAGTGTACATAGCGGGGGGCAAGATGGAAATCTTGCTGAAATAGCTGTGGAAACAATCACATTTGCCACCATTACCCATAGAGATGGCAGGGATTTATGCGGCGTTGCAACGGTCGCGATGTCATCGAAACGCTCTCGACGCCCACCGCTGGCCGTCGTCGGGATGACAGACAAGGCACAGAAGTTCAGTCCGGTGATTCCATCGAGGGCGCAAATAGGGTACAAGGACGCCATGAAAACACCCAAACGTATACAACCTCTGGTGGATGATGGCCTGGTGGATGAGGTCGTCCGTCGCCTGAAGAGCGGCAAAGAAGCCGATGTCTTTGTGGTCCGATGCGGCTCCGAGATCCGCTGCGCCAAAGTCTATAAGGAAGCCAGCCAACGCAGCTTCAAACAGGCGGTGCAGTATCAGGAGGGGCGCAAGGTGCGCAACAGCCGGGATGCCCGCGCCATGGAGAAGGGTTCCAAATTCGGCCGCAAGCAGCAAGAAGAGAGCTGGCAGCACACCGAAGTGGACGCCCTCTACAAACTGGCCAGCGTCGGCGTACGCGTCCCCCAGCCCTACGGCTGTTTCGATGGCGTGCTCTTGATGGAGCTCATCACCGATGAGGAGGGGCATGTAGCTCCGCGCCTGGCCGATGTCACCATGTCCGCCGAGCAGGCACTCGAAGACCATGCCGAGATGCTCCAGCACGTGGTGCGCATGCTCTGCGCCGGCCTGGTGCATGGCGATCTCTCCGAATTCAACGTGCTGGTTGACGAATTTGGCCCCGTCATCATCGACCTGCCTCAGGTGGTCGATGCTGCGGCCAACAACCACGCCAAGTCCATGCTGGAGCGCGACGTCAACAACCTGACCGAATACTACGGCCAGTTCGCCCCCGAGTTACTCGGCCGTCGTTACGCCAAGGAGATGTGGGCGCTATACGAAGAGGGCAAGTTGCAACCGGACAGCCCCTTGACCGGCCATTTCGTGGAGAGTGAGGCGGCGGTGGATCTCGATTCAGTGCTGGATGAGATCAATACGGTGCTCGAAGAGGAGCAGGCGCGCCGCCAGCGGCTGCGCGAAGCCCGAGAGTTCGACTGACATCGTCGGCACCGATCAAGGAGTAGTCGTCATGGATGCTAGGATGGGTTGCTGGTTACTGCTGACGCTGGCATCGGGCGCCAGTGCCGATACCCTCTGGCTGACCAACGGCGATCGGCTCACCGGCCAGATCACCAAACTGCAGGACGGCAAGCTGGGGCTGAACACCAAATACGCCGGCACCTTGCAAATCAAATGGCCCGAGGTGCAGCGCATCGAATCCCAGGCCCCGCTGTTGATTGAGCTGGCCCCCGGTCAGAAGCCCCCGCCGAAGGGAGGCAGTCTGGTGGAATTCAAGAGTCCCCAGCAGCAGCGAACCCTGGTGCAAGCCCAGATCCAAGGCATCGAGCAACCGGCGCACTTCAGCCCGAAATTCAACTGGAGTGGCAACCTGGATCTGAGTCTGGATATCGAGCGCGAGGAGGATGACAGCGACAATCTGCGCCTCAAAAGCGACAACGAATTCCTCAAAGGTTACTGGCGCGATAATTTGGATGGCTCTTGGGAAACGCGCAAGACCAACGGCGTCCGTGATCGCCACAACTACGAGCTGAACAACTCACTGGACTATTTTTGGAGCAGCCACTGGTTCTGGCGCGGCGAGGCCAGCTATCAGCGCGACTTCCATGACGATCTCTTTGAAGAGAGCAAATACGGCAGTGGTCCAGGCTACCGTTTCTATGACAACAAAAGCGGCCGTTTCGAACTAGGCTCCACCTTGGGCCGACAAGCCTACCTGTACCATGAAGAGCCCGATCTGCGCTTTGCCATCCTGACCTTCAGCTGGGATTACCGCCGCTTCCTGCTGGACGACGGTTTGCTGGAACTCTACACCAACGGCGACTACAGCTACCCCGACACCGAT
>JASDSW010000046.1:16658-26208 GCA_041441555.1 Aeromonadaceae bacterium
ACCTTCTCCAGCGAGTTGGAGTCGCTGCACGGCACCCAGGAGTCCCATAACAACTGGAAGCACTTCTGGGGCCTCGGCTACAGCTGGTAACCGCCTACATCAGCCCCAGCGAAAACGGCTCCAGGCCTGTTGCTGGGCCAGTGGCTGAAAGGTCCAGGCCACCAGACGGCTGATCTTCTGCCCCTGCGCCATCTCGATCACCCGTACCTCGGCGACCTTGGCCGCGGCCAGCGCCTTGCGGATCGGGGCGACATTCTCGGCCTTGGAGACCAGGGTCGAGAACCAGAACACCTGAGTCGCCACCGACTGGCTGTCCCGGATCATCCGGCGAATAAACTGCAACTCCCCCCCTTCACACCACAACTCGTTCTGCCGTCCGCCGAAGTTCAAGGCAGCCTGATCCAGATTGGCTTTCTGTTCATTGCGCGGTTTCTGGCTGTTGAGGTTGCGCACCTTGCGCAGGCTGCCTGCAGCAGCCGCCTGGGCGGAGGCATGAAACGGTGGATTGCACAGCGTCAGATCGAAGATGTCATCACCCTGCACCAGGTTGCCGAAGATCTGCCCGGCATCTGGCTGCAGCCGGCACTCCAGTGCAGCCGCCAACTCAGGATTTTGTGCCTGAATGCGCGCCACCGACGCCAGCGAGTCAACATCGATATCGGATCCGACAAACGACCAGCCGTAGGCGTGATGGCCGATGATGGGATAAATCGCATTGGCCCCGACACCGATATCCAGCACCCGCACCTGCTCCCCACGAGGCACCTTACCCCGATGACAGCTGGCCAGCAGATCCGCCAGATGGTGAATGTGATCGGCACGCCCCGGGATCGGCGGACAGAGATACCCGTCGGGAATATCCCAGCCCTGAATGCCATAATCGGCCACCAGGATGGCCTGGTTCAGCGCCTTGACCGCCGCCGGGTCGGCAAAATCGATGGTCTGGCCATGAGGCAATGATCGCACGAAGGGCTGCAGAGCCGGCGAGGCCGCCAGCAGCCGGGCAAAGTCATAACGTCCCTGGTGAGGATTGCGAGGATGCAGAGGCGACTTGGGGGATTTGGACATGACAGACTCGGATAGCCACAGAGATAAGGCGGCCGATCTTGGCCGCCCCGCGCGCCGAGTGCAAGCATAAATCGTCATTCGCCCGAACGGCGCACGACGTCACGCGTGGCCCACTACTCGAACAGTTTCTGGCAGGTATTGCTCTCGCCATCCCAATAGTAGGGAGGAAAACAGTGAGCAGTGCCATCCGGGCTATCGACTTCGGCCTTGATGCAGGACTCCTTGCTGGGCGACCAGCGCAGTCCGTTCTGACAATGGGGCTGCTTGGGGCCGTGGCTGGCACCACCACCATAGACACAATCACAGATGACACTGTTCCCCAGCCGATCCTTGGGGGCGCAGACCCCGGCCTCTCCATTCAGGGCACACAAATCGCCCACGGCAGCGTTTTGACAACTGTTTGCCGAGCCGACAAAGGCGCACTTCCCCGCCGCCTGAGCCCCACAGACCAGCAAAAGCGCCAGACACCCCAGACCCATGCCCCGCCATAGAAGGGAGCGCCACTTGCCGGATCCTTGCCATTCCATCGTTCATCTCCTCTTGAGTCGACCATCATCGCCGATCATCGCCAATTGGGGGGCCGTCTGACAGACGCCTGTGGCGGACAGTAACACGATGCCCGCAGGAGTCGTCGCAGGATCCAGGTGTGCGGGTTCAGTCCTTCGGCAAAAGTGTGCCGAGGATTGCGAATAGTCGAAAAAATTTTCACCGGACGCCGCACGTAGGCTTTACAGCCGGCGTGAACTCATTATCATGTCGACATGTTTAATTGTTTCGAAATGAGTCCATGCATCACGACTACTCACGTGCCATCCCGGAAACCTGGCAACAGATCGCCAAGGTGTTCAACGCCCTGGGGGATGAACATCGCCAGCGCCTGTTGCTGACCTTCGAGCCCGGTGAGCGGCTGACGGCCGGCCAGTTGGCCGAGGTCTCCACCCTCTCCCGCCCGACGGTCTCCCACCACCTGAAGATCCTGCGGGAAGCCGGCGTGCTACGCCACGAGCGTCAGGGCAAGGAGATCTACTTTTGGATCGACAAACCCTATCTGAACGATTCCCTGCAGGCGGTGCTGTGCTACCTGCAGGACGAAGTCTAAGCCCCTCATCAACCTTAGCGAGGAAAGGAATCCCGATGCGAATCATCATCAAACTGTTGCTCCGCGTGTTGTTTACCCTGCTGTTCCGGGTGCGAGTCCGGGGGGATTGGCAGGCACTCCAGCAGGAGAGAGTCCTGGTGGTTGCCAACCATGAATCCTTCCTGGATGGCATGCTGCTGGGCGTCTTCATGCCCGGTAATCCGGTGTTTGTGGTGCACACCTGGGTGGCGAGCCACTGGATGTTCAAGCCGCTGCTGGCCCTGGTCGATTATCTGGCGGTGGATCCCACCAGCCCCATGGGCATGAAGCAGGTGGTGCGTCTCATCGAGCAGGGTCGCCCTGTGGTCATCTTCCCCGAGGGGCGCCTGACCGTCACCGGCTCTCTGATGAAGATCTACAATGGCCCGGCCTTTATCGCCGCCCGAACCGGAGCCACCGTGCTGCCAGTGCATCTGGATGGGCCGGCCCGCACCTATTTCAGCCGCATGGGGGGGCACTATCCGCGCCGCTGGTTGCCGAAGATGCGCATCACCATCATGCCGAGCGAAACCATCGCCATGCCGGAGGCCACCAACAGCCACGAGCGCCGCGCCAAGGCCGGCGAGGCACTGCGTCGCATCATGCAGCACATGCTGTTTGTCTCCCGGCCGCGCGGCACCCTGTATGAGTCGCTGCTCGGCGCCATCTCACTCTACGGTCGCCGCTACCTGCTGCTCGAGGACATGCGTCAAATCGAGCAAAGCTATGGCGATCTGCTGAAGATGACCCTGGCGCTGGGCCGCATGACTACCCGTCTGGCCGCCCCCGGTGAGCGCATCGGCCTGCTGCTGCCGAACCTCAGCGCCACCCTGGGCTTGATGATCGGCACCGGCACCTTCGGCCGGGTTCCCGCCATGCTCAACTACACCGCCGGCCGCCAGGGGATCGAGTCGGCCTGCCGCGTCGCCGGCATCCAGACGCTGATCAGCTCCCGCGCCTTCATCGAGAGCGCCCGTCTGCAGGAGGTCATCGAGGCGCTGCCAGCCCACCTCAAGGTGCTCTATCTGGAGGATCTGCGCGCCGCCTTCACCTGGCAAGACAAGCTCTGGCTGCTGGCCGCCCTCTGTCTGCCGCGCCTGCTGGTGCCGGCGCAGCGTCCCGACGCCGAGGCGGTGACCCTGTTCACCTCCGGCTCCGAAGGGGTGCCCAAGGGGGTGGTGCTGACTCACCGCAACCTGCTGGCCAACCTGGCGCAGATCCAGTCGGTCATCGACTTCTCGGTGGATGACAAGTTTATGAATGCCCTGCCGATCTTCCACGCCTTCGGCCTGACCGCCGGCACCCTGCTGCCGGTGATGACCGGCACCAAGTTGTTCCTCTACCCCTCGCCCCTGCACTACAAGGTGATCCCCGAGGTGGTCTACGATCGCAACTGCTCGGTGCTCTTTGGCACCAGCACCTTCCTCGGCAACTATGCCAAACACGCACACCCTTACGACTTCTTCCGCATGCGCTATGTGATTGCCGGCGCCGAGAAGCTGGCGCAACCGGTGCGCGAGCTGTGGTTTGAAAAATTCGGCATCCGCATCCTCGAAGGCTATGGCGCCACCGAGACCGCCCCGGTGCTGGCGGTCAACACCCCGATGGCCTATCGCACCGGCACCGTCGGCCAGTTCCTGCCCGGCATCGAGTGGCACCTCGAAGCGGTCCCCGGCATCGAGCAGGGCGGCATCTTGCACGTCAAGGGGCCGAACCTGATGGCCGGTTACCTGCGGGACAGCAATCCCGGCGTTCTGGAGCCGACCGCCTCCGAGCTGGGTGCCGGCTGGTATAACACCGGCGATATCGTGCGGGTCGATGATCTGGGCTTTGTCACCATCGCCGGACGCCTCAAACGCTTTGCCAAGATTGCCGGAGAGATGGTCTCGCTCGAAGTGGTCGAGAAGCTCGCCGCCCAGGCCAGTCCCGAGCAGCAGCACGCCAGCAGCTCCCGTCCCGATGAGAGCAAGGGCGAGGCCCTGGTGCTGTTCACCACGGATACCGAGCTCAACTACGACCGTCTGAGCCAGGTGGCCCGCGATCAGGGAATGCCGGCGCTGGCCGTCCCGCGCGATATCCGCCAGCTCGCCAGCCTGCCGCTGCTGGGCACCGGCAAGATTGACTATGTCAGCCTCAAACAGCTGGCCACCGCCTGATCGAAGGAGAGATCTGATGAACACCACCCTGTCCACCCCGGCCCAGGCTGCCACGCCGCTGTTTTCCCGCGGCCTGAGTGCCGTGCTGCTGGCCCAGTTTCTTTCGGCCTTCGCCGATAACGCCATCCTGGTCGGCGCCATCAAGCTGGTGCTGCTGTTATCCGCAGAAAAAGGGATGGATGCCCTGCTGCAGGGCAGCTTCGTGATGCCCTACATACTGCTGGCCCCCTTCGTCGGCCTGCTGGCCGATGCCTTGCCCAAGGGACGGGTGATGTGGCTGGCCAACGCCATCAAGCTGCTCTCCGGGGCGGCCATGCTGACCATCGCCCTGCAAGGCGATCAGGCGACCACCCTGTGGGTGATCATCGCCTACGTGCTGACCGGCATCGGTGCCGCCGTCTACTCCCCGGCCAAATACGGCATCCTGACCCAGCTGTGCGGTACCGACAAGCTGGTGCAGGCCAACGGCCTGATGGAGGGCTCCACCATAGTCGCCATCCTGCTGGGCTTCGTCTGTGGCGGCTGGCTGGCCGACAGCTCGCTGGTGTTGCTGCTGGGGGTGATCACCACCTGCTACGCGCTGGCCGTCGGCCTGTCGCTGCTCATCCCACGCCTGCCCGTGGTCCATGCCCTGGAGAAGGCGCAGCTGGGCGTCATGATCCACGATTTTGCCCGCGCCGTGGTGACTCTGCTCGGCGATCGCCAGGCACGCACCTCGCTGCTGGGCACCAGCCTGTTCTGGGGCTCGGGCTCCACGCTGCGCCTGGTGCTGTTTGCCTGGGTCCCCTTCGCCCTGGGGCTGACCGATACCAGCTCGGCCACCAATTTAGGTGGTGTGGTCTCCATCGGCATCATCGTCGGAGCCGCGCTGGCCGGGAGCTTCATCCGTCTGGAACATGCTCCGCGCGCGCTGTGGGCCGGCCTGCTGATCGGAGCCCCCCTGCTGTTCATGGGGCTGGCCACGCAGCTTTGGCACGCCGGCGCCCTGTTGATTGGCCTGGGGGCCGCCGCCGGTTTCTTCGTCGTACCACTCAACGCCCTGCTGCAATCCCGCGGTCAGGCCAGCGTCGGTGCCGGTCACGCCATTGCGGTGCAGAACTTCTGCGAGAACCTGCTGATTGCCGCTTTTGTCGGCCTGCACTACCTGGCCAGCCAGTGGCTGGACCCGGCCCAGGAGGTGTTCGCCTTTGGCGTGCTGCTGGTCGCCATCATGAGCCTGTTGTTTATCAGCTACCGGCTCGGCAAGCGCGCCCTGCGACTGGCCGAAGAGACCGCCTAACCCATCTCACACCACCACCGGGAGAGGCCTCTCCCGGCTGGAAACCCACATCCTTCGCGATCGAGGAGTCCCGATGCCCAGCGTCTATCAACTCAAGCCTCGCTTTCTGGCCCTGCTGCAACCGCTCACCGCGACCCTGGCCGCCCGCGGCGTCACCGCCAACCAGGTGACCACCCTGGCCTGCCTGCTCTCCATCGGCTACGGCGCCACTCTGGCTCTGCTGTTGTGGCAACAACAGGACGCCGCCCGCTGGCTGTGGCTGGGCCTGCCGCTGTTTTTGTTCGTGCGCATGGCACTCAATGCCATCGACGGCCAACTGGCACGGGAGCATGGCCAGAAGAGCCGCCTCGGGGGCCTGCTCAACGAGATGGGCGATGTGTTGGCCGATGCCGCGCTGTTCGCCCCGCTGGCGCTGGTGCCTGGGCTCGGGGGCTGCCTCATCGCCCTCTTCATCTGGTTGGCGCTGCTGACCGAATACGCCGGTGTACTGGGGCTGCTCATCCAGAGCAACCGTCGCTATGAAGGGCCCATGGGCAAGAGCGATCGGGCCACCCTGGTCGGTGCCTGCGGCCTTTGGCTGGGCTTGGGAATGACCCTGCCAATCGCCCTCACGGCGATGAAGGGAGTGCTGGTGCTGGCCTGCGGCCTGATGCTATGGACCTGTTACAATCGGCTGCGAATGGCGCTACAGCAGCCGCAGAACCACGAATAACCAAGAAGACCCCAGGAGAGCTCACTCATGGATCCACTCTATTACGGTATTGCCCTGGTGGTCAGCGTGCTGGCCGCCGGTTATCTCATCACGCGCTGGCGGGTACCGGCCAGCCATCCGGCACGGGGCGAGATCCTGCTGCGCATTCGCACCTGGTGCTGGATCATCGCCTTTTTCCTGCCGATCCTGCTGACCCCGCAGCCACTGCCCAGCCTGCTGCTGGCCATCGTCAGCTTCATGGCCTTCAAGGAGTACATCACCCTGACCCCGAACCGGCAGCAGGATCGCTGGGCCTTCCTCTGGGCCTATGTGGCCATTCCGCTGCAATACTTCTGGGTATTCCAGGCCTGGTACGGCATGTTCATCATCTTCATCCCGGTCTACCTGTTTTTGCTGCTGCCCACCCGGCTGGTGCTCTCCGGCCACCCCAAGGGCTTTCTCAACTCCACCTCGACCCTGCACTGGGGGCTGGTGACCACGGTCTTTTCGCTCAGCCACATGGCCTACCTGCTGGTGCTGCCGGATTATCCGGTAGATGATCGGGTGGTTTCCGGCGCCAGCCTGCTGTTCCTGCTGGTCTTTTTGACCCAGATGAACGATGTGGCGCAATTTGTCTGGGGCAAGACCCTGGGCAGGCGCAAGATCCTGCCACTGGTCAGCCCGAACAAGACCTGGGAGGGCTTCCTGGGCGGCGCCGTCACCACCTTGCTGGTCAGTCTGCTGCTCGGCCCGCTGTTCACGCCGCTGGATCTGCCCCGTGCCGCGCTGGTGGGGCTGGAGATCGGCATCTTCGGTTTCATCGGCGATGTGGTGATGTCGGCGGTGAAACGGGACATTGGCGTCAAGGATACCGGCACCCTGCTGCCGGGCCACGGCGGCATCCTGGATCGGCTCGACTCGCTGACCTTTACGGCGCCCCTGTACTTCCACACCCTCTACTACTTCTATTACTGAGCTTTCCATTACCGAGCTGGAGGCAGACCATGACCGCCGATGTTCCCCACCCACGCTGGCTCTATGCCCTCTGCCGCCGCCTGTTTGTCGTGCTGATCGCCTGGCCCGTGGTCCTCCTGTGGCTGGGGCTGACGGTGCGCCATCCCCAGCGGTTGCCGCAACGGGGGCCGGCGGTGATCATCGCCAATCACAACAGCCACCTGGATCTGCTGGTGCTGTTGACCCTGCTGCCGTTTCGTCTGCTGCCCAGGCGGCGCCCGGTGGCGGCGGCCGACTACTTCTTTCGCAATCGCGGCTTACGGTTTATCGCCCGCTGGTTTTTAGGGCTGATCCCGGTGCAGCGCGGCGGCGCCACGCGGGGCAACGGGGAAAGCGGCGGCGATCCGCTGCGGCTGTGCCGTGAGGCGCTGGCTGCCGGTGATATCCTGTTGCTGTTTCCAGAAGGAACCCGCGGCGAGCCGGAGACGCTATCCAAACTCAAACCCGGCTTGTGGCACCTGTTGCGCGACACCCCGGAGCTGCCGGTGATCCCGCTCTACCTGCAGGGGCTGGGCAAGTCGATGCCCAAGGGCGAGTGGATCCCGATCCCGTTTTTTGTCGATGCCTACGTCGGCCGCCCCCTGCCCTACGACCCCGACAAGGCCCGTTACCTGCAAACGCTGGAAAACTGCTTTAGCGTGCTGGCCACCAAGGGGGCAACCCGCAAACGTCCGGCGTCGTCGGAGCAGGATTGAGGAATTAATCAACAGATTTTGCCGTCACCAGCTGCCAGACTCAGTAAGACCTGATAGATTCAACCCATCTACCTTAGTCCGCAAAGGTTTGCATATGGCTCTGGTTCCCGCCCGCAACTCGTTCCTGCGTATGATGCTGACACGGGCCTTCGGCATCGTGCTCAGCGCCCTGCTGCTGTTTAGCCTCGACATCTATCTTCTGCTGATCCAGCCCACCATGGAGCGGGTGGCCAACGCCCAGATGCAGCAAACCTCCTCCGAAATGGAGGCCAGCATCGCCCAGCTCGCCCACGGCACCGAAACCATCCTCTATACCCTGCGCGGTGTGCTCGAACGCAATTCCTTATCCAAATCTCCGCCCGCCGACTCCACCCAGCCATGGCCCGCCGATATCACGAAGATCGCAGAGCTGAACCACTTCTTTTTGCCGTTTATCGACAACAACGCCAGCATCTCGTCGCTGCATCTGGCCCGTCAGGATGGCTCCGAGCTGCTGGTGATGCGCGACGCCAGTGGGCGCGCCTTCAACCGGCTCAGCCAACCCTCAACCAGCGGCAACCGGGTACAACAACTCCTGTGGGATGATGATCTGAAGCAGTTCACACGCCAGGATGTGGACTCCACCTACGATGCCCGGAGCCGCCCCTGGTTTCAGCAGGCACACCGCGACGCCGGGAAGAAGCAGGTCAGTTGGACGCAGCCCTATCTGTTCTACACCACCTAGGATCCCGGGATCACGGTGAGCCAGCAGTTCCGCACCCCCGATGGCCAACACTACATCCTGGCCTTGGATATCAAGCTGCAGGATATCTCCCATTACACCAGCCAGCTCGACGTGAGTCCTCATGGCTTTGCCCTGCTCTTTGATGACCAGATGCATCTGCTGGCGCAGCCGCAGAAGCTACTGGCCGCTTCCAAGCGCAGTGGATGGCCCATCTCCAAGTTGTTTGACTCGGTGTTAACCTCCGGTCATCCGGCGGTCATGAAGAGCACCCACGCCTGGCTGGAGGCTGGTCAACCTTCCCGGCAGCTGGGCAGCGAGCGGCTGTCGGACGGTGGCAGAGGCAGTTGGTTCAGCCAGTTTCGCCCCATGCGGCTGGGTGGTGAGACCATCTGGCTTGGCATCTACGCCCCGCGCAGCGACTTTTTGTTTCTGGGCGCCAAGGAGTGGGGACTGTTCTTGGCCATGCTGCTGCTCTCCTTATCGCTGGCCGCCCTCATCGTGGTGCCCGCCGCGCGGCGCATTGCCGGTCAGCTACGAGCCCTGGTCCGGGAGAGCCGCCGCATCGGCAACATGGATCTGCAGGCCCCGGTGCAGGTACAAAGCGCGATCGGTGAGCTCAAGGCGCTGGTCAGCGCCCAGGAGTTGATGCGCCGGAATCTGCTGGATGCCACCACCACCCTCGAACAGCTCAACAGCACCCTCGAAGAGAAGATCCATGCCCGCACCCGTGAGCTGGAGGAGATCACCGAAGCCGCCGAATGGTCACGGCGACTGATCACCGATATGACCGAATCGCTGCCCTGCGC
>JASDSW010000046.1:26218-75651 GCA_041441555.1 Aeromonadaceae bacterium
GTGTTTCGCTACGAGAGCACCGAGGCTCTGGAGGCCGACTTTAGTTTCATCAGCAGTCGGGCCGACCAGATCTGGGGGGTCTCCGCCCAGGAGTTGATGCGCAACCCGCAGATCCGCTGGGATAAAATCTTCCCCGGCGATCGCGAAACACTGCGCCAGATGATCCGCGAACAGGCCATCGGTGGCACCTCGCGGGAGCTGTTGTACCGGATCCAGGATGACAGCGGCAAGCTGCGCTGGATTGAGACCCGGGCCGAGGTCTCCGAGCTCGACTCCGGCCGACAGGTCTGGAATGGCTACTGGCTGGATGTCACCGACGAGCAGGAAGCCAAGCAGGCTCTGGCCGATCAGCTCACCTTCCAGCGCGTTCTGATGGACACCATCCCCTATCCGTTGTTCTTCAAGGATGCCAATTGCCGATTTACTGGCTTCAATCGAGCCTACGGCGAAGTCTTCGGCGTCGATACCCAGCCGCTCATCGGCAAACGGGTGCTGGATCTCGACTACCTGCCGGAGGCTGACCGGATCCAGTATCAGCAGGAGGATGAGCGCATCATCCGCGAGATCGGCGCCACCCAGCGGGAGATGCCGATCCCCTTTGCCGACGGCACCATTCACCAGACCCTGTACTGGGTCGCCGGGTTCAGCAAGGCGAACGGCCTGCCCGGCGGGTTGGTCGGCACCTTTGTCGATATCAACCCGCAAAAGCAGGCCGAAGCCGAACTGGCCTATGCCAAAGAGCTGGCCGAGGAGGCGGCACGCATCAAATCCGACTTCCTGGCCAACATGAGCCACGAGATCCGAACCCCGCTCAACGCCATTCTCGGCTTGGCCCACCTACTACAGAAAACGCCGCTGGATCGCCGCCAGGAGGGATTTATCGACAAGATCCAGCGCTCGGGGCGTCATCTGCTCGGCGTCATCAACGATATCCTCGACTTTTCCAAGATTGAGGCCGGCAAGCTGGCGCTCAATCCGCAACCCTTCGCCCTCAATGATCTGCTCGATGACCTGATCGATCTGACCGCCGAAAAGGCCCACCAAAAGGGACTGGAGTTCATCATCGACATAGCGCCGGATGTTCCCTATGAGCTGGTCGGTGACGAACTGCGACTCGGCCAGATCCTGATCAACTACATGAGCAATGCCGTCAAGTTCACCGAGCAGGGGGATATCCGCCTCGAGATCCGCCTCGCCGAGAGTCGCAGCGATGGCTTGCTGCTCTACTTTGCGGTGCATGATACCGGCATAGGACTCAGCCAAGAGCAGCAAGCGCGACTGTTCAGCAGCTTCCAGCAGGCCGATGCCTCCACCACTCGCAAATATGGCGGCACCGGGCTTGGGCTGGCGATCTCGCGCAGCCTGGCCGAGATGATGCACGGCGAGGTGGGGGTCGAGAGCCAACTCGGCAGCGGCAGCACCTTCTGGTTTACCGCTTTGCTGCAACCAGCCTCTGCCGAACAGCTTGCGGGCAGCCTGCAACCGAGTCTGGATCTGCGCGGCACCCACGCCCTGATCGTCGACGACAACCCGAAAACGGCAGAAGCCATTGCCCACATGCTGACAGCCATGCGCTTTGTGGTCTCGATCGCCACCGATGGACCATCGGCGCTGGCACAAATCGAGCAGAACAAGGCGGCAACCCCCATCGATCTGCTGTTAGTCGATGATGACATGCTGCAGGAAAATGGCCGCCAGATGGAACAGCAACTGGCCGCCATGGCCCTGCCGACGCCACCGGCCCTGGTGGTGCTGCACAACAGCGAATACACGGCGCCTCAGGAGAGGGGCAGTAGCGGTGCCGTCGCCGCTCATCTGGCCAAACCGGTCACGCCATCCATGCTGTTTGACACCGCAATGCGCCTACTGGCAGGCCATGAGGGATTCGCCTCGGAGCTCGGCCCCCGCTCCCGCCATCACGCCGCCGGAGCCGAGGCCGCGCTGCAGACCATCCAGGGCGCCCGCCTGCTGCTGGTGGAGGACAACGATCTCAATCAGGAGGTCGCCAGCGAGCTGTTGACAGGGGCTGGCCTTCTGGTCGAGATCGCCAACAACGGACAGGAGGCGCTGGAACAACTGCAGCAAGGCAGCTTCGATCTGGTACTGATGGACATGCAGATGCCGGTGATGGATGGCCTGACGGCCACCCGCCGGATCCGCGAGCAGTCGCAGTGGTCCCAGCTACCGGTGGTTGCCATGACTGCCAATGCCATGGAGCAGGATCGCCAGCAGTGTCTGGCCGCGGGAATGAACGATTTCGTCAGCAAGCCCATCGAGCCGGAACAGCTCTGGGCCGCGCTGCTGCGCTGGATCCCACCACGCCAGGCCGCCTCGGCCCCCCGATAGAACACCCCGCGCCCGCAGATACCACGCAGATCGGCAAACTGCAGGCGTTGCAAGGTCTGGATGAGCTGGATACCACCCTCGGCCTGCGCCGGGTCATGGGGAATCAGACGCTCTATCTCAATCTCCTGCGCAAGTTTGCCAGCAGCCAATGCGATGGCGTGCGCCAGATCCGTCAGGCGCTGCAAGCCAACGATCGCTCCTTGGCCGAACGACTGGCCCATACCCTCAAGGGAGTCGCAGGCAACGTGGGAGCCAGTGCGTTGCAAAGCCAAGCCGCCGCTCTGGAGCAGGCCATCCGCGAGCAGGGCGATACCCGTCTGCTGTTGGACGATCTGGAGCCGCCGCTCACCCGCCTGTGTCAGCAGCTGACGGCGGCGCTGGAGAGCGAGGAGATCCCCCAGATGCCCGACCCAGCGCCTGGCATCGCCATTCGCCCCGTGCTGGAGCGGCTGGCCCAACTGCTTAACGAGGACGACTCCGAAGCCCTGGAGGTACTGGATGAGCATCAGTCACAGCTTCAGCGCTATGCACCGGAACGGCTGCAGCGGCTGGCGACGGCCATCCGCAATTTTGAATTTGAACAGGCGCTGGCAATCGTCGACGACTGGATGAAGGAGGCATGATCATGATGACGGATGAGACGCTCCCGCTGGAAAAACCGACCATTCTGGTCGTGGACGACACACCGGAAAACCTGACCATGATGAGTTTCCTGCTCAAGGATCGCTACAAGGTCAAGGTGGCCAATCATGGGCAAAAGGCGCTGCGCATCGCCGCCAGCGAGCCGCAGCCGGATCTGATCCTGCTCGATATCATGATGCCGGAGATGGATGGCTACGAGGTCTGTCGCCAGTTGCAGCAAGATCTCCAAACCCGCAACATTCCGATCATCTTTCTGACGGCCAAGTCCAGTGTCGAGGATGAAGAGTTCGGCCTCGGCCTCGGGGCCGTCGACTACATCACCAAACCCATCAGCCCACCGGTGGTGCTGGCCCGCGTCAAGACGCACCTGAGCCTGAAGGCCAGCGCCGACTTTCTGCGCAGCAAGAGTGACTATCTGGAGCAGGAAGTTGCCAAACGCACTCGCGAGATCTCGGCCATCCAGGATGTGACCATCCTGGCCATGGCCTCGCTGGCCGAGACCCGCGACAACGAGACCGGCAACCACATCCGGCGGACTCAGCACTACGTCAAGGCGCTGGCCGAAGCCCTGCGTCAACAACCCAAGTTTGCCACCGTGCTGGACGACCACACCATCGCCATGTTGTTCAAATCGGCTCCCCTGCACGACATCGGCAAGGTCGGTATTCCGGATCGGATCCTGCTCAAACCGGGCCGCTACGAGCCGGAGGAGTTCGCCATCATGCAGCGTCATCCCCTGCTGGGCCTGCAGGCCATCGAACACGCCGAACAATCGCTCGGAACGTCCGTCGATTTTCTGCGTGTGGCCAAGGAGATTGCCTACGGTCATCACGAAAAATGGGATGGCTCCGGCTATCCGCAGGGGCTGGTTGGCGAAGCCATCCCGCTGTCAGCCCGCCTGATGGCGCTGGCCGACGTCTACGATGCCCTCATCAGCCGTCGCGTCTACAAGGAGGGGATGCCACACCAGCAGGCCGCCGGCATCATCGGCCAGGGGCGCGGCAGCCACTTCGATCCCGACGTGGTGGACGCCTTCTTCCAGATCGAGCAGACCTTCGTCGCCATCGCGCAGCGCTATCTCGACAGCGACCAGGATCTAAAGGCCAAGGCGGCGCAGCAGTAGCTGTCACCGCCAACAAGGCCGGCAGCCCGCTCACAAGGTGGCAGCAAAGGCTTCCATCTGCGCCAGCTCGCGCTGCAACTGGCTGGAGAGCACCGGAAAACGCCGATAGCTCTTGGGATCGGCACTGTCTGCCTCGATATGGAAGCTGACCGCGATGCGCTCGCGCTTCCACTGATTGCGACAGTAGAGGCCATAGTAGCGACGGATCCAGCCCACCAGTTGGCTCAACTGGTACTGGGCGGCAAACTCACCGCGCAGCAGTTGCTGCAGCACCCCCTTGGGAGTCAGATGTTGAGTTTGGCTCAGACGCCGGATGGCATCGAGCACCGGGAACGGCATCAGATCGGCTTCGTCGGTCTGCTCCACCGGGCGCAACTCGGCGGTCGGTGCCTGATGGACAATGGCCTGCATCGCCGGCAGCGCCAGACGGGCAATCCCCAACGACTGGCTATCCTGCAGCGGGATCCCCTGCTCCAGGATGTAGCGATTGATCTGCAGTACCCGGGACTTGCTGATGCCGCCGATGGGCGACAGCACCCCCGAGGTGTCACCATCCATGGTGCAGTAGCCGACGCTGGCCTCGGAGAGGTTCGAGGTGGCGATCAGCAGCTTGTTGCCACGGTTGGCCAGCAGCCAGATCCCGGGCGCCCGCACCCGGGCCTGGATGTTCTGCAGCGCCAGATCGTCGCGCTGCCAGTTGAGCGGATCCCCGGGCGTCAGCTCGTTGGCCAGTTTTAGATACCCGCTCACCAATTCGGCGATGGACCAGGCGTGATGGGTGGCTCCCAGCTCGGCCGCCAGACCGGCCGCCGCATTGAAGGTCACCGAGCCGCTGTACTCGGAGCCCTGATACAGGGTGGTCAACACCAGCGGCATCACCCGCTCGCGCAGCCAGGCCAGCGGCGCCTGGCCGTTTCGCGGTTGCGGGACCAGCCGCCCCTTGGCCAATTCAGCCAGATAAGCCGCCTCGCCCAACGAGGCGTAGGCCTGCACCTGGGCCATGTAGACCAGAGCCCCACACAGGGCGGAATCAGCGCCGCCGGAGAGACTCAGGGCATAGCCTCCGGTATAGGTCTTGCGCTGCCAGTCCCACAACCCCAGAGCCACGGCGCGGCAGGCTTCGGCATGCTCATCTTCCGTCGCCAGCTGGCAGGGGGTGGCCAGAGGACGCTGATACTGTTCCGACGCCCAAACAAAATCGACTTCGGTAATGCCCTCGCCTCCCACCGGCAGCAACGACTGACTGCTGACCAGGCGCTGCGCCCGGTTCACCTGTAGATCCACGGTGGCACTGTAGACTTTCAGCGGAGCAAAACTCAAACGCTCGCCCACCAGCACCAACTCGCCATTACTGGCAATCATGGCGTCACCATCGTAGACCGCGCGCCCCGCCTCACAGCCCAGCAGGTTGGTGTAGGCGTAGACGGCACCATAGGCTCGTGACCCTTCGCGCACGAACTGGCTGCGCTGTTGCTGCTTGCCCAGGGCGAAGTGACTAGCCGAAGGGTTGAGGATCACATCGACGCGTCGCTCGAACAGGCTGCAACCCGGACGCGAAGCGACCCAGGAGTCTTCGCAGATCTCAAAACCGATGCGCACCCCGCTGACATCAAACACCAGATCACCCACCGGCACCGTCTGCCCGGCCAGGGCGATGGTGCTGACCTGCCCCGCCGGCCAAGGGGTGAACCAGCGCGGCTCGTAGTGAATGCCGCTGCGCGCCAGGTGCTGTTTGCAGACCACACCGTGCAGCTTACCCCGAGACAGCAGTGCCACCCCGTTGAACACCTGACCACCGGGGACATGCAAGGGGAAGCCGACGGCCACCAGCAGTTGATCCGGTAAGCCGTCGGCCAGGGCCAGCAGCTCGGCCGGCAGCGAGGCAAGCCAGTCGGCGACGAAGAACATGTCCTCACAGCCATAACCGGTGAGCGCCAGTTCAGGCAGCAGCAGCAAGTCCGCCTGAGCGGCCTGCGCCTGGGCCACGGCCTGGCGGATCAGCGCCAGGTTGCCGTCCAGATCCAGGGGGGTCGTGTTGATACAGGCCGTAGCCAGAGTCAGGGTTTGACGCATGAAACTTCAATGCTCCTTTTAGGCCACCTGGCTGAGAACCTGGTGGCGGACGCTCGCCTCCACGGCGAAGGCCTCCATCAAATTGGTTAAAAACTCACGGTCCCGACAGAGAGTCTTGCCGGGACTGTCAGAGATCTTGGCCACCGAGTGATCGCCCAACCGCACCATCTTCATCACCATGTTGAGCGGTTGGTTGATGCCAAAATCGGCCATCAGCCAGGTGCCGATGCCAAAGCTGGTCTGTACCCGGCCGCGGAAGTGGCGGTACAGGGCGACGGCGCGCGAAAAATCCAGTCCATCGGAGAAGACCAGCGTCTTGTGGGTCGGATCGACGCCTAGCGACTCCAGATGCGCGATCAACTTCTCGCCCCACAGCCACGGATCACCGCTGTCCTGGCGGAAGCCACTGTATTGGCTGGCTAGTTGGAAATCCAGATCCCGACAGAAGGCATCGATGCCGATCACATCGGTCAGCGCCACGGAGAGCTGGCCGCGATACTCCCGCAGCCAGTTTTGCAGCGCCGCTTTTTGCGTGGCGGCCAGCGGATAGTTCAGCCCCTGGTGGGTCTGCAGCCACTCTTGAGCCATGGTGCCGACGGCCGGCCGGCCCAATTGTTGCGCGAGCATCGGATTGCTGGTGCCGACCAACTGCTGCGGCAGATGCTGTTGCAGCAATCCCAACACCTGCTGCTGAGCGGCAAAGCTGAAGCGGCGCCGGGTCCCAAAGTCGGTGAAGCGAAAATCACCCAAATCCACCGCATCACCGAGCCGCTGCAGCTGGGCGATCTTGGCCAGGGTGCTTTTTTCGATCACCTCGGGCGTCACGTCAGGATAGCGAACGCTGTTGCGCACCTCGCTGAGAGTCGCCATGACCGGGATCTCGAAGAGCGAAACCTGAGTCTGCAGACCCCGAGCGCGGATCGTCAGCTTGCCTCGCTCGATGCCGATCGCCAGCAGGCTGGGATCAAAACGGAAATGATAGAGAAAATCCAGATAGTCCGGCTGCAGATAGGGGGCCTGCCGCGACAGGGCCCGCAGTGCCGGCAGGCTCATCGTCAGCTGATTCATCCCCGCCAGCTCCTCACGGATCAGCTCCAGATAGGGGGTCAAATCCTCGTCACTGCGGCAGTGCAACTCCCACTCGGCGACGGCATCCGGCGCCTGGTGCAGATAGGCTTGCTGCATCGACAGCTTATAGATATCGGTATCCAGCACACCGCGCATACAGGTATTCAACAACATAGCCCCTCGTCTCTAGCGGCTGCCGACTGAGCCATTCGCTGGCTGAGCCGCCAGCCAGGCGCCCACCGCTTGGGCATCGTCCAGCAACTCGATGCCTGCCGCCTGTAGCTCCAAAGTGGCCGAGCTTTCCGTCTCTTCGCTGATCGCGCGGCACGCTGCCTTATTGATCAGGACCTGAAATCCGGCCGCCTTAAGCTGCAGGGCCGTCTGCTTGACGCAGTAATCAAAGGCCAGACCTCCCAGCAGCACGGTGGAGACCTGCTGCTGACGCAGCCATTCGATGAGCCCGGTGGAGAGCCGCCCCGCCAGATCGTGATAACAGGCGCCATAGGGATGCATGTCCGGCTCGATCCCCTTGTAGACCAGGAAATCGTACTCACTGACCGCCGGCAAGCCGTCGAGCAACTCAAAGCCCGGGGTGCCGGGTACTGCATGGGCCACCCAGCTGACATCAGCATCCGGCAAACCGACCGGCTCCAGCATGTGGTCCAGACTCGGAGCCACCCACAACGCCTTGGGCGAATGGGCATCCTTGGTCATCACCCGCAGATCGGCCCACTGAGCCTGGGCATTGAGTTCCGGAACCACTTCATCGCCATAGGGAACCGGCAACTCATCCGGGCACAGAGGCGTAAAGGTTTTTTGCACGTCGACATCGATGGCGGCAATACGATTTGCACTCATGAGGCTTGCTCCACAGATGGCAATCTTGAAGTTCGCTTTCCGTCAGCAGACCTGGTCGCTGGCCAGTCGGGCTGGATGTTGGGCCATGCCGAGGTTCGTCGATGAGAGCCTCGCCTGGTGCGGAAAATAGAAGGAAAGGATTGCCGGAATATTTGGGTGTTGAGTCGACAGAGACTCAGACTCTGGGACCACTGTACCCTGAGCGGCTCGCAAGTTCGAGCCCCAAACGCAGATTGGCCCGAACCTAAGAGCCGGGCATCATGGGCGGGGCCGAGGCCCCGCCTCTGGCTTATTCGACGATTTGACGGGCGCCCAGCGGTTGTACTGGACGGTTGTTTGGATGCCCCATCAACTTGGCGAATTGTTCAATCTGCGCCTTGGATGCGGTCATCGGCTTCTTCAGCACCAGCCAACGAACGTTTTCCGTGCAGGGCGGCGTGGTCAACGAACCGGCAAACCGGTAGTAGCTGCGATCATGAGGCAGCAGATCGGCGACGTTGACCGATTTGCTCAGCGTCAACTGGCTGCCGACCTGTTGCGGCATCTGCTGCCACAGGGTAGTCAGTAGCGGATTGGCCTTGCCCTCTTCAAACATCAGACCAACCACCGCCAGGTTCCCCTGCGGATCGCTGTGCACCAGATGCACCTCCAGCGGATACTGCTTGCCTTGGATCAGGTTTTCACTCGGCGCATGGAAATGGAACTGCTTGAGAGTGAACGGCAGGCCGTCGATGGTCAGCTGGCTGCCCTCGGCATAGGCCACCTGGATGGTATGACCATTGTTGATGATCGCGTTGCCCCCGGCCTGGTAATGGAACGGCAGGGCCGGCAGCTTGGCCTTGACGGTGGACTGAATATCGACCGGAGCCTGGTTCTTGCCGGTGGCACAGGTGGCATACTCGCTGCTCAGATGGCCCCAATTAGCCGGTGCAATTTCGCCTTCATAACCCCAGTGCGCGCCTTCGTTGGCCTGGGCAGCCGAAAAGAGAGCTGAGCACGACAACAGTGCAGCCAGTACAGTCATTTTTTGCATGATTTAAGATGATCTCCGTGATCGGACGAGGCTCTGCAGCCTTCTGATTAAACACCGACCTCGGCTGCCTGTCGGCGGCACTCAGGGCTTGGTTGGCGCCGGTGCCGAAGCAATCACGACGTCCAGGCGCGAGGTCAGTTTTCCGGTGGGCGCATAGACCCAGTTTCCGCCGTAGACCAGATCTTCGACCTGCCAGCCAAGGCGGCCACGACGCAAACGGAGCTCATCCTGCCACTCAATGGTGTGGCCTTGCTTGTTATAGATCAAAGTGAACTGACAACGGCTCTTGAGCTTCTTGGTTTGGCACGCTACCAGCTCGAAATCGGTGAACCCGTCGGCCAGAGAGGTAAACAGACTCCCCTGCACGGCCGGTGGCGTCGGCAGTTGGGTCGAGCTGCGGATCGACAGATCCACGGCATGAGCCTGCTCCAGCCGCCGTAACAGGCTCTGTTGCAGCAGGGGGCGGAACGGCCGCAACTGTTCGGGGGTCGGCAGATCCACCAACGGATTGGCGAGCAAGGCCCGGTAGAACGTCTCGGCGATCTGTTCTGGCCCCGCCGGCATCGCATTCGGATCGACCGTCTCACTACAGCCGACCAGCAGGCAGAGCCCCACACCGAGCCCTACACCATATCGCACTATTTGTCGCGCCATGCGCACCATTGCAATTTCCTAGGGATAAAGAGAACTCAACACCAAGTCACGCCAAGGATGCGCCACTCGACTCCTGACGGCCGCCGCCGACTCTCGCGAGCAGGCAGCGCCGGTGGTGATTTAGGCCAGATCCGAGGTGCAGTGTGGACAACGGGTCGCCTGAACCGGGATCTCGCTGCAGCAACGCGGACACTGTTTGGTGGTGGGCTCGGCCGGAGCGGCCGCTTTTTCCATCCGCAGTTGATTCATCGCCTTGACCACCATGAACAGCGCAAAGGCTACTATGGTAAAGCTTATGATCGCGTTAACAAACAGCCCCAGATTGAGAGTCACCGCGCCAGCGGCCTTGGCATCGGCCAATGTGTGGTAGGGCGCGGCGGCCTTGATCCCCTCCTTGAGCACGATGAAGAAATCGGAGAAATCGACCCCGCCCAGTAACAGGCCGATGGGCGGCATCAGTACATCATCCACCAGGCTCTTGACGATGGTGCCGAAAGCCCCACCGATGACAATACCGACCGCCATGTCCACCACATTGCCTCGCATGGCAAAATCTTTGAACTCTTTTAACATGGGAACTCTCCTCGTCTGGCTGCCTCACGGCTGATTGGAAGAGTCATCTTACTCCACCCCACCGGGCGCGAGAAGAGACTCAGACGCTCATCCCCGGGCACACTCTTCCGCCTGCGGTTTACCTTGGGTTCAACCTGCGCAGGCTAGACTGGCTGTTCGTTTTCATCAAAGCTCCAATCGATTACCATGAAAAGCAAGCGATGAAATGCCACCCTCTGATTGCTGTGAGGCGATGCCGATGAGAATTCTACTGGTCGAAGATAATCTGCTGCTGCGTCACCACCTGAGCGTGCAACTGCAGTCCCTTGGACATTTGATCGACTGCGCCGCCGATGCGCAGGAGGCCGACTACTTTTGCCAGGAGCACGAGTTGGATCTGGCCATCGTCGATCTCGGGCTACCTGATGAGGATGGCCTGAGCCTGATCCGGCGTTGGCGTGGCAATGGCATCAACTTCCCCATTCTGATCCTGACCGCGCGTGGAGCCTGGGAGGACAAGGTGCAAGGGCTCGAGGCCGGTGCGGACGACTATGTGACCAAACCCTTTCAGCTCGAAGAGGTGGCGGCTCGCATCAATGCGCTGGTACGCCGCGCCAGTGGTCTGGCCTCGGCGCTGATCCTGGCACCGCCCTACCAGCTAGATCTGAGTCGCAAGGAGCTGCTGGTCGAAGGCAATCCGGTGCGGCTGACCGCCTTCGAATATCAAATTCTGGAGTTTCTGATGCGCCGCGCCGGGGAGGTGGTCAGCAAAGAAACCCTGATGTTCCAGCTGTATGCCGATGCCGAGCTGCGCGAAACCCACACCATCGACGTGCTGATGGGCCGTCTGCGCCGCAAGATACAGGTCGAGGGGGTGGATGAACCCATCACCACGGTGCGCGGCCAGGGATACCGCTTCGATTGTCCACTGCTGCACCAGCCGACATGAAGAATCCATTCCATGTTCACTCGCTGCGCTTACGCTTCATCGCCGGCACCAGCATTGGTCTGGTGCTGATCTCGCTGCTCTATGCCCTGCTGGCCGTGACCGGCCAGGACATCATGCAAGATCGCTACGCCAATCAATGGATGACCCGGGAACTCAACATCCTCAGCAACTCGGCTTATGACCGGCAGGGCCACCTGCAGATCCATAGCCCCATCAATCCGCTGCGGCAACGGCTCTACATCATGCTTTTGTTCGATGAGCAAAACCGCCTGCTGTGGCAATCCCGCGACGAACCGAGTTTCCGGCAGTTGGTGCAACCGGCTTGGTTGCACCAGCCCGCTCTCTATGAGATCCAGAGTCCCCAACTGCTCCAAGGCTCCCACGACCAGCAAGGGGAGCCGATCCTGGCCACCCCGGAGGAGGACGGCCTGTTCACGCCGTCCCGCCAGTTCAACTACTATGTGCGTGTCCAACACTACCCGGCCACCCAGGAGCGCCCGGGACTACGCGCCGTGCTCATCGACACCATGCCGGAGGAGCGAGAGGATAACCGTTTCCTGTGGCGCGTCTTTCAGGCGGCCATGCTGCTCAACCTGCTGGTGTTGTTGCCGCTGGTCTGGTTCGTGGCCAAGTGGAGCTTTCGCCCCATCGCCCGCCTGACCCGTGCCGTGCATGAGCTGGAGATGGGCAAACAGCAGCAACTGGTCTTCGAGCCCCCCGAAGAGCTCAGCGGCCTGGTGCACCATCTCAACCGGTTGTTGCAGCAACAACGACAGCAGTTGGAGCGCTATCGCCACTCGCTCGACGATCTGGCCCACAGCATCAAGACGCCGCTGGCCGTGCTGCAATCCACCTTCCACTCCCTGCGGGAGAACCCTTCCTTGATGAGCGAGCAGGAGCCGCTGATCCAGACCCAGATCAGCCGCATCGCCCAGCAGATCGGCTACTACCTGCGACGCGCCGTCCTGGGCAGCGAGCTGGGACTCTTGCGTCAACAACAGGCGGTGGAGCCGCTGGTGAGCTCCCTGTGCAAGGCGCTGCGCAAGGTCTATGACCGCAAGGGGGTGGTCCTGACTCTCCAATGTGAACCTGGACTGCTCTACTACGGCGATCGCAACGACTTTTTGGAGATCGCCGGCAACATCGTGGAAAACGGCTGCAAATACTGCCTGGAATATGTCGATGTCCGGCTCTACAACGAGCGGCAACAGCTGGTGCTGGAGGTCAACGATGATGGTCCCGGGGTGCCGGAACACAGACGCGAGCAGATCTTGCAGCGCGGCGTACGCATCGATACCCTCAAGCCGGGTCAGGGGATCGGCCTGGCGGTAGCCGCCGAGATCCTGCAGGCCAACGGCGGCAGCATGTCCATCGAGCAGAGTGAACTCGGCGGCGCCCGTTTCATTCTGCGTTTTCAGCAGCCGAACGAATGAAT
Source organism: Aeromonadaceae bacterium (assembly GCA_041441555.1). Lineage (GTDB taxonomy): Bacteria > Pseudomonadota > Gammaproteobacteria > Enterobacterales > Aeromonadaceae > Pseudaeromonas. Next base: position 38,952 of record JASDSW010000046.1, read on the forward strand.
CACTAACAGAGGGCGCGGCCGATCTCGGCGCAGTCACCCACGGTGCACTGACGCAGAAGCGGCCAAAGCCCCATCACGAGCACGGGAACTCATCATGAAACAAAACAACCATGTCACGATGCAAGCCGGGGTCATCGGCAGCAACTGGGGGCGAGTCCATGTCGCCGGTCTGCGCCAGGCCGGGTGTCAGGTGCAGGCCCTGATGGCCCATGATGCCGAGCTGGTCGCCCGCATCGCCGCCGAGGAGCAGATCCCCCATGCCGGCACCGAGCTGACCATTCTCGACGGCTGTGAACTGGTCGCCATCGCCACGCCCACCGCCTCCCACCTGGGGTATCTGCAGGCGCTGCAGGAGCGAGCCGTCCTGTGTGAAAAGCCACTGGGCATGACACCAGATAATGAAGCCGCATTTGCGAAGTTACCCTCCGAACGGCTCTATGTCAGTTATCCATTTCCCCACTTGCAGACGGCCCAAGAGCTGACGACGCGGATCCGCCGCGGCGAGTTGGGGCAACTGCAACGCATCAGCCTGGTGGTCGGCGTCAACCTGCCCTACCCCAAGAGCCCGGTCGAGTGGTTTGTCGAGGACGTGGTGCACCCCTTCTCGCTGCTCTACACGCTGTTTGACGGGTTCGAGTTTCAGGGTGTCCGTGCCGGGGTTGGCAATAACATGACGGTGCAGTTTCGCTGCCAGGGCGCCCTGTTTGATGTCCTGTTGTGCGACTGGCCGACACCGGGGCTGCACTTTGATCTGACGCTGGTCGGCAGCCAGAATGCCTATCAGCTGCGCGGCGGTTTTCGACCGGAACGCGGCTGGTGGTTCGATCCATTGCTGGCGGACGATCTACCCATCACCCCGGGGGAGCCGGCCGCAGACAATCCCTGGATCCGCGCCAACCATCAGGTCGCCCGCCATCTGGTGGCCTATCTGCGCGGCGAGCTGACGGCCGCACAGGCCGCCGAACTGGGGCTCTTCAACCTGGAACGGGCTCGCGCCATGGAGAAGCTGTTTCTACCGCTGTGGCAATGGGCCGGACAAGCGGCGGCCACCTCGGCGCAACCGGCCAGCAGTTTTGACTGGAAGCTGAGTCGCTAACGCCAAGATCAAGGGTGGAGTCGCAAGAGCGCCTCAAGGCTGCCGGATATAGCGCAGGTAGCCTTGCTCGCTGTTCGCGCCCAGGTAGTGGTACAGGCGGTTGCCACTGACCTGCAGATGCATCTGCGGTAAAAAATTGGCCTCAATCGTGTCGGCCGAATTACCCAGGCAGTCGGGCTTGCCATTGTGGTGCGGAGTACCGAGCGTCACAAAATAGCGGCTGCCCTCCTGGCGGATCTTCGCCTTGGCGCGAAACGAAAACAGCTCACCATCCGGCGACTGACTCTGCTCGGCCAGATAGCCATCCGGCGTGATGTGTAGCACCGAGTGGCGGCAATCGACCGGCACATTGACCGAGGCGCCGACCAGGCGCCAGTGACCAAAGATGGCCGCTGGATTGGCCTCCTGCACGCCGCCCTGCGCTGATTCGACCGTCTGTCCCCCGACACTGCTGCCCACGAGCAGGCTGGCGAGCACCCATGTTTGCCATCTCATCGTCCCTCTCTCCCTGCCGGTGTGTTCCGTGGCCATTTGTCGAATTAGAGCGAATGCCCTCCTATAAGTTCCGGAAATTACGAAACATTTTCAAAAGCGTGCGGTTGATCGAACAAATATCGATCATTTTCATTACTCCCAAGAGCCCATTTTGGTTTCATGTGGATACTTTCGGTCGTAAATATCGCGCTTTTTTTATGCATCCTCTTCCCCAGCGCGCCATATGCAGTACCATAAGTACCGCTGGAAGTGATAGTTGACAGGATGTTGGAGAAGAACATGAGCAGAACCGTTTCCGCAGGCCACTGCCGCGAATTGGGAGCAACCGTCGAACACGACGGGGTCAATTTCGCCATTTGGGGTCGTTTTGCCAAGGAGATGGAGCTGCTACTGTTCCGTTTTGAATCCGACCTGCACCCCGAGATCATCCGGCTGACGGCCCCGACCCACAGATCCGGTTACTACTGGCACGTCCACGTCTCTGGCGTGCGGGAGGGTCAGCTTTATGGCTGGCGCATACCCAGCCAACTGCTCAACATGCCGGGGAATCGCTGGGATCCGCAGAAGGTGCTGCTCGATCCTTACTCCAAACGCATCGTGTTGCCCGAGAACTACGACCGCCAGCAGGCGGCCCGTCCCGGCAGCAACCTGGGCTGTTGTGCCAAGAGCGCCGTCATCGATATCTCGCGCTACGACTGGGAGGACGATCGCATGCCCCGCCATGCGCTCTCCGCCTCCATCATCTACGAGATGCACGTCGCCGGCTTCACCAAGGATCCCAGCTCAGGGCTGCCCTGCGCCCGTCGCGGTACCTATGCCGGGGTCATCGACAAGATCCCCTATCTCAAGGAGTTGGGGGTCACCGCCGTGGAGCTGCTGCCGGTGTTCCAATTCGATCCGCAAGATGCCCGTCCCGGCAAGAGCAACTACTGGGGCTATAGCCCGATGGGCTTCTTTGCCCCTCACGCCGCCTACTCCAGCGATGCCAGCTACCGCGGCGTGCTCGATGAGTTCCGCGACATGGTCAAGGCGCTGCACAAGGCCGATATCGAGGTCATTCTCGATGTGGTCTATAACCACACCGCCGAGGGGGACGACAACGGCCCCACCTTCTGCTACCGGGGGCTGGATAACTCGGCGTTTTACATCCTCGATGAGACCCGCAGCTTCAACACCAACTATTCAGGCTGTGGCAACACCCTCAATGCCTCGCACCCCATGACCAAACGGCTGATCAGTGACAGCCTGAAGTTCTGGAAAGAAGAGATGCATGTCGATGGCTTCCGCTTTGATCTGGCGGCCATCCTCTCCCGCGACAAGAACGGTCAACCCTTAAGCGACCCGCCGACGCTGCAGGCCATCGACAGCGACTACACGCTGGCCGAGACCAAGATCTTCGCCGAAGCCTGGGATGCCAGCGGCCTCTATCAGGTCGGTCGCATGGCCGGTGCCCGCTGGCGGGAGTGGAATGGCCACTTCCGCGACGATGTCCGCAGCTTCGTCAAGGGCGACCGCGGCATGGTCCCTCGGCTGGCCAGCCGACTGACCGGCAGCCCCGATATCTATCAGGCCCCCTATGCCGATCCGCACAAGAGCCTGAACTTCGTCACCTGCCACGACGGTTTCACCCTGTGGGATCTGGTCAGCTATGACCATAAGCACAACCTGGATAACGGCGAAGAGAACCGTGACGGCGCCGATGCCAACTACAGCTGGAACCACGGGGTGGAAGGACCGACCGAGGATCCGCAGATCCGCGCCCTGCGTCTGCGTCAGGCTAAAAACCTGATGACCATCAACCTGATCTCGGTCGGCACGCCCATGATGCTGATGGGAGATGAGCGGCTACGCACCCAATTCGGCAACAACAACGCCTATTGCCAGGACAATTCGATCAGCTGGATGAACTGGCAGAGCACTCCCGAGGGCGAGGAGATGTTCCGCTTCATGCGCGAACTGCTCAGCTACCGCCTGATCCGTCAGGACTCGATGCCGGAGCTGATCTCGCTGGGTGAGGCGCTGGAGCACGCCCGCATCGTCTGGCACGGCACCCGCCCCTTCGCCCCGGACTGGGGGGACGATTCGCGCTCCATCGGCTTGACCGCCTACTCCCTGGGTCACCAGGCGGATTACTACGCCTTCTTCAACGCCTACTGGGAACCGCTGGAGGTGGAGTTACCCCCCCCACCCCACAACCCGACTGGCAACTGGTTGCGGCTGGTGGATACCAGCCTGCCGGCCCCGGACGATATTAACTCTCACGGCCGTCCGCTGCAGGAGGTTGGCCCCACCTACCGAGTCGATGCGCGCTCCATCGTGCTGCTAGTCTGCGCCAGCGAGCCGGCTCAGGATTGACGGTCAGCGGGGGGTGCCCAAACGCGCCCCGCTACCGGATCGCCAGATCGCAATTTTCATCTCCCACCGCGCCAGAGGGCAGGAAGCGCTTGCCCTACGCCCGGATCCGCGCTCGAATGTCACGCTTTCATTCCAAACACGATGAGCCGGCGGCGCGCCGTGACCATCGACTGTCATCAGGAGGAGACACATGGGACATTGGCTTTTGCTGATCGCACTGAGTAACCCATGGGCCCAGTTATCGACCCCGGCCCAGGGCAGACCCGATCCCATCGGCAGCTACAGCGCCGGCTGCCTGCAAGGCGCACAAAAAATGCCGTTGCAAAGCGAGGGCTACCAGTTACTGCGCCCCGAGCAGCATCGCTACTATGGTCACCCGGCCCTCATTCATTACCTGCACGATCTGGTCAACCGAGCTCAGGCCAAGGGGCTTCCCCCTCTGCTGATCGGTGACATGGCCATGGTGCGGGGCGGCCCCTTTGCCAGCGGCCACAGCAGCCACCAGACCGGGTTGGATGTCGATATCTGGTTTCGCTTTGCCAAGCCCAGGTTAACCCCCCGTCAGCTGGCGGATCCCAAGCCTTATGACATGGTCAATGGCCGCAACGATCAGGTCAGCAGTGCCTTTACCACCCAGCAGCTGACACTGCTGCGCCTGGCAGCCACCGACAACCGGGTCGAACGCATCTTCGTCCATCCGGCCATCAAGCTGGCCCTGTGCCAGCAGGCCAGTGGTGATCGACACTGGCTGCAGCGCATCCGCCCCTGGTATGGTCACCGCGCCCACCTGCACGTTCGTCTGCGTTGCCCGGTCGGATCTCGTGACTGCAAGCCGCAAAAAGCCATCCCACCCGGGGATGGGTGTGGCAGCGAGCTGATGAGCTGGTTCTCCGGGCCGACCGAGGTCAGCAGCACGCCCAGGGTGCGCAAGCTGCCGCAACTGCCGGGGCGCTGCGAGGCCATGCTTCCTCATCGGGATTACCAGTCATGACTCCCCGCCACTCGATGCCCCCAGGGGGATGACTGCCCAAGGATTTCATCGTACGCAGCCCCCTGCGCTTTGAACTTTGTGAGCAAGATCGCTACTATATCGCCAGTTTTTTTATGCTCAGTCCACGGTGACACGCCAAGTTCGTGGACTCATCATTCGCCTCACCGGCCGGAGTGCCCTCCCGCTCACCACCAACCGCAGCACCGGGTTGGCCGGGCGGCTCACGCCATCCTCGCGCCGGTTAGTTTTCGACTGAACCTTTAGGAATCACCGCTGTGCTTATTAGTAACAACATCACGATGCAGTTCGGCAGCAAACCGCTGTTTGAAAACATCTGCGTCAAATTCGGCGACGGCAACCGCTATGGTCTGATCGGTGCCAACGGTTGCGGCAAGTCCACCTTCATGAAGATCTTGGGTGGCGATCTGGAGCCCTCCGCCGGCAACGTGGCCCTCGATCCGAACGAGCGCATCGGTAAGCTCAAACAGGATCAGTTCGCCTACGAAGAGATGCGAGTGATCGACGTGGTGATGATGGGCCACACCGAGTTGTGGGCAGCCATGACCGAACGCGACGCCATCTACGCCAATCTGGAAGCCAGCGACGATGACTACATGCGCGCCGCCGAGCTGGAAGGCAAGGTCGCCGAGTATGACGGCTACACCGCCGAAGCCCGCGCCGGCGAACTCCTGCTGGGCGTCGGCATCCCGGTGGAACAGCATCTAGGCCCGATGAGTGAAGTGGCCCCCGGCTGGAAGCTGCGGGTGTTGCTGGCCCAGGCGCTGTTCTCCAACCCGGATATCCTGCTGCTGGACGAACCGACCAACAACCTGGACATCCACACCATCAGTTGGCTGGAGCAGATGCTTAACAGCCGTAACAGCACCATGATCATCATCTCGCACGACCGTCACTTCCTGAACATGGTCTGCACCCACATGGCCGATCTGGACTACGGTGAGCTGCGCGTCTACCCCGGCAACTACGACGACTACATGACCGCGGCCACCCAGGCCCGCGAGCGTTTGCTCTCTGACAACGCCAAGAAGAAGGCGCAGATCGCCGATCTGCAATCATTCGTCAGCCGCTTTAGCGCCAACGCCTCCAAGTCCCGTCAGGCGACCTCGCGCCTGAAGCAGATCGACAAGATCCAGCTCGAAGAGGTGAAGGCTTCCAGTCGGCAGAACCCCTTCATCCGCTTCGAGCAGGAGAAGAAGCTCTACCGCAACATCCTGGAGGTGGAAGCTCTGGCCAAGGGTTACGACCATGGTCCGCTGTTCAAGGATTTCCGCCTGATGGTGGAAGTGGGCGAGAAGATCGCGGTGATCGGGACCAACGGTATCGGTAAATCAACCCTGCTCAAGACGCTAGTCGGCGAGCTGACTCCGGATAGTGGCACCATCAAGTGGTCGGAAAACGCCAAGATCGGCTACTACGCCCAGGACCACGCCGCCGATTTCGAGACCGACAGCAGCGTCTTTGACTGGATGGCGCAGTGGAAGCAAGAGAGCGACGACGAGCAGGCGGTGCGCAGCATCTTGGGGCGTCTGCTGTTCAGCCAGGATGACATCAAGAAGTCGGTCAAGGTGCTCTCCGGTGGCGAGAAGGGACGCATGCTGTTTGGCAAGCTGATGTTGCAGCGCCCCAACATCCTCATCATGGACGAACCGACCAACCACCTGGATATGGAATCCATCGAATCGCTGAACATGGCGCTGGAGATGTATCAAGGCACCCTGATCTTCGTCTCGCACGACCGCGAGTTCGTCAGCTCCCTGGCGACCCGAGTGCTGGAGATCACCCCGCAGAAGATCGTCGACTTCGGTGGCACCTACGAAGAGTACCTGCGCAGCCAGGGCATCGAGGGCTGATTTCGAGCGTTACTGCCGTAGACGGCTGAACAGCAAAACGGGCGGATAATCCGCCCGTTTTTTTGGTTTCGGCGGCAGATTCTCCATCGCCACCGGGCTGTGCTAGATTAGGCCCCCTCACTGACTCATAAAAACCGCCCGCATGTCCCAACCGACCGCCATGACCCAGCGCCCTGACAGCCTTCCGCGACCGGCCGATGCCAGCACCTGCGTGTTACCGCCGGGCCCCTGGAGTCATCTGCTCGACGGGCTCTGCGCCCGTTTCCCGGCAGTGCCGAAAGCGATCTGGCAGCAGCGTCTGGCGCAGGGGCGCGTGCTCGATCCCCAGCTCCAGCCCCTGGCCGCCGACAGCCCCTACCGGCACGGGTTGCAAATTTACTATTTCCGCGAGGTGGCCAACGAGCGACCTATCCCCTTTGGCGAGCAGATCCTCTATCAGGACAACCACCTGCTGGTGGCCGACAAACCGCCGTTTCTACCAGTGATCCCCAGTGGCGGCTATGTCGAGCAGACGCTGCTGCGACGCTTGAGCCGACGCTTGGGGAATGCCGATCTGCAACCGCTGCATCGGCTGGATCGCCATACCCGCGGCCTGGTGCTGTTCTCGGTCAACCGGACCACCCGCGGGCGCTATCAGGCACTGTTTCGCGATCAATTGATCCACAAGCTCTACGAGGCGATCGCACCGGCCCTGCCGCAGCTGGTTTTTCCCCACGTTCGGGAGTCACGCATCGAGCGGGACGAGCGCTTCTTCCGTTCGCGCGAAGTGGCAGGCCCGAGCAATGCACAGACCCGGATGACCATCATCGCGCGGCAGGGTGACCGTTGCCGCTATCAGCTGGAACCCGTCACCGGTAAGAAGCATCAGCTGCGCCTGCATCTGGCGGCGCTGGGCGCCCCTATCGAAAACGACGCCCTTTACCCCGAGGTGGATGATGCGCTGGCCGACGATTTCAGTCGCCCCTTGCAGTTGCTGGCGCGCGAGGTCCGCTTTACGGATCCGGTGACAGGAATGCCCCAGTACTTCGTCACCCGGCAATCCTTGAGTTGGTGATGCATACAGCCTGACCGCGGAACCCGAGGTCAGGCCGTATCACCGATCTTAGCGACGGCCCAACAGAGCACTTAGTCGCACGCTGGGCCACAGGGCGTAAGGACCATCCCCCAGCAGGGCCAGCACCAGTTGGCTGACCGCCCAGAACGCGGGGAACTCCCAACCGCCATTGGGGGAGGAAAACACCCAGCCGTTACCGGCATGCACCACCCAGGCCCCCAGGATCACCGGCAGTTGCAACAAGGCTACCCAGCGCACCTGCACCCCGGCAATCAGCAGCAGACCACCACCGGCTTCCGCCGCCATGGTCAGCCAGGCAAAGGCGGCTGGAATACCCAGCGAGGCAAAGTAGCCCACGGTGCCGGCCGGTGTGAACACCAGGATCTTCATCAGGCCATGGGCCAGAAACATCACCCCCAGACTTATGCGCAGCAACAAGGCAGCATAATCAGCAGTACGAGTCGTCATCTTATTCTCCATCATCGTCATATTTAATCGATGGCCTCAGCGGCCAATGGTGCTGGTGCCAAATTGCACCGAGCGGTGAGAAAACGAGCCAAATTCAAACCCGGTGACTGGAAAGCTCAACGCCTCCCCAGGCTGACTGGCGCCCATGGCCACAAACAGCGGCACCAGATGGTCGGCGGTCGGTACCGACTCCCGGGCCCCCGGCGCCGAAGGCCAATCACACAGAGCAGACCAATCCCGCGCCAAGAGTCTCTCGGCCAGCCACTCATCGAAGGCCCGCGCCCAGGGCGCCACCACGCCATCCGGGGTCCACTGCCGCAGATTGTGCGTCAACAGGCCACTGGTGATGATGAGCACCCCCTCCTCGCGTAGCGGTGCCAGAGTGGCCCCCAGTTGCATCAGGGCGGCCGGATCCTGGCTGGGCAGCGAGATCTGCAGCAGCGGCACATCCGCTTCCGGGTAGAGCCCCAGCATCGGGATCCAAACTCCGTGATCCCACCCGCGCTCCGGGCGTTCGCCATAGGAGACGCCGGCTTCTTGCAGCAGCTCGCCGACCCGCCGGGCCAGCTCCGGCGCCCCGGGCGCTGGATAGCTCAGCTGGTAGTAGCTCTCGGGAAAGCCATAAAAGTCATAGATCAGCGGCTGCGTGTCGGTGGCGCCCAGCATCAGCGGCCGGGTTTCCCAGTGGGCCGAGATCATCAGCACCGCTCGCGGGCGAGGCAGCGCCGCCCCCCAGGCTTGCCATTCGGCCAACCGCCGCGGTTGCTCAATCGTCATCGGACTCCCGTGACCAATAAACAGAACCGGCATCGTCATCCTATTTCTCCTCTTGGGCTCGTTGCCCGATGACGCCATAATAAGGTTTCCAAATTTTGCGAGAAGACGGCAGATATGGCACACAGTGTTGATGAAATGGAAACCTTGTCCGGCGCCCTCGACGATGTGCGGACCTTCTGCCGGGTGGTGGAGCTGGGCACCCTCTCGGCGGCGGCCCGGGTGATGGGTGAAACCAAGGGCAGCATCAGCCGCCGCCTGCGCCGCCTGGAGAGCAGTCTGGGGCTACAGCTGCTGGCCCGCCACCCGCGCTCGGTCAGCATCACGGCCGAGGGGCAGCTGTTCTATGGCAAGGCCCGAGAGGGATTGTTGCTGCTGGATGAGGGGGCCGAGCTGGCTCGCGCCACGCGCAGCGAGCCGCGGGGCACGCTGCGCATCACGGCGCCGCTGGATCTGGGGCAGGAGTGGTTGCCACCGCTGCTGGTGGCCTTTGCCGAGCAGCATCCGCAGATCCGCATCGAATTGCTGATCGGCGATCAACGGCTCGATCTGGCCAGTCACCAGATCGACATAGCGCTGCGCGCCACCGATGGCGGTCTACCGGATATGGGCTACAGTGCCCGCTCCCTGACCCGCTTGACCATGGGCTGGTATGCCGCCCCCGCTTACCTGGCGCGCGCCGGCATGCCGACTCGTCCCGAGGATTTGCCGCAGCACGCCCTGGTGCTGATGGCCGGTCCTCATGGCTGTAGCATCACGCTCGAACAGGGAGCACAGCAGGAGCGGCTCACGTTATGGCCCCGCCTGCAGACCCAGGATTATGCCAGCGTGCTACGCCTGACCCTCGCCGGCGGAGGCATCGGTTACTTTCCGCAACTGGTGGCCAGCAGCTCACTGCAGCGCGGTCTGCTGCAACCCGTGTTGACCGATTGGACCACCAGCGCCGGCGAGCTGTTTCTCATCACTCAGAGCGGTCTGCGCGTCCCGGCCCGGGTGCAAGCCTTCAAGCAGTTCCTGCTGGAGCGGCTGACGCCGCGCTGAGGCGGCCCCAAAAAACAGCCCGTCGCGAGGACGGGCTGAGAGTCAGACTAGCGGCTTGCGGTCAGACTCGCCTCAGGCTTCCACCTGGGGTAGTGGCTTGCGAAAACGCGAGGTGCGCACCGCCAGCCAGACCAGTCCCAGAGCCGCCCAGATGAGCCCCAGATAGAGGGAGCTGAGCTCCAGATTCAGCCACAGCACAGCTACGGTGGCCGCTCCACACAACGGCAGGATCAGATAGCGCAGGCGATCGCCCCAGCAGTGGCGTCGCTGCTCGCGCACGTAGAACTGGGCGATCACCGACAGGTTGACGAAGGTGAAGGCCATCAGGGCGCCAAAGTTGACCAGCGCCAGGGCAACATCCAGATCGAAGGAGACCGCCGACAGCGCCACGCCACCCACCAGCATCACGTTGACCGCCGGCGTCCGCCAGCGCGGATGCACATAGCCGAAGAAGCGCTCCGGCAACACGGTATCGCGCCCCATCACATAGAGCAGACGCGAGACCCCGGCGTGTGACGCCAGCCCCGAGGCCAGCACCGCCACCGTGGTAAAGACCAGAACCACCGACTGGAACAGGGTACCGCCGACATACAGGGCGATCTCCGGCAACACGGCATCGGGTTGCTGGAAGCGGGAGATATCCGGAAAGAAGAGCTGCAGGAAGTAGGCGACGCTGATGAAGATCACCCCGCCGATCAAGGCGGTCAGGAAGATGGCCTTGGGCACCACCCGGGCCGCATCCGGCGTCTCCTCGGCCAGGTTGCTAATGCCATCAAAGCCGAGGAATGAAAAGCAGAGCACAGTCGCCCCACCGATCAACAGCATCGGTTGGGCATCCACGCTATAAAAAGGACGCAGGCTGGCGAGCGTTCCCAGCCCTTCGCCCTGATAGACGCCATGGGCAATCAGGCCGATGAAGACCAGGATGATGGCGATCTGAATGGCCACGATCAGGCTGTTGAAGTTGGCCACCAGATTGATGCCACGCAGATTGAGCAGCGTCATGATGGTCACCAGACCGAAGATGAAGTAGGCCGCCGGAACCTCGGGAAACAGTGCCGTCAGGTAGATCTTGGCCAGCAGCATGTTGATCATCGGCATGAAGAGATAATCGAGCAGCGACGACCAGCCGACCATGAAGCCGATGTAGGGATTGAACGCCTTTTGCGCATAGGTATAGGCCGAGCCGGCCGACGGAAAACGATGCACCAAAGTGCCATAGCTCAGCGCGGTGAACAGCATGCCAATCAGCGCCAGCAGGTAGGAGGTGGCCACATGGCCGACCGTCATCTCGGTGACGATGCCAAAGGTATCAAACACCGCCATCGGCGTCAGATAGGCCAGCCCCATCATCACGACTTGCCACAGGCTCAGGCTCTTGCGCAGACTAGGTCGCTGCATGCTCGTTGATTCAGTCATGAGCAGTCTCCCCGGCATGCCAGCCACCAAAGAACATCAGGGATGACCGCTCATGAGCCGTCAGATCCAGACCGAACGGTCGCAACCGCACTGAGTGACGCATCGGATTTCCTCTTGCTATGTGGATTCGTTCTGGCGCCGCGGCGCACGAATCGGCTTATCGTCTCCGGTTACCATGACCGGCCTCGGTAAAGGACAGAAAAAGCAAACAGCCAGCACCGGCGGGTGTGGCTGTTTGACGGGCGCTATTTTGCCCCAGTTCGCGGGGTAATAACACCGTTTTACCATCCATTTTTGGATGAAATTTCGCCGACCAACGGGGGCCAAATTTCAGTCGTCCGGCCGTGGGGCAGAACCGTTTCCAGGCCGTTTTTCTTCGACGGCTCATGTCTGGAAATCTCGAAACGTAGGCCCGGGCAACCGAAGCCACCACCACGGCAATGTGTCTGTTTTTTGTGCATAAAAAACCAAAAACCCAAGCTGTCTCACTATCCTGAGGCAATATCGGGTAAAGCAGTCCCGTCGCGCCACGCAACGGCTTACACTCAAGGCTGCGGCGACCGCTCCACCCGAATGACGGCACCGCCATGACAAGAAGGTGCGCGCCTGTTTTTTTGGAGTTTTACCCATGGAAGCTGTTGATCCTATTCCCCCTCAGTCCGGTTCACTGGAGCCTCAAACGACGCCTTGCGCGACAACTGCCGGGGAAATGGCGGATGAAACCAAAGCGCAGAGCGAGGAGGTCCATCCGCAGCCACAGGACATGGCAAACCAATCGGCCAATGCACCGTCGACGCCGCCCCGACCCGCCCACTCGTTCTCCATCTGGCATCTGCTGCAGAGCCTGCTGCGCATCTGCCTGCTGACAATTCTGCTGGCCGCCTTGGCTGCCTTGGTCTTCGAGATGCGCACCTCCTGGCTGCAATCTTATCTGTTACCACCCTATGCCAAGAGCCTGACCTGGCAGGTCGCCGAGGGGCCCAGCGATGCCATCGTCTTTCCTGCGGCCGGCCCCTACGATCAGCGCCTCGGCTACGCCGGGTTGGGCCGTTTCACCAGCCGACTCAACGAACGTGGTTATGCGGTGACCGCCCAGAGCCGTTTCTCAGCGCCGCTGCTCGATTACAGCCATCTGGGGCTGTTTCCCCCCTATCGCGAAAAGAGTCAGGCCGGACTGACCCTGTATGATTGCCACCGTGAGCCGCTGCACGTCAGCCGCTACCCGACCCATCAGTTTGTCGATTTTGCCGCCATACCGCCGTTGGCGCTGACCGCCCTGCTCTACATCGAGAACCGCGATCTGCTCGATGAGGCCATGCCGCTGACTAACCCGGCCGTCGACTGGCCGCGCTTTTTCAACGCCGCCCTCTCCCAGTTGGGCAAGAAGGTGGGGATGCAGGATCATGGCTCCGGGGGCAGTACCCTGGCCACCCAGATGGAGAAGTTCCGTCACTCGCCGGAAGGACGCACCAACTCAGGCAAGGAGAAGCTGCGTCAGATGGCCAGCGCCACGGTGCGCGCCTACCTGCAGGGCCCCCTGACTCTGACGGCCCGCCAGCAGGTGGCGCTGGATTATCTCAACTCGGTGCCGCTAGCCGCCGCGCCGGGCTATGGCGAGGTACATGGCCTGGGCGATGGCCTCCATGTCTGGTTTGGCGCCGATGTTGCCCAGAGCTACCAATTGCTGGCCGAGCCGATGGCCATCAGCCAGGCGTCACCGGAGCTACTGGCGGCGCAAGGGCTCGCCCTGCGCCAGGTGGTGGCCCTGCTCATCGCCCACCGCCGCCCCTCCTTCTATCTGCTCAATGGCCGCCACGAGCTGGCCACACTGACCGACAGCTATCTGCGCCTGCTGGCCCAGCAACAGGCCATCTCGGGGCCACTGCGCGATGCCGCCTTGGCGGCAAGCCTGACGTTCCGGGACTTCAAGACAGCGCCGGCCTACAGCAAGATCGATGGCAACAAGGCCCGCTATGTCACCCGCGGACGCCTCGGGCAGATGCTCGGTCTCTCCCTCTATGATCTCGACCATCTGGATCTGTCGGTCCAAAGCCACCTCGACAACCCGCTGCAGCAACGAGTCAGCAACTACCTGCGCCAGCTGGCCGATCCGACCTTTGCCGGGGAGATCGGACTCTACGGCGAGCGACTGTTATCGCCGGAGAAGACCGCCGAGGTTCGCTACAGCTTCACCCTGTTCGAGCGCAGTGCCCAGGGCTTCCTGGTGCGGGTTCAGACCGACAACACCGATCAGCCCTTCGACATCAACGACTCCAGCAAGCTGGAGCTTGGCTCCACCGCCAAGCTGCGGGTGCTGACCACCTATCTGCAGATGGTGGCCGAGCTGCACCAGCGCTATGGCGCTCTCGAGCCTCGGGCCCTGCGCCAGCAGGTGGTCGATCCGCAGGATAATCTCAGCCGTTGGGCTCTCGACTACCTGGCCCGCAGCAGCGATCGCTCCCTGACCACCATGCTGCAGGCGGCGCTGGATCGTCGCTATTCGGCCAGCCCCTATGAAAGCTTCTTCACCGGGGGCGGCTTGCATACCTTTGCCAACTTCCGCAAAGAGGATAACCATCGACTACCCACCCTGCGCCAGGCGCTGCAGGAGTCTATCAACCTGCCGTTCGTGCGGCTGATGCGCGATGTGGTGCGCTACAGCCTGTATCAGGATCCGACCCGCCGCGCCCTGCTGCAGGATGATCACGATCCCCGACGCCAGGAGTATCTGAACCGTTTCGCCGACCGGGAGGGCAAGACCTACCTCAATCGCTTCTGGCGCAAGTACCGCAACCAGAACGGCGACGAGCGGCTGGCCACCCTGCTTGATGGGCTGCACCTGAACCAGAGCCGTCTGGCGGCTATCCACCGCTATCTCTACCCGCAGGCCGAGCCAGCAGCGCTGGCCAGCTTCCTGCGCGAGCACCTGCCAGGGGAAAAACTCGGTGAGCAACGTCTCGCCTACCTGTACCAAACCTATGGCCCCGGCAAGTTTTCGTTGCCGGATCAGGGCTATGTGGCCCGCGTCCATCCGCTGGAGCTGTGGCTGCTCGATTATCTGAATCAGCATCCGCAAGCCACCTTCAACGAGGTCGTGGCAGCCAGTGGCGAACAGCGACGGGAAGTGTATGGCTGGCTGTTCAAGTCACGCCATCGCAGCGCCCGCGACAGCCGCATCCGCACCATGCTCGAGATCGAGGCCTTCAGCGACATTCATCAGCGCTGGCAACAACTGGGCTATCCATTCGACCATCTGGTGCCGTCGCTGGCCACCGCCATCGGCAGCTCCGGAGATCGTCCCGCCGCCCTGGCCGAACTGATGGGCATCATCCTCAACGACGGGGTGCGCCTGCCAGTCGAGCGGTTAGCCTGGCTGCACTTCGCCGCCGATACCCCCTACGAGACCCGGTTCGCCCCCGATCCCAAACAGGCCAAGCGGGTGCTGCCCAGCGAGGTGGCGCAAGCCCTGCGGGATGCGCTCTCCCAGGTGGTCGAAGCCGGTACCGCCCGGCGACTGGCGGGCACCTTCACCCTGCCCGACGGCACGCCGCTCAAGCTCGGCGGTAAAACCGGCACCGGCGATAACCGCATCGAGAAGGTCGGCCGTTATGGTCAGGTGATCACCTCCCGGGCCATGAACCGCACCGCCACCTTCGTCTTCTACCTGGGGGATCGTCATTTCGGTACCCTGACCGCCTATGTCGAAGGCGGCAGTGCCGATAACTTCCGCTTCACCTCGGCGTTGCCGGTGCAGGTGCTCAAGGGAATGGCTCCCCTGTTGGCCCCTTACCTGACCGGGGATGGGGCCTCCTGTCCGCAACCAACCCCGGAGCAGTAAACGGACAAGCATTCATCGGCAATTAGGGCTAACCGGAGAAATTAGATGCGAGAGTGGGACAAGATGCTGGCCGGCGAACTCTATGACCCGGCCGATACCGAATTGAAGGCGGGCCGCGAAACGGCCCGTGCCCTGTTATTTGCACTCCAGCAGTTGCCGCCGAGCGCCAAGGAGCAGCGACAGCAGTTATGGCAACAACTGCTCGGCTCGGCCAAGGGCGAGCCCGCCATCCACCTGCCGTTTCACTGCGATTATGGCCGCAACATTCACCTGGGAGCGCGTTTCTATGCCAACGCGGGCTGCACCATCCTGGATGTGGCCACCGTCACCATCGGTGACGATGTGCTGCTGGCGCCCGGTGTGCAGCTGATTACCGCGACCCACCCCACGGATTCGGCCACCCGCTTGAGCGGCCTGGAATATGGCAAACCCATCACCCTCGGCGACAAGTGCTGGCTGGGCGCCGGCGTCATCGTCTGCCCCGGCGTCACCATCGGCGAAGGAGCGGTAATCGGCGCCGGCAGTGTCGTCACCCGCGATATCCCCCCCTACAGTGTCGCCGTCGGCAATCCCTGCCGGGTCATTCGCAGCACCACTTGATCACTCGGCCAAGGATTTGGCCATGCAGAGACTATTTCCCAACGAGACATAGGGGCCATAGCCGTCGATCGGCGTGAAGCCCAACTTCTGATACAGGGCGATGGCTTCGGGCTGCCGGCGGCCGGTTTCCAGCAGCAGTTGTTGCGCTCCCAGCTCGAGAGCCCAGCGCTCGAGCGCACGGAGCAGTTGCTCGGAGTAGCCCCGCCGCCGCCACTGGGGATGGACAAACATCCGCTTCACCTCGGCGCGTTGGCCATCAAGCCATTTAAAGCAGCCACAGGCCACGGCCTGCCCCTCCACCACCCCCAGCAAGGCGGTGTCGATACAATCCAGCCGGTTGTGCGGGGTGTAGAGATCTTGCAATTCGCCATAGCGTTGTCGCAGTTCGTCATCGAGTTGACGGGTCAAGGCGACAAACTGCTCATCCTGATTGCTAGTCCGTAGCAGTTGCATACTCGCTCATTGTCAAAGAGATCATGAACCGATGGATTGCCAGCCGTTAGCAGCAATCCCAGTTGTACCAAACCCGAGAAAAGTCCCCCTGGGCCAGCCGCTCGGCCTCAATGAAGAAATTGCCGACCCCGCAGTCGCCCCACATGATTTCCACCCCGTCGTCTTCATCATGGGTATCCATTTGGAACAACAACTGCCAGGCTTCGCCCCGCCGTTCATAGGCGCGCGGATCCTCCTGGGTGAAGTAGGCGTACCCCCCCAGCTTGCTCCCGGTGCCGAGCCCCAGGTCATACAGGCGGTCAATGAGGGAGTCATCCAGCTCGTCGATGTCACAGGCGATGGCCTCAAAACGATAGTCGCTCGGCGCCGGCAAATCGGCCACAGCCGTGAAGCGCAGGGCGTACTCCGCCTGCAACGGCAAGCAATTCTCCTCCGGCAAGGGCGGCAACTCGGCGGCCGGCAGCGCCAACTGCGGATCAACCTGCGCGTGGTAGACAACCCGATAGCCATCCGGAGCAGAGAGCACCTCGTCCAGTGGCCGGTCAAAATCCAGGCCATAGACCTCGTCATTGGCCACGAAAAACTGCAACAGCCCCTGGCGCGGGAAGCCCGCCAGCACCGGCAGCTCGGCTAGGTTGAGCTGAGCCAACAGATACAGGGGCGCTCCGGCGGCACTGCGCGGATAAGCCATGCCCCGCGGCCACCATGGCAGCCCGCCAAACTTGCTGCTCTCCGGGTGGGCCGGCGCCTGACGCAGCGGCGTGATGGTAATCGCCGGTAGGGCATGGGGTTGTAACTTGGCCAATACAGCCTGCATCTCTTCACTATTTCCGCTCATCTTGCTCTCCCGTATAACGGTTCGTACACCTATCGCCCGCACCCGGCGAGCAGTTGGCCCAGTTTGGCACCAAATGAATAGGCAAGCCAGGATGATCAACCGATGGCGCCTGGCTCTTGAGCCATGAACCAGGCGCTCGACTTCATCCGTCACGAGGAGAGCGCCCCCCCAAAAACGTCCTAAAAAAAAGCCAGCGACGAGGCGCTGGCTTCGGGTTGAATCATGGAACAATCACCTAGTCGGCGGCGACCTTAGCCACGCCGCCCAGCGAATGCCGTTTCTTGCTGACATAGCGCTTGTACTGATAACCCGCCCACAGCAGCCCCAGCCAAACCGGCACCAGCCCCACCGAGATCTTCTCATCCAGCAGATAGAGGATCACCAGCATCCCCGCCAGGAAAACCAGACACAGGTAGTTGGCAAACGGGAACCAGAAGGCCTTGAACGCCGGCACCACCTGCCGGGCATTCATGGCATGCCGAAACTTGATATGGGTCAGACTGATCATCGCCCAGTTGATGACCAGAGCCGCCACCACCAGCGCCATCAGCAGCTGGAAGGCTTTGCCCGGGATCAGGTAGTTGATCACCACACAGATCAGGGTCATCACTCCGGAGAGGGCGATGGCTGTCACCGGCACACCCCGCTTGTCAACCTTCATCAGGAAGCGAGGAGCATTCCCCTGCTGTGCCAGACCGTGCAACATGCGGCTGTTGCAGTAGACGCTGCTGTTGTAGACCGACAGGGCCGCCGTCAGCACCACGATATTCAGGATATTGGCGGTGATGTCGCTGCCCAGCGCCGAGAAGATCAACACGAACGGGCTGCCCCCCTCGGCCAGTTGATTCCATGGATAGAGAGCCAGCAGCACCGCCAGCGCTCCCACGTAGAAGATCAGGATGCGGTAGATGACCTGATTGACGGCACGCGGAATGCTCTTGCGCGGATCGTCGGCCTCGGCCGCCGTGATGCCGACCAGCTCCAGCCCCCCGAAGGAGAACATGATGATGGCCAACGACATGATGAGACCACTCCAGCCATGGGGTAGGAAACCACCCTGGGCCCATAGGTTGCTGATCGAGGCCTGCGGGCCACCGGCACCGCTCAACAGCAGGTAGCTACCGAAGACGATCATGCCGATGATGGCCACCACCTTGATAATGGCAAACCAGAACTCCATCTCACCGAAGTGTTTGACGTTGGAGAGGTTCACGGCGTTGATGACGATGAAGAAGAATGCCGCCGAAACCCAGGTCGGGATCTCGGGCCACCAAAATTGCACATAGAGGCCAACGGCGGTCAGTTCAGCCATACTGACCAGCACATACAACACCCAATAGTTCCAGCCGGCCAGAAAACCGGCAAAGCCGTTCCAATACTTGTTGGCAAAGAAGCTGAAGGAGCCGGAGACCGGCTCTTCGGCAACCATCTCACCGAGCTGACGCATGATCAAAAATGCGATGAAACCACCCAGCGCATAACCGAGCAGCACGGCAGGGCCAGCCATCTTGATGGTCTGACCGATACCAAGAAACAGGCCGGTACCGATGGCACCGCCCAAGGCAATGAGCTGGATATGGCGATTCTTCAAGCCGCGCTTGAGATCACCCTCTTGTCTGACTTCCATGGAAACAACTTCCTCTTCAACGTGCAATCTTCTGGTCTAATCGCCGCCGGGTTGCCCTGAGCAACCGCCAAATCTTGCCAGTCTGCTGCACGGCATGCAGACCGCAACATCACCAAACCACGAATACTCGAATGCACCGCCAGACGGCAGTGGGGTACGAGGAAGCAGGAATAGTCGCGAACGAGGCATCAGCCTTCAGCACATGGGAATTGGTTCACCGCATGCCAAAGTGACGGGGGTCTCTCCTTTAACTGGCTTTGCCGCAGACTAGAATACCGATCAGCGCCGATTATTCCAGCATTCCCCGAGAATAAATGGCCATTACCTAGTCAGAGTCACGAAGTCAGGCCGGCAATCGCAGTGCAATTCACTATTAGCGGAGCAACAAACGGATTCACTCAAAGCCCCCCACTGATTCCGGCCGGCAAAGCTAGCCGATGGCGAGAGAAAAAAGGACAAAAAAACGGCCCTCGAGGGGCCGTTGGTGGCGGCAGATAATCTGCCGCACGGGAATGGTAAATCAAGCCATCAGTGCACGAAGTGACTGAGCAAGTAGAACATGCCCCCGGAGAGCAGTATGGTCGCCGGCAGAGTCAGCACCCAGGCCATGACGATATTCTTGACGGTATCGGATTGCAGACCGGTGCGATTGGCCACCATGGTCCCCGCCACCGCCGAAGAGAGCACGTGGGTGGTGGAAACTGGCATGCCGGTGATACTGGCGATCCCGATGGCCGCCGCCGCCGTGATCTGGGCCGACATCCCCTGGGAATAGGTCATCCCCTTCTGGCCGATCTTTTCACCGACCGTCAGCACGATCCGCTTCCAGCCGATCATGGTGCCAACGCCGAGCGCCATGGCGACCGCGATGATGACCCAGGTCGGAGCATATTCGGTGGTCGCCGTCAGATCCTTGCGCAGCTTGTTCAGGTCATCCCGCTCTTTGGCTGAAATGGTCGGCATCTTGCTGACCTTCTTCGCCGTGTCGTCGATACACAGCAACAGACGGCGCACCTGACGACGTCCTTCGGTATCCAGCTCGGTGTAGCTATTGACGTTTTCCAGGCGGGCGCTCAGCGTCTGGATCGCGGCAATGGTCTGACGGCTATCGCATTTGAAGATCGGCGGCAGCGTGTGATTTGCCTCCTTGCCCAGCAACATCAGCTCGGAGAGTTCAGCCTGATTGCTTTCGTAGAAGGTCTGCATGTGCTGCGCCGCGTCGCGGGTACGCGCCACCTGGTAGGCGGTGCTCTCCAGATTGACCACAAACTGGCCCGGGACTATGCCGATCAGCACCAGCATGATCATCCCAATCCCTTTTTGACCATCGTTAGAGCCATGCACGAAGCTGACCCCCATCGCCGAGGCGATCAGGGTGAAACGCGTCCAGAACGGCGGGTGCTTCTTGCCATCCACCAGTTGACGCTCTTCCGGGCTCTTGTGCATCTTGTTGTCACGCCAAATCCGGCGCGCCAACAGCAGCAGCAGGCCGGCGATGATGAAACCCACGGTCGGTGAAATGATCAACGACAGCATGATATCGATGGCTTTTTGCACATTGATACCGCTGCTCAGCGGCGTGTCGGTGATGAAGGCATTGGCCGCACCAACGCCGAGGATCGCGCCGATCAGGGTGTGAGAGCTGGAAGCCGGCAAGCCCAGGTACCAGGTGCCCAGATTCCACAAAATCGCCGATGCCAGCAGGGAGAAGACCATGATGAGGCCATGGGCAGACGCCACATTCAGCAACAGATCAACCGGCAACAGGTGGACAATCGCGTACGCAACCCCCAAGCCACCGAGCATGACGCCGGCAAAATTGAAGATGCCAGATGCCACAACGGCCATGTGTGCCGGCATGGCTTTGGTGTAAATCACGGTAGCAACGGCGTTTGCAGTGTCATGAAAACCATTGATGAACTCGTAAGCCAACACAAACACCAAAGCCAGAAACAAGCTAATCCCGAGTTCAGGACTCAGGCCAGTAAACATATCTAACATAATTATTGGACGGTTAGAGTCGGAAGTTGACCGCGGCGAATTATGACAGAAAGATCTCGATGCGGAAGACAACAACAGCCCGCTTAACGCAAAAAAAGGCGAAAAAAAAAGCTTGCCCGAATCCAATTGAGTTCTAAAAAATGTCAACCTTGCGGATCATTCAGCTTCACACGAGCCCGCTCGTTGTTCCTGATCTCGTAACCAGGCAACCAATTGCGCCATCGGGAACTCCCGCTCGATAACATAGGTGGCAAACAGCGCCAAAACCGCCTTGAGTTGCTGGCGTTGGATCCGGCGCAGCGTTTGGGCGTCATTCATCAGGCCCGCAGCGGCAATCGCATCGAGTTTGTTACTGCGGATCAGCAGCTCGATATCCTCGCGATCCCGGCGGCTCTCCAGGATGACCCGCTCCACTTCCAACGCCAGTTGCGTGCGCAGCTGCTGCGGATCGGCCTGCTCAATCAAGGCGCGTAACTCACGATTCAGCATCAACAGGCGACGCAACAGGGCCTGGTAGCGCAGTTGCAGAACATCCGAGCCACTGCCGAATGCAGTTAGCAAATTGACCTGCAACTGGCGCTGCAGCCGGATCACCTCACTGAGGCTGCGGGCTACCGCCACCAGCTCATCCACCCGCTCGGCCTGCTGCCGATCCATGTTTGCCTTACACAGGGCGGCAAAGGTAATGATCTCACCGAACAGGGGCTTCACCGATTTCAGATAAAGACGCTGCAGATTGGGCAGATCTTCGCCCAACAGCAACTGCTCCGGGTTGGGGTGGGTCATCATGACGCGATAGGAAATCCCCAACATTGCCCGGGCGGTGAGGCTCTGACACTCCTGCAACAGGTGCAGCAGCTCCCGCACCAGCGCCTGCTCGGCACTGGCCGGGTGGGCAGCCACTACCCGATTGAGATAGCAGGCATGCACCGGCTGCCGCTCGATCCGATTCGGCAGCAGCCACACCATCAGCCGCGCCCATTGCCCGCTGGACGGCAATAGCCAGGCCACCGCCAGCAGGTTAAACAGGGTATGAAACAGCGCCAGCCGCAACGCCAGATCATCCGGCCCCAACCCAAGAAGAGTGGCCAAAAACTCGTTAAGGGCGCACAGGGGAATGAAGGCCAACAGGCAAAGCAGCGCGGTGGCGCTCTTGAATAGCAGATCCAAAAGGGCGAGCCGCTGGCCGGCCTCCGCCGAGTGGACGGCGCCGAGCAGTACAGGTCCCGTCGCCCCGACATTGATCCCCAGCACCAGCGCCAAGGCGTGATCCAGCGGCAACTGGCCGGAGGTCAGGGCGGCCATGCACAACAGCAATGAGGCATGGCTCGACTGCATCACCAGCGTCAGCAGCACACCCGCGCCGGCATAGAGCAGGATGCCGCCCCACCCCGGCTGTGCATACTGACGCAGGTCGATCAGTGACGAGAGCAGCAGGAAACCATCTTTGATGTAATCGATGCCCAGAAATAGAAAACCGACCCCGGCGATGACCATGCCCAGCCCTCGGGAGCCCCAGCGGGGCATGGAGATCAGCAACATCCCCACCACCAGCATGGGCAACGCATAGTCGCCAATGCCCAATTTCAGTCCCAGGCTCGCCATCAGCCATCCCCCGGAGGTGGTGCCGAGGCTGGCACCGGCCATAATGGTAATGCTAGCGAGAAAATCGACCATCCCAGCCGATAGAAAGGAGAGCAAGAGCAGGGCGATCAGTGCGCTAGATTGGGTCAACAGCGTAGCGAGAAATCCCAGCATGAACGAGCGGCTGCGACTGGCCGTCAGCTGGCGCAGTCCCCGACGCCACTGCCCGGAGAGCAGTTGGCCAAAGCCTTGTTCGAGGAAAAACATGCCAAAGAGGAAGATGGCGATACCGGCCGCGACCTGCTTGAGGCTGGCATCCTGCTCCAGTAACCACAACAGCAGGCAGATGAGAAAGCCCAACAGAATGGGCGACAGTGGACCTAACCCATGACGGATAAAAGTCAGCGGGCTGGCTCGCCACTGCCGACCGTGAGGATCCAGAAGAGGGCGAACATCCATCGCAAACCTCAATCTCGCAATCAGTGCCTCTGTTCAACATAGCCCATGGCTAGGAGCAACCATGGCGGCAAACCGGCGAAGCGAGAGCTCTGTCATCAGAATGTCAGGGAAGTGACACACTAGAGCCATCAAACAGCCCCAGCATGGCCACCAAATTCACAACTGCAACAGGTGCAACATGGTCAAGATATTCCGCTGGTTTCAACCCAAACAAATTGCCCGCTACGTCAAGACCTTCCATCAGGGAGTGTTTTTCATCGCCGAGCAAGGCCCCTTTCGCTTTGAGCAGGGAGCCGTCTGCTACGATGCGCATCAGGTCAGCTCATTACGCTCCTTGGCTGAGATCAACCGCCTGGTCCGCGACTTGCAACAGTTTCGTCCCTGAGCCCCTCACTCAATGGCGCGGGCCATCCTTGATGTCCTGGATCACCCCATTTTTTACCGTCACGATCTGCATGAAATGGCCCTTGCCCATGTCGTAGGTCCAGCGTTCGCCGGCGCTGATCTGCGTCAGCTCGCCGCTGCGGCTCAACGCTGAACTGGTCAACGGCTCGATCAGCAGCGGCTTACCACACTTGAGCAACAATTCGGCGCTGCTATCTCCTACCGTCAATACCGAGTTATTGCAGCGCACCACGGCCGCCTCAGCCGAACAGGCCATCAGCGCCAGAGGCAACCACCAGATGTTGAGTTGCCCAAACCAACCACGACCCTTCATATGTTTAATCCTCATTTACCTTGACATGCGACTGCTGCCACATTGCCAGAGATGGCGTCATAGCACCAGTTGCCACCCATGGTGCAAAGCAACAAATTTTCGGCGACGCCCCTCATTGCCCCGCCGGGCCAGCCGATACATAGGTCAGGCACCAAGCAGGCAAGTCGTACCGCAATCCGCATCGAGGTGGCATATGACAATCGAACAACTCAAGAATCATCTGGATACCACTTGTCATCTGATCGGTGCCAGTTTTACGCTGGAGGAGGCCGAGGGAGAACTCAGAGCCTGCATCATTCACGGCTCAACCTGGTGGAATCTGGTCCAGTCGCTCAACGATGATGGCTGGCTCTGGGAGCAGCAGCTCAACGACTTGCGCTATCACCTGTTACATTGATGAGAGCCAGCCACCAGGCGAATGGCTCCTGGGCCAGGGAATGGATTAAACTGGCCACGCCAGACTCGATTGCCGGCTGGCGAATTCATCGCCAGTCGCTCAGCAACAAGGACCATAACAATGAAGATGCCCCATGAGAAACCCGCGTCGCAATTTACGCGCGAGCCGCATATCAGCACCTCATCCGGCCCAAATGCCACCAATATCTACGTCGGGCGGACACTCAAATTCGAGGCAGGGCTCCTGGCTGCCGGCCTTATCATAGCCGCGCTATTGAGCAGTCTGGCTCCCTTGAGTAGCTGGCTGCAGAAGAGTAATACCCTGCCCCTGCGCGATGGGGCCGTCCGCTTGGGCACCGTCTATCGGGAACAACTTACCAGCCAGTTGGTGGTCAGCCGAGTCATCGATAACACTGAGCTGCTGCGTGTTGAAACCGATCCAGAACATCTGCATGCCCTGGCTGTCGAGCGGGTACTGCACAGCATTCGCCAGATCAACGACCAAGCCAAGGCCACGCAAGGCAGTCAATTTACCCCGGTCAAGCTCGACACCGCGATGTGGAACGATGATATTCGCGTGCGTTTGCAAACCATCATCGAATACGAAAGCGAATTCCAGCACCCCTACCGGTTCACCATGGATAGTAGTGATCGCATCATCAAGAAGGATCAAGCCGCCATCAAGCCACTGCTAGACAGCATCCAGAATTATGGGAAAGATCAGCTCCTGCGCTACCGCGCCGAGTTCAGTTTCATCCGGCCACGCGAAGCGGGCATGTAACTCCTGGTTTTGACCATGAAAAAAAGCGCCATCTGGCGCTTTTTTCTTACGGGCCGACTCATCGCCGACAATTGGAAA
Organism: Aeromonadaceae bacterium; assembly: GCA_041441555.1. Lineage (GTDB taxonomy): Bacteria > Pseudomonadota > Gammaproteobacteria > Enterobacterales > Aeromonadaceae > Pseudaeromonas. The sequence goes on from JASDSW010000046.1 coordinate 63,889, forward strand.
CCACGACGATGCCCTGCTCTGTCACCGTATGTCCAGCCTGACGATCTGCATCGTGGTCATAACCGATGAGGCTGCCATCCGGGATCTGTACCCCCTCATCGATGATGGCCCGCTTGATCTTGGCATTGCGTCCCACCCACACCCCTTTGAGCAAGATGGAGTCTTCGACCAGGCTATAGCTGTTGATACGACACTGGGGACTCAGAATCGAGCGACGAACCGTCCCGCCACTGATGACACAACCACCACTGATATAGGAGTCCAAACTCTGTCCCCGGCGATCATCACCATCGAATACCGTCTTGGCCGGCGGCTGGTTGCTCGGCTTGGTCATGATGGGCCACTTATCGTTGTACAGATTCAATTGCGGCGAGACGGCAATCAAATCCATGTTGGCCTCATAGTAGGAATCCAGAGTTCCCACATCCTTCCAGTACCCTTTCTCCTCCGGCGTCATATCTGGAATGAGGTTGTCGTTGAAGTTGTAGGCGAAGACCCGATCCCCCTCCTCCAGCATCATGGGGATGACATGCTTGCCAAAATCGAGATCGGTGTAGAGCTTCATGCCACGCTTGATGACAGAAATCAGTTTTTCTCGGGAGAAGATGTAATTGCCCATGGAGGCAAAACACATCTCCGAGCCAGGAATCATCTTTGGCTCGGTCGGTTTTTCGGCGAAGGTCAACACCTTGCCATGGCGATCGACCTCAAACACCCCAAAGCGACGCGCCTCGGCGCGAGTCACCTCCAGCGCCGCTATGGTGATATCCGCCCGACTGACGGCATGGAACTCGATCATCTGGCGGATATCCATCTTGTAGATATGATCACCACCAAAGACCGCCACATAATCGGCATTCGAGTCCTCGATGAAGCGCAGGTAGTGGCCGATGGCATCGGCGGTACCCTTGAACCACTGTTCGCCCTGGCTGTTGGTCTCGGGCGAGATCGCCTCGAAATGTTCATCCCAGCCGGTCCATTTATCCCATGAGTCCCGGATGTGCTTGTTCAGCAGGTAGGATTGGTACTGCGTCAGTATGTAGACGTTGCGGATGTTGGAGTTAAAAAAATTACTCAGCACAAAATCAATAATCTTGTACTTGCCACCAAACGCCACCCCTGGTTTGGGACGGGAGAGAGTCAATGGGCTCAGACGCTCCCCCTTGCCGCCCGCCAGCACCATAGCGATGGTTTTACAGGATGCAGTTTTAATCAATGACATTCGGTGCTCCCTCAAAAATGGCTAATCGAAACAAAGATCTTAAGGTTGAAAACGTTATCAGAACTTTGAGTCTAACCTACTCGGATGAAGCTTCTGCTAGCTGGATCGACTTTTTTTATTTATAGCGGCTAAGTTGCAATTTGTTACAGCAATCATCATTTCCCCGGCGTCCAATGCAAAGCGGCGACCCGAAGGTCGCCGCTGGTTAACCAAACAAAACACCATTCATCAGTTGGCCACTTCCTCGGTGAGTGGCACAACGGCTTCGGAAGTATTCATTTCGGCCTCCATCTGGGCGAAGGCACGCTGCATGGCCAGGGATGGCTGCTTGTCCATCAGGCTGACAAACACGATGGTCAGCGACGCCAGCACAAACCCGGGAACCATCTCGTAGAGGCCAAACCAGGCACCGTTGCGCCAAATGATCACCGTCAGGGCCCCCACCAACATGCCAAACAGGGCGCCATTGCGGGTCATGCGTGGCCACAACAACGAGAAGAGGACCACGGGGCCAAACGCGGCGCCAAAACCGGCCCACGCATAACCAACCAGTCCCAACACCTGGCTCTGCGGGTTTTGTGCGATCAGCAAGGCCACCAGAGCCACCAACAGAACCATCAGGCGGCCACACCAGACCAGCTCTTTTTGCGAAGCACTGGGCCGCAGGAAGGCCTTATAGAAGTCTTCGGTCAGCGCCGAGGCAGAAACCAGCAACTGACAGGACAGGGTACTCATGATCGCCGCCAGGATCGCCGAAAGCAGAACACCGGCCACCCAGGGGTTAAACAACACCTGAGCCAGGGTGATGAAGATACGTTCCTGATTCTCGGCGACCGGGGCAGCCTGCTCCGGATAGGCGGCAAAATAGGCAATGCCGAAGAACCCAACCGCCACGGCACCGACGAGGCAGAGGATCATCCAGGTCATGCCGATGCGCCGCGCGTTGGGGATCGCCTTCACCGAGCTGGCGGCCATGAAGCGCGCCAGAATATGCGGTTGCCCCATGTAGCCGAGGCCCCAGGCCATCAGCGAAAGAATGCCGATGCCGGTCGTGCCACTGAACATGTTGCTGTAGTTGATGTTGATGCCATTGATGACCGCCATGGTTTCATCGAAGCTACCCAGCTTCAGCATGACGATGACAGGCGTCAGCAACAGCGCGAAGATCATCAGGGTTGCCTGCACGGTATCCGTCCAACTGACGGCCAAAAACCCGCCAACGAATACATACAGGATGGTGGCCACAGCCCCGGCCCACAGCGCCGTGTCATAGCTCAGGCCAAAGGTCTGCTCGAACAGCCGGGCGCCGGCCACCATGCCGGAAGCACAGTAGATGGTGAAAAAGGTCAGAATGATCACCGCCGAGAACAAGCGCAACAGACGGCTCTTGTCTTCAAAGCGGTGGGTAAAGAAATCCGGCAGGGTCAGCGCGTTGTGGCTGATCTCGGTGTAAACCCGAATGCGGCCCGCGACAAACAACCAGTTGAACCAGGCCCCCAAAACCAAACCGATGGCAATCCAGCTTTCCGAGATGCCTGCCGCAAAAATGGCCCCGGGCAGGCCAAGCAGTAACCAGCCGCTCATATCGGATGCCCCGGCACTCATCGCGGTGACAAAACTGCCCAGGGAGCGACCACCCAAGATGTAGTCGGATAAGTTGCGGGTGTAGCGCCAAGCCGCAAAGCCGATGGCGATCATCGCGAATATGTAGATCACAAAGGTGATCGTCGTTGGGTTACTCAGTTGCATGGCATCCTGCCCTATGGTTCGAATAAAGAGCCTAATTTTGCGGGGATCTATGCAGTTCGGCAAGCATTTGCCGGCAGATCACCGGCATAAAGTTCATAGGATACTAAAATCGCCGTCCCTCCCGTGGGCGTTCGCTGGACCGACTCTCATGGTTGGCCATCCGGATAACAGCAGACGAATGCCGACTCAAAACCCGCTTCTGCTATCATGTGACCCTATTTCAATGAATATCGTCTAATGGAGACTGATGAATGAAGCAGTGGATCCTCATGCTGGTCGCCGCCCTCGGGTTGAATGGCTGTACCAATCTGATGGAGTTGCAGGCCCCCAAGGTCAGTGTCACCTCGGTGCGACCGGTGGCCGGCAAGGGGCTGTTGCCCAACTTCGAGATTGATCTGCATCTGAGCAACCCGAATGACCAGGAGCTCTCGTTACGTGGTGCCAGTTATGCGTTGTCACTGGAGGGAAACCCATTGGTCAGTGGAGTAGCCAGCAAGCTGCCTGCCCTGCCCGCCTATGGTGAAACCGACGTCACCTTGACCGCGGTACCCGATGTGGCCGGAGCTCTGGGGCTGGCCCAAACCCTGATGCAGGGAGCCGATATCTCCAAGCTGCGTTATCACGTCGAGGCCCGCCTGGACATAGCTGCCGCCTTGCCGGACATCGTCATCGAAAAAGAGGGAACCTTGGATAAGTTGCAGCCACAGAAGAGTCGATAGGCCAATATGGCCTCACGGCTCAGAAATCAGGTGTTCCCAGCTGACGCAGAGAAAAATGGAAAAACAAAAGGCCTGCATCACTGCAGGCCTTTTTATCAGAAGCGATTCACGCCTTAGAGGCTGGCCAGCACTCGTGCATGCAGTTCTTGCACCGAGCTGACGCTGGCGGTTTCATCCACCGGCATCGCCATGCAGCAGGCAAAGGCCGCATTCAGCGTCGTAGTGTAGGAAACCTTGTGTTGCAAGGCTCCGCGACGCAGTTGCTTGGAGTCCTGGATCGCCTGACGCCCTTCGGCGGTGTTGACGATATAGGTGTACTCGCCACTCTTGATGCGGTCCAGAATGTGCGGACGCCCTTCGTGTACCTTGTTCACCAGACGCGGATTGATGCTCGCCTCGCCCAGAATAACAGCCGTACCGTGCGTCGCATCCAGCTCGAAGCCGGCTTCAATCAGCTTGGAGGCCAAATCCACCACCCGTTGCTTGTCACCGTTGCGCACCGACAGCAGCACACGACCAGAGCGCGGAATGGCACTGTTGGCACCCAGCTGGGACTTGGCATAGGCCTCGGCGAAGGTATCACCAACCCCCATCACCTCCCCGGTGGAGCGCATTTCTGGCCCCAGCAGCGGGTCAACGCCTGGGAACTTGTTGAACGGCAGCACCACTTCCTTGACGGAGTAGAACGGCGGGATGATCTCCTTGGTGAAGCCTTGGGCAGCCAGCGACTGACCGGCCATCACACGAGCGGCAATCTTGGCCAGCGGAGCACCGGTCGCCTTGGAAACAAACGGCACGGTACGGGCTGCACGCGGATTCACCTCGATGAGGTAGATCTCGTCATCCTTGATGGCAAACTGCACGTTCATCAGACCGATAACGCCCAGCTCCATCGCCAGCTTGCGCACCTGCTCGCGGATACGATCCTGCACGTCCGCCGACAGGGTGTACGGCGGCAGAGAGCAGCCGGAGTCACCGGAGTGGATACCACACTGTTCGATGTGCTCCATGATGCCGCCAATGACAACCTGCTCACCGTCGCAGATGGCATCGACGTCCACCTCAACCGCATCATCCAGGAAGCGATCCAGCAGAACCGGAGATTCGTTGGAGACGCTCACCGCTTCGTTGAAGTAACGGCGCAGATCCTGCTCGTCATAGACGATCTCCATGGCGCGGCCACCCAACACATAGGAGGGGCGCACCACCAGCGGATAGGTGATCTTGGCTGCCAGTTGGACCGCCTGTTCGATGGCGGTGACGGTGGCATTTTCCGGCTGCTTGAGACCCAGACGTTCCACCGCTTGTTGGAAGCGCTCACGGTCTTCGGCACGGTCAATCGCATCCGGGCTGGTACCGATGATGGGCACGCCCGCCGCTTCCAGTGCACGAGACAGCTTCAGTGGAGTCTGACCACCGTACTGCACAATCACGCCCTTGGGCTGTTCAACGCGGACGATTTCCAGCACATCTTCCAGCGTCACCGGCTCAAAGTAGAGACGGTCGGAAGTGTCATAATCGGTAGAGACAGTTTCCGGGTTACAGTTGACCATGATGGTTTCGTAACCATCTTCGCGCAGCGCCAGCGCCGCATGTACGCAGCAGTAGTCAAACTCGATACCCTGGCCGATCCGGTTCGGGCCGCCACCCAGCACCATGATCTTGTCACGGTTGGTCGGCGCAGCTTCGCACTCTTCATCGTAGGTGGAGTACATGTAGGCGGTGTTGGTCGCAAACTCGGCGGCACAGGTATCCACCCGCTTGTAGACCGGCAGAATGTTGTGTTTGTGGCGCAGCTTGCGCACCTCGCCTTCCGCTACGCCCAGCAGCTTGCCCAGGCGCGCATCGGCAAAACCCTTGCGCTTGAGGACACGCAGGAATTCCGGTGTCAGCGACAGCATGCCGCCTTCCATCACCTTCTCTTCGAGCTTGACGATCTCTTCGATCTGCACCAGGAACCAGGGGTCAATCTTGGTCAGCTTGAAGATACCTTCCACGGAGAGACCAGCCCGGAACGCATCGGCGATGTACCAAATCCGATCCGCGCCCGCGTTCTGCAGTTCGTGGCTAATACGGGAGAAGCTTTCCGGATCCTTGGCATCGACCATAGGATCGAAGCCAGTCTTGCCTGTCTCCAGACCACGCAGGGCCTTGTGCAATGACTCCTGGAAGTTACGACCGATGGCCATGACTTCGCCGACCGACTTCATCTGAGTGGTCAGACGGTCATTGGCACCGGCAAACTTTTCAAAGTTGAAACGTGGCACCTTGGTGACCACATAGTCGATAGAAGGCTCGAACGATGCCGGGGTCTTGCCGCCGGTGATGTCGTTCATCAGCTCATCTAGGGTGTACCCGATGGCCAGCTTGGCCGCAACCTTGGCGATCGGGAAACCAGTGGCTTTGGAGGCCAGTGCCGAGGAGCGGGATACCCGCGGATTCATCTCGATGATGACCATACGGCCATCCTTCGGGTTGATACCAAATTGGACGTTGGAGCCGCCGGTTTCCACGCCGATTTCACGCAGTACCGCCATGGAGGCGTTACGCATCAGCTGGTATTCCTTGTCGGTCAGGGTCTGGGCCGGGGCAACCGTGATGGAGTCGCCGGTGTGCACGCCCATGGGGTCGAAGTTTTCGATGGAGCAGACGATGATGCAGTTATCGTTACGATCCCGCACCACTTCCATCTCATACTCTTTCCAGCCGATCAGGGATTCATCGATCAGCAATTCCTTGGTCGGAGACAGATCCAGACCACGTTCGCAGATTTCGACGAACTCTTCCGGGTTGTAGGCGATACCACCGCCAGAACCACCCATGGTAAAGGATGGACGGATGATACAGGGGAATCCAACCTTCTTCTGAACCTCCCAGGCTTCGTCCATGTTATGGGCGATACCGGCACGCGGACACTCCAGACCAATGCTGCGCATGGCAACATCGAAACGACGGCGGTCTTCGGCCTTGTCGATGGCATCGGCGGTAGCACCGATCATCTGTACGCCGAACTCGGCCAGCACGCCGTGTTTTTCCAATTCCAGGGCGCAGTTCAGCGCAGTCTGACCACCCATGGTCGGCAGTACCGCATCCGGGCGCTCTTTCTTGATGATTTCGCGAACGACTTCCCAGGTGATCGGCTCGATATAGGTGGCATCGGCCATTTCCGGGTCGGTCATGATGGTGGCCGGGTTGGAGTTCACCAGGATGACGCGATAACCCTCTTCACGCAGGGCTTTACAGGCTTGGGCGCCAGAGTAGTCAAATTCGCAAGCCTGACCGATGACGATAGGGCCTGCGCCCAGGATCAGGATGCTTTTAAGGTCTGTACGTTTTGGCATGACTCTACCCTACTCCTTATGCGCGGTACTTCTTGATGAGCTCGATAAAATGGTCAAACAGCGGTGCGGCATCATGCGGCCCCGGGCTCGCCTCCGGGTGCCCCTGGAAGCTGAACGCCGGTTTGTCGGTGCGATGAATGCCTTGCAGCGAACCATCAAACAGCGACTTGTGGGTGGCTCGCAGGTTCGCCGGCAAGGTTGCCTCGTCTACGGCAAAACCGTGGTTTTGGCTGGTGATCATCACCACGTTGCGATCCAGATCCTTCACCGGGTGGTTGCCACCGTGGTGACCAAATTTCATCTTGACGGTCTTGGCACCGGAGGCCAGACCCAGCAGTTGGTGACCCAGGCAGATGCCGAACACCGGGATCTCGGTCTTCAGGAACTCTTGAATGGCGGCAATCGCGTAGTCGCACGGAGCAGGATCGCCTGGTCCGTTAGAGAGGAAGATGCCGTCCGGATTCATGGCCAGCACCTCGGCGGCCGTTGTCTTGGCAGGCACAACGGTCAGGCGGCAACCGCGATCGGCTAGCATGCGCAGTATGTTGCGCTTGGCGCCGAAGTCATAAGCCACGACATGGTATGGATACTCGGCCGGGCTGGTGTGCCCCTTGCCCAGTTGCCAGCTGCCTTCGGTCCATTCGTAAGCTTCCGAAACGGTCACTTCCTTGGCCAGATCCATCCCCTTGAGACCCGGGAACGCCTTGGCCTTGGCCAGCGCTTGCGCTTCATCCAGCTCTTTACCCGTCATGATGCAACCGGCCAGAGCCCCCTTCTCACGCAGAATACGGGTCAGCTTGCGGGTATCGATATCCGCGATGCCAACAACATTCTGGCGCTTGAGGTATTCAGAGAGGGTTTCTTGAGAGCGGAAGCTGGAAGCAACGAGGGGGAGATCACGAATGATGAGGCCTTGAGCATGAACGCTTGGGGATTCTTCGTCTTCGCTGTTGGTGCCGGTGTTGCCGATGTGGGGATAAGTGAGGGTGACAATTTGACGGGAATAAGAAGGGTCAGTGAGGATCTCCTGATATCCCGTCATCGAGGTATTAAATACCACCTCTCCAACGGAACAACCTTCAGCGCCAATTGAAACGCCCTTGAATATCGTGCCATCTTCCAACACGAGTAAGGCAGAATGAGTCAAGACGACCTCCAATTTCGTGATTCTTGAGTGATTTCGCCGTCGAAAATCCATGAACGCCTGATTTTTCACTATCAAGCATGCCATACCGGGCAAATTGGGCGTATTTTACCTGAACCGGATATCTTTACAACCCCCAATCGACAGACAAAGAAAATAAATGCTTTATTGGTGCATATATTCTCAAAATAAAGCCACAACAGGCCTCAATTAATGCACTAAAATCCATGAAAAACGTTTATACACAAAGACGAGCACTGAAAATTAGTAAAAATTACAAAACAAACCAAAACACCATGATAAAAAAGAAAAATTACTTTGTACGTCGAAAGTAAAACATAAGAAAAAAATCGAATATTAGCCAAGAAGACATCAAAAACAGCAACCAGAAAACAAAGTGATAAAAATTCACAACCCTGTTATGGAGCGGACCATCTCCCATCGTTCCTAGAACCTGGAGACACCTCTTGGACGCGTCAAAGCGTCGCAGCCAAATCCGATGCAAAAAAAACCGCCTGACGGCGGTTTTTCTATTTCAACGCGAGGACATCCTGCATGTCGTATAGCCCTGCCGGTTGCTCGGCCAACCATACCGCCGCGCGCACCGCGCCGTTGGCGAAGGTCAGACGATTCGAGGCTTTATGGGTGATCTCCACCCGCTCGCCGATATCGGCAAACATGACGGTATGTTCGCCGACCAGATCGCCTGCCCGGATGGTCGAGAATCCGATGGTGCTGCGCTCGCGCTCCCCGGTGATCCCCTCGCGGCCATACACGGCACAGCTCTTCAGATCACGGCCCAGCGTCTTGGCAACCACTTCCCCCATGCTCAGAGCGGTACCCGATGGCGCATCGACCTTGTGTCGATGGTGCCCTTCGATGATCTCGATATCGGTGTACTCCCCCATCACCTTGGCGGCCTGCTCCAGCAACTTGAAGACCAGGTTGACACCGACGCTGTAGTTCGAGGCGAACACAATTCCCATCTGCTCGGAAGCCTGACGGATGGCCTCCTTGCCGGCATCATCAAAACCAGTAGTGCCTATGACGATGCGCTTGCCGTACTGCTGCGCCAGCTGTAGATGGGCCAGCGTCGGCTCGGGGCGGGTAAAATCGATGATGATGTCAAAATCATTTACCACGGACTGCAGATCGTCGGTGATCCGCACCCCCAGGGTACCGAGCCCGTTAAGCTCCCCCACATCCAGGCTGATGACCGCGGAGCCAGGGCGTTCGGTGGCAGCCGTCAAGCGGGCGGCCGGGTTGTTGGCAATCGCCTCCAGCAGGATCTTTCCCATACGGCCATTACAACCGACGAGAGCGATGCGAACCTGATTTTCCATATCTGTTTACTCCTAATCATGCCTGGTCGGGCAGTGTAACCAGAGGACTGACCATTTGAAAAGCTTCCATAAAAAAGGCCGGAAAACTCCGGCCTTTTGCAAATCTGCGTTAGAGGATGTCCAACAGCTCGACTTCAAACACCAGGGTGGAGAACGGCGGGATGGAGCCGGCACCGCGCTCGCCATAGGCCAGGTGGTGCGGAATAGTCAGCTTCCACTTGGAGCCAACCGTCATCAGTTGCAGCGCCTCGACCCAACCAGCAATCACGCCGGTTACCGGGAACTCGGCGGGCTGGCCCCGAGTCACCGAACTGTCGAACACGCGGCCATCCGGGAAGGTGCCGTGATAATGAACTCGGACCTTGTCACTCTTGGCCGGCTTGGCGCCATCACCAGCGCTCAGCACTTCGTACTGCAGACCTGAATCCGTGACCACCACGTCGCTACGGGCGGCATTGCTGGTCAGGTAGGCCTCGCCTTCGGCGCGGGCAGCGGCGGAAAGCTCGCGCTCGGCCGCTTCGAGCTTGGCGGTGATCTCTTCAAAAGCTTCACCAATCGCCTCATGACTCACGGCAAAATCGTTACCCAGGACGGCATCTTCGATGCCTTGTTTGACGGCGGCGAGATCCAGGCCATCGAACGATTGTTGGGCCAATTGATCACCGATCTGACGACCGATACCGTAGCTGGCTTTTTGCTCTGTGGTTTGAAATAGGCTCATGGATACTCCAGTTGGGTGGGCATATAGCAAAAATAATGGTCCGGCATCATAGCAGATTTCCTCCGGATGCCCACCCTCGCCGCCCATTACAGCACCTTGAGCATGTGGCGCTGTTGATAGGTGCCAGGCCCCAGCGGCTGGCTCTGGAGCTGGCCGTCATAATGAAAGCCTTGGCTCAGATAGAAGCGCTCCGCGCGTCGATTGTTGACCAACACCCAGAGTCCGACGCGCCGGATACCATCTCGACGCATGTCCTCCAGGGCTTGTTGCAACAGATGCGATCCGATCCCCTGCCGCCAGAAAAATGGATGCAGATAGAGGGAGCGAAGCATCGCCCGGTGTGACGACTCCGGTATCCAATATAAAAACCCGACCAGAGCGCCATCCTGTTCGGCCAGCAAGGTATGACAAGGGTGCTCCGAAATCCGCTCCTGCCAGATCGAAATCCGCTCGCCTTCGCTGCGGAGCGGAAATCCTTTCGGCAACAGGGTTGCGTAGGCCTTCATCCAGCTTTCATGCTGTACCAACGCAATTTCGGCGGCATCTGCAACCAGGGCCGGCCGGATCTTTAGTTCTGGCATTGCGGCTTACGACCCAACTCCTGCGCCTTGGCATAGAAGGGAGCTACCACCGTCAGCTGCTTTTGCAGCTCATTGATGCGGCTATCGCTTGAGGGGTGCGTCGAGAGAAACTCGGGAGGCGTTTTGCCTTTGGTGATGGCCGCCATGTTGCGCCACAAATCAATCGCCTGCTCTGGCTTAAATCCGGCAGAGGCCATCAACTGCAAGCCAAGAACATCGGCTTCGGACTCCTGCACCCGGCCATAGGGCAGCAAGATGCCAACCTGAGTCCCTAACCCCAGCGCGGCCATCGCCGGTTGACGCATCTGCGAATCGCCTAGCGCCGTATCGGCCACCACCATCCCTACATTGGCCAACTGCGACTGGGAGAGGCGCTCATTGGAGTGTCGCGCCAGCACGTGTGACACCTCATGGCCCAGCACGGCAGCCAGTTGATCCTGATTCTTGACCGCCTTGAACAACCCGGTATAGACCCCAATGCGCCCCCCCGGCAGGGCAAAGGCGTTCACCTCATCCGAATCAAATAAAACCACCTGCCAATCGGTAGCACTGGTTTTATAGCTGGCCGGAATTTCATGCACCACGGCATCAGCAACGCACTGCACGTAGCGGGTCAGCTTCTTATCGCTGGAAATCTTTTCCTGCTTTTTCAGCTCTTCAAAAGAAGTCAAGCCCAGCTGGGCGACCTCTCCATCCCCAAACAGGATCAACTGCTTACGCCCAGTCGGCGACGTTGCACACGCCGCCACCAACAAGACCGCCACACCACCAATCCACCACTTTTTCATCACATCGGGCTCCCAGCCATAGAACTGACAAAAAATCTTAATCGAATCATGAACGATCACAAGCGATGGATACCAAGATACGCGGTTTTAGCGCCGGAGAAGTAAAAATCCACCTGCATAGCAGGTGGCATTGATTAGCCCCCTAGAAGGGGGCT
>JASDSW010000047.1:0-20787 GCA_041441555.1 Aeromonadaceae bacterium
TCACCCTGGCCAACCTGTTTAGGGTGGACCAAATGATACGTCAGTGGGAGAGATCGCACTAAAAACTGGGAATAACGCCTGAAATGGCGAAGAAACAGTCTAAATAGGCTGATTCAAGGCATTTACGGGAGAAAAAACGGCTCAAACAGGAAAAAATGAAATGACTGAGTCAGCCGAGAAGAATTTCCCCGCTTATTCGCACCCTCCCTAGTGGATATGCTGAGTCGGGTAGCCACTGCAAAAATCGTCGTAACTCTTCATCATCGAAAACTCGGGTTGCCTTCTGGCTGGTCAGGCGAAGCCTCGTCATTTTGAGCTTCTTCTTGGCATTGATCGTTGGGTTGACGAAATCATCTGGCAACCGGCCCGAGCCAATCGCGTAGTCATAAGCAGAACCGAGCTCGCGCAGTACGTTTCCAGCTTGAACATTGGCCCCACGGCCCACGATTTTCAACACCAGATTGCTGATGTCCTGAGCTGAGATTGAAATGGCCTCCCTATCACCCAGGTCACAATACACATCGGTACAGAGTGTGCGCCGAGCCTCAGCCTGACCTTTTGGTTTCCTGGCACCTCGGATTAACTCTCCGGTGGATGACCAGTGATCCTCGATGTACTCACCAAGATATAGCTCGACGACATCTCGTACTGTGAATGGTTTTGCTTCGGCAGTCTCAACGGCTTGTGTCTTCTGGATCTGCAGCTCAGTAGCCAACTCCGTTGCAGGACACAGGCCTTGGTGACGCATCAACTTGAGCTCTTTGAGCCGGATCCGGGCTTGTTCAAGCGTAAGGATCGGAAATACCCCCAGCGTTATCTGCTTTTGCTTGCGAGGATTTGCTGGATCGTTATAGCGATAATAGAAGCTTTTTTTGCCGGTTCGACCGCAGCTGACACGCAAACCTCGATACTCACCGATATCAGCTTTATCCTTGTCTCCCGGCTTCATGGCTTCAATTGCTTTGTAAGAAAGCGGTTTGCTATTCTGACGCCCCGACATGCCGTACTCCTCAGTAAACTGAATCACTCTTTCATGAAGCGTAGGTTATCGTGTTTACGCACCAGAAACCATCAACAACCTACGCTTTGACCTACGCTTATTGTTAGGATGCAGCGAGATAGCTTGAGACAATCAGATACATAATGAGTCGCCATCAAGCATGCAATTCATTGATTTACAAAACAATTAAAAGGTTAAGCGCTTGATGAACAACAAAAATATCGAGCAACACACACCAATGATGCAGCAATATTTGGGATTGAAGGCGCAACACCCGGATGTCTTGCTGTTCTATCGCATGGGCGACTTCTACGAGCTGTTCTACGAGGATGCGCGCAAGGCCTCGCAACTGCTGGATATCTCGCTGACCAAGCGTGGTCAGTCGGCTGGCACGCCGATCCCGATGGCGGGGGTCCCCTATCACGCCGTCGAAGGCTATCTGGCCAAGTTGGTACAGCTCGGCGAGTCGGTAGCGATCTGCGAGCAGATCGGCGATCCGGCCCTGAGCAAGGGGCCGGTCGAGCGGCAGGTGGTGCGGATTGTCACCCCGGGGACCGTCACCGATGAGGCGCTGCTGAGTGAACGCCGCGACAACTTGATCGGCTCCCTCTACCACGACGGCCAGCAGTTTGGTCTGGCGGTGCTGGATATCAGCTCCGGTCGTTTCAGCATCAACCAGTTTCCAGCCGAAGAGACTCTCTTGGCCGAGTTGCAGCGGCTGGATCCCGCCGAACTGCTCTATCCGGAATCCTTCGCGCACTTGGCGTTGCTCGGCTCGCGCAAGGGGTTGCGCCGCCGCGCCGAGTGGGAGTTCGAGTTTGCCACCGCCCATCATCTGCTCTGTCAGCAGTTCGGCACCCGCGATCTGATCGGCTTTGGCGTCGAGTCGGCCAAGACCGCCCTGTGTGCCGCCGGTTGCCTGATGCAGTACGTCAAGGACACTCAGCGTACCGCCCTGCCCCATATCCGCGCCATTCGACTGGAGCAGACCGAGCAGATGATAGTGCTGGATGCCGCCACCCGCCGGAATCTGGAGCTGACACAAAATTTGGCCGGCGGCGTGGAAAACACCCTGGCCCAGGTGCTCGATGCCACCGCCACACCGATGGGCAGCCGCCTGCTCAAGCGCTGGATCCATCAGCCTTCGCGCAATCGGCCGCAGCTGCTCAATCGGCAACAGGTGATTGCTGAGCTCATTGAGCAGGAGCTGATGGCGGAACTGGCCCCGCTGCTGCGACAGATTGGCGACATGGAGCGGGTTCTGGCGCGGCTGGCGCTGCGCTCGGCTCGTCCCCGGGATCTGAGCCGTTTGCGCCACGCCTTCCAGCAACTGCCCGCCCTGCAGGCGTTGCTGGCGCCGCTGCAGAACGAGGCGTTGCAACTGCTGGCCGAGCGGGCGAGCAGCTTCCCCGAACTTTGTGCCCTGCTGGAGCGCGCCGTGGTCGAGACGCCCCCCGTGGTGATCCGCGACGGCGGCGTCATTGCCCCCGGCTATGATGCCTCCCTGGATGAGCTTCGCTCCCTGGCCGCCGGTGCCACCGACTACCTGCAGCAGTTGGAGCTGCGCGAGCGCGAACGCACCGGCATCAGCACCCTGAAGGTGGATTACAACAAGGTGCACGGCTTCTATATCGATGTGACCCGAGCCAACAGCCATCTGGTACCCGCCGATTACATCCGCCGTCAGACGCTGAAGAACAACGAGCGCTACATCATTCCGGAGCTCAAGGCCTATGAGGACAAGGCGCTGACCGCCCAGAGTCGCGCCCTGGCGTTGGAGAAGCAGCTCTATGAGGCACTGCTGGATCAGTTGCTGCCCCATCTGGCGTCGCTGCAGCAATCTGCGGCCGCCATCGCCGAGCTGGATGTGCTGAACAATCTGGCCGAGCGGGCCCAGACCCTGAACTACTGCCGTCCCCAACTGAGCGAACAGCCCGAGATCCATATCGAAAACGGCCGCCATCCGGTGGTCGAGCAGGTGCTGAGTGACCCCTTCATCGCCAACCCCATCGATCTGCATCCGCAGCGGCGCATGCTGATCATCACCGGGCCCAACATGGGGGGTAAATCCACCTACATGCGCCAGACGGCACTGATCGCCCTGCTGGCCCATATCGGCTCGTTTGTGCCGGCCGACAGCGCCCGCATCGGCCCCATCGATCGGATCTTCACCCGCATCGGCGCCTCGGACGATCTGGCCTCCGGCCGCTCCACCTTCATGGTCGAGATGACCGAGACGGCCAACATACTGCACAACGCCACCGAGCAGAGTCTGGTGCTGATGGACGAGATTGGCCGCGGCACCAGCACCTACGACGGTCTGTCGCTGGCCTGGGCCTGCGCCGAACAGCTGGCCAGCCGCGGCGCCTTCACCCTGTTTGCCACCCACTATTTCGAGCTGACCCAGTTGCCGAGTCAGTTGAGCCACCTGGCCAACGTGCATCTGGATGCGGTGGAGCATGGTGACGGCATCGCCTTCATGCATGCGGTTCAGGAGGGGGCGGCCAGTCGCTCTTACGGACTGCAGGTGGCCGCCTTGGCGGGGGTGCCCAAATCGGTCATCCAGCGCGCCCGGCAGAAGCTGCATGAGCTGGAGCAATCCGGCACGCCAGAGCCCGGCGGCACGGCACACGCGGCTGGCATGGAGCCAGCCCATGTTACGGCGCCGATCCTCGCCCCCGAACATCCGGCCGTCACCCTGTTGCAGGATCTGGAGCCCGATAGCCTGACCCCGCGCCAGGCGCTGGAGGCGCTCTACCGACTGCAGCAGTTGCTCTAAGGCAACCCATCAGCAACGGGCCCGGCGGGACGATCCGCCGGTATCACTACAGGGGCGAGAGCAGGCTGACCGCCAACTGGACGCTCCGGTTGCCGCGCCACTCGTTGATATCCAGACGGTAGCCCAGCTCGACCCACTGGATGGACGCATCGGGCCATACCGCCAGATCGACATTGAAGGCGATGGCATCCAGCTCCGGGCCACCGGCTTCGGCCTGCACCTGCATCTTCAGATGCTTGCCCCCCACCAGACGTTGGGAGAGCAGGCGGAACTTGCCGTCAAAGCAGGGCTCCGGAAACGCCTGCCCCCAGGGGCCCGCCTGCCGCAGCTGTTCGGCCAACCCCAGGTTGAACTCCTCGGCGCCCAGTTCACCATCGGACAACCAGTGGCCGGTCAGCAGCTCTGGAGTCAGCCAGTCGCTCACCAGGGCCGAAAAGTGCTGCTCAAAAGCCGCCAGCTGACTCTTCTCCAGGGTCAAACCGGCAGCCATCGCGTGGCCGCCGAACTTGCGGATCAGCCCAGGATGCTGGCTGTCCAGCCGCTCCAGGGCATCGCGCAGGTGCAAGCCGGGGATCGAGCGGCCTGAGCCTTTGAGCTCGTAGTCGCTGGCTTCGGCAAAGGCGATCACCGGGCGGTGGAATCGCTCCTTGATCCGTGAGGCAACCAACCCCACCACCCCCTGGTGCCAGTCTGGATGGTAGAGCACCAGACCGGACGGCAACTCGCGGCCATCCTCCAGCAAGGAGCCGAGACCGGCCAGCGCCTCGCTCTGCATGCTCTGCTCGATGGCCTTGCGCTCCTGATTCAGGCCATCCATCTGGCTGGCGATCTGGCGCGCCAGCGTCAGATCGTCGCAGAGCAGACAAGCGACCCCGAGCGACATGTCATCCAGTCGCCCCACCGCATTCAGACGCGGACCGAGAAAGAAGCCCAGATCGCTGGCCGTCAGCTGGGCCAACTCGCGCTTGGCCACTTCGCACAGGGCGCGAATGCCGGGACGACACTTGCCGGCGCGGATCCGCTGCAGCCCCTGATGCACCAGGATGCGGTTGTTGGCATCCAGCGCCACCACGTCGGCGACGGTGCCCAGCGCCACCAGATCGAGAAAGTCGGCGATCTTCGGCGGCGTGATGCCGCTTTGGCTGAACCAGCCCTGGCGTTGCAGATGGGAGCAGAGGGCCGCCATCAGGTAGAAGGCGACCCCGACACCGGCCAGATTGCCGGAGCCGAAGCCGCAATCGGCCTGGTTCGGATTGATGATGGCATCGGCCGACGGCAACTCGGGGCCCGGCAGATGGTGGTCGGTGACCAGCACCTTCATCCCGGCGGCCTGAGCCGCCGCCACCCCGCTCAGACTGGAGATGCCGTTGTCGACGGTGACCAGCAGCTCGGTGCCGCGCGTCGCTGCCAGCTCGACAATCTCGGGCGACAGGCCGTAGCCGTATTCGAAGCGGTTGGGCACCAGAAAATCGACCTGCCAACACCCCATGGCGCGCAGCGCCAAGACACAAAGCGCCGAGCTGGTGGCGCCATCGGCATCGAAGTCCCCGACGATGAGCACCCGCTGCTGCTGCCGCAGGGCCGTCTCCAGCAGGCTCAGAGCGGCCTCCAGCCCCTTGAGGCCACTCGGTGGCAGCAAGGCCTGGGTACTCTTCTCCAGCTCGCGCGCCGAGCGAACCCCCCGGCTGGCATAGATCTGCCGCAGACGGGCAGGCAAATCGGCTGGCAGGTGGGAATCATCGACGTGGGGGCGGCGCAGGATCTTCAGGCTCATCAATCGGCTACTCAACGGAGAAAGGCGGGCAGACCTTAGCCCGAAGCCCGCCCCTTGGCAACCCAATCGCCGTCCGGGAAAACAAGAAGAACCAATTGAGACATTTTCCGGTGACGATACGAAATCCGACCACTACCATGAGGAGGTAGCCTGCAAATCTGGAGCCTCACCATGTACCCATGCCAGCACCGCCAAATCACCGCAGCCGCCCTGCGGCAGTTCAGCCAACAGAACCCCAACCATTCACCGCTCACCACAGCCCAGCAGGAGGCGATTATCGTCGGCAGCGACATAGAGGATGCACCAAGCGGACAACGCATCAGCAATTGGCACTTCTTTCGCAGCAACGAAAAGATGCCCAGCTTGAGCTGGCCTCATCTCGACTCGCGGGGGCGCGTCCAGGCGTTGCAGGATCAACTGCGCCGGAGCACAGAGGATGAGCGCTACGAGCTGATCGGGCGATTGCTGCACCACATCCAGGATATGAGCACGCCATCCCACGTCACCCCGATCTATCACGATGGCTTATTTTCCGATCCCTATGAAGGCTGGCTCAAGCAACAGGTGACAAGCTGGCCAACAGCGCCAACCCCTCTGCCGCCCAACCTCTGCGCCCCCCGCAGTACCGAACCCGGGGAACCGCTCGATCACTACTATCAAGCCTGCGCCGAGGCCACACTGCGTTGGCTGGCCGATGAGAGCCAAGGAGTGAGTGTCGAAATCGATGGTCGTGCCGAGCGCCTCCCCCTGCAGGCATTTTGGCCTCTGTATGGCGCCGAAACCAAAGGCTGGCTCCCCGGCTTTGCTAGCTTTGGCCCCCTCGGCCGCGAGTTTGGTAAGACCGAGTTTCAGGCGGCCGGACATCACTACCGGATCGACGAACAGAGCTACCGGCAACTGGCCGAGCTCTTGCTAGCGAAGGCCTGCGGGGAGAGTCAGCAAGCGCTGCACCTGCTGCTGCCCTGAGCCAACGGGCTGGCCCCATCCCAGAAAATGGGGCCAAAACGAAACTCTCCCCTATCATTTTGACGGCCGCCTCGGGTAGAATGTGCGCCACATCACATTTTATCTTCTCAAGGAGAGCCCATTTGCGCCGTCAACACGGTCTGGCAGGATACCTGCTGTTGCCTGTCGCCCTGATGCCCTTGGCCTCTCTTTTCTGTTTTCTCGGTCAGAGCCAGTCGCTGCTCGGAGTCGTGCTGCTGACCGCAGGGCAGACCCTGTTTGACACCCTGCCGCTCATCATCGCCATCCAGTTGGCTTGCGCCCTGCAACCCGAGGCCCAAGGGCAACAGGCGATGAACGCCGCCGTCGGCTATCTCATCCTCTCCTCCATCCTGCAGATGCAGGCGCCGGAGTTGCGCCACGCCCAGATCGGTTGCGCCCTGGTGGCCGGGCTCGGTGCCGCCCTGTGCTATCCGCGTCTGGCACGCCTGCGGCTGCCGCCGCTGTTGCACTCCTTCAAGGGGTCGGCCATCGTGCTGATCCTCAACAGCTTCATTGCCCTGGTTTTGGCCTTTCCGTTGGCCGGGCTGTATGGTTGGCTGGAGCCGGAATTACTACGCCTGGGAGCTCGCTGGCTGGTGAATCCGGAGCAGGGCTTTGCCCTCGGCTTCATCTACCAACTGCTGACACCATTCGGCCTGAACGAGGTGTTTCATCCCTTGCTGCAGGCCGAGCGAGGCGCCGCCCTGAGCCAGCCACAGCTGAGCTTTCTCTCGGCCCACTATGCGGTGCAGATCTTCGGCCTGCCGGGCATGGCCCTGGCACTGCTGCGCTATGCCCCGGCCCGCCGCCGTCACTCGGTGATCGGGCTTTCCCTGCTGCTGGCCCTCAGCGGCTGGATCACCGGTGCCACCGCCCCGCTGGTGCTCGCCCTGCTGTTCCTGTCGCTGCCGCTGTTCCTGACCTATGCCCTGCTGGCCGGTTTTTTGATGGCCTTCTGCCAGGTCATCGCGATCCGCTTTGCCATTCCCCATCTGGCCGGCGATCTGAGCGTGTTGTGGAGTCCGGAGCTGCAGCGGGATCCCCTGCAGTTTTATACCCTCGGCGCCATCACCCTGCTGCTGTACGCCTTTGGCTGTCAGCTCTGTCTGAAGCTGTTCCCGCTCCAACCCTTGAGTTGGGAGAGGGAGCTGGCGACCGAGGCGGATCGCAACCACCACGCCTCCTCGGATCTGAGCCTGCTGGCGGTGGGTTATCTCAAGGCGCTGGGCGGCATCGGCAACCTCATCAGCATGACGGCCACCCTCACCTACCTGACGGTCGAGGTTGAAAATCCGGCCCTGCTCGATGAGGCTGCGCTGCAACGGCTCGGCGTCATCACCCGCTTCGAGCTCGACAGCCACAAGCTGCAGCTGCTGATCGGCCCCATCGCCGTTCAGCTGGATGAGAAAATCCAGTTGCTGGCCGCCCGTCAGTCGCTGGACCTGCAGCCGCGCGAGCTGCAGATCGCCCCCTTCATCGTGCGCTGAGCGTCGGCCCCTGCGCTGTGTTACAATCCGCGCGTTAATTTAATCAAGACAGTGAACCGCCATGCCGTGGATACAGATCAGGCTCTACGCCACCGCCAAAACCGCCAACAAACTCAGTAACATGCTGATGGGCCAAGGCGCCCAGGCCGTTACCTACATGGACGCCCAGGACAACCCGGTTTACGAACCCCTGCCGGGCGAGACCAAGCTGTGGGGCGAGACCCTGGTGACCGGGCTGTTTGATGCAGAAACCGATCCGGCTCCCATCATCGCCTTCTTCCAGCGTCACTTCGGCAAGCAGATGCCCTACAAGGTGGAGCAGCTCGAAGACAAGGATTGGGTGCGCGAATGGATGGATCACTTCCACCCGATGCAGTTTGGCGAGCGGTTGTGGATCTGCCCGAGCTGGCGTGACGTGCCGGACCCGAACGCCGTCAACGTCATGCTGGATCCGGGACTGGCCTTCGGCACCGGCACCCATCCGACCACGGCACTCTGCCTGCAGTGGCTCGATGGCATCGATCTGACCGGCAAGACGGTGGTCGACTTCGGTTGTGGCTCCGGCATCCTGGCCATCGCCGCCCTGAAACTCGGCGCCGCCCGGGTCATCGGCATCGACATCGATCCGCAAGCCATCCAGGCCAGCCGTGACAATGCCGAGCGCAACGGTGTGGCCGAGCAGCTGGAGCTGTTCCTGCCCGAGGATCAACCCAAGGCGCTGCAAGCCGATATTCTGGTGGCCAACATCCTGGCCGGTCCGCTGCGCGAGCTGGCCCCCTTGATGAACGAGCTGGTGCGCCCGGGCGGTTTGCTGGCCCTCTCCGGGGTGCTGGAAACCCAGGCGGTGGAGCTCGAGCAGATCTACGGTCAGTGGTTCGACATGGAGCCGACCGCGGTACGCGAGGAGTGGTGCCGCCTCTCGGGCGTCAAGCGCTGAGCCCTGGCACGCCAACTCGATCCATCCCATCAAGGCCAGTCACAGCGACTGGCCTTGATGTTTTTAGCTGCCCGAGGACCGAGACCGAGCCAGACTGCGCAAGCGCCACCAGGCCAGCAGGCCATAGCCGAGCGCCTGCAACCACATCTGTCCCCAGAAGCTGGAGACCGCCGACCAATCGGCGCCCATGCCATTCAGGCGCAAGCTGCCGAGGATCCCCGGCGTGGCCGGCAGCAGACTCATCACCCCCTGGATGGGCCAGGGCAACATCTCCTGCGGCCAGATGAATCCGGTCGCAAACAGCAGCGGCAGGGACGAGAGGATGATGATGGGCGTCGCCATCTCCCGGCGGGTGAGATAGCTGCCAAAAATAAGGCCCAGTTGGCTCGCCGCCAGGAAGAAGGGCAGCAGGAAGCCGAGCAGTTGCAGGGGATCCGCCAGGCGGTTGAGGCCATACCAGGCCAGACAGGGACCCAGATAGAAGAGGGTGAAGCCCAGGTAGATCCCCATGAACAGCAGGGTGCGCGCCAACTGCCGCGGCCAGACCTTCCCGGAACAGCCGAGGCCCGCCTGCCGCAGCTGATGATCCGAGGCTCCGCGCAGCCCCAGACCGATGAGCAGGGTCTGGTGCAGGATAAACAGGAACACCGCCGGCACCACATACTGCTGATAGCCCAGGGGGCGGTTGAAGACCGGCTCCGCCAGGATGGCGAAGGGGCGCCACTGGACCTTGGCGGCCGGCGTGACCTGCCCCTGCGCCAGCAGGCGCGAGATGCGGATCTGCGCCCCCAGGGTCGTCGCCGCCGAGCTCAACCCTTCGGCGATCGCCCCATAGATCAGGTAGTAGGCGCCATCGCCGGCAAACCCCAGGGTCACGGTGCGCCCCAGCCGCACATCGCGATAGAAGTGCCGCGGAATGAGCAGCAACCCCTTGGCCTCGCCGTGACGGATGCGCGACTCCGCCTCGCTCAGGGTGTGGGCACGGCCTACCAGTTGCAGCTGGGGCGTGGCATCGGCCATGAAGGCCAGGCGCCGGGAGAGCAGGCTGTCATCCTCATCCACCAGCAGCACCGGCAACTGACGCGCCACCTGATGGCTGTAGGGCAGCGGATAGAGGTAAGCATAAAACAGAATGCCGCCGAACAGGGTCAGCAGCAGCGCCCGATCGGCCAACAGCGCCCGGCACTCCTGACCCCACACTCGCCACAGCTCAGTCATGGCGAGTCCTCCGCAAGAGCACGACCACCAATGGCCACACCAACACAAAGCCCAGCAAGGCCGCCAGCGGCAGCCAGGCCGCCGCTCCCAGCAGGCCGAGACTGGCCTGGCCGATCTGTAGCTCGGCGTAGTGCGACACCGGCAGCAACGCCCGCCACCCTTGCGCCAGGAGATCCATGTCGCTGGTCGGAAAGGTCACCCCCATGAAGGCGAACGCCGGAGCCGAATAGCCGGCCGCCAGACTCATGGCCCGGGCGCCATCCCGGGTCAGTCCGTACAGCAGCGCCCCCATCGCCAGACAGGCCAGCACCGTCAGCCCCTGCCCGAGCAGCAGCAAGCCCCAACTACCCACCATGGGCCAGCCGAACCAGGTCACCAGCAGCCCCCACAGCACCAGCCCCCAGCCCCAATAGATGAGCAACAGGGGCAACAACAGGCGGGCCAGGGTCCGCCAGGGGGTCACACGCAGCGCCCGCTGCAAGCCTCGCCGCCGCAAACGCTGGGTGAAGTGGCTGATGGTCGCCACCAGGATCAGGATCTGCCACAACGCCGGGACCATGCCGGCCAGCAGAAACTGGCCGTAGTTACCACTGAGGTTATACAGCGAGGTCAGTTGGCTCATCACGGGCACCGCCTCACCGGCGGCGGCCAATGGCACCGGGCGGCTGACCAGGCTCCGCAAGATGCCCAGTTGCGCCGCCGAGGCCCCCAGCGTCTGCTGAACGCCGCTACTGAGCAGGCGTCCGACCAGCAGCATCTGGCCGCTATAAAACAGGTTCACTCCCGGTTGACGCCCCTGCCGCACCTGTTTTTCCAGCTCGCGCGGCAACAGCAGCAGACCGTAAATCTCGCCATTGCGCAGCGCCTGGGCCCCCTCCGCCAACGAGGCGTACTCGGCACTCAGGCGGATGCTCGGACTGCTATCCAGAGTGCGCGCCAGGGCGCGTGAGAGCGACGAGTGATCCTCATCGACCAACCCTACCGGCAAATCCCGCACCAAGCCGCCGTTAAACAGAGCCCCGACCCAGAGCAGCAACAGCAGCGGGATCCAGCCCACCAGTGCCCGCAACCAGGGATCGCACCAGAGCCGCCGCCATTCCAGACGCCAGCGCCGCCCCTCACGCATCGGGCAGC
Source organism: Aeromonadaceae bacterium (assembly GCA_041441555.1). GTDB lineage: Bacteria > Pseudomonadota > Gammaproteobacteria > Enterobacterales > Aeromonadaceae > Pseudaeromonas. The sequence goes on from JASDSW010000047.1 coordinate 11,317, forward strand.
TCCACCAACACGCTCATTCCCACCCGCAACTGCGGAATAGGCTCGACCGGACGCGCCTCCACTTCGAAGCTGCGCATATCGAAGCCCTGCTGGCTATCGGTGGCCCGCCAGGTGGCAAAATCTCCCAGCACGGCGACGTGGGTAACCCGGAAGCGATAGGGCGCCTCTCCCAGCGCCGGAATGTAGGCACTGAACTCCTGCCCCGGTTGGAAATTCTTCAGCCGATCTTCGCGGACATGAAACAGCGCCCAGGCATCACTCATATCGGTCAGGGTCACCACCGGGAAGCCTTGCGACGCCAGCTCGCCAGGCTGCAACAGGACCTGGGTCACCTCCCCGGCCGCCGGACTCAAAACCTGCAGCTCGGCGGTGTAGGCCTGCACCTCGGCCACAGCCCCGGCCGCCATCTTGGCCTTCTCGCGGGCCGCCAGCTTCTGCTCGGCCCGCGCCCCCTCCAGCGCCAGCTGGTACTGCTGCCAGGCCGCACTCTGGGTCAGCTGAGCCGTCTGAGCGCGCGTCTGTGCCTCATCCCGTTTTTGCAGGGAAACCACGCCATCTCGATAGAGGTTATCAACGCGCGCAAAGGTCTTCTGATAGAGCTGAGCCGCGCTCTTGGCCTTCAGCCATTGATCCTTGGCGGCGGCGATCTGCTGGGCTCGGGCGCCGTTTTCCGCCTCTTGGGCCAGGGCGCCGGCCGCCGCCTCCCCCGCCTTCGCCTGTTGCAGCTTGGCCTCCAGCTCGGGGCTGACGATGGTGAAGGCCAACGCCCCCTTGCTCAGGGTTTGCCCCTTTTTCACCGCCACGGTTTCGATGCGCCCCGGCACCTTGGAGGAGACGCTATAGCTCTGCGCCTCGATCTGCCCCTGTAGTCGTTCGCTGGCTGGGCGGTAGGCCCAGGCAAATGCCAGGGCCAGGGTCAGGAACACCAGGGCCGGCACCAGCCAAACCAAGCGAGTCTGCGTCCGTGTTCGGCTCATGAGGCCACCTCAATTCTGTTGCTTTGCTGATAATGAGAAAATTCGTCCTGACGTCCGCAGAGGGTGAGCAGTCGCGCCAGACAGACCACATACTGATAGGCCGCCGCCTGACGCTGAGTCAGCACGCCGGCCAGCTTGCTCTGGGCATCCTCGACATCCAGCGAGGTGCCCAGCCCCTGGCGGAAAGCCTGCTCGCGCAGCCGCACATTCTCCTGAGCCAGCCGCTCGGTCACCTCGAGCGCCTGATACTGCTCGCGGGCCAGATCCGCCTCGCGCCAGCTCTTCTCCACCAGCAGGGTCAGATCCTGACGCAGTTGAGCCAGCAGTTGCTTGACCTGGACCTGAGTCGTAGTCGCCGCCTGCACCGTATCCGAGAGGCCATCGCGGGAGACCAGCGGCACCTTGACGCCGACGCCCACCAGCCAGTCCGGCGCCATCTTGGCCGCCAGGGTGTCCTGCTCATACAAGGAGTAATTGCCGAACAGGAACAGCTCTGGCAGCCGCTTGCCCTGCTCGAGGGTCAACAGGCCATCGGCCTGTTGTTGTTTGGCCGCCAGCAGCTTCAACCCTGGGTGGGCGGCCAGCGTCTGTTGCACAAACGCCTCGACCGGTGGCAACTGGGAGTGGATGAAGAGCGGCTGATTGGGCTCGAAGCGGGTCGATGGCTGGACCAGATTGGCCAGCGCCAGCTCGGCGATCTCGGCCTGACGCTGGGCGGCCAGTGTCTCGACGTGGGCCTTGGCTGCCGACGATTCGGCCGACAGCCGTTCCACCGCCGCGATTTGCCCCTGCTGCTCGAGCTTGCGGGCCTGATCCAGATGGCGCAGCAGTGCCTGCTCCAGCTTCTGCCGCGTTCCCACCACCTGGCGTGCCAGCACCAGGCCGTAGTAGCGCTGAGTCAGAGTTTCGAATGCTGCCTGCTGTTTGAGGGAAAATTGCTGCTGGGCCTCGTCAATCTGCGCCTGACGAATATGCTGCGCACTGTCGATGCGGCCACCGGCATACAGGGGCCACAGCGCCTGCACCGAGCTGGTCACCACATCCTGTTCGGTAAACGGCGTGACAAAGGCCGAGGCGCCGCCCAACCCCTGGATCAATTGCTGGACCGCCGGACTGTTCAGTAGCGGACTCTGCTGGTTGCTGGCGATGGGGTTGAGATCCATCAGATCGAGCTCGACCGGTTTCTCCAGTCGGGTGTAGTTTCCCTGCAGATCGATCTGCGGCAGGTTGAGCGCCTTGGCCGCCTCTGCCAACTGCTCGGCTCGCATCACGCCGCTGCGTTCAGCAGCCAGCCCCTGATTGTGTTGCAGCACCTGCTGCCAGGCGGCGTCGAAACTCAACGGCTCGGCAGCCAGGGAGCCGTGCCCTATCATGCTCAGCGCCAGGCTCAACGCCAGCCCCCGCACGGGCCCCAGTAAACCGACTAACTTCTTCATGCCCCATCCTTGTGGTCGCTACCGCACTCGGATACTGCGCCGAGCTGTCGGCGATCATATCCAAAAGCCACCCACGGCAACAGCTTGGCCCCCCAAGGCTGCCGCCCCCATCACATGGTCTGACCAGATTGTGACGTCGAAATGGTGTTTATTGGAACCGATCGGCCGACGAACAAAGCGTGAGCCAGTTAACATTCACAATTGCAAGGGGCAAGAGCAAAACAAATCGAGAAAAAAAGCACCAACGCTCAATTTCTAACCTTTTCACTCCCTTAAAAAATGCGTAATATACGCCGCCCTGAGCCGATGGTTGATAGTGTCGTTTCATGCAAATTGGTCCCTACAAACTGGATGCGCCACTGGTCCTCGCGCCGATGGCCGGCATCACCGATCGCCCGTTTCGTCAGATCTGTCTGCGAATGGGAGCCGGGATGGCGGTCTCCGAGATGATGCTGGCGAATCCGGAAACCTGGGACACGGAGAAGTCAAAGAAACGGAGAGTCCATGCCGATGAGGCCGGTGTCCGTTCGGTACAGATCCTCGGTTGTGACCCCGAATTGATGGCGCAGGCAGCCCAGCTCAATGTGGCCGCCGACGCACAGATCATCGACATCAATATGGGGTGTCCAGCCAAGAAGGTGAACAAGAAGTTCGCCGGCTCCGCCTTGCTGCAAGATCCCGCCCTGGTGCGCGATATCCTGCAAGCAGTGGTGGCCGCCGTGGACGTTCCGGTCACCCTCAAGATCCGTACCGGTTGGGATCCTGACCATAGAAACGGTGTGGAGATCGCGCAGCTGGCCGAGCAGGCCGGCATTCAAGCGCTGACTGTGCATGGACGAACCCGCGCCTGTTTATTCAGGGGCGAGGCCGAATACGACACCATCAAGGCGATCAAACAGGCTGTATCCATCCCGGTCATTGCCAATGGCGATATCGACTCCGTGGAGAAGGCTCGTCATGTATTGGCCTACACGGGGGCCGATGCCATCATGATCGGCCGCGCCGCTCAGGGACAGCCATGGATTTTTCGACAAATCCGCCAATCGCTGGAACAGAACCAGGTTCCCACCGCCCCCTCATTCGAGGAGGTGCGCGCCTTGGTGCTTGACCATATCCACGCCCTGCATCACTTCTACGGTGAGTATCAGGGGGTGCGTTATGCCCGCAAGCATGTGGCCTGGTATCTGGAAAAGTTTTTGGACAGCCAGGATTTTCGCAGAGGTTTCAATGCGTTAGTAACTGCATCCACACAGATTGACGCATTGAAGTATTTTTTTGACACGCAACAGCATAACGAAGAGCAGACAGCATATGTTTGAACAAAACCTGACTTCTGACGCACTGGTTACTACCACTACCCATGCACACACCCATGAGCCGACCCAGCGCCCGCTGCGCGAGTCCGTGCAGCAAGCGCTGCGCAACTACCTGTCCCAGCTCAATGGCCAAGAAGTCACCGAACTCTATGAGATGGTGCTGAGCGAAGTAGAAGCGCCTATGTTGGACATCATCATGCAGTACACCCGCGGTAACCAGACCCGCGCCTCCATCATGATGGGCATCAACCGTGGCACTCTGCGCAAAAAGCTGAAAAAGTACGGCATGAACTAAATCAACTTAGTTAACGCATTGAAAACAAAGGCGCTTATCCGCAAGGAGAAGCGCCTTTTTCTATTTGAACCCACAATTGAACCCACACTCGTTCCTCTTGCTATAGCCGTCAGCACAACGCCCGTCATCCACGCCAAGGCTCGCTGACGGATACCACCCAAAACACGACATGTGGTTTTATCCAGCCCGCAAATACCCGGCCTGATGTAACAAAATCCCGCTAACCCTTTGATATACTGCGCAGCCTAGCCGTTCGTTTACTCAAGGTTGCTCCTTTCATGCTCTCCGATATCAAAAAAACTCTCTGGGCTACCGCCGACAAGCTGCGCGCCAACGTCGATGCCGCCGAATACAAGCACCTGGTGCTGGGCCTGATCTTCTTGAAGTTCATCTCCGACTCTTTTGCCGCCCGTCGCGCCGAACTGGCTCGTCGCTTTGCCGACGAGAACGACGATTACTGCCTGTTTGATGCCAGCGCCGAGGAGATAGCCGCCGAGCTCGAAGATCGCGACTACTACAAAGAGGTGAACGTGTTCTGGGTGCCGGAGAGCGCCCGTTGGGAAGCCCTGCGCGCCGCCGCCAAGCAGGCGGATATCGGCAAGCGCATTGATGATGCCCTGGCGGCCATCGAGGCGGAAAACCCGCGCCTGAAGAGCATTCTCGACAAGCGTTACGCCCGCGCGCCGTTGCCCGATGGCAAGCTCGGCGAGCTCGTTGATCTCATCTCCACCATCGGTTTTGGTGAGGATCAATCCAGGGCGCGGGATATCCTGGGTCAGGTCTACGAATACTTCTTGGGCCAGTTTGCCAAGGCAGAAGGCAAGCTGGCCGGCCAGTTCTATACGCCCGCCAGTATCGTCCAGACCCTAGTGGCGGTACTGGCGCCCCACACCGGCAAGGTCTACGACCCCTGCTGCGGCGCCGGCGGCATGTTTGTGCAATCCGAGAAGTTTATCGAAGCCCATGGCGGCAAGCTCGGCGATGTGGCCATCTTCGGTCAGGAGTCCAACCCCACCACCTGGCGTCTGGCGGCCATGAACCTGGCCATTCGCGGCATCGACTTCAACCTGGGGCGCGAGCCCGCCGATACCTTTACCCGCAACCAGCACCCGGATCTGCGCGCCGATTTTGTCATGGCCAACCCGCCCTTTAATATCAGCGACTACTGGCATGGCTCGCTGGAGGGCGATCCGCGCTGGGCCTTCGGCACGCCACCCGCCGGTAATGCCAACTACGCCTGGCTGCAACATATGCTCTACCACCTCAAGCCCGGCGGTCGCGCCGGTATCGTGCTGGCCAATGGCGCCATGTCCTCCTCGCAAAATAGTGAGGGCGATATTCGCCGCGCCATGGTCGAGGAAGATGTGGTCGAGTGCATGGTCGCCCTGCCCGGCCAACTGTTCTTCAACACCCAGATCCCGGCCTGTCTGTGGTTCTTGGCCAACGGCAAGACCGCCCGCCACGGCGAAGTGCTGTTTATCGATGCCCGCAAATTGGGCACCGCCGTCAGCCGGGTGCAGATTGAGCTGACGCCTGAGGATATCGCCCGCATCGCCGATACCTTTCATGCCTGGAAAGGGGATGGCGAGACCGACCAAGTCTATGCAGATATCCCCGGCTTCTGCCGCTCGGTTTCTTTGGATGAGATCGCCCAGCACGGCCATGTGCTGACGCCGGGCCGCTATGTGGGAGCCGAGGCGGTGGAAGAGGATGACGAAGCCTTTGCCGACAAGATGCAGCGGCTTACCGAAAAACTCGGTGAGCAGATGGCCAAGGGCGCCGAGCTGGATCAGCTGATCCGCCAAAAGCTGGGAGGGCTGGGGTATGAGTTCTGAGTGGCCTTTAGTTCGTCTCGAAGAAATAACCTCCGTGCTAGGCGATGGATTACACGGGACACCAAATTACGATGACAACGGAGACTACCACTTTATTAATGGAAACAACCTGTTTGAGGGCCGAGTTGTCATCAATGAAAAGACAAAGCGAGTTTCAGAAGCTGAAGCGCACAAACACCGAAAACCCCTCAATCAGAATACAATCCTTGTGTCTATAAACGGTACGCTTGGAAACATAGCCATCTATCAAGGCGAAAAGGTTGTATTAGGCAAAAGCGCCTGTTATTTCAACGTCAGCAATGGTGTGGATAAACACTTTGTGCGCTATGTGCTTCAGAGCGATACCTTTCAAAATCACATTCACAATTTGGCAACAGGCTCAACAATTAAGAATGTATCTTTACGCTTGATGCGAGACTTCTCATTCCAACTTCCTCCGTTGAGAGAACAGAACAGAATCTCTGCCGTACTAAAATCTCTGGACGACCGAATCAATCTGCTGCGCGAAACCAATGCCACGCTGGAGGCCATTGCCCAGGCGCTGTTTAAATCCTGGTTTGTCGATTTCGATCCGGTGCATGCCAAGGCGCGCGGCGAGCCGCCGCAAGGGATGGATGACGCCACCGCCGCCCTGTTCCCCGCTAGCTTTGAAGAGTCCGAGTTGGGGAGGATCCCGAAGGGGTGGAAGGTAACGTCCTTGGATAACATTGCCCACTTTTTGAACGGCTTGGCACTGCAAAAATTCCCGCCAGAAGACGAGCAATCACTGCCTGTTATAAAAATTGCACAACTCCGCAAAGGCGATACAACAGGCGCAGATCGTGCGAGTAGGTTTATAAAGCCTGAATACATTATTCAAAATGGTGATGTTCTTTTTTCTTGGTCAGGCAGTCTTGAAGTTGAAACATGGTGTGGTGGCGAAGGGGCGTTAAATCAGCACTTATTTAAAGTGACCTCTGATATGTACCCGAAATGGTTTTATTATCGTTGGACTAAGCAGCATCTGTCTTCTTTCCAACAAATTGCGGCTAGTAAGGCAACTACTATGGGCCATATTCAACGTAAGCATCTAACAGAAGCCTTAGTGGTTATACCATCTGAAGATGTTTTATCTGAAGCTGACATGACATTTAATCCATTACTTAACCAATGGATTAATAATGCGTTACAAGCCCAAACCCTTGCCCAATTGCGCGATACCCTGCTGCCCAAGCTGATTTCCGGCCAGTTGCGACTGCCGGAGGCGCAAGTCTTGCTAGCCGAGGAGCTGCCCTGATGGCCTATAGCCCGCCGCTGAGCATAACGCCGCGCCTGATTACGCTGGTGAGTGAAATCAGCGAGCTGATCGGCCACCTGGCCCTGACGCGGGACGGCGAGCTGGCACCCCAACTGCGGCGCGGCAACCGCATCCGCACCATACAGGCGTCACTGGCCATCGAGAACAACACCCTGACGCTGGAGCAGGTCACCGCCGTGCTCGATGGCAAACGGGTGCTGGGGCTGCCCAAGGAGATCCAGGAGGTGCGCAATGCCTTTGCCGCCTATGAGGCGATGGCCCACTGGCAGCCGACCGAGCTGGATCATCTGCTCCAAGCCCACCGCCTGCTGATGCAGGGGCTGATCGACGAGGCCGGTTGCTGGCGCCAGGGCGGCGTCGGCATCTATCGCGGCAACGAGTTACTGCATATGGCTCCACCGGCCAGCCGGGTTCCTCTACTGATGGCCGATTTGCTGCGCTGGCTCGCCCGCAGTGACTGGCATCCGCTGCTGGTCAGTTGCGTATTCCACTATGAGTTTGAATTTATCCACCCGTTTGCCGATGGCAACGGCCGCATGGGCCGTCTGTGGCAGACGCTGATCTTGAGCCACTGGCGCCCGGTGCTGGCCTATCTGCCGGTGGAGAGCGTGATCCGCAGCCAGCAGGAGGCCTACTACGCCGCGCTGGCCCTGTCTGACCGGATGAGCGAAGCCACCCCCTTTGTCGAGTTTATGTTGCAGGCACTGGCCCAGGCACTGACCGAGGCCAAGGCCAGCGAGCCCGTCACCCTGGCCAACCAACAGGCCACCGAGCCACCGACCGCACAAGTAAGCGAACAAGTAAGCGAACAAGTAGCGGAGTTACTGAGCGAGTCGGTCCAGCAGCTGTTGGCAGTACTCGCCCCCGGCGAAGCCCTCAAGGCCAGCGAGCTGATGGAGCGCCTGGGGCTATCCCACCGCGCCACCTTTAGCCAGAACTATCTCAAACCTGCCCTGGCCGCCGGTGTGCTGGCCATGACGCACCCCGACTCCCCGCGCTGCCCCACCCAGCGCTACCGGCGGGTGAAATGATCTTTTTTAAATAAACTAATGGACGATGCTATGAACACAGAACAAATCACAGAAAAACTGCATCAAGAGTTTCTTAGTCAGAGCAAAAACAGGGATCTTGTCTTATGGACATTAAGTGTTATCGAAAAAGTTCTCTCCGTTTTCCCAACCGCTGACATTTACTCGAGCAGACTTAGTAAGAAAAATGGCTGCTATTTAATCATTGGTTCTCGAGCAAAAGAGGCGAAAAATGGTAATCGCTATTTTTTCATTACACTAAGCAATACATTGGCACGAGTTGGTCTTATTCGAAAAGGACAGCTTGCTTGTTACAGAAATGGTGGGGTTGATGATTGTTCGGTGACATTTAAAAATGGAAGCGATGTGTCCCCCGAACAGGCAGAAATATGGTTAAAGAGCATTCAATCCAGAATGACAACCGACAATATTCATCTGGAAGGTCATGGTCTTTTCCCAACTGATTATGAAGAATCACCGATCATATCAAATCCCGATGAAGACGATGATGAAAGCCCAGACGAAGAAGATAATATAAAACAGAGTGAAACCACCTCTATTTCATTAAACCAAATATTGTTTGGCCCGCCTGGTACCGGTAAGACCTATAACACGATTAATAAGGCACTGGAGATTCTAGATCCGGATTATCTGGCAATGCATGCTGGCACAGACACCGAATCACGAAAAAAAATTAAACAGCGCTTCGATGCCTTAGTTGACGAGCAACGAATACGCTTCACTACCTTTCACCAAAGCTTCAGCTATGAGGACTTCGTTGAAGGGCTAAGAGCGACTAATGATGAAGAATCCGGACAGTTGAGATATGAGGTCGTCGATGGCGTTTTCAAGCAAATTAGTGAAGCCTGTAAAGCTAAAGTCACCATCAAATCAACTGAGCCAATCAACTTAACTGGTCGAAAAATATGGAAGATGTCGCTGGGCAACACTCTGGGAGATGATGCATTTATATATGAAGAATGTATCCAGAAAGAATATGCTCTCTTGGGATATGGGGATCAAATAAACTTCAAAGGGTGTAATACTCGCAAGGAAATCCACGAGCGTTTTACTCAAGAAGGCTACAACCTTGAACAAGATGCCTATGCCATCACAGCAGTAGCTACTTTCTTATTGAAAATAAAACCTGGTGATTTAGTGGTTGTCACCGAGGGTAACTATAAGTTCAGAGCTATTGGTGAATTTATCAGCGATTACGAATGCATAACTCGTCCTGATTACCACCATGATTCAGCCCTTCAGGACTACACTTAAATGGTTCTGTTC
>JASDSW010000048.1:0-19652 GCA_041441555.1 Aeromonadaceae bacterium
TGTAAATCTGACGGCTCTGCCTTCGAAGGTTCGAATCCTTCTCCCTCCACCATTTCCCCCTGAATTGTCCTAGCTTCCCGGCAGCGCACTACTGCGCCGGAAAAAATCCGTTATAGTATCGCCATCGCCTCCAGCCCCAGCCAGCGAACTAAGCCCCATGACCGACTTGCTTGAACCGGACAACTCGACCCCCAGCAGCGCCCTGCTGTTTCGGGATCAGCGCGTATTGCTGGTTGATGATCAGCGCTCATTCCAGGTCATGATGAAGGCGATGCTGCTCAATCTGGGCTTCAACAAGGTCACCATCCTCGGCTCGGCCGAAGAGACCCGTCGTCGCTGCCAGAAAGAGCTGTTTGATATCTATCTGATCGATTACAACCTGGGGCTGGGGGAAAACGGCCGCCAGTTGCTCGAAGCACTCCGTGAGCAGCAAAAACTGCCCCCCGAGGCGGTGGTGTTCATCATCAGCGGCGATAACAGTCGCTCCATGGTACTCAGCGCGCTGGAAAGTGAGCCGGATGGCTACATGATGAAGCCCTTCTCCCAGGAGCAGTTACGACAACGCCTGCAGCGCGCCCTGCAACGCAAGCAGGAGCTCAAGGAGCTGTTTGTCGCCCTCAACGACCACGACTATGCCGCGGTGATCCGCCACTGCCAGCAGGCGCTGGATGCCGGGACCAAGTTCAGCACATTTTGCCGCTGCCTGATGGCCGAGATGCACATGCGCCTGGAGGATCCCGCCGCCGCCCGAGCCGTACTGCGCAGCGGTCTGGCCGCCGGGGAATCCAGCTGGTTGCGCCTAGGTCTGGGTAAGGCCTGTTACCAACTCGGTCAATATGACGATGCGGTGGCTCACCTGCACACCGCCCTGCGCCTGCGCCCGCTGATGGTGGAAGCCTACCGCTGGCTCTCGTCGGCTCTGCTGGCCAGCAACAATCCGCAGGAAGCCATTGAAACCCTGAGCCGCGCTACCGAGATCTCGCCGCATTCGGGCATGCTTCATCGGCAACTGGCCGAAATGGCGCTGGCCCAGGGGGACTACCTGCGGGCTAGGGACTCCATGGCCACCATGCTGGAGCTCCACCGCTTCGATCCCGGCAAGACCCTGCAACTGTTGGGGGGTTATGTCCACAGCCTGATCCTCTACGCCCTGAACAGTGGCGATCCCTACCACATTGGCAATCTGCAAAAGCAGGTCAACAACGCGCTGTCGCGCTGTCGCCAACTGCTGTTGGATAGCGGCGTGGACTTCGCCGCCTTCGAGCAGGTCTGTCAGGCCCGGGTACAGGTGGCTCGGGGAGAGATGGTGCGCGGCAAGAAGATGCTCTATAAGGCCATTCAGCCCTACCAGAACGAGCCGGACAACATCGCAGCCCCCCTGTTGAGCAACATGGTGCTAGGTCTGACCCAGCTGGGCGAGTATGAATATGCCGAGCAGTTGCAACCCCTGATGCAAGGCAAGGAGAACATCGACCATCTACTGTTGGCCTGCATCGAGACCGGGGAAGACAAGGGGCAACAAGAGCGTCACCAGCGCTATCTGGAGCTGAACGAACAAGGGATCCGCGCCTATACCGCGGGTCGATTCGACGAGGCACTCGACTGCTTCCGCGAGGCCCTGCGGCGAGCACCGGCCAACACCAATGCCGCCATCAACAAGGCACAGGCCTTGCTGCAACTGACCAAGAGCCGCGGCAAACAGACCCACGAACTGCTCGAAGAGTGCAAAACCACCCTGGCGCTGCTCGATGGTGTCCAGCTCAACCCGGCCCAGCTTGAACGTTTGCGCAAGCTGCAAGAAGATATGCAATCCCACAAGTCACACTAAGACTCAACCGCTTGAGCTAACTCGTGAGAGCCTATGAAAGTTGTATCCTTCAATATCAATGGATTACGCGCAAGACTGCCCCAATTGCAGGCACTGATTGACACGCATCAGCCCGATATCATCGGCTTGCAGGAGATCAAGGTCCATGACGATGCCTTCCCACGTCAAGAGGTCGAAGCCATGGGATACCATGTCTACTTCCATGGACAGAAGGCTCACTACGGGGTTGCCTTGATGTGCAAACAACCACCGGTATCGGTGAGCCGCGGCTTTCCGGACGACGATGACGAGGCCCAACGCCGCCTGATCCGTGCCTGCTTCGAGCTGGAGGATGGCCAGCTCCTGACCGTGATGAATGGCTACTTCCCGCAGGGCGAAAGCCGGGATCATCCCACCAAGTTTCCCGCCAAAGAAAAATTCTACGCCGATCTGCTGCGCCTTCTGGAAACAGAGCACCAGCCGCAGGAGCCGCTGATCGTGATGGGCGATCTGAATATCTCCCCCGAAGAGAGCGATATCGGTATCGGTGAAGCCAACCGCAAGCGCTGGTTGCGTGACGGCAAGTGCTCCTTCCTGCCGGAAGAGCGTGAGTGGCTGGCCCGTCTTCGCCAGTGGGGACTGCACGACAGTTTTCGCGCCTTGCACCCGGAGGTGACGGATCGTTTCAGTTGGTTTGATTACCGCAGCAAAGGGTTCGATGAAAATCGGGGACTGCGTATCGATCTGATCCTGACCAGCGCTCCCCTGCTGGCACGGCTGAGCGAGGCCGGGATCGACTACCCGCTGCGCGCCCTGGAAAAACCCTCGGATCACGCCCCGATCTGGGCCTCGTTCCGCTAGTCCGCCACCCGAATCCATCGGAATCAAATGCACGGCCAGCCCAGGGTGAACACACCTTGGGCATGGCAAGCGAACGGGAAGCGACGCCGAACTAGTGTGACGGCAGGGTGAAATTCAGACTGAGCTGCTCTTTGGCGCGGCGAACATTTTCGCGGTAACGGGCCAACTCGGCGACCGAAACGCTCTCCTGCAATCCCTCATACCGATAGCGCACCCGCAACACATCGGGTTTCAGCGGCTCAACCTGCATATCGAAGCGGAAGATGGCGTTATCCAACGAGGATTGATAGGGAGCAATCGGCATCGCCTTGGGCAGGTGCACCACAAACTCCTGCTGCAGACGGATCGGCGCGGTCAACATCAGGGGCTGGGTGCGGTTGCTCTCGACATCCTTGAGGTAGCTATCGAGCAGATCGGCATAGATATCTAACCCTTGCTTAGAGACCATCTGTTCACCGCCGAGCGTCAGATAGCCCTCACTCATCACCAGACGATTGGCCTGCCGATCGTCGGTCACCGTCGGCAAGCCCACCGATTCGATGTCGCCGTAGATGCGTCCGTAATACTCCTCAAAGCGACGGCTCATGGCCTGCGGCGTCGTCACCAGCCACTGGCTGCGCTGTTGCTCCGCCATCTTGCCCTGATAGCGACTCTCGACCACCAACCGATTCTGCTCGCTCTGCACCCAGAGCTCATGGCGTACCTGGATCTCCGGCGGGCGATACTCCCCATCCATGGGCAACAGGGTCGTAACGCCCTTACTCAAGGGCAAGGCATATCGGAAATAGGGCACGGCGATGGTCTGCAGGTTATCGCCCTGGTTCAGCTCGGTGCCATCCAACCAGATCCGCTTGCCATCCAGCAACAGGGTGACAATCACATGGTCAAACAGATAGGGGGAAGGCTGCTGGTTGGGTAAGGCCGCCCCCTGCTCCAGACTGACCAGAGCCGCAGTGGGTGCAAATCCCATGGCCTTGAGCAGCGCCATCAAGAGCACCGTCTTGTCCTTGCAATCGCCATAGCGACGATACAGGGTATCGGCCGCACGACGGGGACGATGAGAGCCGATACCGTCCTCCATCCCCAGATAACGGATCTGCTGCTGCACAAAGTGCAGGGCGGCGATGATCTTTCCGGCCGGATCCTGGTCTGCGGCCAACTGGTCGGCCTGTTGCTGTACCTCCGGATCGACGACGGCCGCCGCCTCATACAGGGGCTGAGCCCAGGCCACCACATCGGCCCAACTGGCAAACTCGCTGACACTCAACATGCGATTGGGCTGATACCAGGCGGGAGTATCACTCTGCAACTCGACGGCAGGAACATTCTCTTGCTGCCACAGGATCTCGCGCTGGCCGGAAGATTCACTGATCTTGACCTGCACGTCGCTCTCCTTGGGCGCTTGAAAGAACAGAGCCCGGCTCGGAGCCACCAGCAGACGCAGGCTGTTGCGGGCAATCGGCACATCCCAGTCCATGGCCAGCATCTCGCTGTAACGCCCGCCCATCACCGGATTATTTCCCTGCAGGGTGTAGCTGTATTCAAGCACGTCACCCACCCGGATATCTGGCAGGATCAGGTAGGCGGTCCGGGTACCCGAGTAGAGAAAACGCGCCAGATCGGCCTCGCGCTGAAACACCCGCAGCTCATTCGGCTCCAGGCGGTCCAGCGGTTTGCCATTGCGCCACACCCGAGCCTTGTGGATGGTCAGGGTTTCGTAGCTCGGATCGAAATCAAACGCGAGCTGCGAGGCTTTCTCCAGCCCCTCGGTGCTGCTGATCTGGATGACGAAGCGACTGAATCGTTGAACCTGGGATGAATCGACATAATTTTGCCGATCCACCAACAGATAGCGTTGACCGGCCTCGGCAGCCTGAGTGGAGCTTGTTGGGATCGGGACAGCTTGCAACCAGGAGGGTTCGGCAGCGAAAAGGACCGGCTCGGCCGCCTGGAGAGGAAAGGCTCCACACAGCAGCAGTAGAATGAGCAACACAGCGCGCAACGACAGGCTCCTTAAGAACCCTAGGAACTAAACGGTGCAATGATAGCACGTCACCACGCGGCCAGCAGCCTCAACCTAGACAGTTCGCGGCCTTAAATGGACGTGCCAACGCAATTCGAGCCGCCGAAATAGCCAGACGAGACACAGGCTCAACATCATGTAGAGCAAGCCAGCCGTCAAGAAGGCTTCAAATGGGCTGTAATAGCGTGCATTGATGATGCGTGCCGCGCCGGTCAGATCCACCACCGTGATGATCCCGGCCACGGCCGAGCCATGCAGCATGAAGATCACCTCATTGCTGTAGGCCGGTAATGCGCGTCGCAAGGCACTGGGCAGAACGATCCCCTTCATGGTTTGCCAGGGGGTCATCCCAAAGGCTTGTGCCGCTTCAATCTCGCCGCGCGGAATGGTGCGGATGGCGCCACGGATGATCTCCGCCGTGTAAGCCGAGGTGTTCAACATGAAGGAGAGCAGCGCGCAGAACCAGGCCTCTTGAAACCAATTCCAGGCCCATGACTCCTTGAGCCAGCCCCATTGGCCTGCCCCGTAATAGATGATGAACAGCTGAACCAGCAGTGGCGTCCCCCGAAAGAAGTAGATGTAGCCCCAGGCCGGTAGCCGCACCAGCGGATTGCTGCTATTGCGGCAGATCCCCAGCGGGATCGCGATCAGCAGACCGAGAAACAGGGAAAGAGCCACCAGCCAGACCGTATTCCCCAACCCTTGCAAGTAGGTGGGCCACTCCTGCGCGATGATCGAAAAATCAAACATCCCCTACCTCGTCTGAATCGCGTAACGGCGTTCGGCCCACTTCAACAAGGTGGTGGAAAACGCCGTGAATACCAAGAAAATCAATGCCACCGCCATGTAGAAGGTAAATGGCAGTTGGGTTGTCCCCGCCGCCAGACCGGCTTTGCGAACCATATCATCGAGCCCAATCACCGAGACCAGTGCGGTGGTTTTCATCAACACCAACCAGTTGTTCCCGAAGCCAGGTAAGGCGTGGCGAACCATCTGGGGAAACAGCACCCGCCGAAACACCTGCCAGGGCGTCATGCCATAGGCCGCCGCGGCTTCCAGCTGACCACGGTCCACCGCTAGGATGGCACCGCGAAAGGTTTCAGCCATATAGGCACCGAAGATGAAGCCGATCGTCAACACCCCGGCGAGGAAGGGGCTGATATCGATATACTCGGGCACATAGGCGGTCCATTCGTGTTGCGCATTGCCCTGGGCCAGCCACTCATTGAGCCACTCGTTGGTGATAGTGCATAGAAAGTTGATGAAGACTTGGCCACCGAAGAACAGCAGCATCATCAGCACCAGATCCGGAATGCCGCGGATGATCGTGGTATAGAGAGTCGCCAGTCGTCTGGCCACGGGATAGCGCGACAACTTGGCCAGCGCTCCTATCATTCCCAGGATCATCGCTAGCACCACCGAAAGCAGTGACACCTGCAAGGTGACCCAGGCACCTTCCAGCAAGGAAGCCTCATAACCCTTTAAGTCAAACATCGTCTCATCCATGAACGACGGGCCCGCAGGCCCGTCCACCATTCGGGCAATTATTCGCCGTAGGCATCAAAATCAAAGTACTTGTCGTTGACCACCTTGTACTGGCCGTTGGCACGCAGCTCCTTGATGGCTTTGTTAAACATCGCCTTCAGATCGCCATCGCCCTTGCGCAGCGCAACCCCTGCTCCAATGCCGAACCAACGCGCATCGGTCAACCCAGGCCCGACCAACTCGTAGTCCTTGCCATCCTCTTTCTTGATCAAACCGTCCAGCAAGGAGGCATAATCCGCCAGCACATAGTCCACGCGGCCAGCCTTCAGATCCAGATAAGCCTCTTCGGCGGTACCATAACGCTTGATATCGGCCCCCGGGAAGTTATCGGAGATATAGGAGTCCATCGATGTCGCCCGCTGCACCCCAACTTTCTTGCCATTCATAAACTCGGCCGTCAGCTCCAGCTTGGTGCCCTTCTTGGTGGCAAAACGGGCCGGCACGTGCTGATACTTGTCCGAGAAATCAACACGCTTCAACCGCTCCGGTGTGATATCCATGGTGGAGATGATGGCATCAAACTTCCGTGCCAACAGCCCCGGGATCATGCCATCCCAGTCCTGCTTGACGATGGTGCATTTGACCTTCATCTGCGCGCACAGGGCATTGGCCATATCCACATCAAAACCAGTGACATCGCCGTTGGCTTCAGTACGGGAAAAGGGTGGATACGCCCCTTCGATACCGATCCGAACGTTCTTCCACTCCTTGGCCTGAGCACCGCCAGCCACCAGCAACGCCATCATGGCCGCAACCCATACTCTCTTCATATCTGACTCCTTGACCTGATTAATAGATGGACGAAATAAACTGCTTGAACCGCTCTGATTGAGGATTGGCGAAAAGCTCCTTCGGATCGCCTTCCTCCTCCACCACTCCCTGATGCAAGAACATGACCCGATTTGACACATCTCGTGCAAAACTCATTTCATGGGTCACCACCAGCATGGTTCGGCCCTCTTCGGCCAGGTTCCGCATCACCTGCAAGACCTCACCGACCAATTCGGGATCGAGCGCCGAGGTCGGCTCATCGAACAGCATCACTTCGGGATCGACCGCCAGAGCCCGGGCGATCGCTGCCCGCTGCTGCTGTCCACCGGATAGATGGCCCGGATAGTAGTCGCGACGCTCGTACAGACCGACGCGATGCAACAGCATCTCCGCCTTTTCGATGGCTTCGGCACGCGGGATCTTGAGTACCTGGATCGGAACCTCGATGACATTTTGCAGCACCGTCATGTGCGACCACAGATTGAAGCTCTGGAATACCATCGCCAGACGTGACCGGATGCGTTCAACCTGTTGGCGACTCTCGGGAAAACGCTCTCCGAGCTTGGAGCTCTTCATGCGAATCAACTCGCCATGAACCAAGACATCGCCCGATGAGGGCGTTTCCAACAGATTGATACAACGCAGGAAAGTCGACTACCCCGAACCAGAGGAGCCGATAATCGAGATGACATCCCCTTTATGGGCAGTCAGATTGATGCCTTTTAAAACCTCATGAGAGCCGAAATGCTTATGCAGATTTCGCACCTCAAGTGTGGCCACGTCACTCATGTTCAACAACCTTGCCCTTTGTGTGCCATCCAGGCATGGGACTTACCAAAGCAGTAAGACCCTCTCACTGGCGCCGGAAGCGGCGCGAAGATCACAAATTACAAGATGAACGGCAGATTGAGAAGCAGGAGACCGAATTTTAATTCAAAAAAGCATGATTTTTTGCATTATTAACGCACTAGCGACGCATATAGGTGCATGAGCTCATTATTGGCGCCCCAACGCGATCCCCAACGGGATCTGTTGCAAGCGATTTAAGGCACAGGCAAAAATCTTGCTACTCCCCACCAGATTCTCGAGTGCCAGATGCTCATTCGCCTGATGAGCCGTATCAGGATATTCCGGGAATAAAGCTCCAAACGATACACAATTTGGGAGAGCGCGGGCGAAACTGACGCGCCCAGAGGCGACAGGGTTTCTTGCCTCACCAGTTAGCGCCCGGTAACTGTCACTCAGCAGGCTAATCAAAGGGGAATCCGGATCGACCTGGAGCGGTGGCAGGTGTCTTTGCTCGTGGTAGTGCCAGCCAAGACAGGCAACCGCGCTCTGCAGCTTCTCAAAAAACGACTCAAACTCGACCGCAACGGGGATCCGGATATCTAGATCGATCCGACTGCTCTGCGCATTGATGACTAACCCCGACACATTCACGGTCAGCTTCCCACTGCAGCCATCGGCGACATCTCCCAACAATGCCCGGGCATGGGGATCATTGCCCACCACTAGGCTGCAAAAACCCAGCGCAGGATGCTGGTAACCAACCGATTGCAGAGTCCGACTCAGACGAATGATGGCATTCACCCCCGCGCAGTCACAGAGATCCGCGGGCGCCGATTGCCCCAAGACCACGGTCTTTCCATCCTCGGCATACCAGGGCAGGTTGGCCGCATCGAGTTTCTTTTGCAGCGCTTTTTGGCGTTTCCCCTGATAAGCCGCACGATCCGGCACGCGATGGTCGGCGCCGACACACTCGAGCTGCAAATCAGCCGATGCAGGGCCATGCAACGATAATTGCAGCAGACGCTTCTCAGCGTACACCACCGGGAAGGTGCCGGTCGGCGAGAAGGAGACCTCCGGAACACGTTCCTGACGCAGGTAGTGCGCGCTGCTCTGCCACTGCTGATTGGCATCCAAGGCCAGGATCAGCCGGGTCGTGTGTCGCAGCGGGGAGGCAAATTCACGCAGCGCCCGCATGGCAAACAGAGCGGCCACCACGGCCCCCTTACACTGTTGCCCACCACAGCCATACAAAAAACCATTACGCGATTCGAGGGTGAAGGGGTCACTGAACCAATCGGCTGCATTAGCCGAACCATCCATATCCAGGTGACAAAGGATCCCAATCATCTCCGAGCCACCAGCTAACTCGACATAACCATAATGCCCCTCAGGATCCTTGTAGCTGTGCAGCCCCAACTCTTCACCGAGCGCCAGCACCTCGTCCAAACAGCGGCTGATCGATGGGCCATAGGGCATAGCTTCAACGCTCGGCTCGGGATAACTGGGGATGGCAACCAAACGCGCCAATGCATTCACCATGGTGACAGACTGCTCATCGAGCCAGCGCCCACTAGCGCCACTTGCGGCAAACTCGCTCTGCTGTTGGGAATCACTCACCGCTGGGTGAACTATTGGATCATCGCTGGCGATCATACGACCTCATCCTCCTGCCGATTGTTATTGTTTTAGGGTAGCCCATAAACAAAAACAGATACTTTCGAGTTTCACGACCTGTCGCTTCTGACAGCCCCTTGATGAAAACGATATCTGGCCGTTGGTAAACCCAAACTGAATCGGGCAACGGCTTCACGCTCTGCGTTGGGTAAATTGTGTCCGCCGTCAAAATTTGCGAGAAACCATGACAAGCATTGCCTCCTCTTGAGCAAACAGGCACCATGCCGACTTTTCACTCCACCGGGCTTACCGATGTTCCTCGATATCCTGCTCATCCTGCTGCCCCTCTTTTTGGGCTATGGACTGCGCCTCTCCTCGGCGATCTTGTTGAAACGCCTGCAATGGCTCACCAGTCAGATGGTCTATCTGATACTGGCGTTGATGGGGATCGGCCTGGCCTTCATTGACAATCTCAGTCAGCACGTGGCGCAACTGCTGCAGACGGTCAGCCTGTTTGCCGGCTGCATCTGCGGTTGCAACCTGCTGGCCCTCTGGTGGTTCGACCGTCATCGAGCCCCCTTACAGGCAACTGAGAGTCTGCAGACTCAATCCAAGTGGCAGATGGTAGGGGAATCACTGCGCATGGTGCTGGTCGTCCTCTGCGGTTTTGTCATCGGACTCCTGCTGGAGGCTGGAAGTCTGCCGGTGCACACCTGGAGTAACTGGGCGCTGATGCTGTTGCTCTTTTTTATCGGCATTCAGATGCGCAACTCAGGGATGACGCTGCGCCAGATATTGCTCAATGGCTGGGCCCTGAAGATTGCCGCAACCCTGGTAGTCAGCAGCTGGATCGGCGGCTTGATGGCAGGAGCCCTGCTGGGATACTCCTGGTATCAGAGTCTGGCGCTCTCGTCGGCATTTGGTTGGTACTCGCTATCGGGGATCCTGATCGGCGGCGAACTGGGCCCCATTCTCGGCAGTGCAGCCTTTCTCAATGACCTGGTGCGGGAGTTGTTGGCCATCATGCTGATCCCGCTGCTGATGCGCCATCACGGCTCGGCGGCCATCGGGTTAGGTGGAGCCACCGCACTGGATTTCACTCTCCCCATCATCCAGAAGGCAGGCGGCATCCAGGTGGTTCCCGTCGCCGTTGTTTCGGGC
Source organism: Aeromonadaceae bacterium (assembly GCA_041441555.1). Taxonomy (GTDB): domain Bacteria; phylum Pseudomonadota; class Gammaproteobacteria; order Enterobacterales; family Aeromonadaceae; genus Pseudaeromonas. The sequence continues at coordinate 10,572 of JASDSW010000048.1, forward strand.
TTTCTCCTCAGCCTGCTCGGTCCCGTACTGATGCTGACATTCCTCTCCTTTCACTGAGCAGTACGGCGGATAAAAACAAAGGGCTGCATCGGCAGCCCTTTTCTACTGGTTTGGCGAGGCTTAAGCCTTCGCCAACAAGATGTTCAGCATGCGACGCAGCGGTTCGGCCGCCCCCCACAACAGCTGATCGCCAACGGAGAAGGCGGAGAGGAAATCGTTGCCCATGTTCATCTTGCGCAGACGACCAACCGGAACACTCAGGGTGCCGGTTACCTTGGCCGGAGTCAGCTCCTTCACCGTCACGGCGCGATCATTTTCAATCACGCGCACCCAGTCGTTGTGGCTGGCCAGCATCTGATGGATATCATCCAGCGGTACATCCTTCTTCAGCTTGATGGTGAAGGATTGGCTGTGGCAACGCAGAGCGCCGATCCGCACACAGTTGCCATCCACGGCAATCGGGCTACCGGAGCGACCGAGGATCTTGTTGGTCTCGGCCATCCCCTTCCACTCTTCCTTGCTTTGGCCATTGGGCAGCGCGACATCGATCCACGGGATCAGACTGCCGGCCAGCGGAGCGCCGAACTGAGAGGTCGGGAAGGATGGATCGCGCATCGCGGCAGTGACCTTGCGCTCGATATCCAAAATAGCGGAAGCGGGATCGGCCAGCTCGGCCGCGACCACATCGCGCAGCGCCCCCATCTGGCTGAGCAGCTCACGCATGTGACGGGCACCAGCCCCGGAGGCCGCCTGATAAGTAGAAGAAGATACCCACTCCACCAGATCGTTGGCAAACAGACCACCCAGCCCCATCAGCATCAGGCTGACGGTGCAGTTACCACCGACATAAGTCTTGATGCCACGGTCCAAGGCGCTGTCGATGACCTGGCCGTTGACCGGATCCAGAATGATGACGGCTTTTTCTTCCATCCGCAGAGTGGAGGCCGCATCGATCCAGTAGCCTTGCCAACCGGTTGCCATCAGTTTGGGGTAGACTTCCTTGGTGTAGTCGCCGCCTTGGCAGGTGATGATGATATCGAGAGCACGCAGGGCTTCGATATCGAAGGCGTCCTGCAGCTGGCCAGCCTCTTTACCAAAATTCGGCGCCGCCTGGCCTGCTTGCGAGGTGGTAAAGAACACCGGTTGGATTTTGGCGAAGTCGTTTTCTTCCACCATGCGGCTCATCAACACCGAGCCCACCATGCCACGCCAGCCAATCAAACCTACTTTTTTCATCATCAATCCTGCCCTGGAAATATATAGAAGAACACTGCCCACCACATTACGGATTGACGCGAACTCTGCAAGTCGTTTTCTGCAACATGACGTGCCATACATTGCAATATCTGCACGACTCACCGCCCCGATGGCGAGCCGATAGTCCGCTGGCATGCCGGACCGGCAACCAGTACACTAGCGCACCGGTCACCCATTAACAGACCGATAACAATTCGGAACCCTATGATGCAAACATTCATTCCCGGAAAAGATGCCGCCCTCGAATCCTCCATCGAGCGCTTTCAAGACAAACTACGCGAACTAGGCTTCCACATCGAAGAAGCATCATGGCTCAACCCGGTTCCCCACGTCTGGTCCGTGCACATCCGGGATCGCGACTGTCCGCTCTGTTTCACCAACGGCAAGGGCGCCAGCAAGAAGGCGGCGCTGGCCTCGGCCCTCGGCGAATATTTTGAGCGTCTATCGACCAACTACTTCTTCGCCGACTTCTATCTAGGAGAAGCCATTGCTCAGGGGGAGTTTGTCCATTATCCCAATGAACAGTGGTTCCCCATTCCCGAGGATGGCGAGCTGCCCACAGGTCTGCTCGATGACTACACCCGGGACTTCTATGATCCGGAGGGTGAGCTGTCGGCCGACATGCTGATCGATCTGCAATCCGGCAACGAGGAGCGCGGCATCTGCGCCCTGCCTTTCGTGCGGCAGGACAATCAGCAAACCGTCTACATTCCGGTCAATATCATCGGCAATCTCTATGTTTCCAACGGCATGAGCGCCGGAAACACACCGACCGAGGCGCGCACTCAAGCGCTCTCGGAAGTCTTTGAACGCTACGCCAAGAACAAGATCATCGCCGTGGCGATCTCGTTGCCAACCATCCCAGCCGAGGTGCTGGCCCGCTATCCAGATATTCAGGCGGCCATCGCCGCCCTGGAACACGAAGGATTCCCCATCCTCTGCTACGATGCCTCCCTCGGCGGTCAATTCCCGGTGATCTGCGTGGTGTTGTTCAATCCCCACAATGGCACCTGCTTTGCCTCCTTCGGCGCCCATCCTCGCTTCGAGGTGGCGCTGGAGCGCACCGTGACCGAACTGCTGCAGGGGCGCAGCCTCAAGGATCTGGATGTCTTTGCGCCGCCTTCGTTCAGCAATGACGAGGTTGCGGATCACCACAACCTGGAGACCCACTTCATCGACTCATCCGGGCTCATCAGTTGGGATCTGTTCCGAGAGGAAGCCGATTACGAATTCAGTGATTGGAATTATGCCGGCACCACGGAGCAGGAGTTCAACCACCTGATCGGCATCTTCCATGCGCTCAAACAACCGGTCTATATCGCCGACTACGAACACCTCGGCGTCTACGCCTGCCGCATCCTGGTACCCGGCATGTCCGATATCTATCCGGCCGAGGATCTGATCATCGCCAACAACAACATGGGCGCCGGCCTGCGCGAAGCCGTCCTGGCGCTGCCAGAGAGTGAGGGAAGCCCGGATGAATACATGGCTTTTTACGACATGCTGGACGAAGAAGGATTCGATGACCGCACCCGGGTACGCGAACTGATCGGCCTGGCGGCCGAGAAGAGTAGCGGCTGGCATACGTTGCGTGTCGGCGAGCTTAAGAGTCTGCTGGCCCTGGCTGGCGGTGAATTAGCCACCGCGTTGGAATGGGTCAATTGGACTCTCGAATTCAACGCCACCGTCTTCAGCGCAGAACGGGCCAACTTCTTCCGCTGCCTCAAAGCCAGCCTGGAACTGCACCTCTCCCCCGAGCGGGATCCGGCGCAATACCAGCGTGCATTTGCCCAGATGTTTGGTCAGCAAACCCAGCAAGCCGTCTGGGCACACATTCGTGGTGAAGAGCGCTTCTTTGGTCTACAAGCCGGTGATCTGAGCCTCGACGGCTTCCCGTTGCACCAGAAGCTGCTGGCCGCCTATGACAAGCTGCAAAAAGCCAAACGGGTGGCGTATCCGCGCTGAGCGCCCGCTCATTTCCCCTCAAACCAGTCCAATTGAATGTCGAGTCAGGCAATGCGGCCGGCTCGACAATCCCCCGACGATCTACCGTCAACAACGCGCTCGATTCACAGCCGTGAGAATTTATAGTATTTATGATAAACTTTTAGCCGGCCCCATACTCAAACTGGGCAGCGGCTGCTTTGGGGCTGGCGACAACGGGCTGTTTATCGTCGATCTGAATGTAGTAAAATTACAAAAGCAACTGGTCTAAATTGATCCAAGGCAAATTTGGGCCACGGCTTTGTTGCTATCATTACGACAGTAAAATGACAACTTGGATGCCCATCACGTGAAAGCTGAATCTCCATTTGATTGTCTGAAGCCCGAGGCGATTGCCGCCATTGCTGAAGATATCACCTACGGCAAGGCCACCAAGCCCGCCGCCAAAACCTTCCAACTGGCCATCACCGCCGGTGCCTTTATCGCCATCGCCTTCGTCTTTTATGTCACCGTCCTCGCGACCGGCGGAAATAAGCTGGCGGGTGGGATTTGCTTCTCTCTGGGGTTGATCCTCTGCGTCATCCTCGGTGGTGAACTCTTTACCTCCACCACCCTGACGCTGGTGGCTCGCGCCGCCAAACGCATCACCTGGGGGCAATTGCTGAAAAACTGGCTTATTGTTTATTTTGGTAACCTGATTGGCGGCCTCGTCATCGTCGCGCTGGTCATGTTGGCCAGCCAGTACATGAACACTAACGGCCAATGGGGCCTGACGGCTCTGAATACCGCCCAGCACAAGATCCATCACACCTTTGTCGAAGCGGTTGCTCTCGGGATCCTCTGTAACCTGATGGTCTGCGTCGCGGTCTGGATGTCCTTTGGTGGACGCACCATGACCGACAAGGCGCTGATCATGGTGCTGCCGGTCGCCATGTTTGTCGCCTCCGGTTTCGAGCACAGCATCGCGAACATGTTCATGATCCCGGTCGGCATCTGTATTCAAACATTTGCTGGCCCGGAATTCTGGCAAGCTATCGGCGCAGATCCGGCCAAATACGCCGATCTCACCATCGGCCATTTTGTCATCAACAATCTGATCCCGGTTACCATCGGCAACATCATCGGTGGCGGCGTCATGATTGGCCTGACTAACTGGTTTATTTTCCGTCGCCATCACTAATGGCGTCGGAACCTTCGATCATCAATACCGAAGAGGTAATGAAACATGGCAGAGCTTAACGAAAAGTGTCTGAAGGCATGGGAAGGCTTCGTACCCGGAGCTTGGCAGACTGAAGTCAATACCCGCGACTTCATTCAGAAGAACTACACCCCGTACGAAGGCGACGAGAGCTTCCTCGCTGGCGCTACCGAGGCCACCACGACTCTGTGGAACAAGGTCATGGAAGGCATCAAGGAAGAGAACCGTACCCATGCGCCGGTTGATTTTGACACCGACGTAGCCTCCACCATTACCTCTCACGATGCTGGTTACATCGAACACGGTCTGGAAAAGATCGTCGGCCTGCAAACCGACAAGCCGCTCAAGCGCGCCATCATCCCGTTCGGTGGTATCAAGATGGTTGAAGGTTCCTGCCATGTTTATGGCCGTGAACTGGATCCGCAACTGAAGAAAATCTTCACCGACTACCGCAAGACCCACAACCAAGGCGTATTCGATGTCTACACCAAGGACATCCTGAACTGCCGTAAGTCTGGCGTCATCACCGGTCTGCCGGATGCCTACGGCCGTGGCCGTATCATCGGCGACTATCGCCGCGTGGCTCTGTACGGTATCGACTTCCTGATGGCCGACAAGCTGGCACAGTTCAAGTCTCTGCAAGCCAAGCTGGAAGCCGGTGAAGACCTGGAAGCCACCATCCGTCTGCGCGAAGAGATCTGCGAACAGCATCGTGCCCTGGGCCAACTCAAGGAAATGGCTGCCAAGTACGGCTGTGATATCTCCGGCCCGGCCACTACCGCTCAAGAAGCAGTACAGTGGACCTATTTCGGTTACCTGGGTGCCGTGAAGTCACAAAACGGCGCGGCCATGTCTTTCGGTCGTACCGCCACCTTCCTGGATGCCTACTTCGAGCGCGACCTGAAGAAGGGTCTGATCACCGAACAACAAGCCCAAGAGCTGGTTGACCACCTGGTGATGAAGCTGCGTATGGTTCGCTTCCTGCGGACTCCGGAATACGACACCCTGTTCTCTGGCGATCCGATTTGGGCAACCGAATCCATCGGTGGTATGGGCGTCGATGGCCGTACTCTGGTCACCAAGAACTCCTTCCGTTACCTGAACACCATGTACACCATGGGGCCGTCTCCGGAGCCTAACATGACCATCCTGTGGTCTGAAAAGCTGCCGATGGGCTTCAAGAAGTTCTGTGCCAAGGTTTCTATCGATACCTCTTCCGTACAGTACGAAAACGACGATCTGATGCGTGCCGACTTCAACAACGATGACTATGCCATCGCTTGCTGCGTCTCCCCGATGATCGTTGGTAAGATGATGCAGTTCTTCGGTGCTCGCGCCAACCTGGCCAAGACCATGCTGTACGCCATCAACGGCGGTGTGGACGAGAAGCTGAAGATGCAAGTCGGTCCGAAGACTGCGCCGATCCAGGGCGATGTCCTGAATTACGACGAAGTCATGGATCGTCTGGATCACTTCATGGACTGGCTGGCTACCCAGTATGTCACCGCCCTGAACATCATCCACTTCATGCACGACAAGTACAGCTACGAAGCCATTCAGATGGCACTGCACGACCGTGACGTCATCCGCACCATGGCCTGTGGTATCGCCGGTCTGTCAGTCACCGCTGACTCCCTGTCTGCCATCAAGTACGCCAAGGTCAAGCCAATCCGTGACGAAGACGGTCTGGCCATCGACTTCGAAATCGAAGGCGAGTACCCGCAGTTCGGTAACAACGACGAGCGCGTTGATAGCATCGCCTGCGACCTGGTAGAGCGCTTCATGAAGAAGATCCAAACGCACAAGACCTATCGCAACGCGATCCCGACCCAGTCTGTCCTGACCATCACCTCGAACGTGGTGTACGGTAAGAAGACTGGTAACACGCCGGATGGCCGTCGTGCCGGTGCTCCGTTTGGCCCAGGTGCCAACCCGATGCACGGTCGTGACCAGAAGGGTGCGGTTGCCTCTCTGACTTCCGTCGCCAAGCTGCCGTTCGCCTATGCGAAGGATGGTATCTCCTACACCTTCTCCATCGTGCCGAACGCTCTGGGTAAGCAAGCCGACTCTCAGAAGGCCAACCTGGTTGGTCTGATGGACGGTTACTTCCACCACGAAGCCAACGTCGAAGGCGGTCAACACCTGAACGTCAACGTCATGAACCGTGAAATGCTGCTCGACGCCATGGAAAACCCGGAGAAGTATCCGCAGTTGACCATCCGTGTCTCTGGTTATGCCGTACGCTTCAACTCCTTGACCAAGGAACAACAGCAAGACGTCATCACCCGGACTTTCACTCAATCCATGTAATCACGGATTGCGTGAGTGGTTTGCAAAACCCCCGGCATGCCGGGGGTTTTTTATTTTCCGCTCGGCTAAAATCACAGAGAGCCGGTGCCTAAACTCAGTGAGATCGCCGCACCGATCGCTTAAAATGGCACACGGAATAAATCTATCGGAGCCTATCTATGCCAAATTCGGCGCCAATCAAAGGGCGGATCCACTCGGTTGAGACCTGCGGCACCGTCGATGGACCAGGCATTCGCTTCATCGTCTTCATGCAGGGCTGCCTGATGCGCTGCCTCTACTGTCACAACCGCGACACCTGGGATACCAGCGGCGGCAAAGAGGTGACGGTCGATGAACTGATGAAAGATCTGCTGACTTATCGCCACTTCATCAACGCCTCAGGCGGCGGGATCACTGCCTCCGGCGGTGAAGCAACGCTGCAAAAGGAGTTTGTCACCGAGCTGTTCAAGGCGTGCAAGCAACACGGTATTCATACCTGCTTGGACACCAACGGATTCATTCGTCACTACGATCAGGCTCTGGATGCTCTGCTCGATGTCTCCGATCTGGTGTTGCTCGACATCAAGCACATGAATGATGACATCCACATCCCCCTGACCCATGTCAGCAACAAGTACTGCCTGGACTTCGCCCGTTACCTGGCCAAGAAAGGCAAGAAGATGTGGATCCGCTATGTGGTCGTCCCCAGCTGGAGTGACGATGTGGCCGGCGCCGAGGCACTGGGACAGTTCATTCACGATGAGTTGAACGGTTGCGTCGAGAAAGTCGAGCTACTGCCCTATCACGAGCTGGGCAAGCACAAGTGGGAAGCCATGGGCGAAAAATACATGCTCGATGGCATCCACCCACCGAAGAAAGAGACCATGGATACCATTCGCGACATCATCGGCAAGTACCACCCCAACGTCATCTACTAATGGGATGGTCGCCCCTACCTAAAATGGCATCTGTAGTGCCAAAGTGGCGAATGAAAATTCCCACCGACCCAGAGAGGCGACCGTGATGAAGATTACGACTGTTGGTATTGACCTAGCAAAGAACCTGTTCCAAGTGCATGGCGTGGATGAGCGCGGCAAGACGGTGCTGAAGAAGCAGCTGAAACGGGACCAGATGATGGCATTCTTCACCAATCTGCCCGCATGTCTGATCGGCATGGAAGCCTGCGGCAGCGCTCACTACTGGGCTAACAAGCTGCAGAGGCTGGGGCATACCGTGAAGCTGATGGCGCCGCAGTTCGTTAAGCCGTACGTGAAAACCAACAAGAACGATGTGGCGGATGCCGAGGCAATCTGCGAAGCAGTGAGTCGACCGAACATGCGCTTTGTGCCGATTAAGAACAGCGAGCAGCAAGCCGTCCTAGCGTTGCATCGCGCCCGTCAGGGTTTCGTTAAGGCAAGGACTGCGCAGGCCAACCAGATCCGCGGCCTTCTGGCTGAACACGGTATCATCATCCCGAAAGGCATTGCATACATCGGCAAGCACCTGCCCGAGATTCTGGAGGATGGTGAGAACGGTTTGCCAGGGTCGTTTCGCATATTGATCAAACGGTTGGGCGATCACCTCAAAGAACTTGACCGGCACACCCAGGAACTGGAAGTCCAGATCCAGAATTGGCACAGGGATAGCACCGCCAGCAGAAAACTGGCGAAGATCCCCGGCATTGGCCCGATCACGGCAAGCGCCTTGGTAGCTTCGGTCGGTGATGCGAAGAATTTCGAGAATGGCCGACAACTGGCAGCCTGGCTGGGGTTGGTGCCACGGCAGAATTCCAGCGGCGGCAAGCAAACCCTGCTGGGTATAAGTAAACGCGGCGACAGCTATCTGCGCACCCTGCTGATCCACGGAGCTCGAGCGGTGCTCCGGGTAGCTGAGCGCCAGGCCCACCAGGCCAACAGTTGGTTGGCAGGAGTAATGGAGCGACGCAACTATAACGTGGCCGCCGTGGCGCTCGCTAACAAGAATGCCCGCATCGTATGGGCATTGCTCGCCCACGACAGAGAGTTTGAAGCCGATTACGGAGCAGAGGTATGAACATGGAACTTCCACAGCGCCGACCGCGCCTCAAGCAGCAATAGAGGCGGGACATGGAAACCCCGGCGGCGTAACAGCGCGACGACAGCAAGTATCAAGAAGAACCACCGATTGCACAGGCAATCATGACGTGATGGCGAGACAGGTCAGACCGTGGCCGTCAAAACCCGTAGAAGTCAGGGCACGTTCAAGTGCGCTCTGCTGATTGAGGTGACGGCCAGCGAATTCCATCAGGGACAGAGGCGGCAGCCTCGAACAAAGTCCGGATCTATGGCTGCAATCTCCACCTTACTCACTGTCATCGATTGAGAGCTTGGCAAACCGGGGGCGACCATCTATGA
>JASDSW010000049.1:0-19175 GCA_041441555.1 Aeromonadaceae bacterium
TCGGGCTCAGTTATTCTTTGGTTAAAAGATCAACAAAGTGTGCTCCCGCCCTGCTTGAGCATCACCACCAGGATCAGCACGGGGGAGACGTAGCGCAGCAGGAAGAAGAGGACGCGCACCAGGGAGGCATTGTGCAGCGTTCCCTGGTTGGAGAGGGCCTGTTGCAGCGGGCCCAGCCCCCAGACCCAACCGACAAACAGCGCCACGAAGATACCACCCGCTGGCAGTATGATATTCGATGAGAGGTAGTCGAACAGGTCAAACATCGTCATGCCAAACAGTTTGAACTCGGCCAGCGTGCTGTTGGTGAGCGCACAGGTGGAGCCCATGACCGCCAGGATCAGCAGGCTGATCAGGGTCGCCTTCTTACGAGAGATACCGAAGCGTTCATGGATGATGGCGACGGGAACCTCCAGCAGCGAGAGCATGGCGCCGGTGGCGGCCACGGCGGTGAGCACGAAGAACAGCACCATCAGCAGGTGACCCATGGGGATCTGGGCGAACACCGCCGGAATGGTGATGAAGACCAGCGAGGGACCGGCGGCCGGTTCGAAGCCGAAGGTGAAGACCGCCGGGAAGATGGCGATGCCGGCCAGCATGGAGACAAACAGATCGGCGGCCATCACGCGTACCGTGGTGGCCGGAATATTCTGCTCATCCCGGAAGTAGCTGCCATAGGTCATCATGGTGCCCATGCCGATGGAGAGCTTGAAGAAGGCCAGCCCCATGGCCATCAGTACCACGGATGCCGTGATCTTGGAAAAATCGGGCTGAAACAGGAAGCTCAAGCCGGCCCCCGCCTTCTCCAGCGACAGGCTGACCCCGCACAGCAGCAACAACAGCAGAAACAGCAGCGGCATCAGCTTCTTGGTGACGGCTTCGATCCCCTTGGCGACGCCGAACAGCAGGATGCCGCCGATGAAGAGGAGGACGCCCCACTGCCAGAGTAAGGATTGCCATGGGTCACTGATCAGGGCCCAGAAGGCGGCTCCGGTGACCTTTGGATCGCTGCTGAGGATGGAGCCCTCGATGGCCTTGAGGATGTAGGCAAAGACCCAGGCGACCACCTCGGAGTAGAAGGACATGATGAGGAAGGCGGCCAGCATGCCGAAGGCACCGATCAGCCACCAGGGTTGCCCTTTGGGGGCCAGGGTTTGCAGGGCGGTGATGGGGTTGCTCTTGGCCCGGCGCCCGAGGGTGATCTCGGCGATCATCACCGGCAGACCGATGAGCAGGGTCGCCAGCAGATAGACCAGCAAGAAGCCGGCGCCGCCGTTTTCCCCGGTCATGTAGGGAAACTTCCAGATATTACCCAGGCCGACGGCCGAGCCGAGGGTGGCGGCGAGAACGCCGAAGCTGCTGGTGAATCCATCCCGTTTCGCGGCAAGGGGTTGTTGGCTCATAGTATTTTGAATTCCACTGTCAATGTCAGAATTTGGCACATTTTGTCCCATGACCTTATGGGGCGACAGATTTTTCCATTGATAGGAGCCTGCTCCAAGTGATTTTTAACAAGCGGCGGGGACTGTTGGCAAAAATGTGCGATCCCCAGCGCGAATGGGCGGTCCCATGACCAATCGGCGCGGGGCGCCGTGCAAAAAAAACGCCCTGCCGGCAGGGGCAGGGCGTGGATCAGCTGTGATCCTAGGGGTACGGACTTATTCGCTCAGACTCAGCAACGGGGTGTCATCCCAAATCAGGGCATCCTGATCGCTGCCACCGGCAAAGTTCCAGGGGCCCAGATCCGCCTGCAGCGGACGATAGCTGCTGGAGAGGCCATCCAGATCCCAGGTGGTGACATAGAACTGGATACCGTTGAGCGTCGTCGGCCGGCCCAGTGAGGCACTCGGGAAGTCGAAGTGGATGGTCTGGTTGGCCTTGTCGACCGTGATGGTCGGCGCCGGCGAGATCGCCTTGCCAAACTGCGCGTCGGTGGCACCTTCACTGCTGTACAGGCTGTTCTGCCAGCCGAAGGCGACTACTTGCCGTTGCCAGGTCTGGCCGCCCGGCATGCTGGCCCGGATCTTCGGCAGCAAGGTGGCGCCTCCGGCCTGCTCCGGCAGGTGCATGAAGATGCTGAAGCCCACATGGTCGAATCCGTTGGTCGGTACCCAGGTATCGGTCAGGTTGGCCATCTTCAGGCTCAGGCGGACGTTGCTGCCGACCTGGTAGAGATGGGCGGCCTCGATGGCCAACTGGCTCTTATCCTTGTCGAAGCTGGCATCCAGCGGCAGCGAGTAGCTGCCCAGAGGGCCGGCGCTGTCGTTGAGGCCATCGCCACTGTCATCCACCGTGACCGCCGGGGTTGCCGGGTAGGCCAGTTGCGTCTGGAAGTAGATGTCGGCCAGGCTGCTGCCTTGGGCGGCATTGTAGAGGGCCAGACGGTGTTCCTGAGTCCCTACGGCGAAGTGACGCACACTCAGGGTGCCCTGCCATTGGCCATCATTGCCGACCAACACATCGGTCGCGCTATCGAGCTCGCCATCGACCACCAGCTTGATGGTGCTGCCCGGTGTGCCGGTGCCCTGCAACGGCAGATCGGCGCTGAGGGTCTGGTCTGCCAGCGGCGTGGTGAGCGTCATGCTGCTGTCGATCGGTGGCACTGTGCCGCTACCATCGCCCTCCAGCAGCAGGGCGGATTTGGCGGGCAGTGCCAGGGTCAGTACACCATTCTCGCCGGTGACCAGGCTCAGCGGCAGGGTGTCGCCATTGAGCTGGCTGAGGACCTTGAGGCGGGTTCCAGCGGCTAAGCCGGTGGCCATCTGGTTCAACAGCACCGGCTGGCTGGCGGTGTTGAGGATCACCAGCGCCTCGGCGTCGTCCAGATGCCGCCGATAGGCAAAGGCTCCAGCGCCAGCCTTGTCTTCGGCCAGTATGGTCAGATCGCCCCGCGAGAGCACCTTATTGTCATGGCGCAGCTGGGCCAGCTGCTGGATGAACTGGTACATGGCGGATTGGGTGTTGAAAGAGTCAAGCTGCTGGCCATCTTCCCGATAACCACCGGCGAACATGGCGTCGCGATAACCGGTGAAGGCCTGTTCGGTGCCCTGGTAGATCACCGGGATCCCCGGCAGGGTCAGCATGGTGAACAGCGCCTGTTTCAGATCATCCGGATTGCCCTGGGAGAGCAGGCGCGCCATGTCGTGGTTCTCGATGAAGTTACCCAGGCGATAGGGATCCGGGTACATCTCCATCATTTTGCGCAGTCGGAAGCCCAGCTCGGCGGTGGGTTTGCCCCCGGCGAAGACCTGGGTCATGGTGGCCTGTAGCGGGAAGTTCAGCACCGAGGCCAACTCGGGCTTCTCCTTGGTACCGAGATAAGCGATGAGCTTCTCTTCGCCTTCGGTGTGATAGGCACTCGAGGCTTCGAAGATCTCGCCCAAGCTGAGAAAATCGGTGCGTCCGGTCTTCTCGGCGGCAGCCAGAATGCCATCGTTGGCATGGAAGAAGTCGTAATAGAAATCGTGATCGACGAACTTCACCGTGTCGACGCGGAAGGCATCGACACCGACGGTATCAATCCAGTAGCGGTAGCTTTGCTTGAGGTAATCGCGCACCGCCGGTGTGCTGGTGTTGAGATCGTCCAGATCCGAGAGCTGGTAGGTCAGCTCCTGAGTCGCGTCGTTGTGATCCTTGATCGCCGGAGTCCAGTGATAGATGGCGGCGCTGAAGTCACTGCTGTTGTTGCAGTCATTTTGCGCCAGAGGGGCGGGCAAGCTTTGACCGGCGGCCAGCGCTCCGGGTATCAGCTCGAATCCCTGGCAAGGGGTAGCTGGATCATAGGTTCCGGAGTAGGTGAAGACGTTGCCCAGGTGATTGACCACCACATCCTGGATCAGGTACATGCCCTTGGCATGCAGGGACTTGGCCAGCGCCTGATAGCTCTTCAGATCGCCGAAATGCTCATCGACCTTTTGCAGATCCCGAGCCCAGTAGCCGTGGTAGCCGCCATAGTTCTGTGCCGGATCCCACCACTGGTTGGCGACCGGCGGCGTGGTCCAGACCGCGGTGGCGCCCAAGCCCTGGATGTAGTCGATCTTCTGCTCGACCCCCGCCAGGTCGCCGCCACTGAACTTCTTCTCGCTGCGGGGATCGTACTCGCCGGTGCCCTGATCGTTATTGGCTCGGTCCCCGTCGTTGAAACGGTCAATCATCAAGAAATAGATTATCTGATCGCGCCAATCGGGGGACGGCACATGACTGCCAATCACCTCGGGAGCCGGAGGCTCTTGGGGGTCACTCTTGTCGCTGCCGCAGGCGGAAAGGCCCATAACCAGGCCGATTGCCAGAGCGCTGAGCTTGAATACTCGGTTTTTTTCCATATTTCCATCCATGATGCTGAAAAGATCGTGCTTGATTCTAGGCGGATGGTTACAAATGAAATTAGCTTATCGCGCCAATGCCTTGGCGTTTGATGCCAAGGCTGAAAAGTGTGAGCTGGCGCAATTGGCACTCAGTGATGGGCTTAGAGTCGGCGCGGCAGGAAGCCTTCGCCCTGGTTATCCAGCCGCAAGCGCTGGTAGGGCTCGGGGTTGATAAACTCGAAGCTCAGGGGTTGCTGCGGGCTGGCGGCGGGAGCTGAGAGTTGCCACTGCACCCCGTTGCCGCAGGGCTCGGCTCGCAGGGGGAACCGCTGGCCATCCGGGCCGAGGGCCCAGCCTTGGTCCCAGGCCTGGCGGGTAAACAGGCGGCCGACTAGCCGGCCGCTTGCTCGGTCGTTGGCCGGCGCTTCGGCAAACCAGAGCAGTTGATGGCAGACTCCGGCATGGGGGCCGAGCAGCACGGGGCTGGTCAGGCTGTAGTCCTGGCCGCCGTTGTTGTCCAGGTGGGTATGACCCCCGACCCGATATTCAATCCGGAAGCGTAGCGGGTGGTGTACCGGCTGGCTGGGGGTTGACCACAGCTCCACCTCCGCACTGAGAAAGCGTTCGAAGGTGGCGGTGTAGGGACGCCAGATGCCGTCGTGATCTTCACACTGCAGCTGTACCGACTTGTCGAACGCCAGATTGCGCACGCAGATCCAGACGCGGGCGCCGTTGTATTGGCGCAGGCTCTGCTCCTGCAGTTCGTTGATGGCGTAGTAGAACACCACGGCGGGCAGTTGTTGCGCTTCATCCTGAGCGAAGTAACGGCCGCGAAATTCACCCGGCGGCATGCCAAACCAGTGGCGAAATGCCCGCTGGAAGCTGGGGGCATCCTGATAGCCCAGCCGCAGCCCAACCTCCTGGGCCGAGTAGCGGCTGTGGCAGAGCAGGCTGATCGCCCGGTTCTTGCGGACCTCTTCGAGCAGTCGGCTGTAGCTGGCCTGTTGCTGGGCCAACTGGCGCTGCAGGCTGCGGGTCGAGATCTGCAAGCGGCTGGCGAGCTCCTCAAGACTCAACTGCTCGGGGAGTGCCAGATCCAGCCATTGCTTGAGTTGTTCCAGCAGACTGCGAGGCCGGGAGCCGAGCCGATGCAGGCGATGGAGTAGGCTGACCAGCGGCTCATGCAACTCGGCCAGAGCTGGCTCCGGGGAATAGGGCGTGTGCGTAGCTGGCAGGTGCAGCACAGGGAGCGGACCATAGCGGACGGCTAACCCATCGGGCGGTGTGTTCTCGGTCAGCCACTGTCGATCCGGCCACTCCACTGAGCCGGGTTGCATGATCCAGACACTGCAGCTGCGGATACCAAGGCAAGTCGAGCAGGCTTATGCCTTCACACCACAGCTCGAGAGCCGCCGAGAGATCCGGGGCGCTGCGCACACCATATTCCAGCAATATCAGTAGCTGCTGGATCGACCAGACTTCATCCCCCAATGCCAGTTGCTGCACCGGGTGATGAGCCAGCAACTGGTGTCGGAGGTCATCTGCCGCAAGCGGCGGCACTGTCTCATGATCCAGCGGGATCCGGGGGGCTGTCATGGGGCGAGCCCGGGAAGTGATGCCTGGCCCAGGATCAGCGCCTCCTTGCGGGCCTTGGGCCACTGCTTGAGCCGATACTCCAGACGCAGGGCGTCGCCGTGGCCCCCGACGTGCTGCTGCCAGACCAGTTGCAGCGGGCCGCGGCCACGCAGGGCGCGAGCTCCCTTGCCTGCCTGGTGTTCGCTCAGGCGCCGCGCCACATCGGTGGAGATGCCGGTATAGAGGCGGCCGGAACCGTCGCGCAGCATGTACACCGACCAGTCGAGGGACGGTCGCGATAGGGGGGCGGTCTCGGGCATGGTGGCACTCCATCCGGTTTCAGGGTGCGGGCAGACTAATCCGATGGGCCAAGGGACTCAAGAGGCCTGAGTCGCGGATAAAAAAAACAGCAACCCGGTGGTTGCTGTCCAAAGGTGACACAAGAGATAACACAAGAGATGGAACCAGCATCCAAGCCGCCTATCACGAGCTGGATGTCTGATTTCAGTAGACGCACCCATCTTAACCTGCCGGGGCTGAACTGTGGTTAAACCGAGCGACATTCGAGGCGAGCGGCCAACAAAAAAGCCGGAGCAGTGGCTCCGGCTTCGGTTGGAAAGGGGTGGCTTAGAAGTCGTAGCGCATGGCCACGGCCACTACATCGTCGGTGTTGATGCCGTATTGCTGGGTGAAGCTGTTCTCGCCCAGCAGGTTGACCCTGTAATCGACATAGGTCTGGAAGTTGGGGGTGAAGTGGTAACTGGCACCCAGGCTCAGGTACTCGTTGGCCGTGTCGTCGATGTTCTGGCTCTCATCCTTCACATCGGAGCGGACATAGGCCACGCCTGGCACAAATTTGTCAGCGACCGTGTACTGGACGACGGCCTCGTAGCCTCGGCTCTTATGGGCATAACCACCAGCGGTGTTATCACCCAGGAAATAGTGGTCACGACCTTCCGAATAGGTGGCGGCGGCATACCAGTTATTGGCGTTGTAGCGCAGCCCCACACCGGTCAGTTGGGCATCATCTTGAGCACCGAATTGGGCCTGCAGTTTCTGCTCATCGCTCTTGCCGGCGCGGTTGTAGACAGTCGCGAAACTCAGTCCCATCGGCAGATCATAGGAGGCGCCCAGGGCGTAACCCTCGTTGCTGCCGAGCATCCACTTCTCATCGCTGTTGTTTTGCGGATCATTCTTGCCGGTGAACTGGGCGCCCAGGGTTAAGCCATCATAGGTGAAGGCATACTTCAGCAGGCCATTGGAGCGGCCGGTGCCGAACACCTCGGTCCCCTTGCCCAGGCCGTCACCGCCCCACTCGGGCAGCACGTCGGTGTAGTCGTTGACCATGGCCATCAAGCCATCCTGACGACCGTAAGTCAGGGTGCCGAACTGGTCGTGGCGGATACCGGCAAAGCCCAGACGCAGCTCGTCGTTGTCACTGCCGGCGGTGGGCAGGTTGTATTCGAATTGACCCAAACCGGTCAGGTTGTTACCCAGCGCGGTTTCGCCCTTCAGACCCAGACGGATGTAACTCTCATCCCCGCGCAGATCCTGGTTGTCCGAACCGTAATACATGCCGGTGGCACGACCATAGACATCCAGTTTGGAACCATCCTGCTCATACACAGTGGCGGCGGAGACTGTACCAGTGGCCAGCAGGGTCGGAATACTCAGTGCGATTAACTTGGCTTTCATGATGTCACCCTCGTGGTGGTTAGGCCTCCCAGCCGGACGAATGACCGCGATGGCTCGCGGTCATGCATCCATGAACTGGTCAGGCTGTTGCGATGGGGACAATCTAGTGGTTGTTGGCTAAACCGAAGCTGAATTGACGGGCCCGTTTCCCTGCCGAGGCTGAACCCAAATTAAACCGGCCATCCAAAAATGGGGCCTCCCGGCTGATGGGTGGCTCTGCTGGGTCAGCAGGCGGCCTGGGGCTGACACTGAGCGGGCAGGCGTGGCAGGAACAGCTGCGGCGGCAGAAAGCCGTCGATGCGGGCGAGGGGCTCGGCGGCCTGACCAAAAAACTGGATGGCGGGCAGGCCGGTGACCTGCAGCTGTTGCAGCAGCGCCTGTTGCTCGTCATCGATCTGGCTGAGATCGGCGCGCAGCAGCCGATAGTGGGCCAACTGCTGCCGCACCTGGGCATCACTGAAGGTCTGCTCCTCGAACTGCCGGCAGGCCACGCACCAGTCGGCATAGAGATCCAGCATCACGGGTTGTCCCTGTTGCCGAGCCGCCGCCAACTGCTGGTTGAGCTCCGCCAGATTGCGGACTGCGACAAAGGGCAGTGGGGTATGTGTCGCGGGGGCCAGCCCGAACCAACCGGCTACCGCCAGCAGCGGCAGTAACAGCAGGGCCAGGCGCCGCAGGCGCGAGATGGGGCAGAGGGTCAGCAGCAGATAGCCGAGGGTCAGGGTGATCAGCAGGCACCAGGCGGCGCGGATCAGCGGCTCCGGCAGGATGCGCGCCAACAGTAGCACCGGCACGGCCAGCAGGATGAAGCCGAACAGTACCTTGACCCGCTGCATCCACACCCCGCGGCGCGGTAACCAGCGCGGACCTAGCGTGCCGAGCAGCAACAGCGGCAACCCCATCCCCAACGCTAGGGCGTAGAGGAGCAGGGCTCCGAGGGCGCGATCCCCGCTTTGGGCGACATAGAGCAGAGCGCCGGAGAGCGGCGCCGTGGTGCAGGGGGAGCAGACCAGGGCGGAGATGGCCCCCATCAGGAAGACCCCGGGCAGCGATCCGCCGGCCTGCTGACCGGCCAGGCGGTGCAGGCCGTGCTGCCAACTGGCAGGCAGCTGCAAGGAGAAGGCGCCAAACATGGCGGCCGCCAGCCCGACAAACAGCAGGCTGAAGCCGGCGAGTACCAGCGGTTGTTGCAGCCAGGCTTGCAGGCCGGCTCCCATGGCCGCCACGGCGAGGCCAAGCAGCGTATAGGTCAGCGCCATCCCCTGCACATAGGCCAGCGACAACAGGAATGAGCGACGCAGCGGCAGGGCGCCGCGGCCGAGGATGATGGCGCTGAGGATGGGGTACATGGGCAGCATGCAGGGGGTCAGCGCCAGGCCAAGTCCCAGCAGCAGGAAGAGTCCGGCCGCCGCCAGCCAGCTGCCGCTCAGGGCCCCTGGTAAGCGATCACTCGCATCGTTGCGAGCCGGGGGCGGCGTGGGCGCCGGTTGGGCGGTGGGGGCAGGCGGCTCGACCGCCGGTTGGGCGTTCGCGGCTTGCCCGGCGGCGCTGACGGCCTGCAGCGGGATCGCCTTATGGACGGGCGGATAGCAGAGTCCCTCGGTACAGCCCTGATAGCTCAGGGTCAACACGCTCTTTTCGCTGGCCCGCTGCAGCGGGATGGTGAAATCGAGGCTGTGGTAGAAGACCTCGGTCTGACCGAAAAACTCATCCTGGTGCGGCTCGCCGTTGGGCAATTGCACCTCACCCAGTTGGCCCTCACTCACCTGCCAGCTCAGCTTGTCTCGATAGAGGTAATGGCCCTCGGCAATATCCAGCGCGATGCGCAACTGGTTCCCCTCCTGGCGGCTGGTCAGGACGAAGGCCTGATCCGCTGGCAGGTGGCGGGGCTTGGCTGGGGAGAGCCCCAGCTCGCCGAGCAGTTGGTCGGCGGACTGTGCCTGAGCGGCGGCAACCACGGGGGAGGCGAGGCCAGCCAGCAAGGTGACCAGCAGTGACAGGGCGTGCAGGAGTCGGTTCATCGGGTGACGTCTTGTATCCAGTTCAGGTAATCGGCATCGGCGAGCATCACCGGCAGTGCCAGGATCTCGGGCACCTCGTAGGGGTGGTGCTCGCGCAGGAAGAGGCGCAGTGGCTCGAACAGCTCTCGGCGGCTCTTGATCAGCAGTTGGCACTCCTCGCTCTGCTCCACCTTCTGCTGCCAGCAGTAGATGGATTGCATGGCGGGGATCAGGTTGACGCAGGCGGCCAGACGCTGGTCCACCAACTGACTGGCCAGCAGGTTGGCAACCCCTTCGGAGGGGCAGGTACAGAGCACGAGAATGGCATCGGTCATGGCACGGTTCCGTCAGTAAGGTGGCGAATCCACTATAACGAGGCGGCTGGATAAATGCATCCGCCGCCCCAAGCGGCGAGGGAAAAACGGAAATTGGCGAAATAAACGGCATTCGGAGTTGAAATCCGCGGCCGGCGGCCATATCTACACCAGACTGCGGGTCGCATCCCTTTTTTTGAGGTTGTTATGGGTAAGTTACTACTGGGCTTGATCGGCCTCTTCTTCGTCGAGATCTGGGTGCTGATCAAGGTCGGCTCCAGCATCGGGGCCCTGACGACCCTGATCCTGATGGTGGTGGCGGCCATGCTGGGTGGCCAACTGGTGCGCAGCCAAGGCGTCATGACGCTGTTCAATCTGCAAAAGCGCATGCAGGCCGGAGAGGCGCCCGGCAGCGATCTGTTGCAGGGGATCTGGCTGGCCGTGGCCGGCTTCTTGTTTATCTTCCCCGGCTTCATCAGCGATATTTTCGGCCTGTTGCTGCTGCAACCGGCCATCCGCCGCCTGCTGACCCTGTTCCTGGTCTCGCGATTGGCGCGCTCCGGTGGTCAGGGCACCACCTTCTACAGTCGTTCCTATCATGCCGAGCTCCATGACGAGGCGCGGCCCAGCGAAGCGTTCAGCGAGCGTCCGGGTCAATCCGACGCGCCAGCGGCCAAGCCGGGCACCACCATCGACGGCAAGTATGAGCGCAAGGATTAACGAGCTTCGCGGGACGGTGAGATGAATATTTTCATCCAGCCCCCTTGAAGCGGAAAAATACGTCCCCACATTGGTGGGGACATCAATTTTACATGTGGCCACTGACGGCCGTATTTAAGGTAACAACACTCATTGGGAGAGTTATCGATGAAAATTCGTCCATTACATGACCGCGTCATCATCAAGCGCACCGAAGTTGAAGCCAAGTCTGCTGGCGGTATCGTCCTGACTGGCTCTGCTGCCCAGAAGTCCACTCGTGGTGAGGTTCTGGCCGTGGGCTCGGGTCGTATCCTGGACAGCGGTGAAGTCAAGCCGATGGCGGTCAAGGTGGGTGACCAGGTGATCTTCAACGAAGGTTACAACGTCAAGACCGAAAAACTGGACGGTCAGGAAGTATTGATCCTGTCTGAGTCCGACATCCTGGCTATCGTAGAAGCCTAAGCGGTTGGCATAAGAAGCCTAAGTTTGCCGATTGGCACTTTACCTCTAACTCTCGATTTAAGGATTGAATGAAATGGCTGCAAAAGAAGTCCTGTTTGGTAACGACGCTCGTGTGAAGATGCTCGAAGGCGTGAACGTACTGGCCAACGCTGTCAAAGTCACCCTGGGCCCGAAAGGCCGTAACGTGGTGCTGGACAAGTCCTACGGCGCTCCGCTCATCACCAAAGATGGCGTGACCGTTGCCAAAGAGATCGAACTGGAAGACAAGTTCCAGAACATGGGCGCGCAAATGGTCAAGGAAGTTGCTTCCCAGGCCAACGATGCCGCCGGTGACGGTACCACCACCGCCACCGTACTGGCGCAAGCCATCGTCACCGAAGGTCTGAAGGCCGTGGCTGCCGGCATGAACCCGATGGATCTGAAGCGCGGTATCGACAAGGCCGTGGAAGCGGCGGTCGAAGAGCTCAAGGCGCTGTCTGTTCCTTGTGCCGACACCAAGTCGGTCGCTCAGGTTGGTACCATCTCCGCCAACTCCGACGCCACCGTCGGTAACCTCATCGCCGAAGCGATGGAAAAGGTGGGTCGTGATGGCGTCATCACCGTTGAAGACGGCACCGGTCTGCACGACGAGCTGGATCTGGTGGAAGGGATGCAGTTTGACCGTGGCTACCTCTCCCCCTACTTCGTCAACAAGCCGGAAACTGGCGCCGTTGAACTCGAAGATCCGTTTATCCTGCTGGTAGACAAGAAGATCTCCAACATCCGTGAAATCCTGCCGGTGCTCGAAGGCGTAGCCAAGGCTGGTAAGCCGCTGGTGCTGGTCGCCGAAGACGTCGAAGGCGAAGCCCTGGCGACCCTGGTGGTCAACACCATGCGTGGTATCGTCAAGGTGGCTGCGGTCAAGGCTCCTGGCTTCGGTGATCGTCGCAAGGCCATGCTGCAAGACATCGCCATCCTGACTGCCGGTACCGTCATCTCCGAAGAGATCGGTATGGAGCTGGAGAAGGCCACTCTGGAAGATCTGGGCCGTGCCAAGCGCGTGGTCATCACCAAGGACAACACCACCATCATCGATGGTGCCGGTGAAGTCTCTGCCATCGAAGCGCGTGTCGCTCAGATCCGTCAACAGATCGAAGAGTCCACCTCCGACTACGACAAGGAGAAGCTGCAAGAGCGCGTGGCCAAGCTGGCTGGCGGCGTTGCGGTCATCAAGGTTGGCGCTGCCACCGAAGTCGCGATGAAAGAGAAGAAGGCTCGTGTCGACGACGCCCTGCACGCCACTCGTGCGGCGGTTGAAGAGGGCGTGGTTGCCGGTGGTGGTGTCGCCCTGGTGCGTGTCGCTGCCAAGCTGGCCGAGCTCAAGGGTGACAACGACGATCAGACCGTCGGTATCCGTGTGGCCCTGCGCTCCATGGAAGCTCCGCTGCGTCAGATCGTGGCCAACGCCGGTGAAGAGCCATCTGTGGTTGCCAACCGCGTCCGTGAAGGCGAAGGTAACTTCGGTTACAACGCCGCCACCGAAGTCTACGGCGACATGCTGGAGATGGGTATCCTGGATCCGACCAAGGTGACTCGTTCTGCCCTGCAGTTCGCCGCTTCCGTGGCTGGTCTGATGCTGACCACCGAGTGCATGGTCACCGACCTGCCGAAGAAGGATGCCCCGGCAGCCCCGGATATGGGCGGCATGGGTGGCATGGGCGGCATGATGTAATTCGCTAGCTCACGCTAACATGTTGAAAAAAGGCCGGTTTTTAACCGGCCTTTTTTATGTCTGACTTTGGCAGTCAGCGTATGGTTTCGCGCCTGACGGGCGGATTTCGACGCGCAAGTGTCGATTCCCGACTCTCGACTCTTGATTCGGATTGAGCCGGTTCCGCCTGGCAGGCATTGGCGATCTGTCCACCTGTGGCGGACGGCGGCGGGCCAAGGGGGAAAAGGCCTCCCCCTTGGCAATCCCGGGCCCGGGTGTATGCCGACTGCCGGGACAGCCCCGGGCTGCGGGTCGTCTTTCACCGGCCGGGAGCCACACGCCATCCCTGGCGTGACGCTCCCTCTTGCGGTCATCCTGACCACGCACCAGCTACAGCCACCCCTTCGCCCGGCCCGGCAGACGGCTTGGGGTTTAGGTGTCATTGCAACGAGCAAGAGCTGGTTGCGTCTGATGCTCGGCAGACGGCGAAAAAATGGGTCGATGCCAAATGGGGCCTTGTCGTATCATGCGGCTTCTTCAATCAAGGATGAGCAGACACACAAGGGAGTCGACATGGGAAAGTTACTATTGGTTGTGGTGCTGGTGGCGGCCGGATATTACTGGTTCTCGCACCGGCAGGATCAGGCGGTGATTGGGGAGATCGAGAACCCCGTCTATGCCGAGGCCCGGGTCGATCTGAAGGTTGAGGGGCGAGAGCTCAATATGGTGCTGCTCGGCAAGATGGTGGATGAAGAGGATTGCTCAGCTCGGGGTGAACGCTTCTGGCGCGATGCGCTGGAGGCGTGCACCGAGTGCCAGTTTGTGCGCTATGAGTGCAAGTCGGAGCTCGACGAGAATTATCAACCTCTGTTTGCCAATCAGCTGACGCGCACCTCCTATGTGCGGCTTGAACGCGGCAACGGCGATGAGCGCGATGGGCGCATGCTGGTCTGGGGCTTGAACAAGTACGAGGCCGATATGGTCTGTAACCTCCTGAAGCTGAAGATGAAGAGCAGCTACAGTGGTCAGGTGACCTGTGTCGATGGCGACCCCAACGCCTAGTGCCTGCGGGTGGCGCTATTCGGGTTGATGGCAGACGGCTTCGACGTTGTTGCCGTCCGGGTCGAGGGCGAAGGCGCCGTAATAGTGGGCGTGGTAGTGGGGGCGCAGCCCCGGCTGACCGTTGTCTTGCCCACCCTGGGCCAGAGCCGCTGCATGGAAGGCATCCACAGCGGCACGGTTTTGGGCACTAAAGGCGATATGCCGTGGCGTCGCCGCGCTGCGGGTCTCGATGACCCAGAAAGTGAAGCGCCCCTCCGGACCAAAGGCACACATCCGCTGGGTCGGGAAGTCGGCATTCCACTCGGCCACCCTCTCGATCTGCTCCGTCACACCCAGCGGGGCGAATACGGCACGATAGAAGTCGCGGGTGGCCAGATAGTCGCTGGCATAGGTACTGAGATGATCAATCATGGTCGGGGTCCTCATGGAATGTGATGGTTATACCGTGTGACGATTTTCGCCCTTGACGGTCGAGGCCGACACCCGGATCTGGATTCGGTTTGATCGGCGTTGTTGCTCAAATCAGTGAACTATCTGGCTCAGCGGTGATCTGATCTCTTAGAGCAACCAGCAGGAGTGCCAGATGGGCAAGTCCAAGTACAAGATCAGCAACTGGAAACAGTACAACCAGGCCTTGGTGCAACGGGGTTCGTTGACCGTCTGGATGGATGAGCAAGCCATGCAGCAGTGGCATTGCCATACTCACCATGGCCGCCGAGGGCGTGGTTTCCACTATAGCGACACCGCCATCGAGACCGCCTTGATGCTCAAGGGGGTGTTCAAGTTACCGCTTCGCGCCCTGCAAGGCTTCATCGACTCGCTGTTCCAACTGATGGATGTGCCTTTGCGGTCGCCGGACTATAGCTGTATCAGCAAGCGCGCCAAGACGGTTGAGATCAAGTACCGTCTACCCAGCCAAGGCCCGGTTGCTCACCTGGTCATTGATGCCACCGGCCTCAAGG
Source organism: Aeromonadaceae bacterium (assembly GCA_041441555.1). GTDB lineage: Bacteria > Pseudomonadota > Gammaproteobacteria > Enterobacterales > Aeromonadaceae > Pseudaeromonas. Next base: position 14,764 of record JASDSW010000049.1, read on the forward strand.
TCTATGGCGAAGGCGAATGGAAAATTCGCAAGCACGGCAAGGAGAAACGCCGCGTTTGGCGCAAGCTGCACCTGGCCGTTGATGCGGCTACCCATGCCATCGTTGCGGCAGAAGTCAGCCTGGAGACGGTGGCGGATAACGAAGTACTGCCGACCTTGCTCAACCCGTTGCGGCGCAAGATAGAACAAGTCAGCGCCGATGGCGCCTATGACACCAAAGCTTGTTATGCCCTACTGCAAAAGAAGGGCGCCAAGGCCACCATCCCGCCGAGAAAGAACGCGGCACTGTGGGAAGACGGCCATCCCCGCAACGAAGCGGTTGCAGCGCTCAAGGCCGGTGAACTGGAACAATGGAAAAAGGCCTCCGGCTACCATCAGCGCTCGATAGCCGAGACCGCCATGTATCGCTTCAAACAGCTCATCGGGCCGAAACTGAGCCTGCGGAGCTACAACGCTCAGGTGGGCGAGATCCTGGCTGGAGTCAAGGTCATGAACAAGCTCATAGGGCTTGGTATGCCTGTTCGTCAGCCGGTTAACTAAGCGAGAACTGCGAGTTGGGGAACGACTGTCCGGACATGGATTTGATCAACAACGCCGGTTTGATCCGGTTCCGCCCTGTCGGCTTGGGCGATTTGCCAACCTGCCGTTGGCGGCGGCGGGCCAAGGGGGAAAAGGCCTCCCCCTTGGCAATCCCGGGCCCGGGTGTATGCCGACTGCCGGGACAGCCCCGGGCTGCGGGTCGTCTTTCACCGGCCGGGAGCCACACGCCATCCCTGGCGTGACGCTCCCTTTTGCGGTCATCCTGACCGCGCACCGGCTGCAGCCACCCCTTCGCCCGGCCCGGCAGACGGCTTCGAGTTTGGGTGTAATTGAAACGGGCAAAAGCTGGGTTCACCCGGGGAGATCCCGGATCTTTACCCTGCGACGGGTTCCAGTTTAAAACCCGGCCTATAGTCGCAACTGGCCATGATCTTGGCGATATCGGCGAAGTCGGGGCTGACGCAGTGCCACTGCAGACCGGCGGTCTGGGCATGGGTGGCATCCGGGATGAAGTAAATGATGCCGTTGTCGATGCCGGACTGCTTGTTATAAACAATCTTCACCGCCCCTTGGGCGACGACCTCGGCACGCTCCACCACATCGCCATCATCGGCGAAGGCGGCGGGCTCGGGCACGCCAATCGCTTTATTGTTGGTCGGCATCTGGTTGTTCATCTGCCAATAGACATCGATGGAGGTCTGGAAGCGTGTGGCGATCTCGAATCCATTGGCGATGTTGGCTTGCGCCCGGATGGCATCGATCTGCTGGGCATCCATCTTTTCCGTCATGGAGTTCGGTTTTTCGAAGAACTTATAGAGAAAAATGGCTGCCAGTACCGCGCAGAATGTAATGGCGAAGTGGATCAGGTATTTGCTGAGATTCCCGGTTTGCATGGTCAACGTCCTTGTTGTGTGTGGGATGATGAATGTAGTTTCAGCTCACCTTGGATCTGTTGGTTGCGTGGCTTGCATCGCCTGTTTCTGGTTATTTAAATATGGAGTGAATCGTGCCTGTGATGACGGAAAACGGTAACTTTATCGCCATCGATAGACTTAGCACTATGCCCCAGAAGCCGTCGGTTGAGTTATATAGATGAATGGCGACTGGAGTTTGCCTAGGGATGTTTCCGTTGTTCATGGAATAAGAGATGCGGTTCCAGCCTGCAGGAATCTCAACATGCAGCAGACGGGTACTGGTAATGCCAGAGGTATTTTCGCGGAGGTTGCAGTAATCATAGTGCTGAAATACATGCTTTTCCGAGAACAGGCGATTATGCACTTCTATTTTATAGCTGCATGAATAGGCGCTCTTTTTGAAGTGAACTATTCCAGTCGTTTTTTGTGATGGCTCAACCTGCAACTCAACTGCAACACTCAGTGGTATCGGCGTGAAATACTCAAACTCAGTTAATTCACCAAAGTGTGAGTCATGATGAGCAATATAACTATTAAGTGGCAGTGATGCAGGAAAGAAAAACATCACAACAAGCATGCATGCTGATATGGATGTCACTACAAAAAGTAATATTTTCTTAATTGTGGGGTGAATCATTGGTTTGCTCTCTACCGATCTCGGTGGAAATAAATCGCTTAAAATTAGTCATGGAGGGTGTGATTATTGCTGGCCTACAGCATGGTTTGAATAAATTGCCGGAGCCTGGATTCATAGCCGGGTGGGTCATAGCGATAGATATCCTGATGGATGGCCCCTTCGACAATCCATAACTGTTTCGGGCTATGAATGGTTTGGTACATGCGTCGAGTTTCACTGACTTTGGTGCTCAGATCCTGGGAGCCGCCGATGACCAGCACCGGGATCTGCAGTGATTTCAGCGATTCGATGGGTCTTAATTTTTCAATCGGTACGCCAATGCGCAGTGGAATTTGCCCATAGAGAAGGGGAGCCAGCAGGCGCCCCATTGGGCCTAATCGGGCTTCAATCCGATCCGCGACTGCCTCTTCGATGGTGGGGAATACCGATTCCAGCACCAGGGCATCGGCCTCGACGGCGGTTTTACCGAGCAGGGTCGCGGCACCGCCTAACGAGACACCAATGGCGATGACTTGATGGCAACCGGCAACCGTTTTTAAATAACGCAGCCCATGATAGGCATCCTCGGATTCAAAATAACCAAACGAGATCTGCTCCCCCACGGTCTCACCATGAGCCTGTAAATCAATCGCCAAGGAGCTAATGCCGATGTTTTTTAAAAATTTGGCTCTGTCGATCATGCTGGTGCGATCCGCATTCACGCCATGCAATAACAAAGCACACTGCTGACGGGAGCCGGCATCCAGGAACGAGCCATGAGTCCGACCATAGGCCACCGATTCAAAGCCGATATCCGGCATGGTAATCCGGTGATTGGCCGACTTGGAAAGATAAGAACCCGTTAGCCAGACTATTAATGCACCGCAGACTAGAAAACCAGAAAATAATAGAAGCAGCTTTTTCATTCGATTCAGGATCCCTGTTTATTCGATAAGCTTGTGTTGCCTACTAACGTCACGCAAGACCAACACTATTGGTTGAATTGTTGTTGAAGCTGACCCCGGATAAAAGCGATTAGGGTTTCAGGATCCTGGTACGCCCAAGGTGCAATCACGATTTTTTACCGGCCGCATGAATGTGAATGCAATAACCAAGGGTTTCAATCTGGGTGACGCTGTGCCATTGGATCCTTAGCATGGATGTCGGTGTATCGACTGATTCCTGGGCGGCAAAATAGAGGATCCTGCTCGAGCACAAAACCCAGCTCCGGAATAAAGTTGACATGGCTGCGCAGGCAGTGCACCAGATAGTGGTCGCGGCAGCCGGGGGTATGCTCATTCCAGAAGACGCGGCGGGTACAGCCGTCAGGGGTAGCTGCTCGCCGTGTCGGCAGTGAGTAAGACAAATGCTAGGTCGCGACTCAGCCGGGTTTAAACCACAAACCGAAGAACTGGCGGCAACAGTATGTCATGCCGGCACCACAGGTGGTAAACCAGATGGTGGTTGTCAGCCAATATGCCACTTCGCCATCGGTTTTTTTGATCATCGTCGGACCAAACCGACTCAGGGATAATGTTTCGCCACTGAGCAGCCCTTGCAGATTTAACCCCAGGCAAAAACACCCCAGGCCAAATAAACCGAGCAAGGTTAGCAGCAACACCACCTTGGAGCGGTATTTCAGCCCCACCAGGCAGAGTAACGATAACAGCAATGCCGGCACGCCAATCCAGAAAAAAAAATGGATCAAAAAATCGGCCAACATGGAAATAGGTTCGGACATAGAGCGTATCCAAAAGTGGCAATGCCGCACTATGGGCGGCAATAGGCGGTGCCTTCAATCATCAGCAGGCAATCGCGATCAAAAAATTCGGTGATCGCCGTCATCCGAGCCGGGCAGCGCTCCGGCGGGAAATAGTCGAGAAACAACTTTTCCATCGTCGGCAGATCCTGCACCGTTTTTAGCCAGACATGCACCTTGACCATCGCCGTCAACGGCAAATCCAGCTTGGCCAGCGTCTCTTTGAGTCCGGCCATGGCACCGTGAAATTGTGCGACGAAGTCGTCACCGAAGCCTCGATGCAGCGCGATAAACGCATAATCACCGGCCACCACGGCCGAGGAATAACTATAGGGGGTGGGTAGATACGTCATATTCGACATGCTGATCTCCTGTTGCTGATAGTGGGTTAACCAAGAGGTTATGTCACGGTGAACGCTGTGCTGAACGATATAGTCTGCCGTGGCCGGCTTGGCTATTTCAGGCCTTGAACGCTAGAGCCGTCATGCCCCCGCTATTCCTACAGCACGAACGACAAACACTATTTGGGCTCAGAGATCCCCTCATTTTTAGAGACTCAAATAATTCCAAGTGTGCGGGTATAT
>JASDSW010000050.1:0-18882 GCA_041441555.1 Aeromonadaceae bacterium
AGAACCATTTAAGTGTAGTCCTGAAGGGCTGAATCATGGTGGTAATCAGGAAGCCGAATGGGAAATACAAAAACAGAGGTCAGACCAGAAAAGAAATCAGTCTGGTTCTATATGAGCACCGGCAGAGATATAATTTTTGGAATGGTAACAAATAGAGTTAGGCGGTTAAGTGAATAACCGCCTTGATAGCCGAACAGGAAGGATTATAGATAACTAAACAGTGTCGTTTTATTAACCATGGTATAGGCTTGCTGAGCAATACTTAATGCCGAGTTCTCTTTGCTTACATTGGAGATGGCTTCATACAGATCGATCTCAGAAACCGTCGCCCTGGACTCCAGATTCAAATTGGTCAGCCCCTCGTTGGAGTTGAGCACATCCTCCAGGTTATTCATGCGGCCACCCAAGTGGCCGATCGCAACGTTGACCGTATCACGAGCCTTATTGAGATGTACCTCTGTATCGGCTACCACATCCTTAAACTGCTCCGAGGTTAAGGTTGGATCACGCAGTGCGCTAATCATATCACTCATGGTATTGAGGATATTGTCATTCTTAGGCGGTGTTAACTCGAAGCTTTGTGCCGCCCCCGGAGCAACCACATCAACCGTTAATTCCAATCCATTGAAGTTTATGGCTTGACCTTGAGTGTACTCACCACTCTGCATCAGGGTACCGCTGGCGTTGCGGATCTCGTATTGAGGAGGCGCCCCCGCCAAGGTATTGACGGTATAACTATTATTCGCTGGGGTAACCGGGTCATAGTTTGAGCGGTAGAAGGTATCAAATTGCCCCTGATCCCCTACCCCCACAGCGATATTGGCCGTATTGGCGGTCGCCGTCCGCCGGGTTGGCACGGCCTGAAACAGCTCCAGACCCGAGTCATTGGAAGCAATGCGCACAGATGGAGAAACTTGAACAAAGCGCTGCCCTGTATCCCCCTGGAACTGATAGATACCACTACTATCTTTGATAAAGGGTTGGGTTTGGCTCTGATTGCCGCCAAAGATATATTCGCCTGATGCATTCTTGCTGTTCATCAGATCGAACATATGCTTCTGCAGCTCTTCGAGCTCGGTGGCTATCGCCTCTCTATCAGTCTCATCCAGAGCCCCGTTGAGTGACTGTTGTACCTTGGTATAGGCGCTGCTCATCACAGTGTTTAGGGAGTCCAGAACCGACTCCTCCAGACTCAAGCTCCCCTGTAGCAATCCCCCGTTAGTACTGAACTGCTTGAACAGCTCAATTTCGCTGGTCAACCCGAGCTTCTGAGCCATACCCGCCGGATCTTCACTGGCCACCTTGAATTTTTCACCCGAATACATCTGCTCAGATGCGCGATCCAGGCGAGAGGTGCTCTTCCCCATATTGCTGAGGTTGCGATCAAACATCATATTGGTCGAGATACGCATCTGTTATTACCTCGCCGCACTAAGCAGAGTATCAAACACCTCTTTGGCGGTCGTGATGATCTGGGCCGAAGCCGCATAGGCCTGTTGAAAGCGAACCAGATTGGCCGCCTCTTCGTCCATATTGACCCCAGCCTCACTATTGAAACGATCCAGACTCTGGGACAGCTTGGCCTCAGCCGCATCTGAGTTAGTTTTCAAACTACTCACCTTAGATCCCAGGGTAGAGAGCGTGGCAGAAAAGCCCTCGTTGAACGTCATCTTGTTATCCGCGGCCGTGCTATTGCCCTTGCGCACCAGATCCTGTGTCTGCAAATTTGCCAGCGCCAAGCCGTTATAGTTATCTGAGAAACCATTCGTGTTGAAGCCAATGGTGAATTCGTCATTCGCCTTGGCAACACCGCTCACATTCACATCAAAGCCCGGCTGCACTTTGACATCGGGATAACTTTTAGGCCCGCCCAGTGGTAACTCCATGTTGGCAAAGAGGTCCTGCCCCTTGCTTGCGGCCGGAGCCACACCCAGCAAAACAGCCGGTGAACTGCCATCATAAACCTCGTAGTTACCGGCACTGTCGATCTTCACCGTATGGGGTGCCGAGGTTTGTAAGGCACTAGCTGTAAAATCTGAGCCCGCACCTGTGTTATAGACGCCGGCCAGGGAGATCTTGGCCGTGCCATAATTGCTGGCCGCCGCCGATGTCTTGACGGAGGCCGCCAACGCTATGTCTTCGCCTCGAGAGACCGCAATCCCTATGTTTGCCGCCGCATCCCGGGTCGGCTGCAGCAATAAGGAGTCACCCGCAGCGGGCGTACCACTAACTGTAAATTCAATACCATAATCTGGCATCTGAAACAGCGCGGGGGGGGTGGAGCCCGAGGTAACCAGAGACTTGGTATCGCCGTCCAGCATGTACACCTCAAAGGTGTTGCCTCCGGTAAACTTCACCTCGAAGTCATTGGGGGTGACCTCGCTTCCCTTACCCGCCATAAACGCGACTGAGATGGCTCCACTACCGCTATTGTTGGCGTTAGCCAACCCCTTGGAGGTTGGTAATGTGAAGAGATCCGAGCCAAGTTGATTGTTGAGAGTCATACCCAGTTTATTCTGGCTATTCATGGCATCACTCAACGCCACCGCTAGCTGACCAAGCTCTCGCTGAACAGGTTCCAAACCATCGCGAGCTTCATATACCCCCCCCAAGGAGCCTCCGACTGCTGTATTCAACGTGGCCTTGCTGCTCCCTATGGTCAACTGCAGGCCAGTCTGGGTAGCATCGGGATTGCCTTGTGTCACTGATAAACTGGCCGCCCCCCCTGCCAGCACCAAAGACTGGCCGGTACTGAGATTGACCAACACGGTACCGTTGCTCTGGGCTACGGTACGAATGTCCATTTTCTCCGAGAGTTGGCGGATCAGCTCATCCCGCTGGTCAACCAGGTTGAGTTCGGTACCATCCGTATTGCCTCCGGACTTGGCGATCTGCTGGTTAAGCTCATTCACACCGGCGAGCAGATCGTTGATGCTTTTGACCTCCCCCTCCACCTTGTTGTTGATGGTGGAGTATTGCTTATTCAATGAGCCTGAGATGGTCTGAAAGCGGTTATTGATGGCATTAATCTGGCTCATCAGACTCTCACGGCTGGCATCCGTGTTGGGGCTTTCATTGGCACCCTGAAAAGCCTTGAAATAACTATTCAGGGCGGTTGAAATGCTATTGGAACTATCACTCAGCAGTTGGTCAGTGACCGCAAGCTGGTTATAGGCACTCTGATAATACTTGAACTCCGAGGTATCGCGGCGTACCTCGCCCTGGGCATAGAGATCCAGCAAACGGTTGGTTTGGCTCATACCCACACCCAGACCGGTACCGTTTGTGTACAGGATTGTGGACTGCCGAGTATAACCCTGAGTATTAATATTGGTGATATTATTGCTCGTGGTCCACAGCAGCTTCTGCTGTGCCAGCACGCCTGAGCTGCCGATTGACAGAAGATCTGACGACATATCCACTCCTTACCAAAATTTCGCTATGACGGCACAGTTAACTGATCACAGCTCTGCCGCCTGCCAGACACCGTTGAACGCATCGCTACGGATCACCTGCTTGAGTTTGTTCGCGTAGTGAGGGTCAGTGGCATACCCGGCCTGCTGCAACGCCTCAAAATAGGCATCGGGATCGTGAGCCACCGCCTTGGCCTTGCTGTAGCGCGCATTATTTCCAATCAGTTCCACATAATCCTCCATGCTCTGCACGAAGGAGTGATAACTACGAAATGCCGACTTGCGCATCACGGGTTGCCCACCCTCATATTCCAGGCTGTTAGCCAGAGTACTACTTCCCTGCCAACGCCCTCCTGCCTTGATACCAAACAAATTCTTGCCAGAGGTTCCATCGCTGTTACTCATCATGTTTCGGCCCCATCCCGTCTCCAGTGCGGCTTGAGCCAGCAACGCAACCGGGGAGAGACCAATCCGCTTGGCGACCTGTTTTGCCGCCGGCAACAGTTGCCGCACAAACTCCTCAGGTGAGGAGAAATGGCCGGAACCTGATGAGGAAACCGCAGTGGTGGGCCGCGTAAAATTGCGCTCGATGCGCTCCAATCGCGCCACAAAACGCTCGGCAGCCGCAACCTTGGGATTAATGCTGCCTTCGTTTCCACCCGATAACCCTGTAGCCTGATTAGACTTAGCAACATTTGCGCCAACGTTATCTTTATTAGCGTCATTGCCCTCCCAACGCGCGAAGCGACGCATCACAGGCAGACGCTCGTCTGGCATTTTCAATGTCCGCTGGGCCTCGTTGGCGGAGGTGTGCTGCTCTGGAGAGAGTTGCTTGACTATAAGCGCGGCCAAGCTGCTTTGCCCACCCGGGCCTTTCATGGTCGAGGTTCGTTGCTCATCAAGCATCCCCTCAAACATGGTGCTGTAACGACTGCGTAGTGGACTGTCCGGCGCTATGCTCTCATTGGCCTCACGCATGCTGCTCACCCACATCTGATTGAAGATGGATTCGAACTGGCGGGCTGCCGCCTCCAGCGCCTGTTGCTGGCTGGCCTCATCCTGGTTGCTCAGTTTACGCAGCTGATCCAGCCCCCGCGTATCCTGTACCAAACCGATCTCTGTGTTGATCTTGTCCATCGCTTTCACCTCTGACCGTTACAGGATCACCAGCTCACCCTCGATGGCACCCGCTTGCTGCAGCGCCTCGAGAATGGCCATCAGATCGCCGGGGGCAACCCCCACCTGGTTGATGGCCTGAACCAGATCGTCCAGGGTATTGCCGGTATCCAGCTTGAACATACGGCTGTCAGCTTGTTTCACGTTGATGGTGGAATCCGGCACCACGGTCGTGGTTCCTTGCGAGAAGGCATTGGGTTGCGAGACCTGCGGGTTTTCGGAGATCGTCACCGTCATACCACCGTGGGTAATAGCGGCCGGCTTGAGCCTGACCTGATTACCGATGACGATGGTGCCGGTACGGGAATTGACGATGACCTTCGCCGCTTCATCCGCCGGATCGACTTCCAGATTTTCCAGCGTCGCCAGATAAGAGACCCGTTGCCCCGGATCGCGCGGAGCAAACACCTCGATGGAGGTAGCATCCAGAGGACGCGCCGTATCCGGTCCCACCAGGCCGTTGATCACATCGGACATGCGCTTGGCGGTAGTAAAGTCGGAACGGTTCAGGTTGAAGGTGATGGTGTCACCGTTGTTGAAGGAGCTGCGAACTTCGCGCTCGACAATGGCGCCGTTGGCAATCCGTCCCACGGTCGGTGTATTGACCACCACCTTGGAGCCGTCGGCCCCCTCGGCCCCCAACCCCCCCACCACTAGCGAGCCCTGCGCCACCGCGTAGACCCGGCCATCAACCCCCTTGAGGAAGGTTTGCAGCAAGGAGCCACCGCGCAGACTCTTGGCTTCACCGATGGCCGAGACGGTCACATCGATGGTTTGACCCGGCTTGGCAAAGGCAGGCAACTCGGCATGAATGGCCACCGGCGCCACATCCTTGATCTTCGGCTTCAGGGTATCGGGAACCTTGATGCCAAAGTTGTTGAGCATGGTGCGGAAGGTTTGCTCCGAGAAGGCATTGTTCTTCTCCCCGGTGCCAGGTAGACCGACCACTAGACCGTAACCGATCAACTGGTTGCTGCGCACCCCCTGAACCTTGGCCAGATCCTTGATGCGGGCCGCATCGGCTGGAAGTGTCAAAACCATGGCGCTCAATGCGACTAAAACTGGAAAAATGATCTTCATATGCATCTCCTAGAAGGGACTCCAGGGTCCATTGAAGAATTGTGCCAACCAGCCACGTTCCTGGCTGTTGGCGAAGTCGCCGGTGCCACCATACTGGATGCGGGCGTTGCCAACCCGTTGAGAAAGCACGGTATTATCGGCATTCACATCCTCGGAGCGGACCACGCCCGTCACCCGGATATATTCGTTGCCGTTATTGAGCATCACCCATTTTTCGCCGCGCACCATCAGGTTGCCATTCGGCAACACCTTGATGACGCTGACGGAGATGTTGCCCTGCAGGCTGTTACTCTGGGCGGCCTTGGATTGGCCCTTGAAGCTGTTATTGGCCCCCAGGTCGACACTGGTGTCATAACCATTGATGGTGACTGGCGTACCACCGATTTTCAGGGCATCCATTCCCAGCGAAGAGTCCTTGGATTGCTGGGAGTTGGCATTCTTGTTGGCACTGGTCGATTCAACCAACTGAACGGTGATCAGATCTCCGACCCGGTGCGCCTTGATATCAGAATAGATGCTGTTAACCTGCCCTTGGTTGAAGATCGAGCCGGTCGGTTCGACATTCTCGACCTCTTCCTCCGGCAGGATGGGTGCATATGCGGGATCATCCGGCTTGGGCGAGTTGGGCAGCGATGTACAACCAGCCAGCACCAAGGGGAACAACAGCAATAAAACGCGGCTAGCCATGACCACCACCTCCACAATCAAGTCCGTTGCGTCAGGAACGACATCATTTCATCCACGGTCGACAGCACTTTGGAGTTCATCTCATAAACCCGCTGGGCCTGGATGAGGTTGACCAACTCTTCGGTGACATTGACGTTGGAGGTCTCAAGGACCCCCTGCTTGATGGTGCCCAGGCCATCGGCACCGGCCACCCCTTGCATCGGCGTACCGCTGGCGGCGGTCTCCAGATAGAGGTTTTCGCCCACCGGCTGCAGCCCGGCCGGGTTGACGAAGTCGGTGACGGTCAGTTGGCCGACCACCTGAGGCTCGGCATCACCGGTCAGGGTGACGGACACCTGACCATCTCCGCTGACGCTGATGCTCTTCGCCCCTTCCGGTACCTGGATCTCCGGCAGGATGGGATAACCAGCCCCGGAGGTCACTATGGTCCCCTCCGAGTTCAAGGCGAATTGGCCGTTACGGGTATAACTGGTGGTGCCATCCGGCATCTGTACCTCGAAGAAGCCTCGGCCATCAATCATCACATCCAGCGCGTTGTCGGTGGTTTGCACATCGCCCTGAGTGAAACTCTTCTGGGTGGCCACCACCTTGGTGCCCGCCCCCAGCATCAGTCCCGAAGGCAGCGTGGTATCGGCCGAAGAGCGACCACCGGGTTGGTGGACATTCTGGTAGAGCAGATCTTCGAAGATGGCACGACCTTTCTTGAAACCAACCGTCGAGGCGTTCGCCAGGTTGTTGGATGCCACCGAGATGTTGGTCTGTTGAGCATCCAGACCCGTTTTACTAATCCACAATGCGGGAATCATATTGCCTCCTCACCCCTAGCTCAGCCGCAACAGCTGGTTATGGGCTTCATCATTCTTCTCAGCGGTCTGCATCAGCTTGACCTGGGTTTCAAACTGGCGTTGCAAACGGATCATGTTGGTCATTTCATCGACCACATTGACGTTGCTTCCCTCGAGTGCGCCACTCATCAATCTGACCTGATCGGTACTGGCCTCTTTTTGGCCATCCTGCCGACGGAAAAGACCGTCCAGCCCCTTGTCCAGACTCTTGACATCGGGATTGACCAACTTGATGCGTTGATACTCTTCGACCGTTTCCGGCGTTGACCCCTCCGGGCGACCGATGACGGTGCCATCGGCATTGATCTCGATTTTTTCCATCGGCAACGGCAACACGATGGGCTGCCCCGCATCATCCAGCACACCCAAGCCGGTGCTGGTTTCCAAAACACCCAGGGGAGAGACACGCAGATTCCCCATGCGGGTATAGGCCTCCTGGCCATCTGCCCCCTGAACCGCCAACATGCCGTCGCCCTGTACGGCAACATCCAGATCGCGGCCGGTCGTCATCACATCGCCGTAATCCATGCGCTGCCCCGGGCTCTCGGTCATGGCAAACACTCGGCTCGGCAACCCTTCGCCATAGGCCTGCATGGCTCGCGCCTGCTCCAGGTCGGCCTTGAACCCCACGGTATTGGCATTGGCCAAGTTATTGCTGCGGACTGCCAGGCTGTTCATGTTTTCCTTGGCACCCGACATGGCGATGTACAGTAGGTGATCCATGTCTCTCTCCAGTCAAAAAGGTGACTTATTGGTCTAAATGCAATTTAGATGCCATAACGGACAGATAAATGGATCGAGAAAGGATACAAAGAGAGAGGCAATCACCTATCACCTTGATAAATAGGATAATAGGCAAGATAGAAAGGCGGCCTGACGGCCGCCTATGCAGAGGAATATTAGCGGATCTGCAGTATGGTCTGCTGCAGGGTACTGTTGACTTCCAGTGCCCGCGAGTTGGCCTGATAGTTGCGCTGAGCAGTAATCAGTTCCACCAAGGAAGACGAGAGATCGGTATTGGAGGCTTCCAGCGCAGAGGATTGCACACTGCCCACCGTCCCCACCCCAGCCACCGAGGGAACCGCCTCGCCGGAGTCCAACGACTGCTTCCAGGAGGTATCGCCAATCTGGGTCAAGCCTTGCGGGTTGGAGAACTTGGCCATGGCCACCATCCCCAGATTCACGGTGGTGCCATTGCTATAGGTTGCCGACACCAAGCCATTCGAGCCGATATCAACATTCGTCAATTGTCCGACGGTTGAGCCATCCTGCGACAGGCTGTTGACTTCGAAGGCCGCTGCATACTGGGTGATGTTGTCAAAGTCGATCTCGAACGTCTGGGTTCCATCGGCCCCATTGTTGATGATACCAGCGCCAGCCGCCCCCAACTGCTCGGTGACAATGGGCGTTGGCGTCTGGGTCGTCAGAGCCCCCTGCGAGTCGAACGTCAACACGGCACCGGCCGGCGTCCCCGTCCCCCCGGTGATATCCACCGGCTTATCATCCATGTAGGTCACTAGGCGCCAGGTGTTAGGATTGGTCGCTGCGGCGGTAGAGTCCTTCATGAAGTAATGGGTGACGGTATGGGAGTCACCCAGAGAGTCATAGATCACCACGGAAGTCGAGGAGGTATAGGTGTCGGAATCCTTGGGGTCAAAATTGGCCGGATCCACCGCATCGCCACCGGCTGGCAAGTTCAGACTGGCATTCACCTTGGTGGTTGCCGTCGGTTTCCCTGCCACCGAGGGGATCTGCAAGGAAGAGGTAGAATCCAGACTGACCGCCTTGGGGGTACCATCTTCGTTGACCTGATACACCTGCAGGTACTCGCCCTGAGCCGTGGTCACGTAGCCGGCGTCATTTACCTGAAATGCGCCAGCCCGCGTGTAGGTTCGCTCCTGGCTGGAGAGCTCGCCGGAGGTGACAAAGAAACCTTCGCCCTTGATGGCCAAGTCCAGCGCATTGTTGGTGGTCTGTAAGGCGCCTTGATAGAACTGCTGGGTCACTGCCGCCGTCTGCACCCCGTTGCCGACTGTCGTCTTGGCATTGGAGAAGACCGAACTGGAATAGACATCCGCAAATTCAGCGCGCGATCCTTTAAACCCGATGGTGTTGACGTTGGCAATGTTATTTGCCGTCACATCCAGGTGTTTTTGCGAGGCATTGAGCCCGCTCAGCGCAATATTGAATGACATAGTGGCTCCTTCGCGTTTCGCCTGAAATTAGCTGGATACTTCCAGTATGTTGCTGAGCTTCACAGAGCCCAGACCGTTAATATTCAATGCCGTTGTGGTGGAGCTGGAGCCCAGAGTCACACTGTTCACCTTGCCGTAGACCAGACCGGAGAGCGCCTGGCTCTTACCATCCACCAGACCTGTCGCACTGACCGTGTATTTGCCTTCGGGCAGCGAGTTTCCTTTCGAATCCTTACCATCCCAGTTGAAGGGCACGTTACCCGCTTGTTCGCCGCTGATGCTGGTCTGATAAACCACAGCACCGCTTGAATTCTTGATGGAGATGGTCAGATCGGAAGCACCCTCACCTGTGGCCACCACGCCACTCATGCCCGTGCCGTCGGTGATATAACCGGTACTGGTTGGCAACAGAACCTTCTGCCCCACCAAGCTTGAGGCCATCAGCGCCTGACTCGAGGTCACCACGGTGCTCAGATTCGAGACCGAGCTGTTCAAGGAGGTAATACCATCGACCGTCGAGATCTGCGCCATCTGCGACACCATCTGGGCATTGTCCACCGGCTTGGTTGGATCCTGGTAGGCCAGTTGGGTGGTCAGCAGCGACAGAAAGTCCTCTTGCGTCAAGGTGGAGCTTTTTTCTTTGCTGGTCGTCGCCGACGTTGTGGTCGGCGTACTGCTCTTTAATCCAATATCACTGTAAATTGACATGATTCAGCTCCTTAACCCTTACCCAGACGCAGGGTCTGCAGCAACATCTGCTTGGCAGAATCAGCCACCTGAACATTCGTCTGGTAGGAGCGACTGGCACTCATCATGTCCGCCATCTCTTCCACCTGACTCACATTCGAGCGATAGATGAAGCCATCCTTGTCCGCCATCGGATGCGCCGGATTGTATTCCCGTTGCAAGGGCGCCTGACTCTCGACGATCCCCTTGACCTCGACCCCCATGGCCGCCTGTTCGCCACCGTCGCCTTGCCCTTCGCCTTGCAGCGCATCGGCAAGGGCAGCGGCAAAGATTGGCCGCCGGGCACGGTAAGTTGTTTCCGCACTGGAGCTGACACTCTCGGCATTGGCCAGATTACTGGCGGTCGTGTTCAGCCGCACAGATTGCGCACTCATGGCAGAACCGGCAATATCAAAGATACGAAACAGACTCATGCCTGATCTCCTTTAATCGCTTTGAGCAACCCAGAAATCCGGCTATTGAGAAACTCAAGCGATGCCTGATACTCCAAGCCATTTTCCAGGAATGCCGAACGCTCCCGCTGCACGTCCACGCTGTTGCCATCGCCGGTATCCGGCTGATCCGGATTCCGGTATTTGACGCTGCTGGTGAGCCCGGAAGAGAGAGTCGATGCGATGTGGCGCTCATTGCTGGTTGCCAATGAAAATCCACTCTCTATGCCTGACTGGGCCTGTTGCAGGGCGGCAGAAAAGTCGAGGTCTTTCGCCTTGTAACCGGGTGTATCTGCATTGGCGATATTGGCGGACAACACCTCGGCCCGAGCGGCTCGAGCTCCGATGGTGTACTGATGAATACCGAATGCTTTATCGAATGAAATGGCCATGGCGCACCTCCTGCCAAAAACTTTGCAAGAGGTGTGCCATTTACACGGCTATTTGACTTTATAGACGATACCGGGATTACAACGGACCATTTCGAAACGGTCCGTCAAGCCGGTCAGAGACTCGGAGGCACCTAACATCAGGTAACCACCGGGATTGAGGCTGGTCGCAAACTGGTTCAGGATCTTGGACTTCACTTCAGGAGCAAAGTAGATCAGCACATTACGGCAAAAAATGATGTCGAATTTACCCAGCAAGCTGTAGTTGTCCAACAGGTTGAAGGGGCGAAATGACACCAATTTTTTGACGCGTTCGGTAACGCGCATCTTGTTGTCACCAAAGGGCTCGAAAAATTGACGCTTACGCTCTGGCGACAGGCCGCGAGCCAACGCCAAATTGTCGTAGACCCCCTCCTTACACTGATTCAGCATGGTCGGAGAGATATCCGTGCCAATAATTTGCACCCCTCCCGGCAAGGTGCCCGGCTTTTTAAACTGGTGTTCCAGCGCAATCATGGCGATCGAATAGGGCTCCTGTCCTGAAGAACTCGCGGCAGACCAAATTTTCAGCGGGCGGCCATTTTTGCCGAGCTCGGGGAAAATTTTGTCGGTCAACAACTGGAACGGATAAATGTCGCGAAACCACAGGGTCTCATTGGTGGTCATGGCATCGACCACCGTCATCTTCAATTCCCGCTCGCGGGGATCCATGGAACGCTTGATTAAATCAGAGAGAGACTCAGCTCCAAATTGCCCCAAAAGCGGCGCCAATCGACTCTTAACCAGATACTGCTTATTGGTGCCCAGCACGATACCGCTCTGGGCTTCCAAAAAGTCACTGAACTGCTTATACAACTCGTCGGACAGTGTCTTCATTCAAATTCTGCCAATTGTGGATTCCTGAATCACATTGCATCCTGAACGGCCTTGGCCAATTCATCCGGGTTAAACTTGGCGATAAAATTGTTGGCCCCAACCTTCTGAACCATCGCCTGGTTAAATACACCGCTCAGCGAGGTGTGCAGTATGATGTGCAACCCACGCAACGCCGGGTTGTTGCGAATTTCGGCGGTCAAGGTGTAACCATCCATCTCCGGCATCTCGATATCGGAGATCACCAGCGTAATTTGCTCCTCGATGGGCCCCTTTTTCGCCATGTCATTCAACATGTTCAGAGCGTCTTTACCATCTTTGGCCAGCAGACACTTCACCCCGATGGCATTCAGGGCGCGTTCAACCTGTTTGCGGGCCACCGAGGAGTCATCGGCCACCAGAACCGGACGACCATGGGGATCGTGCTTATCACTCTCGACCACCAGCTCCTGACTAACATCCGTGTTCACCGGCGAAATCTCATCGAGGATCTTTTCCACGTCCAATATTTCGACCAACTCACCATCCACCTCGGTGACGGCTGTCATGTAGTTCAAACGACCGGCGCCCTTGGGCGGTGGCAGTATGGACTCCCAATTCATGTTGATGATCCGTTCGACCGAACCGACCAGGAAACCCTGCACCGAACGGTTGTACTCGGCAATGATGACAAAACACTTGGACAGATCCGTGATGGGCCGTCCGCCAGTCGCCATGCTCAGGTCGATGACCGATATTGTATTGCCGCGGATATGAGCCACCCCACGCACATAGGGATGCAGCTTGGGCATGATGGTCAACTGCGGGCATTGCAGAACCTCGCGGACTTTGAAGACGTTAATCCCAAACCGCTGACGACCATTCAGGCGAAACAGCAACAACTCGAGACGATTTTGCCCCACCAGCTGGGTCAATTGGTTCACTGAGTCCAAAATACTCGCCATAATTCTCTCCTGTGGGGCTAGGTGGCACCTTTTGTGCTTATGACAACGAAGCCAACCAAACGTCAATCTTTCGTCTGTACCAAGAAGCGACCGAGGTCCGGTCAAACTTCATCAATGCAAGGATAGTACATTCTTATATGTCGTTATTTTGCTTGAACAGCAAGTACTTGAAAATGATTAGTCATCATAGTCTGCTCGCGGCCGCTTTTTTCTGTTTCCCGCTCGCGGCGCAGGAGCCATCGTTGCAGGAACAGTTGCAGGACGTTGCAGAACAGTTTGTCTACAACCAACTGGTCATCGATCCAACCACGCAGGTTGAAATAACGGCCGAAAAGATAGATAACCGCCGTCAACTCCACGAGTGCTCGGGGCATCTTACAGCGAGTGTCGCGAATGACGAAATCAAACGAAGAACGACCGTCAAATTAAGCTGCAGCCAAGAGCCGGTATGGGAGACCTATGTGCCGGTGCGGGTGCGAATACTCAAGCCCGTGGTCACCGTCAGTGTTCCAGTCAGTAAAGAAACATCGCTGACTGCCGATATGCTTCGGGTAGACTTCGTCGACGAACAACAGCTGCGAGGCGATGTGTTCGCCGATATGACTCCGCTCATCGGTACACGCAGCCGCCGAGAGTTGCGTCCGGGTCAGCCGGTGCGGCAAACTCAGATCTGTGTGGTCTGCCGGGGGGATACGGTCCAGATTGAGGCGGCAACACCAGCCATCGCGATTCGAACCGAAGGTCGGGCGCTGCAAGATGGTAGTTTTGGTGACACAGTCCGTGTCGAAAACGTCCGTTCACATCGCATCATCTCCGCCACCGTGGTTGCCATCGGCCAGGTGCGAGTGAAGCTATAAAACAACACGACTTTTTTTCTAAAGTTTATCCTCCCGCGGTCGATAAGCGGGTTAGAGGCAAATCAGGGAACAAAAAAGGTAGTTCATCATGGCCATCAATAACGTCAACAATCTGCTGAACCGGACCGCCAATCAGGTCGGAACCAGTGCGACAAATGCCGGCACTACGGCCCAGGCGCTCGAGTCCAGCACTCAGGGCAAGGTCGTCGCACGGCAAGATGCGGTGGTGCTGACTGACCAAGCGCAGGGGTTGAATAAATTGCAACAGCGAATCAAAGATTCACCGTCCACCAATCAGGGCAAGGTTGAAGCGCTTAAATCGGCCATCGAACGTGGTACTTACACGGTTGACAGTCAGCGCGTAGCCCAGAAAATGATGGATCTGGAATCTGATCTGGATACGCTGAATTCATGACCCTGTTGCCTGAACTACTTGCTCAACAAAATTTGCTTCTTGATTCCCTGCTGACGCTGCTTGAGGAAGAGTTTGACTTCCTCAAGCAGCGTCAGGCTTTTGAACTGCCTGAAATCGCCAGCCAAAAACAACTGTTGCTCGAACAGATCCAGCAGCAAGACCAACAGATCAGCCAGCATCCTGACCGCGAGGCGTTGAAGGGTGAGCTCAGTTCCATCAAGGAAACGATCCTGGAGAAATTACACCACTGCCAGGAGAAGAACGAGGTGAACGGCAAACTCATCGAGATGAATTTGGCCGCCAACCGTCGCTTGGGCAATGTGCTGACCCAACTGCGCGATCGCAACAGCATGACCTACGATCACAAGGGCGCCACCCGTGCCTCCGGCGGCTCCAACCTGAATCTCAAGGCCTGAACGCCAGCGTCAAAAAAACCGCCCACAAGGCGGTTTTTTAATGTCGCGAAACTAAAGCTAGAAGGATCCTTGCGCTAGAAGGTTCCCTGCAATCGATAGAGATCGTAAAGCACCTTGGTATCTAGCTCCAGCTCGGTGGCATACATGTTGTCGACCGGATAGGTACGCACCACACGGGCACCACGAACCATGCCGTCCACCGAGACCTGCATCTGATTGCTGGTTTGTACCGCATCGCGCAGGGTCGTACTCCCCTGCAACGACTGACCATAGACCTGCTCGGTCAGCTCACGATAGGCGTCCAGCTTGGAGGCTCGCATCGCCTGCAACATCTTTTCGTTTTTTGAGGGACCGGGTTGCACATCCACGATCCCATAGCCGATCGCATGCAGGATCGGGAACCGCTCCGGCTCTTCGACCTGATAACGGGTCGTGCTGGTATTGGAACAAGCGGTCAGCCCCAGCAACCAGGCAACCACCACTATTCGCTTCCACATGACAATCACCCTACTAGTTAATGGGATACATGGGTTAATGGGTTAACTGCACCGAGGTTCCATACTGGCTACCCGGGTACTCCCCACGCACCAGCATCCCCTTGGTCACCGTCACGACAGGACCACTCTCGAGCGAACCACGCAGCAGACTGGCCGGCACAAAGCCTTGCGCCGTGGCCTCCACCATATGGGTCTTCAGACTCACGATCCGCGCATTGATGACGATCCCCTTGTCATTACGGGACATGGTGCCGGTCAATACACGTGACACCGGCACCCGTTTGGCCAACTCGGTCCAGTCCCGGCTGAACACGAAATCGCCCTCCGGAGTGACCTTGATGCTGCCGGTCAGCTTATAGTCGAAGACGATCTCGCCGCGACGATGCAACTCATGCACGAAGTCTTCCGCCAACTGCTGGCCCAGCCAGTTACTATTCTCCAGGGTGCCCAGATTCACGAACGAGGCAACCGCGATGGGAGAGACCGAGCTGCCACCCGCCAATTTGGTCTGAAACAGCCGGTCCGCCAGATCCGAGACCAGCACGTTGAGCTCGGTACCACTGCCCGTCGGCCTCGCATACGGCGTCGTCTTGGCTGATTCGGCGGAACTGGTGCACCCGGTCAGGGCCACTAACAGACTCACCCACAAGGCCATCTTTTTCATGACTCACTCCACGCTGTAATTTCGGCATTACGCCGTTATCGGCAACTGCATGCATTACTTAAGCCGGAAATCCCATTCTTCTGTCCCAACCGCCACAATTTGCGTTTAGGCACATATAATGCATTTACTCCAACAAATTCCTAGCAAGATGAATACCATGAAACGATGGATTTGGTTGCTGTTGTGGCTGGCACTTCCTGCCCACGCCCAATGGTACACGGCGGTCGGTAGTGCCCCGATTATTGATGGTGAAGTCGACCAGGCTCGCGAGCAGGCAACCCAAGAGGCGCTGCGCCAGGCCATGCTCCAGGCCGGCGCTTCGGTTTCCAGCATTCAAAACCTGAGCAATGGTGCCCTGACCCGCGATCAATTTCAGATCCGCAGCAACAGCGAGGTCCGCCAGTACAACCTGCTGGCCGAGGAGCGCCGCAACGATCGACTCACGGTCAAGCTCCGGGCCTATATCGTGGCCGAACGAGGCAAACAGTGCCTCGGAGCCCGCTACGCCAAGGGGATCACGTTGATCCGCTTTGGTTTTGCCGAACCCGAGCAGGCCAGCTACGGCCAGATCTACGAGCTCAACCGCGAGCTAACCCGCCAACTCTATGGCCGCTTGAGCAACTTGCGTCAGAATTTTGTCACCCGCCGCTGGCTGGATGCCAATCTGGGGTTGGACCCGCGTCGCCTGGAAACCGGCGAGACGGGCTATGTGCGGCAGATGCAGAGTTTGGCCACCGACACCGACAGTCAGTACCTGCTGTTCGGCATGCTGCAGGATGTCTCCTTGCGCGATCCCGACGGCAACCTGCTGCAGCAGTGGCTCAACGAGCCGGTGCGGCAATTTACCCTGCAGATCTATTTGTTCGATGGTCTGAGCGGTGAGCTAGTTGATCAGGGCACCTATCAAAGCCGGGCCGTCTGGTCTTTTGACAAACAGGCGCAGGTCGACGTGAGCGGCCAGCCGTTCTGGCACTCCGCCTACGGCAAGGAGATCAACGCCCAGTTGGATCGACTGGTCCAGGATCTACAGGTCAAGCTGCAGTGTACTAATCCCGTCGCACGCATCACGCGCATCGACGGCGACAACTATCACATCAATCTGGGCAAACGGCATGGCATCAAGGCCGGCGACCGCTTCTACATCGAGCAGAAGGCCAACTTTACCGATGGTTCGGGTCGGGAACGCACGGTTCGCAATCCGACGATGAGCGTCATGGAGGTGAAGCGGGTCTATGACCACAACGCCATCATGATGCCAACCAGCCACTATGCGCCGGGTAATATTCAGCTCAACGATCTGGCCATTCTGGAGTAATCATCCGACCCGACTGGCGCCTCGGGCGCCGGTCTGGATTTCGGGGGGATGTTTGTTATAATGCGCCGCCTTAGGCTAGCTCGCCAAGCGCCTGTCCCCGTAGTTTAACTGGATAAAACTGTTGCCTCCTAAGCGACCGATCTGGGTTCGATTCCCGGCGGGGACACCATGCAGCGGCCGCCCCTCGGCCCAATCTCATTCCGTTCGGCCAGACTCGCCACCTCGAGGTATTCCTCCCCGCCCCTCGTTCGTCACCTAGCGCAGCGGCTCATCCAGTACAGAGACTAATTTGGGAGCCGGCATGGCCACGCCGGATGCCAGACAAAAATCCACCACCTGATCCTGATAGTGACCATAGATCACATCCAGGTGCTGGGGTTGCCACATGCTGGAGGTCCAGATCCGTCCCGTCGTCTTGGATTCAATGCCACGAATCAGTCGGCCGTCGGCCAACAGGCCTCGCAAGAGCGCCGGTAAGGCATCACAAAACTCTCGTACGCAGCGGCAGGCCAAGTCATGGAGCCGGTCACCGGCTCGCGGCGTCACCGCCGTCTGGTGAATGATGTTACCGCCATCGATGGCCTCGGTCGTTTCATGCAGCGTCATCCCGGTCATTTGGGGCTCCAACAGGTAGGAGGGCCAAAAATGGGTCACCACGCCGCGATACCAGGGGGACAAGCCACCGTGAACATTCCAGGCCATGCCCTTCACACAGGAGAGCAGGTCGGCCGATAACTTATGGCAGCCGTAGGAGAGCAACAGCTGCGGATCGGTTTGCTGGATGAAGTTTTTGACTTGCGCACCATTGAGCTCCTGGGCGGTGGTGTGCAGTGCCGCATCCCCCAGGTTGTCCAGATGCCCGAAATAGAGCTGTTCACACTCATCCCGCAACACAAAATGGTGGGTAAACAGCCGACTCATGGCCGCCGATAGATGGGCCGGCGGTTGAGGCATAAACTTTTCTCGCCGCTCCACGATCCAATGCGTCGGGATCCCGCTGGCCATCACCTGATGGGCCAGATAACAGTGGCGAGGATGATCGCCGGTAATGAGCACGATAGACATCAGACCTCCGTCGCCACAAAGCGCAATAGATTGGACTCTTCCAAACGAGGGATCACCGAAATCAGAGTGGAGATCGGCAGACCGGACCGTTCGGATATATCGGGAATGCTGTGCTGACCATCGGCCAGATTCAGTATCCACAGCATGGCATTGAGTTGAGTGCGCCCATCAATCAAGGAGTCCGAGGACTGCCCGGAGGCGCGCGGCGTATTCATATTCGGGTATAAATCCAGCCGGCCGAGCTGAGGCTCGCCATAGGGGTTAGTCCGGACAAAATAGCCCGATTTTTCATGGATCTTCAGCAAGGACTCCAACTGATCGACGGCCCGATTCAACTGCTCAATCTGCATGAACTCCTTGGTGTCACCACTGGTGTGATACTCCGGGAAATGGCCATACACGGTCCGCGCCGCCTGGGCGACCGGAAGATTGAATCCCGGGGAGCCGTACTGCCGCTCGTCAGAGCCATTGCAAGGGCTAAATTCCCGGCTGCTCCAGGCATGTGGATTCTCCCGCTCCAGACAAGCCACCACCCGGTTGATGAGCGCCTGCTGCGGTCGCGCCTTCTTGATGGAGAGACTCTCCCGAGGCCCCCCAGACAGGTGAGTACCAGCCCACCGATGCAGCACTCCTTGAGATGCTCTCCGTAACGATGCAGATAGCAGAGACTGCCGATGGTTTCTGGCGCCAACACAAACCGATAGCTAAACCGTCGTTTCGGCCATTGCGCGAGGCGGTGGTATAACGCCATCAAGACCAGAGGGCCGCTCAATTCGTTGTTGGCCATGCTGGGATGGCATAAATAGCTGGAGATTAAAAGGTTCATCGCGTCTTTCCGGGGAAGGCGGCCTTGATTTTCAGGAAAAAGTACTC
>JASDSW010000051.1:0-2875 GCA_041441555.1 Aeromonadaceae bacterium
CACCGACCCCCACCATGTCAAGGTGGTGCTCTAACCAGCTGAGCTAAGGACGCACACTCTCAAGGGCAATGCCGCTTGAGTGGGCCGCATATTAACGGCGAACGATGATGCTGGCAAGTGTTGCAACCTAAGTTTTGCCTCTCCGGCTGCTCGTTTGCTTTTTTCCTAATCAATTGTGGTGGTTAGCATGCGCCGTTCCCTCTTTTAGAGGCTGGCCGACAGTCGTGGCGTCAGTGGTTCTCCGTGCTTGCCAGATGCTATGCCATGGCTGGTTTGGGTTGTTTGGCGCGTAGCTGGGTCAACACCTGGCGAGCCCGACCCAACACGGTATCGACCAATTCGGGCGTCAGCGTCAATGGGGGTTCGATACGCACCGTCTGGGCATGGATCAGGGTGCCGGCGACCAGGACTCCCGCTTCAAACATGCCCTTGGCAAAATTATACCCCAACTGGTGGTGGGCGAATTCGATGGCCTGCAACATGCCTTGGCCGCGGACCGCGACAATCTGCTCGGGAAATTCGCGAGCCAATTTTTGCAGCCCCTGCAACAGGTATCCCCCAACCCGAGCTGCCTGTTCGGGGAGTGACTCTTCGAGCAGGACGTTGATGGTGGCGATCCCGGCCGCGCAGGCGAGGGGATTGCCGCCAAAGGTGGTGGTATGCAAGAAGGGGTTGTCAAACAGCACCGAAAAAACCTTCTCGCTCGCCAGGGTGGCGGAAATGGGCATGACACCACCACCGAGCGCCTTGGCCAGACAGAGGATATCCGGTACGACACCACTGTGTTCACAGGCAAACATCTTGCCGGTCCGCCCCATGCCAGTCTGCACTTCATCGACGATCAACAGGGCACCGAATTCGTCGCACAACTTGCGCAAGCCCGGCAAATAATCGGCTGGCGGAATGATGACGCCACCTTCCCCCTGGATTGGTTCGACAATGACGGCCGCAACGCCATCACCGGCATTCTTGCAGGCGAGGAGGGTATCGCGCATCGCCTCGAGATCGCCAAAGGGAACATGCCGGAAGCCGGGGACTAGCGGAGCAAAGGGCTTGCGGAATATCGCCTTGGACGTTGCCGATAGGGCCCCCAGGCTCTTGCCATGAAAACCACCATTGGTGGCGATGAAGGCGGTTTTGCCTTGCGGCCCCTGATAGGCCTTCGCCAGTTTAATCGCGGCTTCCACGGATTCAGTGCCACTGTTGCCGAAGAAACAGTACTGCAGATCCCCCGGGGCTATGCTGGCGAGCAGCTTGGCCAGTAAGGCGCGGAGCGGATCGAGGAGCTCCTGGCTATGCAACGGCTGTTTAGCCAATTGTTGCTCGACGGCGGCGACTACTTTCGGATGGCGATGTCCGACATTAAAGATGCCGAACCCGCCCAGACAGTCGATATATTCACGACCTGAGGTATCGATCAGGGTGTTGGGTCCCGAGGCGCGCCATTCGATGGCGGCAAATTGTCCGCCCACGGTGACGGACTTGCGATACTCCAGAAAACCCGGGTTTACATGGTTTCGAAAACCGTCGATGGTCTGTTCATTGAGCCAACTGGTCTCTTCAGCGGTCAGCTGTGGCTTGCTGATGAGTGCCAGTGCCTGGCGCGAGAGCGCCAATGTCGATGGGTGTGCCGGGTGCATAGATACCTGCCTGGGGCTTGGCCCGATAATTTGCCTGTTATGACTGTAAAATAAGGTGGTAAATATTGCAACTCATTGATTTAAAAGGATATTGCACCACAAGGGTGCTTTGACTGATTATGCGGGGTTGTGTGCAGAACAAGCGTTAACCCGTGGTCGGATCTGGCTCGCAAAAATAAAAATGTCTCAATAATTTGAAGCCATATCCCGCTCCTGTTGATTTATGTGAATTTGTCTGCTGCAGTTCGTCACTCATCTGGATGATAAAACCACCGTCGTGTGGCAACGGATTTTGTGCGTGGATATGCAGAACGCGGGGAACAAATTGTCCCCGCGGCGGAGTGAAATTGGCTCAGGAATTGGCAAACTGACGGAAAATGCGCTTCATGCGAGCCCCAAAAAGCAAGGCTGCACTAGTTAGGCCCACGATGAAGCCGATCCAGAAGCCGGCAGGCCCCATTTTGGGGCAAACCCAGTCGGTTAACCCCAGGATCACCCCGGTGGGCAGACCCAATCCCCAATAAGCCAACATGGTAATGAAGAAGATCATCCGGGTGTCCTTATAACCACGCAGCGCGCCACTGGATACCACCTGTACCGTATCCGATAGCTGGTAGATGGCCGCGAAGAGCATCAGGTGGGAGGCCAGGGCGATGACCGCCGCATCCTGGCTATATTGCTCGGCGATCCATTCTCGGGCCAGCACGGTAAACAGAGCGGTCAACAGCGCCAACATCAGCCCGATCCCCAACCCGCTCAGGGTGGCGATTCGCGCCTTGTCAGGCTCCTTCTCGCCGATGGAGTGGCCAACCCGGATGGTAACCGCGAACCCCAACGACAGAGGAAGCATGAAAACCAGCGAAGAAAAATTCAGCGCCACTTGGTGGCTGGCGACGATCTGAGAGCCCAGCGGGGACAACAGCAGGGCCACGAGAGTGAATAGGGTCACCTCGCAGAAGAGGGCGAGGGCGATCGGAAATCCTAATTTGAAGATACGCAGCATCTGAGCTCTGTCAGGACTCACCCAGCGGGTAAATGGACGACAACCGGCGTAGGCGGACGAGCGACGGACGTAGAGCCACATGGTCAGACACATGGCCCAAAACACCAGGGCCGAAGCCACACCACAGCCGACTGCGCCCAGTGCCGGAAAGCCAAACTTGCCATAGATGAGGATGTAGTTGGCCGGAATATTGATCACCAAACCGATGAAGCCGATGAACATGGTGGGCCAT
>JASDSW010000051.1:2885-6300 GCA_041441555.1 Aeromonadaceae bacterium
ATGTATGAGAGAGACCTTCGGTATAATTCCTGAGTAATTGATAAAATACGTAGGCCGGAATTCCCCATAAAATGGCGTGCAGATAACCGGCAGTCTTGTGGGTCAGCTCAGGTTCAACATGCATCAGCTGCAACAGCAGCGGACTGAAATAGAGAAGGGCCATGGCCGGAACGCTCGCCAAAGCCCCCACCCAAAAGCCCTGATATACGGCATCAGGGATTGCCGAACGGCGTTGTGCTCCGTTGAGTTGGGCCACAATGGGGGTCAGTGCCATGATGATCCCCTGGACAAACAGGATTACCGGTAACCAGAAGCTGCTGGCGACCGACACGGCGGCCAGATCGGTGGCACTGACCTGACCCGCCATGATGGTATCGACCAGCGTCATGGCGGTTTGTGAGACTTGGGCTACCAGGATCGGCAAGGCAAGCCGATATAATGCCCGGCTTTCATGGAAAAAACGTTGCACATCAACCTCGAATGGAACAGGTGGCGGCAGTGCCGACGACTACCGCCTGAATAAGGTGAGCCGTCATGGATCTGCAGAGGTGTCGGTGGGCGCAATCTCAATCGTCGTTGAAATCACTCATCAACAGATTGGCCGCGGCATAAGCCGCTTTGTTGCGCACCGGCTCGGGTAATGACTCATCGGCGGCAATTTCATCGAGTGCTTGCACGGCGGCAGTAATCGCCTTACCGATATAGCCAAGATCGCCGCTGCCAATTTGACTGTAGGCCTCACGAACCTTTTCACAACAGGCTAGGTATTTCATGCGTCACCTCAAAGAAAATGGGGCGTCATCATACCCCATTCTTCTGGTGATTGGTCATGTTGACCATGGATCCTTGTGGACGGTTTGCCATTCGTTCAGAAGATCTGCTCGTCGTCGGCATCCACATAGAGTTGCAAGCGATCTCGCTGCTCATCCCGATGCAGACGCAGATGAATTGGATTGCAGCAGGCCATGCACTCCTCGTAGAACTCCTGATCCCCCTGACTGGCGTCGAGCTCAATCGGCGTGTGGTGCCCGCAGTGGGGACAAACGATGGTTTTGGTCGTGTAGTCGCGCATATAAACCTCCAGGCCATCGGCCGGTACAACAAATGCTCCTTGTCATTGTTAACGCTTTCATGCCGAAAAAACGGGGGCATGATTCCATTTTCACGCCATGTGACCACGGTGGGGCTCTCAGTCATTGAGTCGCATCAAGTGGCCAGCAAAAACTTCAGGGCCGCCTCCGCCGGCTGGCGATAACCTTCGCCGAACAGCAGATAATGGTTCAGTTGATGGTAGAGATTGTAGAGTGGCTTGCGGTGTTCATACTTCGGCTCCAGAGGCCAGATGCTGTTGTATCCAGCGTAGAAGGCTTCTGGAAATTGACCGAATAACTCCGTCATTGCCAGATCGGTTTCACGATCACCAAAATAGCTGGCAGGAGAAAACAGCACCCCCTGTTGTGCGGTAAAGCCACAGTTGCCGCGCCACAGATCCCCATGTAGCGGCGATGGTGACGGCGTGTGGTGGGCCAGTAGTCGACTGACCGTGTCGACGACACCGGCGATATCCAGCGACTCATCCAGCTTGTTTTGTTCTTTGAGCAACTGCAATTGCCAACCGATCCGTTGCTCGGCAAAAAAAGTGGACCACTGTTTTTGCCAACGGTTGGGCTGGGCGGTCATTCCCAGATAATTATCCTCATCCCACCCATACATAGCCTGCTCATCACTGCGATGCAGGCGTGCCAGCGCTGCCCCCAGAGAGAACCAGTGCGGGGATTCGGCCTCTTGCAGTGGCATAAACTCCATGGCGATGAAACTGCAATCTCCCGCGACACCACAGCAGAGTGGTTCTGGAAGACATACTTGCTGGTACAGGCGAAGTGCCGCGAGATTGCGCTGGCTGCAATTTAATCGATCGAGTTGATCGCGCGGAGCCAACTTGATGAAGAGCGGCTGTTTGCCATCGCTGATGCAAAGACGGCGTTCATTGGGCTCGACGCTCAGCCCCCGACGCTCAAGTATGAAATACTGTTTTCCGAGGGCTGCGGAGAGTTGTTCTGCGATCCCATGCCACATACGACACCTCAAAAGCCAGAACGGATACCCCAAGTATAGATGGGGAGGTTTCATCTGCTGGCTCAAGAGAGAAGAATGAATCTTTCGGAGACCCGAGTCCGAACTGATTGCGAGAGCGGAAGCATTTATTTAAACTCGCGTCTCGAATGTCCGACTGTAGCGGACATCCTGGGTCAATTCTCTTCATAAAGAATTCAATGCACTAAACATGTGGCACTTGGTAGGTGTCACCACTGTACAAAGGAATGAATCATGCCTGTTATTACTCTTCCTGATGGTAGTCAACGTCAGTTCGCCCACGCCGTCACCGTCATGGACGTTGCAGCCGATATTGGACCTGGTCTGGCCAAAGCCTGTATCGCCGGCCGCATCAACGGTGAGCTGGTCGACGCTTGCGAGTTGATCGATCAGGATGCCTCCTTATCGATCATTACCGCCAAGGATGAAGAGGGACTGGAGATTATTCGTCACTCCTGCGCGCACCTGTTGGGTCATGCGATCAAGCAGCTGTGGCCAGAAACTCGGATGGCAATCGGTCCGGTCATCGACAACGGCTTCTATTACGATGTAGATCTGGAACACCCGTTGACCGAAGAAGATCTGGTCACCCTCGAGACGCGGATGTTGGAGCTGGCGCAGAAAGACTACGCCGTCATCAAGAAGAGCGTCAGCTGGCAAGAGGCGCGCGATGTGTTTGCCCAGCGCGGGGAGAGTTATAAGATTGCCATCCTCGATGAAAATATCGCCAAGGATGACACGCCGGGCCTGTACCATCACGAAGAGTACATCGACATGTGCCGGGGGCCGCATGTGCCCAACATGCGGTTTTGCCATCATTTCAAGTTGCAGAAGGTCTCGGGTGCCTACTGGCGCGGCGATTCCAGCAACAAGATGTTGCAGCGGATTTATGGAACGGCTTGGGCTGACAAAAAGCAGCTGGCGGCGTACCTGCAGCGTCTGGAGGAGGCGGCCAAGCGTGACCACCGGAAAATCGGCAAGCAGCTGGATCTTTATCACATGCAGGAAGAGGCCCCTGGCATGGTGTTCTGGCACCACGACGGGTGGACCATCTTCCGTGAGCTGGAAACGTTCATCCGTGAGAAGCTGAACGAATACGACTACCAGGAAGTGAAGGGCCCCTTCATGATGGATCGCGTCCTGTGGGAGCGTTCCGGTCACTGGGACAAGTATGCGGACGCCATGTTCACCACCAGCTCAGAGAATCGTGAATATGCCATCAAGCCGATGAACTGTCCTGGCCATGTGCAAATTTTCAATCAGGGGTTGAAGTCCTATCGTGACCTGCCGCTGCGGATGGCGGAATTTGGCAGTTGTCATC
>JASDSW010000051.1:6310-17888 GCA_041441555.1 Aeromonadaceae bacterium
GAACCGTCTGGCTCGCTGCATGGCTTGATGCGGGTTCGTGGTTTCACCCAGGATGATGCGCACATCTTCTGCTCGGAAGATCAAATTCAATCCGAGGTCAGTGGCTGCATCAAGATGGTATATGACACCTACAGCACCTTCGGTTTTGAGAACATTGCTGTCAAATTGTCGACCCGTCCCGACAAGCGCATCGGCAGCGATGAGATGTGGGACAAAGCCGAACACGGCTTGGAAGCAGCGCTTCAGGCCAATGGCTTGGAATACCAACTGCAGCCGGGTGAAGGGGCTTTTTACGGTCCCAAGATTGAATTTACGCTGCATGACTGTCTCGACCGAGCCTGGCAATGTGGTACCATCCAACTCGACTTCGCGTTACCGGGACGTCTGGGTGCGACCTATGTGGGTGAAGATAATGACCGCCATGTGCCGGTCATGATCCACCGGGCCATCCTGGGCTCCTTAGAGCGTTTCATCGGCATTCTGACCGAAGAGTTCGCCGGGTTCTTCCCAGCATGGCTCTCGCCGGTCCAGGCCGTGGTGATGAATATCACCGACAATCAGGCAAATTACGCCAAACAGGTGGTCAAACAACTCACTCAAGCCGGTATTCGAGCAAAAGCAGACTTGAGAAATGAGAAGATTGGCTTTAAAATCCGCGAGCACACCTTAAAGCGGGTACCATTTATGCTTGTCTGCGGCGATAAAGAAGTGGAAGCCGGAGAAATTGCAGTGCGTACTCGCAAGGGGACCGATCTAGGCAAGTTCAAGGTTGAGGCATTGATTGCCGCCTTGCAGCAAGAGATTGAGTCTCGTGGTCAGAAGAAACTGGAGGAATAGGCTATAAACGGCGCTAAAAAAACGGGCAAGCAACCGCCCCGCACCCGCATGAATGGTGAGATCCGTTGCAAAGAAGTACGTCTCGTTGGTCTGGATGGTGAACCCATCGGTGTTGTGGCTATCGAGGAAGCTTTGGATCGTGCCTTGAAAGCAGGCGTGGATTTGGTCGAGATCAGTCCGAATGCTGAGCCTCCGGTTTGCCGGATCATGGATTTCGGTAAATTCCTCTACGAGAAGAGCAAGTCTCAAAAAGAGCAGAAGAAGAAGCAAAAACAGGTTCAGATCAAGGAAATCAAATTCCGACCTGGAACTGATGAAGGCGATTATCAGGTAAAACTGCGCAACCTGATTCGTTTTCTGGAAGAAGGCGACAAGGCCAAAGTCACGCTCCGTTTCCGCGGTCGTGAAATGGCACATCAAGACCTCGGTATGAACGTTCTGGAACGTGTTAAAAACGATCTGGAAGAGTTGGCCGTCGTGGAGTCCTTCCCGAAGGTGGAAGGTCGCCAAGCCGTCATGATGCTGGCGCCGAAAAAGAAGTAATCAGGCCATCAAGTAATAATGACCCTTCGGGCTAACGCCTGAGGGGTCTTATTCGCCTGATTATATAATTGGCAAACACAATGCGGAGTTTTTATGCCAAAGTTGAAAAACAATAAGGGAGCTTGGAAGCGCTTCAAAAAAACCGCTAACGGTTTTAAGCGTAAGCAAGCAAACCTGCGTCACATCCTCACCAAGAAGAGCACCAAGCGTAAGCGTCACTTGCGTGCAATGAGCATGGTTCACAAGAGTGATACCTTGCGTGTTGTTAACATGCTGCCGTACGCATAAGGGAGGAGTGATAAATGCCAAGAGTTAAACGTGGTGTGACCGCTCGCGCTCGTCACAAGAAAGTAATGAAAGCCGCCAAGGGTTACTACGGTGCCCGTTCCCGTGTCTACCGCGTCGCGGTACAAGCGGTAACCAAGGCTGGTCAATATGCTTATCGTGACCGTCGTCAGAAGAAGCGTCAGTTCCGTCAACTGTGGATCGCACGTATCAACGCTGCTTCCCGTCAGAACGGTCTGTCTTACAGCCGCTTCATCAATGGTCTGAAGAAGGCCTCTATCGAGATCGATCGTAAGATCCTGGCGGACATCGCCGTTCACGATAAGGTAACCTTCACTGCTCTGGTTGAAAAAGCCAAGGCAGCGCTGGCCTAAGCGAATATGCTGAAAAAGGGAGGCAGCTGCCTCCCTTTTTTATTGTGTATCCGCTCACGCTCTGTTATTTAACTGCTTTTGTTTTCTATCAACGCATTCTGGTCGCCGTGAAAGCTCTTACCGCATTTGTCTTTTTTTTCCTGCTTTCGATGAGTCAGGCATGGGCTATCCATGTCGTTGAGATCAAGGATCGTCATACCAACGCCAATATCAGTCCGCAGATGGAGTTTTTGCTGACCGATCCGCAACTGCATTGGCCATGGGAAGTGGCGCATGCGCCGGGCTGGCAACAGGCCAGCGGTGATTATCCGGCATTCGGTTTAGATAACCGCTCCTACTGGTTCCGGGTCGGCGTACACAATCGCTCCGGCGAGCTGCAGCTGGTGATGATGGATGTGCAGCACTCATTGCTCGATGTGCTGGATATATTCATCGTTAAAAATGGGCGCTTGCAGCGCGTCTGGAATACCGGTGTCGAGCGCGGGGCAGGGGCTAAACCCTATCCCTCCAAAAGTTTTACTCTGCCATTAACCGTCGATGCCGATGAAGGGCTCGATATCTACATGCGTGCCCAATCTGATTCGTTCTTGCAGTTTCCGGTGGCACTGCAAGATATTCGCCTTTATGCCAATCAACAGGCCGTTGGCAAGTTACAGATCGGGGTTGTCAGTGGTGCTTTTATCTTGGCTGGGGTCTACGCGCTGCTGATGTATGCCTTCATTCGTGAGCGGCGCTTCATTTACTACGCATTATTTTGTTTGAGTCTGGTGACCACCATCTGGTTACTGAAGGGGTATGCCACCCTCTATGACGTCATTCCCTACTGGCTGGATGAGTTTAGTCTGCTGCTGACCAGTAGCAATTTGCTTTTGATAGGGCTCATTCTCTCCTCCCTGGATATGTTCCGGATCTGGTTGCCCCCCAAACTGCGTCGGCTCTGCCGTGCCATCTTGTTGCTGGTGGCCGTGGTGACCGTGCTGCAGTGGTTTACGCCGCTGGTCTGGAGTATTTATGCCGGGCTGGCCTGCTATGGCGTGGTGACGCTGCTGGCGGTCTGCTTCTGTGGTTATTTTCTCCGTCGGGGCTCCTGGTTGCACCGACTCTACTGTTATTCCTGGCTGGGTTTCATGCTGGGTTGCTTGAGTCTGTTTGCGACTCGCTACACCTGGCTACAAAAAGAGTGGATCAGCGAGTATCTGCTCTCCTTGTTTTCAGCCATGGCCGCTTTCTTGCTCTGTTTTTCATTGGCCTATCGCACCTACCTGGAGAAGAAGGGGCGGATGCGCGCCAAGCGGCAGGCCTCGGAGGGGTTGAAGCGCTATTTCGAGCTGTACCACAGCGCCAATGAGGGACTCTTCACCTCGACGCTGGAAGGGCAACTGCTGGCCGCCAATCCGGCGTTTTGCCGCATGTTTGGTTACGATGACATCCAGACCATGGCGACCACCGTGGGACGGCTGACTCATAACCTCTACGTGAATGGCAAGGATCGGGATGACTTGCTGGCTCGTCTGTTCGGCTCGACCAAGGAGGGGGTCCGCAGTGATGTGGAGCTGCGTCACAAGGATGGTTCGACCTTCTGGGGACGGATCTCGCTGCGCATTTCACGCCGCCAGGGAAAGAACCGGGCCATGTTGCTCGAGGGCATCTTGGTTGATATCACCGAAAGCAAGCAATATCAGGCTCGCCTGGAATATCTAGCCAATCACGACGAGGCGACCGGCCTGCACAACCGCCGTTATCTGATCCAGGCGCTGGAGTCGCTGTTCAGCCGCCGTCTCACCGCACCGGGCACCGATTATCTCTGTTTCATCGACATCGACCACTTCAAGGTGATCAATGAGGGCGGGGGGCATCTGGCGGGGGATGAATTTCTGCGGCAAATCGCCACCCACATCTCCAACCTGAAGAAAGAGAATTTCCTGCTGACCCGCCTGAGTGGTGATGAGTTTGCGGTGATCATGGAAAACAGCTACATCGACGAGGTGATCCAGTATGTCGAGCGCTGGCGTAAGGCCATTCAGGAGCTGAAGTTTGTTTGGAATGGCAAGATTTATTCGGTTACCGCCAGTCTGGGGGTAGTCCCCATCCAGCCGGGTTGCAATGATGCCTCTGCCTTGATGGCGTTGGCCGATGCGGCCTGTTCAACAGCCAAGCGGCAGGGGCGCAACCGCATCCACGTCTATTCGGATCTCAGCCCGGAAATGCGCCTGTATCAAGAAGAGGTGGCGTGGGTCGCCCGTATCCATCAGGCGCTGGCTGAACGCCGTTTCGAGCTGGCGCGCCAGCTGATCGTGCCCAGCCAGGGGAACGGGGCAGGGCTCAAGTACGAGATCTTGCTGCGTCTTCGTGCCGAAAATGGCGATTTGATCCGGCCGGCGCAATTCATCGGGGCGGCCGAACGATTTGGTTTGATGCCGCAAATTGACCTTTGGGTGCTGGAGAACCTGCTCAAGTGGTATGCTGAGCATCCGGAGGAGTTGGCTCGACTCGCCATGGTTTCGGTCAACCTGTCGGGGGAATCGGTCGGCACGCCGAAAATGCACCGCAAGATCCATCGCCTGCTCGAAGCCGCCGATTTTCCTTATCAACGGCTCTGCTTTGAGATCACCGAATCGCAGGCCATCGCCAACATCGATGCTACCAAGGCGTTTATCGAGACCTTCAAGGGGCTGGGCTGCGCCTTTGCGTTGGATGATTTTGGCAGTGGTTTCTCCTCCTATGGCCATCTCAAGGAGTTGCCCATCGATCTGCTGAAGATTGATGGCCAGTTTGTGCGGCATCTGGACACAAGCGAGACTGACTGCGCCATCGTCAATTCGATGGCCGAGTTGGCTCGAGCCGTTGGGGTGAAGACGGTGGCTGAGTTTGTGGAAAATGAAACCATCCGGGAAAAATTAGTGGCCATGGGGGTCGATTATTTGCAGGGCTATGCGATCCATGAGCCCTCGTTGTTGTCGGAACCTATTGAAGAATAAACCGTAAAAGGGAGATCGCTGGTCAGTCGCTCGGCTTTTGACTACCATGCTTTTTTTCTCCCTATTCTATTGCCGCCCCACCTCGGGGTGTGGGAAACGAGGAAGACATGCAACAGTTAGATGAAGTAATTGCCAAGGCACAGGCAGAGATAGAGGGTGTCAAGGATGCGGCTGCGCTCGAAGAGCTGCGTGTGCAATATCTTGGCAAAAAGGGATTCTTCACCGAACAGATGAAGACGCTGGGTCGTCTCTCTGCCGAGGAGCGTCCGGCCGCGGGGGCGCTGATCAATCAGGCCAAGGAGCAGGTGCAGAATGCGCTCAACGCACGTCGGGACGCGTTTCAGGCGGCGGAGCTCAATCAGAAGCTGGCGGCCGAGACCATCGATGTCACCTTGCCCGGGCGTCGTCAGGAGAATGGCGGTCTGCATCCGGTGACCCGGACCATCGAGCGCATCGAGCGCCTGTTCGGCGAATTGGGCTTCTCGGTGGCCACAGGTCCGGAAATTGAAGACGATTTCCATAACTTCGATGCGTTGAACATCCCGGCGCACCATCCGGCACGGAGCGACCACGATACCTTCTTCTTCAACCCAAGCCTGATGTTGCGCACGCACACTTCCGGGGTGCAGATCCGCACCATGGAGCAGCAGCAGCCGCCGATCCGCATCATTGCCCCGGGTCGCGTCTATCGCAACGACTACGACATGACTCACACCCCCATGTTCCATCAGGTCGAAGGCTTGTTGGTCGATGAAAAGGTCAGCTTCACCGAGCTCAAGGGGATCTTGCATGACTTTTTGCGCAACTATTTCGAGGAAGATCTGACGATTCGCTTCCGTCCCTCCTATTTCCCATTTACCGAGCCGAGTGCCGAGGTGGATGTGATGGGCAAGAATGGCCGCTGGCTTGAGGTACTCGGCTGCGGCATGGTGCATCCGAGTGTGCTGCGTTCGGTTGGCATCGACCCGGAAAAATACTCCGGCTTCGCGTTTGGGATGGGGGTCGAGCGGCTGACCATGCTGCGCTATGGCGTCAACGATCTGCGTTCTTTCTTCGAGAACGATCTGCGCTTCCTCAAGCAGTTCAAGTAAGGATAGGGGCTACATAATGAAATTCAGTAAATCCTGGGTAGATGAGTGGATCCAGGCCTCTCTCGGAACCGACGAATTGGCCGAGCAGATCACCATGGCCGGTTTGGAAGTCGATGGCGTGGATGCCGTGGCGGGTGAATTTAGCAACGTGGTGATTGGGGAAGTCGTGGAGTGTGCTCAACACCCAGACGCGGATAAGCTGCGGGTCACCAAGGTCAATGTGGGCGAGGCCGAGTTGCTGGACATCGTCTGCGGGGCGCCGAATTGCCGGCAGGGGCTGCGTGTTGCCGTTGCCAAGGTTGGTGCCATCCTGCCCGGCAACTTTGAAATTAAGAAGGCCAAACTGCGGGGCCTACCATCCCACGGCATGCTCTGTTCCTACAGTGAGCTGGGTATCGCGATTGAAGCCGATGGCATCATCGAACTGCCTGCGGATGCCCCCATCGGTATCGATCTGCGGGACTTTCTGCAGCTTAATGATGCCATGATCGAGGTCGATCTGACCGCCAACCGTGCCGACTGTCTGAGCATTGCCGGTCTGGCTCGGGAAATTGGTGTCCTGAATCGTTGTGATGTAACGGCGCCAACTTGGGCTCCGGTGACTGCCACCACAGATGCCGTGTTCCCCATCCAAGTTCAAGCCGGCGAGGCTTGCCCGCGTTATCTGGGGCGAGTCATCAAGGGACTGAATGTCAACGCGGCCACGCCGTTATGGATGCAAGAGAAGCTGCGCCGTTGCGGCATGCGCTCCATCGATCCCATCGTCGATGTTACCAACTATGTGATGCTCGAATTGGGTCAGCCACTGCATGCCTTTGACCTGGCCAAACTCGATGGCACCCTGCAGGTACGGATGGCCACTGCCGGTGAGAAGCTGACGTTGCTCGATGAGAATGAGGTCACGCTGAACGCCGATACCCTGGTCATCGCCGACGGTCAGGGGCCCCTGGCGATCGCCGGGATCTTCGGCGGGCTGCATTCCGGCGTGGGGGCTCAGACCCAGGACATCCTGCTGGAGTGCGCCTTCTTTAATCCGTTGTCCATCAAGGGGCGGGCTCGCAGCTATGGCTTGGCCACCGACTCCTCCCATCGCTTCGAGCGGGGGGTTGATAGTCAACTGCAACAGCAGGCGATGGACCGAGCCAGCCGACTGTTGCTGGACATCTGTGGTGGTGAAGCGGGCCCCGTGATGGCGGTCGAGTCGGATGCCCATCTGCCCAAGTCGGAGCTGATCACCCTGCGTCGCGACAAGCTGACCCGCGTAGTTGGCATCCGCTTTGATGATGCGGTGGTCAGCGACATCCTGACGCGTCTGGGGCTGCAGGTCACGCCGACGGCCGATGGCTGGCAAGCACTGGCACCGAGCTGGCGCTTTGATTTGGCCATTGAGGAGGATTTGATTGAAGAGGTGGCCCGCATCTACGGCTACAACAACATTCCGAATCTGCCGCCGATGGCACACCTGGTGATGACCGAGCAACCGGAGGCCGACTTGCCGCTCAAACGGGCTCGTCACTTGCTGGTCGATCGCGGGTTCCAAGAGGCCATCACCTACAGCTTCGTTGAGCCGAAGGCGATGAGTCTGTTGTTCCCGGCTTGTGACCCCATCCTGTTGCCATTCCCGATCTCGGCCGACATGTCTGCAATGCGCGTCTCCCTGTGGCCAGGGCTTATCAATGCAGTCGGCTACAACCAAAATCGCCAACAGCCGCGGGTTCGACTGTTCGAGAGTGGTCTGCGCTTCATCAAGGACGCTTCCGCCGAGAACGGTATTCGCCAAGAGCCGATGCTGGCCGGGATCGTCAGCGGCAACGTTGCCGAAGAACAGTGGGGACAGGCTTCCCGTCCGGTCGACTTCTTCGATCTGAAGGGCGACGTCGAGGCACTGATCGAGTTGACGGGCGAAGCGTCGCGTTTCCGCTTCGTCAGTGCGGTGCACCCAGCTCTACACCCTGGTCAATCGGCGCAGATCCTGCGGGATGAACAGCCGATCGGCTGGATCGGGGTGATCCATCCCAGCCTGGAGAAAAAGCTCGGGTTGAAGAGCAAGGTGGTGCTGTTTGAAATCGAATTGAACAGCTTGCTCAAAGTCCGGATCCCGATGGCCGGTGAGATCTCGCGTTTCCCGGCAAATCGTCGGGATCTGGCCCTGGTGGTTGACCAATCGGTAGCGGCGGCCGACATTCTGCAAACTGCGAAAAAAATTGGCGGAAATCAGATAGTTGGAATAAACTTGTTTGACATATACCAAGGTCCGGGTGTCCCTGAAGGCAAGAAGAGTCTGGCGATCAGTCTCGTGTTGCAAGATACCCAGCGGACTTTGGAGGACAAGGAGATCGCCGATACCATCGCCAGCGTGGTTGAGGGGCTCCGCACTGAGTTCAATGCATCCTTGAGGGATTGATCTATGGCGCTGACCAAAGCCGATATAGCGGAACACCTCTTCACCCAATTGGGTTTAAGTAAACGCGACGCTAAGGATATGGTCGAAGCATTTTTCGAGGAGATCCGCCAGTCGCTTGAACAAGGCGAACAGGTCAAGATCTCCGGCTTTGGTAACTTTGAACTGAGAACCAAGAGTGAACGACCGGGTCGTAATCCGAAGACTGGGGAAGATATTCCAATCAGTGCTCGGCGGGTCGTTACCTTTCGGCCCGGCCAGAAGTTAAAGGCGCGCGTAGAACATGCAACACCCAATGAGACAGATGCCGCGGATGATGAGTGACGCAGCAAGTTGATAACAAGCCAGGCTCTGCCTGGCTTGTTTGTTTCTAGACTCGGCTGCCTGGGGCTGCCTTGACGAGGATGAGTCATGTCTCGATTGCCGAATATTGTGATCTTGACCGGCGCGGGTGTCTCTGCCGAATCTGGCATTGCAACCTTTCGCGCCGAAGATGGCTTATGGGAGCAACATCGGGTGGAGGACGTGGCGACACCGGAGGGCTTTTATCGCAATCCGACGCTGGTTCAGACCTTTTACAATGAACGCCGGGCTCAACTGTGCGAGGTACAGCCTAATTCGGCACACTATGCCATCGCACGTTTGCAGCGTGAGTGGCCGGCGAGCGTCACCCTGATCACCCAGAATATCGATGACTTGCATGAACGCGCTCTGAGCCCTGCGGTGATCCATATGCATGGTGAGCTGTTGAAAGTTCGTTGTCTGCACAGCGGGCGTGTCTATCCCTGGTCAGGCGCTATCCTGCCGGAGTCTCGTTGTGCCTGTTGTCAGCCGCCTCAGCCACTGCGACCCCACATTGTCTGGTTTGGCGAGATGCCTCTTGCGATGGATGCGATCGACCAGGCGTTGCAGGAAGTCGATCTGTTCGTCGCCGTCGGAACCTCAGGTGCCGTGTACCCTGCTGCCGGTTTTGTGGCCGAGGCAAAACGCTCGGGTGCTCGGTCTCTCGAGTTCAATTTACAACCGTCATTGCAGCGGGGTTATTTCGATGATGGCCGCTATGGTCCTGCTGGTGAGGTACTGCCTCGTTGGGTGGATATGCTGCTGCATTCGCCACTCTCCTGGGCTCAGCAGCTTGCCCCCTAACGCGTTTTTTGCCGTTTTTCGCTTTGTGTGATGGGCGTCACTGGTGTAGCCACGACGAGGCGAGGCGTTTAACCGTAACACGTTGAATATTGGATGTTTTTACTGATTTTTATCTTCGATGGGCAGAGCTTTTGTAGCTGAAAAAGCTTATTTTCTCGCCGGCTTTTGGCGTGAAATTCCGCAAAATTGGGCTTTAAGGGTAACTTTGGCTATAATGCTGACTTTGGTTGTGCAAAGAATGGTTGATGACAGAGAAATCCCCGGAGTCAATTACCCTCGGTGGAGACCTTGAACGAGCCCTGCGTGAGGGGTTTCGTCTCGATCTGAAAACCACGTTTCGCGATGCTTGGACCCTGTCGTTCGGGGCCAAGGCCGGTTTCCTGCTGGCTAGCGCCTTCGTCTTTGCACTGATGATGTTATTGATCCAATTGACTCGCTATTGCAGTTGGTTGGATATGAATAGTCCAGCAGTCAGCTTCTTGGTGAATGCTTTTCTGGCTGCGGTGCTATCACCCGTGAGCGGTGGTCTGGATATGATGGGGGTGCGACGCGCACTCTTTTCGCCGATCCGCGTGGGCATGTTGTTCGACTATACCGGACGAGCTGCCTCGTTGATCCAATGCAGTCTACTGATGTCCGGGTGCAAGGGAGGGTTGGTGAGTCTGGCGATGCATCTGCATCTGACGGATTCAACCAGCGGCTTGTTGTTGCTGATGTTCAACACATGCATGCTTTTCACCATCCCTCTGGTATTGGAGCGAGGTCTGTCACCGGCAAGAGCCATGCTGACGTCCTTTCGCCTGTTCTTGCGTGGTTGGCCGCACCTGCTCATGGTCTCGGCCGTGTTAACCACGTTTTTTGTCCTAGCCATGTTGCCACTCGGCCTGGGGCTCATCTGGATGGTTCCGTTCTACTGGATAGTAAACGGCATCATCTACCGTGATGTATGCGGTGTTCGTATGCGTATTGAAGTTGCGCCGACAGACTCTGCATCGCTCGATAAGGGGAGCTTTGTTGCATGAAGATGACCAGACTATGGACCTTGCTGTTACTCTGCGCCGCTGTGCCGGTTGCAGTGGGTAATACTGGCGCTGTGGGGGGGGATGCTCTCCATTCGCGGCAGAGTGCTCTTGCCACTTCGGTGGCGATGGATCCGCCTGACTTTAAGGCAATCAAGGATCCAACGGAGCGCAAGCAAGCATTTATTAACTATTTGCGCCCTTCATATGAAGTGGTCGCAGCCAACATACTGACCCAGCGCAGCAAACTGGAGAAACTCAAAGCGCAATTGGCCCATGGCATCCAGCTCTCCTCTGAACAGGAAGCATGGTTGGCTGACATGGGGTTGCAGTATCGCCTGGAGAATTTGCCTCTCGATGTAGAGGGTATCGATCAACTTCTGGTGCGCGTGGATATTCTTCCACCAGAGTTAGTTCTGAGCCAGGCCGCCACTGAATCGGGTTGGGGGACATCACGGATGGCCCGCAAACTGAATAATTACTTTGGTCATTACTGCTTTGAAAAAGGCTGCGGGGTTACCCCGTATCGCCGAAATGGGTCTGGTGAGGTAAAGGCGTTTGAGTCGCCCGTGATGGCGGTACAGGCGTATATGAGAAACGTTAATACGCATCCTGCGTATGGACAGGTACGAAAGATGCGCGCCAATATGCGCGCCGAAGTGAAGCCGCTGGACGCCGTGGCATTGGCGGGTGGATTTAACCGTTATTCGACCTTGGGTGATGGTTATGTCCGCAAGATCCAGGGGATGATTCGTACCAATCAACGCTATTGGAGTGCCGCAAAGGCCAATTAACGCTCCATTAGTCCCCGTGTAAAAAAGCAAAGGCCAGTAGTAATACTGGCCTTTGTTTATTGTCATCCCAAAACCACCTCCTATGGAGGTGGTGAACGCCCAGTCGGGGC
>JASDSW010000052.1:0-17696 GCA_041441555.1 Aeromonadaceae bacterium
CCGTCCGTTCCGCCACTACACAGCAAAGCCCAGACTCACGTCTGGGCTTTTTTGTGGCTATGTCCCAGTTACGTGTTGCATGGGGCGCCCCAGCGCCTCATGCAACAACATGAAATATCCACTTCCCGTCCATAGCGCTCCAGCATCCTCCGCCAACCCAAATAATTCCTCAGATAGTGCGTCGCTACCCCGTGGAACCGGCTCATCCACTCTTTCAGCCGCTTGTGGTACCCGTTTACATGCTGGATGTGATACGCACCCACGACTCGTTCCCCTTGTCGGTTGTGCACCACTTGATGCGTTATTCCTTGCTGCCGACTAAAACTTGCATACACCCCCGCGCCATCGCTGCAGAGCACCGCATCCGGGGCAATAAGCGGCTTCAGCGCCCTCTGAACGGTCTTGGCATTCAGTCGCTCCAACTGAAAATCCGCCAGATGACCCGCTCTGTCCTGTACAACCATCACCGGGATGTAATCCGGCCCGGTCCCTCTGGTTCGTCCCTTACCTCCTCGGCGGCGGGCCGGACGGGGTAATATTCGTTGTCCTTTGAATGACTCGAGGAAGAAGGTTTCATCGACCTCGACAATCCCCTCTTCCCGTGTCGCCTGATGGTCTGCCATGGCTTTCAGGAAACGGTGACGCCACAAGAAAGCGGTGTTCTTGGAGACCCCACAACGAACGGCCGCCTGTCGGACGGTGAGTCCGTCAATGAGAGCTTGAGCGTACGCTTCCCAGCAGTCAGCCTTACGCAATCTGGCCATGGGCGTCTTGGTCAGAACTGAACTGGTGCGCTGGCATTGTTTGCAGCGATAGCGGCGTAATCCTCGGCTCCACCCCCAGGGTGCTAATTGAGCGGCCTCGGCCTGACAATGGGGGCAACAGCGGCAATCCGGTAAATGAGTGGCAAGCGAAGTGACGGGATGAGGGGTTGAGAGTTCATGGTGTGCGAGACGACGTTGGCGCAAGGTGAGCTGAGGGAAGAGAGACAGTAGATGTTGAAAGGCTTGGGTATCCATGATTGAGGCCCTCAGGGTGAGGGCCTACTTCAAGATTAGCCTTCCAACACGTAACTGGGACATAGCCTTTTTTGTTGTCATCCCCAAATCACTTCCTATGTAGGTGGCTTTTTACTTTCTTTTTTTACTCCAATCTCTGCGGTAACTTGAATCGGCTGAAAAGATCTAGGTCAATCGCACCCGCATGCGAGCTCAGCCGATACCGCATCTTTCCACCATTAAGCTGAAAAACTAATTCAGTTTCCTGCTTACCGAGACGCTTTTGCTGTGCCTGTTGCAATAGCCGGAACAGGGCCCATGCCCCCGAAGTCTGGATGCTGCGTGGCGCTTGATCTTTCGCCACGGGAACCAGTGTTAGCGTGCTTTCGGCCGATTTTTCCTCGCTGTTGGGCCAGATGAGTGGTATTTCAGCCTGTTGATCGTGTCGGTAATCGACGAGCTGTCCATCAATATTGAGCAGGCTACGGCGTTGGTTGGCAGATAACTCGAGCGGTTCAATGACAAATTGCATCTCCAATTCGCCTTGGTGATTAAACAGAAGCTTTTGAATCCTTTTTGCCTGCTCAGCTGCTTGCTGCAACTCAGCCCAATTGGTTGCCATCGCGGTTTGATCATCATTTCTGTGTTCTAAAATTAGGCGCTGTTTTTGATAGAAATTGTCGAAGGTGCCATGCGGTTGGAAGAATTGCTGAATATCAGCCAGCTCTGCGTCCTGGCTGGCCCCAGGAGCAAAGGGATAACGATGAGCTAAGCGTTGCTCGTATTCAGCAAGGATCTCGCTCTGCCATTGTTCATTCAATGTTCCTGCTGCCTGGCGGCGCAGCTGAATGTCGGCGCTGTTGCTGAGCTCCGTCATCCAGCGATCCAGTGGCGGAGGCAATTGTTGGGCATGCTGGCGTAATCGATTGATCGGATCATTTAGCGAGCGAGTCTCTAACAGCTGAGAGGCCGCGCTGCCCGGATCCTCTGCCATCAGGATCGGGGCCATGTAATTTTCCAGTTCGAACAGATCCCGTTGCAATGAGTTCAGTGAACTATTTTTTGCCTCATCGGCGATGGTCAATCGCTGCAACGAGGTCCAAGGTGCTGGTTGGCGGTTTGGTGTGCTCGCAGGAGCCGGGTTGTTCGGCTGCGGCGGGCTTATCCCGCCGATTGCTAGTGCTCCATCTGGCCAATAGGGCTGTTGTCGCATAATCCAGCAGGCTAGGGGGCGAGTTGGGTCGTTGAGTAGATGCATTTGCCGCATCAGTTGGGGGGCGTCGCGCGGAGGTTGCCAGTCCAAGTGGCTGAAGGCTCGTTCCCAGTATGCTGCCGCCTCGCGTTGGTATAGTTGCCTGATTTGAGTGAGCAGTGTTTGCTCTGCGGACGCCGAGTCGTGGATTTTGCTGCTAAGTACCCACTGCTCAAAGCGACCTTGCTGTAACAGTTGCGCTTCGCGGGCCGAGAGAAATTCAGCGCCTGAGCGAGTGAACCAGCTTGGTATCCGAATGGCTCGCTCATCGGTGGTCGTCAGTAAGTCGGTGAATGGGTTATCAAGGATGGTGATCAATTGGATGTCGATGGGCTGAGCCTTCTCCGCCTGTCGGCGGATCCCTTGATAGAGGCGCTGCGCCAGCGGCTGTTGTTGTAGCTCCTGCTGTGCGGTCATGATACTCGAAGCGTAAGGACGGTAATTCTCGATGGCGATTCGATCGCCATTTTGCCGGGCCTGTTGCCAATTGGTACTGTGCAGGGCATTAGCCAGGTGCTGGCGTAGCTGCTCGCGGGTTTGCCGGGTGAGCAATG
The DNA here is from genome assembly GCA_041441555.1 of Aeromonadaceae bacterium. Taxonomy (GTDB): domain Bacteria; phylum Pseudomonadota; class Gammaproteobacteria; order Enterobacterales; family Aeromonadaceae; genus Pseudaeromonas. Next base: position 2,805 of record JASDSW010000052.1, read on the forward strand.
CCGCCTCGTTGGGGGGAAGCAGTGCTTCCAGCTGTTCATCGATGTAAGTCAGCGCCCATTCTGGGTGATGGCCGTGTGGATCATCCAAAATGCGCATGATGGTGAGCAGGGTCATCTGCTCTTCACTGCCGGCGATTGCGGTCAGCAATCGATCCTGCAGGAGCTGCATCAGGCCAGGGAGTAAGGACTGGTAGAGCTGGGATTGGTAGTTCTGATCCAGAGCCTGGCGGAGGCGTTTGCGCTGTGAGAGTCCCATGTCGGTCAGCCAATCGGGGAGGCTGCTGTTATCGCTTATTCCGTTGATTTCATGCCGTTGTTGCTCGATAGCCGTCAATTGGTTGAGGCCAAGCAGTTGCGTTGCTGATGGGCTGAGTTGCCGCATTGGCATGGTTAATTGCTCAAGTAGTCGATCACCGACACTCAGATTGCTCTGAAAATAGTGGAACCAGCTCGACACCAGAATGACGCTGCATAACCCCAGCCCCAGCAGACCGGCTTTTCGTCGCGCTTGCTGTCGCTGCTCATAGGTGGTGGATGGTGGGCAACTTGTTGCTTCGGGCAGTACGGCCAGGTCGAACAGCGATTGCAGTCCAGCCGGAAGAGTCGCTCGGTTCTCCGGCTCTGTATATTCGGTTTTGAGCCGGTAGCGTTGACACAGCGATTGGTGTGGCAAGGCGGCTACGGCGCTGGCGTGACCGTGGCTTCCGAGGAAAAATCCCCGCATTTCAAGGAGGTGTGTAGGTGATATCACAGTCGATAGCCAGGACACCAGGTCGGCGCCGAGCGTTTGTATCTGCTGTTGGAATTCAAAGAGTTGACCTCGGGTCCGTGGGTCTTTGGTTTGTATGAGCAGGGGGGCTTGATCGCGGATCATCTGTTGGTGCCACTGCTGCCAAAAGGCGGTCAACTCCTGCTGCCAGTGACTGCCCTTCTGGTGGCTGAAATGGATACCCAGCAGGTTTTGGGAGGCCGTGGGGCTCAGGTGTGCGTGCCAGGCTGCGTATCCGACCAGACTCTCGAGGTGGGTCACGCAGAGATAGACCCGAGGGTGCATCCCTAGATGGCTCGACACCTCATACAGCCGAGCACTGATTTGCTTGGCCAGCGGTTCTCGCTCACTCGGTTCACTGTGGAGGAGCCAGGCCAGATCGAGCAGCAAAATGATGCCGTGTATCGGCTGCTTTAGCCGATACCGACGTAATTGTTGATAAAGCTGGCTGTGGCGTGGATGAGTGACGCCCCCTTCCTCCTCCAGATGGGTTTTTGCCCCCAGAGGCCCCTGGATGTCGATGACCAGTGCCGACTCACCGATCCAGTGTGGGATCTCCCCTTTTTCCGGGGAATGCCTAGCGGCCCCCTCGGCGGCAGGGGGCAAGACATGCTCGAGAAACGCTTGGCTATCGACGCCGGTTGGGTTGAGTAATAGATACCAGGGCTGACGCTGGGTTTTGCACCATCGAGCGATCTGCGGTTGCCCGGCTGTTGTCGGTCGCGGTGTGGCCATGTGGCCCCCTCTACGGATCCGGAGAAACCTCATCAGTCGCGAGCCCAGGTTCCAGATCTGGATTGGTTGTTTCATTCGTGCTCCTCATCGTGATCATGACATCGGGTGGCGCTGGCAGGCTTGAGTCAAGGTCGCAAACAACTCCGGCTCCCAGTCACACAGCTGGATCTGTTGGGTCCGTTGCTGCAGGGCGTGGTAGCAGAGGCTGGCCGTCGCCAGTTGTTGCTGTTGTTCAAGCTGACTGGCTAGTTGTAATTGCAGTTGCACTCGTTGCTTGAGCGAACAGTTGCCGCGTAGGGCCTCTTCAAGCATCGCCAGATCGGTGGGGATACCCGGCTCGAGCGTTGGAGCATCAGGGTTGCCAATGTTGCTCGACGTCTGCGCGAGCCAGTGGACACTCGCCTCGGCCAGGAAGGGGGTTCCATCGACGAAGTGATAGTGCTGCAGCTGTGGCAACCGATGGAGAAACTGGATTAACTCCTGGTGGATGGCCTGCGCGACATCGGTAAACCCCAACTGACGGGCTAGCAGTGCCGAGAGCAGATGGCCATCAAACCAGTAGGGGCTCAATGTGGTGCTCTGTTCGATCTGTTGCCATAGATCCATCGTCGGGTGATGCAAGCCGGCCTGATACGATTCGACGCGTTCGCGACTGGGGGCCGCCAGCGAGGTACGCAGTGGGGCGACCTCGAGTGGCAGCGTGCAGATCGGGTTCCAGATCGCATGACGCCGCAGGCGGTAACCGATGGGTGTGGCTGGCTCCTGCTGGCATAGTTGGTCCGCCAGGTTGAGTAATGTCTGCCGCCAGAGGCGCGGGGGCTCTTGGGCCGGTTTTCCCGACTCCCTTGGTGGCGTGCAGATGACCGAGTGGTCGGCTCGAACATCGAATTCAGACAATGCTGGCTCTGGCGCTGAGCTGGCCCGATTGGACAGTTGGCTGAGCTCCTGCAGGCGGTCAAGGAGCGCGGCGATTTCGGGTGGCGCAGGTTGCAGCAACAGCTGCAACTGCTCGATTTCGCGGGTGAGCATTCCGGCCGTGGGGGATTGGATCTGGGGCGCGAGTCGCTCCCAGCAACCGCCGATACGCTCAAGGCTCTGGCGCAGTAACCGCGATCGAGAGGCTGTGGGAGGGCCGGCTGGTGCATAGTGTTGCCACCAGAGTCGCTGCAGTTGGCAGGCCAACAACAGCGTGGGTGGCTCGGATGTCGGTAGCAGGGCCCGGAGCAGCAGGGTGAGTAACTGCAGCTCCTTGCTACGGCTTTCCAGCAGTTGTAAGGCTTGTTCACAGAGCTGTTCTCGATCGACCTGCGCATGCTGCAGGGTGCCGAGCTTTCTGGCTTCACTCTCCAGCTGTTCCCAGCGAGGATCCTCCCCGAGTGGCTCCCATTTCGGCATCGTCTCCGCCAGGGGAGTTAGCAGGCGCTGGCACCAGGGATGCGCTGGGATCTCCTGTGATTGAACCTGTATGGGGGTCACCAGCGGCACTCTCGGCGCAGTGGCTGCAGGGCGTTGGCCAAGCCGTCCAGGGGGATCCGGTGACGAATGCCCGTCCCATCGGAAAGTTGCAACTGGTGGCCGTGTTGCCAGCGCTTCAGGTGGGCGATGGCGGGCAGGCCGCGGCCTGACTCCAGCAATGTCTGTTGCTGCCGCAAAAACCAGCGCACGGCCTGAGGTTCACCATCGAGCTGGGTGGCCGGCAGGGATGCATCCGACGGCCAGGGGGGTGACAGCTGGATGGCCAGATGGGTTATTCGGTGTTGGCAGCGGATCAGCACGTCGGCCCCCGGCGCGGACCGACGCAGCGTGAGGCCATGCTCATCTTGAGAGAGGACCCAAGAACTCGGCGCTGGAGCCTCTGGTTTTTGCGGAATTTGGGTTTCCCGACTCCGTGGTACCGCCGGTTCCTCCGACCGCCGGTCATAGCAGGCGAGCCGGGCGAGGGGCGATACCAACTGCCAGCAGGGCTCATAGGCCGCCGCCGGGCTGCCGGTGACCCATGCGCTGGCGATGAGGAGCCACCCGAGCAACCGCATCAGCAGATTTCCAGTCGTTGACACTTGTGATCCAGTGTCCGCTTGGGCAGGCCCAGGCTGGCAGCGGTCCGGCCACGATGCCCTTGATAGAAGCTCAATCGGGCGCGGATCACCTCGGCTTCGTAGTGGTGCAGGGCCTGCCGTAGATCGCGGATGTGGTGAAAGGCATCACCGGTGGCATCATGGCCCAGTAGTCGCTGCTGCCACTCTTCGGGCAGGATCGCGAACGTCAAGGTTTCCCCCTCAGCGCCGTGGGCGCAGAGAACCTCCAGCAGGTTGCGCAACTCGCGGACATTTCCGGGAAAGGCGTAGTGAGCCAGTTGCTGCGGCAGGGTCGGATCCAGCCGGCCGCAACGGCGTCGTTGTTGCTGGCCGATCAGCCGAACGAAGTGGTAACACAGGGCCGGAATATCATCACGTCGTTCGCGCAGCGGGGCTATATGGAGCTGACATTGACTCATGCGATGGTAGAGGTCGGCGCGGAATCGCTGCTCCTGCAGCCAATGCTGCAGAGGCTGGTGGGTGGCGGCAATCAGACGGAAATCGGCATGACGTTCACTGCCGCCGCCCAGCGGTCGGTAGTGGCGGTTCTCCAGCGTTCGCAGCAGCTTGGCTTGCATGGGGAGCGGCATGTCACCGACCTCATCCAGGAACAGGGTTCCGCCGTGAGCCTGGGCCAACAGCCCGGTTTGCGGTTGCAAGGCGCCGGAAAAGGCCCCCTTCTGATAGCCGAACAGTTCGCTCTCGATCAGATTTTCGGGGATTGCGGCGCAGTTGATGGCGATGAAGGGACCCGACGCCCGCGGCGACTGTTCATGCAGCAATCGGGCGACGACCTCTTTCCCGGTACCTGTTTCGCCGAGGATCAGCACCGACAACGGATGTTGGCTCGCCTGACGGATCTGCTGGCGCAACTTCTGCGTCTGAGGGGAGTCGCCGACCAGTTGTGTGGCATCGGGAGCCTGGAGCTGCTCGGGAGTTGGGGCCATCCGCCATGGCATGGGGTCGTTGGTGCGCATCGGTGCTCCTCCGGGAGTGAACGAAATGATTACGGGTGTGGTAACAGCAGGAGCCGCACGATCTGGGCACTCTGCTGTGCCAGGCTCTGCTCAAGACAGAGATATGTCAGAGTCAGCAGCAACAAGGCTCCCAGGCCATAGAGGGCCAACGGTAGCGGTGGCGTTTCCCGACGGGTGGTCGGTTGCGGCTGGGGTGTCAGGTACAGGGTGGCGCTATGCGTGGCCAGGGCATCTGGATAGAGCAAGTGGTGTAATTGTTGCCGGAGTTGGTGGAGAGCCATCTCGCCCTGAGGCTGGATGCGATAGCGCCCCTCGTAGCCCAGATGCAGACACAGATCGGCAAACTGCAGCAATTCTCGATGTTGGTTGGGATGGCTCATGAAATGCTGCAGGCGGACAAAGAATTGCTCGCCCCCCCAGCTCTGCTGATGAAAGCGGGTGAGCAGTGAATGGCTGGACCAGATGCCACAACTGCCCCAGGGCTGACTCATCACGGCTTCATCCAGAACGCAGCAGAGCAAATAGCGAAAATCGCTGATGGTCTGCCGATCGAAGCCCTGATGAACCAGCGGTAACTCCAGGGCGAGAATTTCATCGCTGACCAGTTGGTAAAGTTCCGCCTCGGCGTGTGGTGTGCTCGCCTGTCGGAGGTGGAGAGCCAGACGCAGTAGCGGGCTGGCTGACTCAATCAGTGGGTTGGCGCCGAGTTGTGCCTCGGTGGTTTGCCGCATGGCCGGAATGGGCCACTGGCTGGGAGAGAGTGTGGGTCGCATCAAAATTCCTCTATGGCATCTGAACTCGGCGCTTGGTTTGAGACTTATATGGGCCTTAGCTGCGGATGGCCCAGAGTTGCAGCTCAAGTGCCGGGAACTCGCCGGCAACATGCAGGGCCAGTTGCGTGCCTTGGCTCAGTCCGTGCCACTCCGGAGATTGGAGGTCGAGCTGGAAGTAACTGAATCCGGCGTGATAAGGCAGGTGGCGCGGCACCACGGGCAGCGCTTGCAACGGGATCCCCGGGAGCTGCAGGGCGATCAACTCGTGGATCCGCTCTGGCGTGGCGATTTTGCTCTGTTGGGGAAACTGGCGATGCAACTGCTCCTGGGGCAGCTGCGCCTTGACGGCCAGCACCAGAGCCACCTGTGTCAGCGACTCCAGCGCATGCAACGAACCACTCCAGAGCCCGTATGGCTGCGACTGCAGTGGTAGTGGAATAGCTCTGGGCGTGATGACGGTGCCCAGGGCGAGCCGTATTTGCGCCAACAGGGCGTTGAAGCACTCTTGAGGCGCCTGATGCTGGTATGGCATGAGCTCGGCGGGGCGTCGTTGCTCGCTGGTGAAGGTGGCCAGCTCCGCCGCCAGTTGAGCCAGTTGGCTGAAGAGCCGCTCTGGATGAACGCGCGGTTGCTGGGCCAGGTGTGCCAGCAGGGGCTGATAGCGATTTAGAAGCTGGAGCAACAACAGGTCATGCCATTCGGCAATCTCCTGCTGTTGCGGGGCGGCCAGTCGGCGACTCAAATGGTTGGCGCGCTCCGTTAACAGCAGAACGACCTCCTCCAAGGCGCGCTGCAATGGGGGCATGGCCGCCACCGCCATCGCGCAGGGTAAGAAGTGGGGATCCAGCAGCAGGGCGCCATCGACTTGTTGACCCAGCAGGCGGGCGACGGGGAGGGTGAGATAGCCTTGCCGGTCATCCTGCTCCAGTAGGATCTTCGGTTGTAGATGGGCCATCTCCAACTCGGTGCCGGGATGATTCGGCTCATGGTCGTCCCGCAGTTCGTGGCGTTGGTATTCACAGCGAGTCGAGTCGGGATGCGCGTCCGATGCCAAGGCCAGATAGATGAGCTGGTTCGGTCGGGTTTCGCCGGACAGGTGACGCGAGGGTGGCGCGAGATCTACCGCCGGAAAGTGGCAAAAGGTGCCATCGGCAAAGAGGGCTCTGCCCTGGGAGAGGGCGAGATGCCCCGCCTGCAGCAGTTGTTCATCGATCTGCAGCTGCAGGATGCCGTAATGGAAGCTGGTCAGGCTACGCAGACGATTCTGCAGTTGATAGTCCCAGTGGCGTTGCTGTTGCTGAAAGTGCTGAGGGCGAAGAAACATCCCCTCCCGCCAGGTGACTCGATTATGGTGCATCGCCATTACTCCTCCTCCCGTTGCAACAGAATGCGGTCGCTGTGCAGGTGCACCAGCAGTTGATAGTGGTGACCCAAGGGGTCGATGCGGATCAGCTGTCGCCACTGGGCCCGCTCTGGATCGGCATAGTGGGCAATGACACCGAGATACCGCGTCTGCTCATCGAGCGGGAAGTTGGGCAGATAGCGAAATTCGGCGGGGGTCAGGGTGTACTCCTGATGATCGAGGTAGTTCTTGCCCAGCGCCTTGGCAAGATCCTGGCGCAGCTGCTGATAGTCGGCACTCAACAGGCGAGACTCTTCGGACAGGCGGACGATCTGCAGCTCCAGCGGATTGGCTTGGCCCTCTCGCCCCGGGTTGAGCGTCTCATCGGCGACCAGGGCTATGCCCAGGGTGGAGGGCTGGCTGCCAGGGGCGCCGACCGGGATCTCCGGATCCATCAGTACCTGACCGATTTTTCCCAGGGTGCTGCAGCCCAGCAACGGCCACAACAAGATGAAAAGACGCAGTGGAATGGATGGCATGGCTTACTCCTCTACCGAAAAAACCAATTGGGGGATGTCGGGGACTTGCCCTAGGAAACAGCTCTGACCAAGTCTGGCTCGGGGCGCTGAGCCCAGGTGCCAGCGCGGCGCCTCCCCCGGGGCCAGCTCCAGCTGTAGATCCCAGACCAATCCTTGCCGGAGTTGCTGGGCGATCAGCGATCGCAGCCTGGCCAGGTCACGGCCGTTGGGCAGCAACGAGCGAAACTGTGCGAGCCTCAACTGCTGCAGCCGCAGACGGAATTTACCGGCGCAATCGGCGACGCTGGGTCCCAGCAGCAGGTTTTCGCCCAATGTCATCTGGCTCACCCCCAAGCGATTCTGTTGTTCCGGGCTCAGGGGGACCCGGCGGTGTTGCCAGGCGTGAATGGTGACGAGGGGATAGCCAAAGCAGTAACGGATGATGCTGCACAGGGCGGCGGCGCTTTGTCCTGCCGCGGTCAAGCTTGAGGCCCCGCTCAACCACTGCTCGGGCGGGATACTCAGTGGGGGTGGGCCGCTCAACGCCAGCAGGCAACGGGAGAGACAATCGGTGCCTCCTGGCCGGGCTCGCAGCTCATAGCGATATTTGCGCCAGATCCGGTGGAGCAACGTTAACCAGCGCTGGTGGAACAGGTCGAGAAACTCAGTGAGCTGGTTTTGCTGTTGCCGCTGGTACCAGGCCAGGGCATCCAGATAGTAGCCCGGCAGAGGCGATTGACTGCCCTGCAAACCGAGGAAGGCAACCTCGATGCCGGGAGTGGGGTGTCGTCGATAGGTAATGACCTCCCCAGGGGCAAACTCCAACCCCGCGTTGGTCCGGAAGCGGATGGGCGCTGGCTGGGGATCGGGGTTCAGCTCCGGATCCACTCCCAGCTCGCGGTATAGCCGCTCGACCAGGACAGGGAAATGATAGGCGTGGTGAGCTCGGTTCGTCATAGTAGAGGTCGGGTTCCGCTCATGGGGGGCCACAGGTATCGTTCACCGGTATGCGGGTTGAGGATCTCCAACTGGTGGAACGAATTGATGCTGACGTACTGCGCCAGGAAGTGGGCCAGCACACAACCGAACAGGTAGAGCTCTCCTTCGGAGCCGAATGATTGGCCATCCATCTGCAACTGGCTGTGCAGCCCCCGGATCGGTAGTCCCTCGAAGAGTCGTTCGTTGCTGTGTGTGGTCAGGCTCAGCATTGCCGCCAGTCGGGCATCGTGTTGTCGTTTGGCATCTGGACTGATGCTGGCACCGGTTGAAAAACTGGCCAGCAGGGCTTGCAGCCGCTCCTTGTCCAGCAGGGTGTGATAGTGGTGACGCAGCTGATTCAGGAGCAGCCAGTGCTGACTCTCGTCCAACGGCGGGTAGCAGGCGGCGCTCGGTCGCAGCAGGTTCTGGCAACGGCTGTGCGAGGGGGAGTTCCCGGTCGGCAGGTGAATGGCGCCCGGAGGCAGTTGGCTGGGCTGATTGCGATCGCAGCAGGTCAGGGTGATGGAGATGCTCTCCCCTGGCTCGGGGAGATGGCTTCCCGGCGCATCGAGAAAGGAGAGCGAGTGCTGCAGCCCTTCGCCGTTGAGACGGGGACGGCTATGCAATCGATACTGGCCGTCCGCAGCGTTTCCCGGTGGGGTAAAGGGGGAAAATGGGCGGTAGCATACCGGTTGGGCCTGACTGAATGCCGAGGCGTCGGTGTGGGGGTGAGGACGCCAACTCTCGACCCGGTCGACACTGAAGATCTCGTAGGCTTCAGGCTCTTGCTGTTGGGCGCGCAATGGATATTCGTGATGATAGCCATGCCGATAGATGGGTTCGGCCTCCTGCTGGAACAGGTTGGCGGCGGGAAAGCAGTTTGGCAGCAGGCTCTGATCGTCGATGACCAGGGTGCTGGGGAGCGGTCGATTGAAATGAAAATGCAGATGGAACTGCGAAACCAGCCCCTGAGCCGCCAGTGCCGCGGGTGGTCTCAGCTTGAAGAACAGCAAGGTGTTGGCGCAGGCATAGTATTGCTGGAGCAGTGCATGGGCCGGGAAACCAACCGCCGAGGCGGGAAGTAGAGCCTCCTCGGGCGTAAAGCCAATGGGTACCAGGCTGTTGGCGGAGAGCGAACTGCTGCGAGAACCATACTCCAGCTCGATGTGGCTCAGTCGTTGACGCAGCCACAGATAGAGATCGCTGGCGGCGGCCAGCTCCCCTCCCAGGTGGAAGGTCAGCTGCTCGAGCGCCAGCTGTTCGGTGGCGGTGGGCGAGAAGAGATCCAAGGTCAGGCTCAAGCGGTCGCGTTGCGCATTCAGCGTGACCTGACTCCGGGCCGGGTAGATCCAGCCGTCATGGCAGGTGCGGAAGCGGCATCGGCGCCCGGTAACCGGCTCACTGTCGATCTCGCAGCCCGCCGCTAGCCAGGCGGGCTGCTGGCAGGCATGCGGGATCGGCTGAAAGTGCAACACCGTCAGGCTGGGCGTGATCTGCAACAGGTGGGGGGCGACCAGTTGTAGTAGCCCCTGGCTTAACTCGGGAAATTGATCGTCGATCCGGGCCCGCAATGTCGCCGTGAGAAAAGCAGCCCCCTCCAGCAACCGCTCGACATCCGGGTCGCTGTTGGCATGACTCAGGTAATGACTCAATCCGGGGTAGGCGCAGGCCAGCTCGCGCCCCTGCTGTCGCAGGCGTGCGAGCTCATCCTGAAAATAGTGCTCCAGGCGCATCAGATCAGCCTCCGCTCGCGGCGCAGGCCATCGAAGAGCAGGGTAAAGCTGGTGGTCTGACGTCGAGCCTGCCCCTGGAGACGGATTTCACCGGCGATGTGAAAGGCCAACTGCAAGGGATCCTCGGTATTGGCCGAGTGGCTTACCCGGATCTGCTGCAATCTCGGCTCATAGCGCTGGAGACAGTCACGGATGGCGTCCGCAATCTGCTCATGCAGATCGTGAGCGGCCAGATGGCTCGCATTGAAATCACTGATCCCCAGATCCGGTGCGCTTCGACAACTGTCGAGGCGACAGTTGAGTAACAGCTCCAGATGGCGACGAATAGAGGCCAGGCGGCTGGTCGGCTCCTCCGACTGCGGGGCGGTCTCCTGGCTCAATCGCTCCAGGAGGCGAGTCGGTGCCACGGATCTCGGCATCATGGCATTACTCCTTGTCGAGGCGACCGACCAGGGCCAGCTCGAAACTGGCGCCCATGTATTTGAAGTGGGGGCGGACCGATAGGGCGACCTGATACCAACCGGGATCATCGGCGACATCCAGCACCTGTACCCGGGCGCTGCGGAGTGGTCGGCGGCTGCGGACGTCGGCAGGAGGGTTCTCCTGATCGGCGACGTATTGGCGGATCCAGCCATTGAGTTCGCGCTCCAGATCCTGACGTTCCTTCCAGGTGCCGAGCTGCTCGCGTTGCAACACCTTGAGGTAATGGGCCAGCCGATTCACGATGAACAGATAGGGGAGTTGGGTACCGAGTCGGTGATTCAGTGTGGCTTGGCGCCCCTCCGGGGTATTGGCAAACAGCTTGGGCTTTTGCACCGAATTGGCCGAGAAGAAGGCCGCGTTGTTACTCTCCTTGCGCATGGTCAGCGCGATGAAGCCCTCCTCGGCCAGCTCGTATTCGCGACGATCGGTGATCAGAACCTCGGTTGGGATCTTGGCCTGCAGTTGGCCCAGAGACTCGAACAGGTGGACGGGAAGATCGCGGATGGCGCCCCCACTCTGTGGTCCTATGATGTTCGGGCACCACCGGTATTTGGCGAAGCTGTCGGTCAGGGCGGTCGCCAGCAAGAAGGCGGTGTTCCCCCACAGATAGTGCTGTGGATCGCCGGTGGTCTGCTCCTGGTAGTGGAAGCCGCGGACCGGATTATCGGTGGGGCCATAGGGCAAGCGCACCAGAAACCGCGGGGCCGTCAACCCGAGGTAACGCGCATCCTCCGACTCGCGCAGTGCGCGCCAGCGGGTATGACTGGGGCCGGCGAGCAACGACTTCAGATCCTTGACGGCGGCCAGCTCACTGAAGTTGTCGAGGCCGAAGAAGCTGGGAGCCACGGCAGAGAGAAAGGGGGCGTGGGCCATGGCGCCGACGGCGCTCAGATGGTGCAGCAGCCGAATATCCGGGGCGCTGGGGCTGAACGCATAGTCGCCGATTACCGCGGCTATGGGCTCTCCGCCAAACTGGCCGTAACCGCTGGCATACAGGTGTTGATAGATGGCGGATTGGGTGGGCTCGGCGGCCTGATCGAAGTCCTCGAGTAGCTCTTGTTGGGTGGCCGACAACACTAGGATCCGGATGTTTTCCCGAAAGTCGGTGCGATCCACCAGCAGCTTCAGTGAGCGCCAGCTTGCCTCCAACTGCTGCAGTGCCGGGGTATGCAGTATTTCATCCATCAGTTGGCCCAGTTGGCGATCAATCCCGACGATCAGGTGGTCAACCCGGCTCTTGTTGATGGTCTCGGGCGATGATTCTGCCGGCTCCAGGCTCGTCAGCAGGGCCGCGACGCCACGGCGGGTGATGGCAAAACCGTCATCATCCGGTGTGAGTCGGGCGAGGGAAAGCACCTCGTCCAGCAGCTTGGTCGGGGGGAGGGTGTCAACGGCAGTCGTGGGGAGTGACATGTGGGTCTCCTTGTGGAATCAGGCGTCAGGGGGGAGCAGGGAGAGCTCATGCAGCAACCGCTGGCGAGCTTCTGGATTGTGGAGCAGGGCCTGCAGACGTTGACGAAAGGCGGGCATGTTCCCCAGCGGTCCCTTGAGGGCGACGAGGGACTCGCGCAATTGCAACAGGCGGTGCAGCTCGGGAACCTGCTGGGCGATGCGATCCGGGGTGAAATCCTCCAGGGAGGCCAACTGTAACTGGATGGGCAGCTCTCGCGTCTCATCCGCGGCGTGTGGGTGACGAACGTTGAAGGCCAGCCGCAGGTTTGCCTCCTTCATCACGGCGTTGAAGTTTTGTGGCGTGATGCTGATACAGGCCCGCTGCTCCAGGGGGCGTTCATCACCGCCACCCTGCAGATTGGCGAGTACCAGCAAGGAGAGCGGCAGCTCGATGTCGCGACTGGTATCGCCGGTGGCCGGACGATACTTGATGTTGATGCGCTCTTTGGGCGCAACGGAGGATTCGTCATAGGGGCTAGGCACGATTGGCTCTCCAATTTTGGGGGTTTAATCCAGATATCGGAGCCAGATAGTAGGCAGGCAAAATATCGTCGGCCGCTGTGATTAGTGGCAGACGTGATTTTTGGTGGCGCGGGTTATTTAATGGTCGTGGGTCGGTATGACGAGAGATTGGACTGCACTGCATACGGATGTATTAATTTCGGCATCCTGCTGACTCTGAATAATTTTCACCCGATCCATTGTATGGATATATTTGCTTATCTAATTGTTAGTTAATGTTTTTTGTGACATTTAATTCCAGTTGGCATAGTCTGATGGCGCGGCTTTATTCCACCCGTGGCCGAGCGGAAATAATTAATTCCCCTCTGTGCTAAAGAGCATCCGCATGATGGTCGTTTTATTTCTGAAGCCTTTGGAACTATGGCCTGACGGATATATTGACAGCTCGGTTTGGCGGCTCGGCTGGTGGTTGGCGAACAGACCAATCGCGAGGGGCCATCAGCGGTGACTCGCCCTTCACCCTGGGGCACGCAGTCAGGGCATGTTCTTTGCTTAATGGCTCTCGCCCTTGGAGCCGGTTGGAGGAAGGGCTGGAGCAGTGGATCCCAGGCTGGATGCCGGTTGATTACGGACTTCATCTGCTATATCGGGTAACAGACAGGGATAGGAAGTCGGAATGCCAAACTGGATCGTACTGATGAACCGTCAGCTGAAGGGCTGGCTGAGATCCACTGTGGCCGTCACTCCCGTCTCTGGTTGCTCTTCGCCGAATCCCCTGCTGGAGATCCTCTCCTCCGCAGCTGTGTTGTGTAGCGAGGAAGGGATCATCTCCGACGTGAATACCGAGTTCGAACGGCTCAGCGGCTACCAGGCCCAGGAGCTGATCGGTCAGTTGGCTCCGGTGCTGCGCTGCGGTTTCTATGAACACGACCTGCTGACCATGGTGAAGATGGCTGTCGCCGAGCGGGGGAGCTGGCAGGGACAACTGCTGACGCGCCACAAAAACGGTCACTTGCTCGCCGAACAGATCACCATCTGCCGCTATAAGTCGGAAGCGCCCTCCCAATGGCTCTGTTTGGTCACTCAGGTGCAGAACAGCGGCAGTCTGTATGGCTTGGCCCCCCTGTCGGCTCGCGGGTTGGATCCCTTGACCGGGTTGCTGGATCGCCCCGGTTTCTTTGCCGAACTGGAGCAGACCTGCCAGGGCGAACGGCCCTTTGGTTTTCTGTCGCTGGATCTGAAGAATTTTGCCAACATCAATACCCGTTTCAGTCATCAGACCGGTGATCTCTTGCTGCAGCAGTTGGCGGCACGGCTGCGCCTGCTGGTCGGTGATGAGGGGTTGCTTGGGCGCGTGGGCGGGGATGGCTTCGCTGTTTTGCTGCCACACGTGGCCGATGAGGATCTGCTGGCATTCTGGGGCGAACGGCTGCTGGCCGAGGTGCACCGACCCTTCGAGGCCGGTCCCCGCAAGCTCAGGCTCGCCGGTACCCTGGCCGGGGCCCTCTGGCCTCGCGATGGTCTCGACTTCTACCAGCTGTTGCGGCATACGGATATGGCACTGTTCGAGGCTCGGCGGCAGCAGCGTAACTACCTCTGCTTTTCGGCACCCATGTTGGAGCGGGTGATGCGGCGTGAGGCGATGCAGCGGCAACTGCTGCAGGCGGTGCAACATGGTGAAATCACCCTGGTCTACCAACCCATCTGGGATAACCGTCTGGGATGGGTGGCCAAGCTGGAGGCGCTGGCGCGCTGGCAGCACCCGGAGTTGGGCGTCGTTTCGCCGGCCGATTTTATCCCGCTCTCGGAAGAGACCGGCCTCATCCAGGTGCTGGGTGAGCAGTTGTTGGAGCAGGCCTGCCGCGACCTGCGACGTCTGCACGATGCCGGTTATGACTGGTTACAGATGTCGGTCAACCGTTCGACGCTGGAGTTCAACTCCCTCAGTGCCGATGCCCACGAATGGCTGGCGGTGCTGGCCAAGTACCGGCTCGATCCGCGCCATCTCATCTTCGAAATCACCGAATCCATCTTCATGGATGGTCATGATGAACACCTGGCGCGGATCCGGGCGTTGCGCCAGGCGGGTTGCCAGATTGCCATCGATGACTTTGGCACCGGCTTCTCGGCGCTGAACTATCTGCGGCGCTATCCAATGGATCTGGTCAAGATCGATCGCTCCTTCATCCTGCATATTCCCGAGCACGTGCAGGATCGCCTGCTGCTGCAAGGGCTGATCCGCATGGTGCACAACCTGGGGATGCAATTGGTGGTCGAGGGGATCGAGCGTGACGAGCAGCAGGCCTTCATCGCCAACGAAGGGTGTGCCTATACCCAGGGTTACCTGTTCAGCAAACCGCTGGCTTGGGAGCCACTGCTCGATTATCTGCACCGGCAGACGGCCCGCACGGCCGCCGACGTCTGCGCAGCCCGCACCTCCCTGCTGATCTAAATCAGGCCTCATTTGCCCCCTGATGGCGCATTGCCTTGTTTTGGTGAGCGATGATGAGGCATTGCTGCGCAAAAGTGGCTCCCCACGCCGCTAATGCCGATCAGTTAAGGATCCATTGACCGATCCTCAGGCTGTGTAAAAAT
>JASDSW010000053.1:0-66817 GCA_041441555.1 Aeromonadaceae bacterium
CATCCGAAAAACAGGAAAAAATAATGCCAGTCAGGCTTAACTGACTGGCATTAGCCCCGAAGGGCGCTTTTTTGTGGCGGGCGAAGAATTACTTCTTGCCAACCAGGGCGCCGAAGCGCTTGTTGAAACGGTCAACACGACCACCGGTGTCAACGATCTTCTGCTTGCCAGTGTAGAACGGGTGGCATTCAGAGCAGACGTCCAGGTTCAAATCGCGACCAGTGGAACGGATAGTGAATTCGTTACCGCAGGAGCACTTGACGTTGACTGCCTTGTACTCTGGGTGGATACCTTCTTTCATGGACAACCTCTATATTTTAGGCCGTGTCGCCATCCAGCCTCACGCCAGACACCACACGAGTTGGAACGGATGTTTTGAGGGGGCGAATGATATAGGATCGATCCACTCAGTCGCAAGTATGATCGCAGAAAAAACAGGCAGCCAGTGAGCGAAATCATCCCCCATCTCCCGGTTCGGGTCGCCCTCCCGGTGCCGTTGCGCCGTCAGTTTGACTACCTGGCGCCCGAACCCCTGCCTGCCATCGGCTGCCGGGTGCGCGTCAGCTTTGGCCGCCAGCAGATGGTTGGCCTCGTCACCGACCACCCCGAGCAGAGCGATCTGCCGCTGGAGAAGCTCAAACCGATCCTCGAGGTGCTGGATCCAGCCCCTCTGCTCCCCCCCACCTTGTGGCAACTGTTGCTGTGGAGCGCCCACTACTACCAACACCCGCTCGGTGAGGTGCTACAACACGCCCTACCGGTGCTGTTGCGCCAAGGGGAAGCGGCGCAGCGACGCCCGGTGGAAGGCTGGCAGCTGACACCGCAGGGCCTCGACTTCACCCCGGGCAAAAGCGCCGAACGGCAACGCCAGGCGCTGCAACTGCTGATGGATGGACCGCTGCCGGCCGCCGATCTGCGCGAGGTCGGTATCGATAGCCAGGTGCTGACCAAGCTGGCCGCCAAGGGGGTGGTCGAGAAGATCGACACCGCCCTGGCCCAGGAGCCATGGCACGACCATCTGCTGCTGCATGAAGCCGATCAACATCAGCTCAACACCGAACAGGCGCTGGCCGTCGCCAGCGTCCAGAGCCAGTCCCAGGAGTTTGCCGCCTTTCTGCTCGATGGCGTCACCGGCTCCGGCAAGACCGAAGTCTATCTACAGCTGATCGCCCCGGTGCTGGCTCGCGGTCAACAGGTGCTGGTGCTGGTACCGGAGATCGGCCTGACGCCGCAGACCCTGCAACGCTTCCGCCGCCGTTTTGCCGCCCCGATCCTGACCCTGCACTCCGGCATGAATGACCGGGAGCGACTGGAGGCCTGGCTGGCCTGCCAAAGCGGTGATGCCGCCATCCTGATCGGCACCCGCTCGGCCTTGTTTACCCCCTTCAAGTCGCTGGGGCTGATCCTGATCGACGAGGAGCATGACGCCTCCTTCAAGCAGCAGGAGGGGTTCCGCTATCACGCTCGCGATCTGGCGGTGATGCGCGCCCGGCTGGAGTCCTGTCCGATCCTGCTCGGCTCGGCCACGCCCTCACTCGAGACCCTGCACAACGGCCTCAGTGGCAAGTATCAGATCCTGCGCCTGAACCAGCGCGCCGGCGGCGCCAGCGTGGCCCGTCAGGAGGTGCTCGACATCAAGGAGGTACCGCTGCAGGCGGGCATCTCGCCGCAACTACTGCAACTGATGGAGAGCCATCTGCGCGACGGCAATCAGGTGATGCTGTTTCTCAATCGGCGCGGCTTTGCCCAATCGCTGCTCTGCCACCACTGTGGCTGGATCGCCGCTTGCGGCCGCTGCGATGCCTACTACACCTGGCACCAGGGTAGCCGCCGTCTGCACTGTCACCACTGTGACAGTCAGCGCCCGGTGCCCAGCCACTGCCCGGAGTGCGGCAGCCCGGATCTGCAGGGCACCGGCGTGGGTACCGAACAGGTCGAGGCGCTGCTGGCCACCCGCTTCCCGCAGTACCAGACCATCCGCATCGATCGCGACAGCACCCGCCGCAAAGGGGAGCTGGAGGCGCACCTCGACGGCATCCGCAGCGGCAAGTACCAGATCCTGATCGGCACCCAGATGCTGGCCAAGGGGCACCACTTCCCGAACGTGACGCTCGTGGGGTTGCTCGATGTCGACGGTGCACTCTTCTCCCAGGATTTCCGCGCCACCGAGCGGCTGGCCCAACTCTATACCCAGGTGGCCGGCCGCGCCGGACGAGCCAGCAAGCCCGGGCTGGTGGTCTTGCAAAGCCACCATCCGGACCACCTGCTGTTGCAGGATCTGGTGCATAACGGCTATCACCACTTTGCCCGTACCTGCTTGCAAGAGCGCCAGCAACTCGGGTTGCCCCCCTTTGCCTTCCAGGCACTGCTGCGCAGCGAGGCGGTGCACAAGGCCAACGTCGAACAGTTCATGGCCGAGGTGGCCGGTCTGGTGATGAGCCGCCGCCCCCTGCATCCCGGCGTACAGATGATAGGACCCATCGCCGCCCTGATGGAGCGTCGGGCCGGCAAGTACCGGATGCAACTGCTGCTGCAGGCACCCCAACGCTCACCTTTGGCCCAGTTACTGCTGCGTCTGTTGCCGGAGATCGAAGCCCTGCCCAGCGTTCGCAAGGTACGCTGGTCGCTGGATGTGGATCCCCAGGAACTGTTTTAACGGATCAGCCCCCACATCGACTTAATCACCTGAGTGCAGTGGCGAGGATAACGGGAACATCGCGGTTCTAGCCGGAAACGCGACTGTGCAATTTGCAAAATGCCAGCTCTCGAACCGCAAAATGAGAATCACCGCTAGTGTGGGCGCAGAGGCTCATGCATCACATTCATCAGGAATCGCAGGGCATCACTGCAGTCATCGCTCTCGAGCAGTTGCAGCTTCTGCTCGCCCGGGATCGGCAGCACCTCCAACCAGCGCTGGGCGACCCAGCAGGCGTTGGCCCACTCCGGTTGCGGATAATAGGCTGCAAAATCAGGGTGTTCCGCAAACAGCTCGCCCAGACGGCGCGCCAGCACATCCTGTTGCGGCGCCAGCTCGGTAGCCTGCCAGTTGGGCAGCGGCGTCACCTCACCGATCAGCAGGCCGTCGGCGGCCACCTCAACCCGGTGCAGCCGGTAGCGCTCGACCCCGCGCACCGTGATGCCGAGGGTCTCATCATCCAGCAGGTTAAAGTCGATCACCTCGACCCGGGTCCCCAGCGCCAACAGCGGCGTCTGGCCATCGCTACGGCGGGTTCCCAGCAGGCAGAGACCAAATCCCAGTCCCTGGCTCAGCCCTAACATGTGCAGATAGCGCGGTTCAAACAGCCGCATGGGCAGGATGCCGCCCGGCAACAGATGGACACTCATCGGAAACAGTGGTAGTCGCATCATATTCCCCTCCTCGGCATGACCCTGGCCCGACACAGGTCGGCGCTGGTGGTCGAATGGCAGGCAATTTGAGTCCTGTTGCGCCGCTGACGCGCGCCTCCATCCCGACGATCGAAACCAAGCATAAAACCGGCCAGGCCACCGATAGACGGCAAAGGTAGTCAGGCCACGCTATTCGGAGTAAAATTTGCCCCCTTATAAATTGGCAATGCCGACGTTTACGTAATTTTTTGGGTGGTCAGAAATGAAAGAGCATATTCACCAGCTACTTGAGCAAACCGTGGCCAAGCTGCGCGCCCAGGGCGAGCTGCCCGCAGACGTCGAGCCACGCATTCAGGTAGACAACACCAAGGATAAGGCTCACGGCGATCTGGCAACCAACCTGGCCATGCTGCTGGCCAAAGCTGCCGGCAAGAACCCACGGCAATTGGCGCAACAGATCATCGACGCCCTGCCCGCCTCGGATCGCGTCGCCAAGGTCGAGATCGCCGGTCCTGGTTTCATCAACTTCTACCTGGACAGCCAATGGCTGGCCCGCCAGATCGATGCCCTGCTGACCGACGATCACCTAGGCGTCAAGACCGCCAATCCGCCCCAAACCATAGTGGTCGACTACTCGGCTCCCAACGTCGCCAAAGAGATGGCGGTGCACCACATCCGCTCCACCGTCATCGGTGATGCGGCGACCCGCACCCTGGAGTTCCTCGGTCACAAGGTCATCCGCGCCAACCACGTCGGCGACTGGGGCACCCAGTTCGGCATGCTGATCGCCTATCTGGAGAAGATGGAGAACGAACACGCCAGCGACATGGAGCTGGCCGACCTCGAGGCCTTTTACCGTGAGGCGAAGAAGTGCTACGACGAAGACGAAGCCTTTGCCGAGCGCGCACGCGCCTATGTGGTCAAGCTGCAGGGCGGCGATGACTACTGCCGCACCATGTGGAAGAAGCTGGTCGATCTGACCATGGCGCAGAACCAACAGATCTACGATCGCCTCAACGTCAGTCTCAGCGCCAAGGATGTGATGGGCGAAAGCCTCTACAACCCGATGCTGCCGGGGATCGTCGCCGATCTGCAAGCCAAGGGGATGGCCGTCGAGAGCGAAGGCGCCCAAGTGGTCTTCCTCGACGAATTCAAGGGCAAGGATGGCGAGGCCATGGCCGTCATCGTGCAGAAGAAGGATGGTGGCTTTCTCTACACCACCACCGACATCGCCTGCGCCAAGTATCGGGTCGAGACGCTGGGCGCCGATCGCGTGCTCTACTTCATCGACTCCCGCCAGCATCAGCACCTGATGCAGGCCTGGACCATTGCCCGCAAGGCTGGTTATGTGCCGGAGCGAGTCACCCTCGAACACGAAGCCTTCGGCATGATGCTGGGCAAGGACGGCAAGCCGTTCAAGACCCGTTCCGGTGGCACCGTCAAGCTGGCCGAGTTGCTGGATGAAGCCGAACAGCGCGCCCGGGATCTGATGGCCAGCCGCAACAGCGAGCTGAGTGCCGAGGAGCAGGAGACGGTCATCCACGCCGTGGCCATGGGGGCGGTCAAGTATGCGGATCTGTCGAAGAACCGCACCACCGACTACATCTTCGACTGGGACAACATGCTGGCATTCGAGGGCAATACCTCGCCCTATCTGCAATATGCCTACACCCGGATCCAGTCCATCTTCCGCCGCGCCGGCGCGGATGCCGACCTGGGGCCGGTGCAGCTGACCGAGGCCGCCGAAGAGGCGCTGGCCCAGAAGCTGGTGCTGTTCAACGATGCGGTGCAGAACGTGGCCGCCAAGGGGATGCCGCATCTGCTGTGTACCTATCTGTATGAGCTCTCCGGTCTGTTCATGAGCTTCTACGAAGCCTGCCCGATCAACAAGGAAGGGGTCGAACCGGCCGCCAAAGCCAGCCGTCTGACCCTGTGTGCCGCCACCGCCCGGGTGATCAAGCAGGGTCTGGCACTGCTGGGCATTCAGGTCTTGGAGCGCATGTAAGCCATGACTCAGGATTACGTTCGCTCGGCTCGTCCGTCCCGCAAACGCAAACCGGCCAGCCGCTCCGGCTCGACCCGCCGCGCGGCACCACCGGCCTTTCCGATCGTGCGTGTAGTCCTGGCGGCGGCCCTGGTCATCGGCTTTGCCATCTTCCTCTACGTCCTCAAAGGCAGTGCGGATGATCCGCAAACTGCCGGCAAGAACAAGCCGGCTGTCAAGCCGATCCCCATCGAGGAGCAGCGCCCCGCCAAGGAGAAGTTCGACTACATGACCCTGTTGGAAAACAAGGAGGTGAATGTCGATCTGCCCAGTGGCGCCACGCCGACCGATCTGAGCATCGATCCGGAGCAGCAGAAAAAGCTGTTGGCCCAACAACAGCTGCTGGAGCAACAGAGGTTGAAGGTGCAGCAACAAAGCGGGGCGCCGACCCTGGATGGCGCCCAACCCGCCCAGGGCACGGGCACGACCAGCACGCCAACCCCCAAGCTGAGCGAGTCCCAACGCGCCGCCGCGCTGCTCGCCGGCCAGGTGGTCCCCTTCGCCAGCCTGCAGGAGAGCAAGTCCGGCAACGCCGCTCCGGTCGCCGAAGCCAAACCGGTCGCCCCGGCGGCCAGTCGCGGCTTCATGCTGCAGTGCGGCGCCTTCCGCGGCGTCGATCAGGCCGAGTCGATGAAGCTGCGGCTCAACCAGCAGGGCCACGGAGCCCAGGTGCAACGGGGACAGACGGCGACCGGCACCTGGTACAAGGTGATCCTCGGCCCCTTCGCCTCGCGCGCCGAGGCCGAGAGCCGACGCTCGGCTCTGCAGAGTCGAAGTCAGGTTCAGGGCTGCACCATCTTCAGCCGCTAGCCATCCACACAAAACATCCCCAAGGGCGGCATCCAGCCGCCCTTGCCGTTTCCCGCCCTTGAAAAAGCCAGTGGCCAGCCCCATCTCCTTGAACAGACTCCACGCATGCCATCGGTATGCCGACTCCAGCTCAAGCGAGGTTTCAATTGACTACAATCGTATCCGTACGCCGTAACGGCCAGGTGGTGATCGGTGGCGACGGCCAGGTCTCTCTGGGCAACACAGTGATGAAGGGCAACGCCCGTAAGGTGCATCGTCTCTACAACGGCAAGGTGCTCGCCGGATTTGCCGGAGGTACCGCCGATGCCTTCACCCTGCTGGAGCGTTTCGAAGCCAAGCTGCAGGCCCACCAGGGTAATCTGGAGCGCGCCGCTGTCGCCCTGGCCAAGGAGTGGCGCAGCGATCGCGCGCTACGCAAACTCGAGGCCATGCTGGCCGTCGCCGACGCCAGCAAGTCCTTCATCATCACCGGCAACGGCGATGTGGTGCAGCCCGAACAGGATCTGATCGCCATGGGCTCCGGCGGCTGTTATGCCCAGGCGGCCGCCCGTGCCCTGCTGGAAAACACCGAGCTCGGCGCCGAGGCCATAGTCCAGAAGGCGCTGACCATCGCCGGCGACATCTGCGTCTTCACCAACAGCTTCCAGACCATCGAAGTGCTGGATTACCCGACTGCCTAATTTGCCGCGGGTCGTCGCAACGACCCGCTACGAGGAATACCTCATGTCCGAGATGACCCCCCGCGAGATTGTCCACGAGCTGGATCGCCACATCATTGGCCAGGCCGACGCCAAGCGTGCCGTCGCCATCGCCCTACGCAACCGCTGGCGCCGCATGCAGCTCGACCCGACCCTGCGCCAGGAAGTCGCGCCGAAGAATATCCTGATGATTGGCCCCACCGGGGTCGGTAAGACCGAGATCGCCCGTCGCCTGGCCAAGCTGGCCAACGCCCCCTTCATCAAGGTGGAGGCCACCAAGTTCACCGAAGTGGGTTACGTCGGCAAGGAGGTGGACTCCATCATCCGCGACCTGACCGATATGGCGATGAAGATGGTGCGCGAGCAACAGATCGAGAAGAACCGCTTCCGTGCCGAAGAGGCCGCCGAAGAGCGCATTCTCGACGCCCTGTTGCCCGCCCCCCGCGAAGGCTGGGGCCAGAACGAGAAGCCGGACAGCCACACCCGCCAGATCTTCCGCAAGAAGCTGCGCGAAGGGGAACTCGATGACAAGGAGATCGAGCTGGAGCTGGCCGCGCCGCAAGTGGGCGTCGAGATCATGGCACCACCCGGCATGGAGGAGATGACCAACCAGCTGCAGAGCCTGTTCCAGAACATTGGCCAGGGGCAGACCAAGAAGCGCAAGCTGAAGGTCAAGGAGGCCCTCAAACAACTGATCGACGAGGAGGCCGCCCGTCTGGTCAATCCGGAAGAGCTCAAGGAGCAGGTGATCAGCGCGGTCGAGAACCAGGGCATCGTCTTCATCGACGAGATCGACAAGATCTGCAAACGCGGCGAGTCGAGCGGCCCGGATGTCTCGCGCGAGGGGGTGCAGCGTGACCTGCTGCCACTGGTCGAAGGCTGTACCGTCAACACCAAGCACGGCATGGTGCGTACCGACCACATCCTGTTCATCGCCTCCGGCGCCTTCCAGATTGCCAAGCCGTCGGATCTGATCCCCGAGCTGCAGGGGCGTCTGCCGATCCGCGTCGAACTCGGGGCTCTCAGCACCGATGACTTCGAGCGCATCCTGACCGAACCGAATGCCTCGCTGACCGAACAGTACCGGGCGCTGATGGCCACCGAAGCGGTGACCATCGAGTTTACCCCGGAGGGGATCCGCCGCATCGCCGAGGCCGCCTGGCAGGTCAACGAACGGACCGAAAACATCGGCGCCCGCCGTCTGCATACCGTGATGGAAAAGCTGATGGAGGACATCTCGTTCGAAGCCTCTGACCACGCCGGCCAGACCCACGTCATCGACGCGGCCCTGGTCAACCAGCATCTGGGCGCCCTGATCGAAGACGAAGATCTGAGCCGCTACATTCTCTAGGCTTTCTCTAAGTTTTGGCCGGATGCCGCCACCGATGCGGCATCCGGAGCTAAAAGTATGAAGCAGAAGGCAGTAACACCCCACGCCCTCTCGATTTGCTTTCCAAAGAGGGGGCGGCTCCTTATACTTGTCCCACCTGTATCCAACTCGGTAAAAAAACCATGGAATACAATACTTCAGAACTTTGTGACACCTACTCCGATCTGGTCGATGTCGTTGAACCCCTGTTCAGCAGCTTCGGTGGCCGCAACTCCTTTGGTGGCGTCATCAGCACCATCAAGTGTTTCGAAGCCAATGGCTTGATCCGGGAACTGATCAAGGAAAACGGCGTCGGCCGGGTATTGTTGATCGATGGCGGTGGCTCGCTGCGACGTGCGCTGATCGATGCCGAGATGGCCACCACAGCCCAAGAAAATGGTTGGGAAGGGATCGTCTGCTACGGCAGCGTGCGCGAGGTGGATGCGCTGGGTGAGCTGGACATCGGCATCCAGGCACTGGCTTCCATTCCGGTGGGTGCCGACGATAGCGAGGTCGGCGATACCGATCTGCCGGTCAACTTCGGGGGCGTCACCTTCCTGCCCGATGACCACCTGTATGCCGACACCACGGGCATCATCCTCTCGCCCGAGCCACTGGATCTCGAATAAGCCGCTCAGACAACAACGCCGGTCAATGACCGGCGTTGTGCTATTAGACGGATGGGGGGGCAGCCATCAGACCGCTTCGTCCATCTGATCCATCTTGCCGAGCAGCGCCCGCAGGCGATCCTGCCAGGCCTGATGGTCATTGCGCAGTTGCTGGTTTTCATCCTTGAGCCGCAGGTTCTGAGTCTTCAACTCTTCCAATTCCATCTTCAGCAGCGCGATGTTATCGACCGCAGCCTGCACCTTGGCTTCCAGCTGTTCCAGTACTTCCAGAGACATAGTCATACCCACTGTCTTGTTGATTCATTCCGGGAGGCAAGCACCCAGGCTCGGGCTCAGAATACCCCGTCCCCCAGGGAGCAACAAGGCTCAGTTTCTCAGTTCCACGCGCCCGTGGCTCGAACCATGGCGATCAGAACAGTCCGACATACAGAGCAAACAGTCCGGCACAGACCAGCAACATCTGGCCGGCATAGGCCAAATTCCAGACCAGCAGATCCCGCGCCCGCACCCGGTAGCAAGCCAACAGCGCGAGGTTGGCTCCCGAGAGCGGCGTGGCGCCGGTCGACAGTCCCCATCCCAACAGGAAGCTCATGCCCAGCAGGGTCGGATCCGGCTTGAGGTGCCACAGCAGCGGCGCCAGGCTGGAGATGGTGATGATCGGGTGCACGCCGAAATAGGCGATGAGCAGGATCAGAGCCACCGTCAGGGTTGCCTCCAGCACCCCGAAGTGATGGAACATCGCCAGCAGAGGGGCTGGCGACCAGACCTGGGTCAGGCCGTTGATGCCAGCGGCCAGCAAACCAGCACCGAGAAACAGCACGATCTGGCTACCCATGGCCGGAAAACGCTCGGTGACCTGGCGGCGCAGCGCCAGCGCGATGTTCTGTTTAGGCATCAACAACAACGAGATGAGCGGAGCAGCCAGGGAGATGATGCCGACTATGTTGAGCTCCGGCCACAGCAGTCGCCCCAGGATGACCGCCAGCGCCAACAGCCCGGGTAACATCAGCGTCTGCAAGCGCAGCGGGTAGCCTTCAAAGTCCTCGACCCCGAGTTTGCGGACCTCCAACGCGGTGAGCAGCATGGCGGCGATGGAGCCTAGCAGTCCGAATGGCAGCAGATGGGTAAAGATCAGGCCGGGAGCATAGGTCACCGCCACCGCCATGGCGATGAAGAAGGGAGACCAGAAGGCAGCCGAGCAGTAGATGCGGCTGAGCATGATGACCTGGCGTCGTTCCAGCATGCCGTGCCGCGCCAGTCGATCGCCGACCACAAACAGCACCGACATGTTGATGACGGCGCCGAGCAGGTTGACGCCCAGCAGGGTACCCCAAACCCCCCGCCAACCGCGCCAGTGCCCCTGGTTTTGCGCCAGGGTGCCGGTCGCCAGGTTCAGACAGCTGACCGCCGCGAACAGGGTCACCATGTCGACATTCGGTAGGAACAGAGTCGCAGCGGCGAGACGAGCCCCCTGGCTCCAAGCCAGTGCCAGCAACAACAGGGCACACAGATAGAGGGCGAGGCACTGGCGGCGCGCCGCCGCATCCAGCCTAGGGCCCAGCAGCAGGGCCGCCGCCCAAGCGAGCCCGGCGGCGGGCCAAAGGGAGATGCCCAGATAGAGATGGGCCAGATCGGCCAACCACAGGCCGAGGATCAGCACTCCAGCGATCGGTTTCATCAAACCACGGCTCCTTGTGCAACACGCCAGCCGATGGCGCTCATCCCAGGTTGTCGCTCGGGACGAGGGATGGCTCAAAGCCCCTGATTCATATCCAGCGACGGTTTGTCACAATCCGGATGCCCAACCTCGTGAGCGGGGACCCCGGCAACCGTGGTATGCGGAGGCACCGGCTGCAACACCACGCTGCCAGCGCCAATCTTGGCGCCGCGCCCCACCTCGATGTTGCCCAGCACCTTGGCGCCGGCGCCGATCATCACCCCTTCGCGGATCTTCGGGTGGCGATCGCCGTGTTCTTTGCCGGTACCACCGAGAGTCACGTTCTGCAGGATAGAGACATCATCCTCGACCACGGCGGTCTCCCCGATGATGATGCCGGTGGCATGGTCAAACATGATGCCGCGACCAATCTGCGCCGCCGGGTGCACATCCACCGAGAAGACCACCGAAATCTGGTTCTGCAGGAAGACCGCCAGCGAGTGACGTCCTTGTTGCCACAGCCAGTGCGCCACACGGTAGCCTTGCAGCGCATGGAACCCCTTGAGATAGAGCAAGGGGGTCGAGTAGTAACGCACGGCCGGATCTCGCTCCTTGACCGCGCAGATATCGGCGGCGGCGGCATCCAGAATGTCCGGCTGCGCTGCCAGGGCGGTCTCGATCACCTCGCGCAGCACGATGGCCGGCATCACGGCGCTGGCCAGTTTGTTGGCCAGCTGAAAGCTCAAGGCCGAGCGCAACGAGTCATGGTTGAGAATGGTCGAATGGAAGAAGCTGGCCAGCATCGGTTCTTCGTTCACCAGGCTCAAGGCCTCGGCCCGGATCTTGTCCCAGGTTTGTTGCTGCTTGCAGGCCATAGTTCATTCCTGTCCTTCAATTGATGATGCAGGGAACCGTTCATGCCCCACCAGGGAGCGCGGATCCATGTGGATGATGACATCGGCGCCGGGGAATTTGGCCAGGATCAGCGCCTCGGTCTGATCGGCCAGATCATGCGCCTGGACCAGAGGCAGCGCATCATCCAGCTCCAGATGCAGCTGAATGAAGCGCAACGGGCCCGCCTGGCGAGTCCGCAGATCATGGATGCCATGTACTCCGGGCACCGAGACGGCCAACGCCTGGATCAGCGCACGCTCCTCGTCGGGTAACTGGCGATCCAGCAGCGTCTGCACCGCCTCATAGCCGATCTGTATCGCCCCCTTGAGGATGAAGAGCCCCAGCAGGATGGCAAACAGGCCGTCGGCCCACAGCCAGCCATACCAGGAACAGCCCAGCGCCAGCAACACGCCGAGGTTGAACAGAACGTCCGATTGATAATGCAGGCGGTCGGCGCGGATGGCCTGACTCTGGGTCTTCTGCACCACCAGGCTCTGGAAGGTCACCAGCACCAGGGTCAACGCCAGGGATCCCACCGTCACCCAGATACCGATATCGAGGTTCTTCAAGGGCTCCGGATTCACCAGTCGCGAAAAACCGTTCATCACCAGCACCAGGGCCGAGCCGGTGATGAAGGCCGCCTGAGCCAGGCTGGCCAGCGATTCGGCCTTGCCGTGACCGAAGCTGTGGTCGTGATCGGCCGGCGTCAGCGAATAACGCAGGGCGAACAGATTGATCAAGGAGGCGCTGATATCCATCAGCGAGTCGGTCAACGAGGCGAGCAGGCTCGAGGAGCCGG
Organism: Aeromonadaceae bacterium; assembly: GCA_041441555.1. GTDB lineage: Bacteria > Pseudomonadota > Gammaproteobacteria > Enterobacterales > Aeromonadaceae > Pseudaeromonas. The sequence continues at coordinate 12,249 of JASDSW010000053.1, forward strand.
TCAGCAGCCAGGCGATCAGCTTGGCCAGGATCAGAATGGCGGCGGTCGCCGTCGAAGCCAGGCCGGCAAGGGTTACCCAGCGGGAGTAGGAAGCAGTGGTGGACACAGAGTCATCCTCGACAAATCAGGAGGCCATTCCCGCCTCCATCTGTGAATAGGATCACTATCATACCTGTTGGCAAAATGAGGACAATCTTTCCCTGTGCCGAGGCCATTGCCGTTTCCATCGGCCCTCTGGCTTGGGTATCCTTAGCACCTCGCTTGACCAGAGGAGTCCGCATGCTGCACATAGTGCTGTTCCAGCCCGAAATCCCGCCCAACACCGGCAACATCATCCGCCTGTGCGCCAATACGGGTTACAAGCTGCATCTGATCGAACCCTTGGGATTTGCCTGGGATGACAAGCGCGTGCGCCGGGCTGGCCTCGATTACCACGAGTTTGCCGATGTGCACCGCTACCCGAATCTGGCCAGCTGTCTGGCCACCCTGCCGCACAGCCGGGTCTTTGCCTGCACCACCAAGGGCAAGCGCTACCCTTCCGATTGCCAGTTTCAAGCCGGGGATGTGCTGCTGTTTGGCCCCGAGACCCGCGGACTGCCGATGGAGGTGATCGAGAGTCTGCCGCCGGAGCAACGACTGCGCATTCCGATGCAGGCCAACAGCCGCAGCATGAATCTCTCCAATGCGGTGGCGGTCTTTGTCTACGAGAGTTGGCGCCAGCTGGGATTCCCCGGCGCCTATTGAATCGGTCATCTCTGCGGCAGAGGGCGGCGGCTCGCCTCCGCCGCCGCGTTCAGTGCCAGTTGCCGTTGCGGATCACGCCGACGGCCAGCCCTTCGATATTCAGAGTCTGCTCGGTCAGATCGACCTGGATCGGCTCCAGCTCCTCGTTCTCCGGCAACAGCAGCACCTGATTGCCCTTGCGCTCGAAGCGCTTGACCGTCACCTCGTCATCACCGACGCGCGCCACCACCACCTGGCCGTTGCGCACCTGCTGGGTCTTGTGCACCGCCAGCAGATCACCGTCCAGAATGCCGATATTCTTCATGCTCATGCCGTGCACTCGCAGCAGAAAGTCGGCGCGCGGCTGAAACATGGCCGGATCGATCTGGTAGTGCGCCTCTACATGCTCGGTGGCCAGGATCGGCTCTCCGGCCGCCACCTGGCCGATCAGCGGCAACCCCAGCTCCTCCTCGCTTTCCTCATCCTGCAGCAGTTGAATGCCACGGGAGGTGCCCGGCATGATGTGGATCACCCCCTTACGGGCCAGTGCCTTGAGGTGTTCTTCCGCCGCATTGGCCGACTTGAAGCCCAGGCGCATGGCGATCTCGGCCCGCGTCGGCGGCATCCCGGTCTGCTGCATGCATTCTTTGATCAGTTCCAGCACTTCGTTCTGGCGCGGCGTCAGATGTTTCATATGATTTGCCTGTTTATTTATACAGATGACTGTGAGTATATACAGGCATTGCCGAAGTGCAAGGTAAATGGTGCCGCCCGCCACCCAATCCCGGCGCCCAGCGGCAACTCACGACAAGTCGGGCCAGTTTTGCTATGCTGGCCGCGCATTTTTCTTTGAGGATACCGGCCCCATGTCCTTCGGCGCTTCCCTGCTCAGATCCCTCTGCCGCCTTCCCATCCGGCTGCTGGTCAACCACAGTCCGCTCCCGGAAGAGCCGTTGACCCAACTCGGTCTGGATCCTGCTCGTCCCATCGTCTATGCGCTGAGTACCGACTCGCTGAGCGATCTGTTGACGCTGGAGCTGTGCGTCGAACGATTGGGGCTGCCCAGCCCGTTTGCGCCGCTAACCCGCCAGGGCAAGAGTCACCCGCGCTATGTCTGTCTGGATCGCCCGCCGCTCCCCTTCGGCATCAAGCGCCGCGAGTTACCGAATCTGCCCACCCTGCAAACCTGGCTGACCCTCCATGAGCAGGATCCCCAGCTGGACATCCAGCTGGTGCCCGTCACCCTGCTCTGGCACCGCGCCCCCGGCAAGGAGAAACCGCAGCGGCTGCAGCCGCCGCCCGAGACCACACCCGGTGCCCTGCGCAAGGCCTTCATCGTCGCCCTGTATGGCCGGGAGAACCGGGTCCGTTTCTCGGCCCCCGTGTCGCTACGCGCCCTGGTCGATCAGCTGGGTACCGGCGAAGTGGTCGCTCACAAGTTGGCTCGCGTCGCCCGCATCCATTTCAGCCGCCAGCGCCAGGCGGCCAAGGGGCCGCGGCTGCCGGATCGCCAGGCGCTGTTCCGCGAGTTGCTGCGCAGTGACAACATAGTCCGTGCCATTGCGGAGCAGGCCAGCGCCGAGGGGAGCAGCGAAGAGGTGATCCGCGCGCGGGCGCTCAGCTACCTCGACGAGATGGCTTCCGATTTTTCTTACCGGTTGATCCGGTTTGGCGACTACTTCCTCGGTTGGTTGTGGAACAAGCTCTATCGCGGCATCACGGTACGCGGTGCCGAGCGGGTGCGACGGCTGGCGCGCGAGGGGCATGAGATCATCTACATCCCCTGCCATCGCAGCCACATGGATTACCTGCTGCTCTCCTATGTCATCTATCACCAGGGGATGGTGCCCCCCCACATCGCCGCCGGCATCAATCTGAACTTCTGGCCGGCCGGTCCCCTGTTCCGTCACGGCGGCGCCTTCTTCCTGCGCCGCAGCTTCAAGGGGGACAAGCTCTACAGCACCGTGTTCCGCGAGTATCTAAGCCAGTTGTTCGCTCGCGGTTACGCCGTCGAGTATTTCACCGAAGGGGGGCGCTCGCGGACCGGCCGCCTGCTGCAACCCAAGACCGGCATGATCGCCATGACGCTGCAGGCCCAGTTGCGTGGCATCCACCGCCCGCTGACCTTTGTCCCCGTCTATCTGGGCTACGAGCATGTGATGGAGGTGAACACTTACCTCAAGGAGCTCAAAGGCAGCCGCAAGGAGAAGGAGAACTTCTGGCAGGTGGTCGGCATCCTCGGCAAGCTGCGCAACTTTGGCCGCAGCTTCGTCAACTTCGGCGAACCCCTGACCCTGCACCAGTTCCTGCAGCATCAGGTGCCGCACTGGCACGATGACCTAGATCCCAGCGGGCAGCACAAGCCGGAGTGGCTGGCCAGCACGGTGGAGACCCTGGCCAAAGAGCTGATGACCCGCATCAACGATGCCGCCGCCGTCAACGGCCTGACCCTGAGCGCCCTGGCCCTGCTGGCCACCGATAAGCAGGCGCTGCCCCGCGAAGATCTGCTGGCCCAGATCCGTCTCTATCAGGGGCTGTTGCAACGGGTCCCCTACAGCGACTTCAACGCCCTGCCCTCGGCCAGCGCCGAGGAGTTGCTGGATCAGGCGCTGGAGCTGAACAAGTTCCAGATCGAGGAGGATCGCCTCGGCCAGATCATCAGCATGGACCGCTATCAGGCGATCCTGATGACCTTCTACCGCAACACCATCCTGCACCTGTTCGCCCTGCCCAGCCTGGTCGCCACCCTGATCGAACGCAACGAGGGGATCGACCATGAGGCGCTGGTCGCCCGCTGCCGCCGCCTCTATCCGCTGCTGAAGAATGAGCTGTTCCTGCGTTACGAACTCGATGAGTTGGAGCCGCAGATCCGGGCCATCACCGATGCGTTCCACGATCTGGCGCTGATCGAGGAGCACAGCGGTGGCTACTGGGTGCGACCGGAAGAGCAGATGCGGTTGCTGCTGCTGGCGCAAAGCATCCAGGAGACCCTGCAGCGCTATGCCATCACCCTGTCGCAGATCCATCAGCAACCCGGCATCACCCTGGCGCAGCTGGAATCCGACAGCCAGATGATGGCGGAACGTCTGGCGACGCTGCACGGCATTCACGCACCGGAATTCAGCGACAAGAGTCTGTTCAAGACCCTGCTGTTGAGCCTGCACCAGGAGGCCTACCTGCAGTGTCAGGGGGACGATCAACCGGTGACGGGGGATGCCCAGGCTCTCGACGAGCTGGCCGCCATCCTGCTGCCGTTGCTGCCCGACCCGGTCCGCCGCACCCTGTTGCTGCCGGCGCGCTGACCTCAATTAACGAACGGGGGCATCGCTACGCCATGCCCCCGTTCGTTCCAACTGCTTCATGCCGCCAAGCGTGTCTGGCGCTATAACTTCCGCCCCAGCCGTTTCTCGATCTGACGTCGCTCCCACGACGGCGAGAAGAAGTTAAACACCTCAAACACGTTCAGACCGTGCGACAGCAGGCCGATCCCCCAACCCAGCATGGGCCACCAGGCCCAGATGTAGCGGGCGTCGGTAGCAAAGTTGATCACAAACAGCAGGGATATCACGACGACGTACTTGATGGCGTGAGAGTAGAAGCCCTTGATGTCACGGACGTATTCCATCGCTTGCTGTTCGGTTTTATCCATCTGATCTTCTTGAGTCATGTCATTCTCCTTAGGCAGTGTGTCGACATGAACATCAAAAACAGCGGCCAGCGCTTTGGCAGACTCAAGCCCAGGGGCCTGACCCCGTTCAATTCGCTGGATGGTGCGAATACTAAGACCGCTCAATAGGGCGAGTTGCTCTTGCGACCAGTTGCGCTGCAGTCTGAGTTTACGAACGTTCATGCGGATCCCTCTGTCTTTGGTGTTCGATCGAAACTATCCGCCGATCGCCGATCAAGCGTGACGACATTTAGGCGACACCAACCTGACATATCAATAAAATCAATCAGTTAAAATCAAAAACCACCATCTAGAACGGACCAGCGACGCCACCGGCACCTCAGCATTGACGCTTCGATGACGCCTCAGGCGAGCGCCATCGCCAGCAGGATGCCGACAAAAATCACACCACCGACCCGGTTGTTGGCTAAAAACGCCTGGAAACAGGCCTCGCGCTGTCGTCGCCCAGCGCTCCGGCGCTGCTGCACAAACAGGAGCGCCGCCCCCAGCAAGCCGGCGTAGAAGGGCCAGGCCAATTGCTGCAACCAGCCCACCCACACCAGCAGCGCCAGGGTCGCCATCTGCAGCAGCGCGATGATCCGTAAGTCATACCGGCCGAACAGGATGGCCGTCGACTTGACGCCAATTCGCAGGTCGTCATCGCGATCCACCATGGCGTAATAGGTGTCGTAGGCGATGGTCCACAGCACATTGGCCCCAAACAGGAGCCAGGTCGTGAGCGTCAGCTCATTGGCCACAGCCCCCCAGGCCATGGGGATCGACCAGGAGAAGGCCAAGCCCAGCACCAATTGTGGCAGATGGGTGATGCGTTTCATGAAGGGATAGAGGATGGCCAGCAGCAGGCCGACCAGCGACAGGCCGATGGTCAGGCGGTTGAGCGTCAGCACCAGCAAGAAGGAGAGCCCCACCAGCAGGGCGAAGAACCCCAATGCCTGTCGTTCACTCAACTGGCCAGCCGGCAGCGGGCGTCGCGCCGTGCGCTTGACGTGACCATCGACATGGCGATCGGCGTAATCGTTGATGACACAGCCGGCGGCCCGCATCAAAAAGACCCCCGCGACCATCGCCAGCAGAGGCCACAGCGGCGGCACGCCAGCAGAGGCCAACCACAAGGACCACAGGGTGGGCCACAACAGCAGCAGAGTGCCGATAGGCTTGTCCATCCGCGCCAGCTGCCAGTAAGCCCACCAACGCTCCCGCATCACCGCTTGCATACCGATACCTCATCGACCGGCTCCGCATACAGAGGCGAGCCGGGTAAAAACAGTTCCGTGATCGTACAGTGGCCCGCCGACAACTCAAATCGAGAGTAACGCGCCCACAGCCGGTCCGGCGGGGTTATCCGCCAGGCCCGCAGCGCCTGCACCAGGGCAGGCTCAGCGGCCAGATCCGCCCACTGCAATGAACTCCGCCGCCCACCGCCCTCGCCGAACAGCCAATCGCCCAAGGGGCGCTCGCCCTGTCGGGCCAGCTCGGGGTGCTGCCGCAGGGTGGCTGCGGGAGCCTGGGTCAGCGCCCAGACCCAGGGCCGGCCGGCCTTCAGCAGCAACACCTGGCGTTGCCAGCTCTGTTCCGCCAAGACGACCCCCTGTTGCAGGCAGGCAAGAGTCAGGGGGCCCGGCTCACCGCGCAGCCGCCGAGTCAGGGAGCCCGACTCCGCGAGCCAACTCAGTACCAGCGCCGGCGCCGTGAGTGTCGCCAGCGGCGCCCAGTCGATCGGCCCCAACGGGGCAACCGGCGCCCAACCGTTAGCGGAATGCGTCGCCACCGTCGCCCTCACTCCAGAAACAACACGCCATCACACCCCTCGCTACAATAGTCCGCCGAACCCTTGACGATCGACCATCCGCCCTCAAGAATGGCCATACCACCTTTTGCCATTCGACAAGAAGCCTAGCCATGTCCCAAAAAATCATCCTCTTTCTGCTGATGCTGACCAGTTGCCTGAGCCCCCTGACCACGTTTGCGCAAGAGGGCGGTGGCGAAGGTGGCGAGGGAGCCGCACAGCCCACCGGCATCGGTTACTACACTCTGGATCCGGAGTTCATCACCAACTTTCTCAACGAGGGACCCAACCTCGGCTATGTCCGGGTCAAGGTCGATCTGATGGTCGATAACGCCGCCGACATCGAGCTGCTCAAACGCCACGATCCGCTGTTGCGCGATGCCATCAATACCCTGCTGGGCGGCCAGACCCTGGCCGATGTCAAATCCCAGGAGGGGCGCGAGAAGATCCGTCTGGCCTGCAAAGCCAAGGTGGAAGAGCTGCTGACCCAGGAAGAGGGGCGCAAGATCATCCGCGATCTGCTGTTCACCAACTACCTGTATCAATAGCTATCATCCCCGGCGCGCCGGCTTGCGACCATCCAGCCAGCCGTGCAACAGACCAATCAGCAAACCGGCCAGATGGGCAACATTCGCCAGATTGTTGCCCAACACCCCGCTGAAACCAATCACCAGCCAGACCAGCATGAAACCAAAGATCCCATCCTGCAGCTGCACGCCCCCCGCCGGTTGCCGCCGTCCCAGGATCCAGCAGTAACCCACCAGCGTATTCACCACGGCGGAGAGACCGCCAAAATCCGGCCCCGAAGCTAGATACTCCAGCAGATTGGGGATCACGGCCCCCACCAGCAGCAGGGTCAGCAACTTGCTGCTGCCCAGTTCGCGCTCCACCAAACCGGCCAGATACCACCACCACATCAGGTTGAAGATGAGGTGCAGGGGTGAAAAATGGAGAAAAGCCGGGGTGACGAAGCGCCAGATCTGCCAGCCATTCAACTGACTCAGATCCGGGTGAAAACTCAACGCCTGATAGAGGTTCAAGCCGATGAATTGCAGGCCATACAGGCCGACGCACAGCGCCATCACCATCAAGGTGACCGGACCGGCCTGCATCAAGAAGTGGGCGGTCAGGCTGTGATGACCGGCGCTGTAGTCGATGCGGCTATTGGGCGCACCGCTCTGCCAGGAGGCCTCGGCGTAACGCGGATGATAAGGGTCCTGCAAGAAGCGTTTGATCTCGGGCTCCGCCTCTCCGATGCGGCTCTCGTCAGCCAACCAGAGGGTAATCCCGATCTCAGACTGAGTCAGCTCACACTGCAGGCCTCGGTGGGAGAGATAATCAGCCAGGCTGTGGGCGAGCCGGGCATCACTGAGCACCACCAGTTGCTTCATACGCCGCCCCCGGCGACATCAAGCCCCGCACTCACCACCGGACAAGCCAGTTGCCAGGCCGCAAAGCCCCCCTCAAGGTTATAGACGTTCTCGAAACCATGATTCACCAGGTACTGCGCCACTCCCTGACTGCTATGGCCGTGGTAGCACATCACCACCACCGGATTGTCGGGATCCGTCTGCTGCAGGAAGGTGCCGAGCGTCTCATTGGTCAGATGGAAGGCGCCAGGGGCGTGCCCCAGGCTAAAACTGGCGCGATCCCGGATATCGACCAGGCAAGCGTCGCCGCTGCGCAGCAACTCGACGGCCGCGACGGGAGAGATGGAGTGAAACTGGGACATGCGAGCCTCCTGAAGGATGTCTGGCCCAGTTTACCCGATTGTTAAAAAAAAGGATCATCCGACGCGAATCGGATGATCCCTTGAACTACTACAGGGTTCGACGAGTTGCACCGACTCAAACGCCAGCGCCCCTCCATTTATGCGCTTAGCCGCCCAGATAGGCCTGACGCACCGCCGGATCGGCCAGCAGTTGTTGACCACTCCCCTCCAGCACCACGCGTCCGGTCTCCAACACATAACCGCGATCGGCCAGCTTCAGCGCCTGATTGGCATTCTGCTCGACCAGGAAGATGGTCATCCCCCGCTCCCGCAGCCGTTCGATGATCTCGAAGATCTGCTGGATGATGATGGGAGCCAGCCCCAGGGAGGGCTCATCCAGCAGCAACAGCCGGGGCTTGCTCATCAGGGCACGACCGATGGCCAGCATCTGCTGCTCGCCACCGGACATGGTGCCGGCGCGCTGTGTCAGTCGCTCCTTCAGGCGCGGAAACAGTTCGTAGACCTCGGCCAGCAGCTCCGCCTGCTCCGCCTTGTCGACGAAGAAGGCCCCCATCGACAGGTTCTCTTCCACCGTCAACCGACTGAATATGCGCCGCCCTTCCGGAACAATCGCGATATCACCGCGCATGATCTTGGCGGTATGCCACTGGGTGATGTCCTGCCCCTCGAACAGCACCTGGCCGGACTGCGGCTTGGGATCGCCGCACAGGGTCATCAGCAGCGTGGTCTTACCAGCGCCGTTGGCACCGATCAGGGTGACGATCTCGCCCTCATTGATATGCAGGCTGACATCGTGCAGCGCCTGGATCTTGCCGTAATAGGTGGAGACGTTCTTGAATTCCAGCATCTGATACCTCAAAACTCACCCAGATAGGCCTTGATCACGGCCGGATTGCTCTTGATCTGCTCCGGCTTGCCATCGGCCAGCGGACAGCCCTGGTTGACCACGTAGATATGGTCGGAGATCTCCATCACCAGTTTCATGTCGTGTTCGATGAGCAGCACGGAGACGCCGAACTCATCGCGCAACAGGCGGATCAGCTCATCGAGATCGTGGGTTTCTTTCGGGTTCAGCCCCGCCGCCGGTTCATCGAGCATCAGCAACTTCGGCTGCGTGCACATGCAGCGGGCAATCTCCAACCGCCGTTGCTGACCATAGGCCAGACCGGTCGCAGGTCGATTGGCCAGCTCGGTCAAACCGACCTTATCCAACCAGAACAGGGCGCGCTCGAACGCCTCCTTCTCGGCCCGACGAAACGCCGGCGTCTTGAAGATGCCCGGCAACAGGCCACCGTGCATGTGACGGTGCTGAGCCACCAGCAGGTTCTCCAGCGCCGTCATCTCCTTGAACAGGCGGACGTGCTGGAAGGTGCGCACCACCCCCTTGCGGGCAATCTGATGACCCGGCAGCCCCTGGATCTCTTCGCCCGCATAGCGAATCACCCCGTCACTCGGCCGGTAAAACCCGGTCAGGCAGTTGAAGACGGTGGTCTTGCCGGCACCGTTCGGCCCGATGATGGAGACGATCTGTTTCTCCTCCACCTGCAAGGCCACCTTATTGACCGCCACCAGGCCGCCAAAGCGCATGGTGAGGTCCGAAACTTCTAACATCTTGCTCATTTCGGCAACTCCATGTGCTGACGGGTCATCGGCAGCAGCCCCTGCGGCCGCCACAACATCATGACCACCATCAGCAGACCAAACATCACCATGCGGTATTCATTAAACTCGCGGGCCATCTCCGGCAGGATCGTCATGATGATCGCCGCCAGCACGATACCGACCTGCGACCCCATGCCCCCCAGCACCACGATGGCCAGGATGATGGCCGATTCGATGAAGGTGAAGGACTCCGGACTGATGAAGCCCTGGCGCGCCGCGAAGAAGCTGCCGGCGATCCCGGCAAAGGCGGCGCCGATGGCAAAGGCGCTGAGCTTGATGAAGGTCGGATTCAGGCCGAGGGAACGGCAGGCGATCTCATCTTCGCGCAACGCTTCCCAAGCCCGGCCGAGCGGCATCCGCAGCAGGCGATTGATGACAAACAGGGTCAGCAGCACCAGCAAGACCGCCATCAGATAGAGGAAGATCACCTTGTGGTCTGCCACATACTTGATACCGAAGAATTGATGGAAGGTCTGACTCCCCTCGTCGGCCTTACGGGCGAACTCCAGACCGAACAGGGTCGGCTTCGGAATACCGGAGATACCGTTCGGGCCACCGGTGATGGTATTGAGGTTGTTCAGCAGGATGCGGATCACCTCACCAAAGCCCAGGGTGACGATCGCCAGATAATCCCCGCGCAGCCGCAGCACCGGGAACCCCAGCAAGAAGCCAAAGGCCGCCGCCAGCAGACCGGCCAGCGGCAGCGCTTCCCAGAAGCCGAAACCGAAATACTGATTCAGCAGCGCATAGCTGTAGGCACCGACGGCATAGAAGCCGACGTAGCCCAGATCCAGCAAACCGGCCAGGCCGACCTGCACGTTGAGCCCCAGCCCCAGCATCACGTAGATCAGGGTCAGGGTGGCCAAATCCACCACGCTGCGGCTGGCCAGGAAGGGCAGCAGGATCAGCGCCAGCAACATCAACCAGAAACCGACCCGATAAAGGCCCGGCTTCTCGCTCTGACTCGGCAACACCAGCTTGGGCGTACCACTCCCGACGCGACCCAACAGACCCAGGATCGGCTGACGGAACAGTTGAAAGAAGAAGACGATGGCGACACCGGCCAGCAGCGCCGGACCATTATCACCCAATTGGCTGACCACCGTCAGGCCAACACCCTCGGCCTGCAGTTGGAAACCAAACAACCAGAGGGTCAGCAGCAACGTCATGAGTGCCGCGACACAGGCATGTTTAAAATGCATCACACCTTCTCCACTTCAGGACGCCCCAGGATACCGGTAGGCATAAACAGCAAGATGGCCAGCAACAGGGCGAACGCCACCACATCCTTGTATTCGGAGCTGAGATAGCCGGAGGTCAGCGCCTCGGTCACCCCCAGGATCAGACCGCCGATCATGGCTCCCGGAATCGAGCCAATGCCGCCCAGCACCGCGGCGGTGAAGGCCTTCAGCCCCGCCATGAAGCCGATGGTCGGATTGATGACGCCGTAATACATGCCCAGCAGCACCCCGGCCACGGAGGCCAGCGCGGCGCCGATGACGAAGGTCATCGCGATGACGTTGTTGGTGTTGATCCCCAGCAGATTCGCCATCTTGATGTCTTCGGAACAGGCCCGGCAGGCCCGCCCCATGCGCGAGCGATTGATGAACTGGGTCAGCCCGTACATGCTGATGAAGGTCACCACGAAGATGATGATCTGCATCCAGGAGAGGCTGGCGGCAAAGTTACCCGGCCCGAACTCGAAGCCACCGGTGACCAGCACCGGCATGGCGATGTCCCGCGATCCTTGGGCAAACCGGACGATATTCTGCAAGAAGATCGACATGCCGATGGCCGAGATCAGCGGGATCAGACGGTTGCTGCCGCGCAGTGGCCGATAGGCCACCCGCTCGATGGTCCAGCCGTAGCAACTGGTGATGATGATCGAGATGATGAAGGCACTGCCCATCAACAGCACCGAGCTATCGATCCCCATCATCATCAGGGCCGCCATCACCATGAACGCCACGTAGGAGCCCAACATATAGATTTCGCCATGGGCGAAGTTGATCATGCCGATGATGCCGTAGACCATGGTGTAGCCGATGGCGATCAACGCATAGGTGCTGCCAATGGTCAGGCCATTGAGCAGTTGCTGGATAAAATAGAAAAATTGTTCAGACATAGGGGGTCGTTCCTGTGCACCCGACACGGTAAAGATTGTCGTCTCCGGCGAGACGATAAATGAAGGGGCGGCCCAAGCCGCCCCCCGGGTTGCAACTCAGGTTCTTACTTCAGAACTGAGGAGGAGCCATCCTGGTGCCAGGCAAAGACTCCGAACTCGAAGCCCTTCAGGTCACCCTTGGCATCCCACTGCAGGTCGCCCATCACGGTCGGAATAGTACCGGCCTTCAGCGCCTTGGCCACATCGGCCGGCTCATCACCTGCCTGCTTGATCCCCGCAACCACGCTCTGGATGGCTGCATAGGTGGTCCAGATGAATGGACCGGACGGATCCTGCTTGTTGGCCTTCAGCGCCTCAACGACGGCGGCGTTGCTCGCCTCCTGGTCATAACGCTTCGGCAGAGTCACCATCAGGTTTTCTGCGGCGGCACCGGCAATGGCGGAGATATCCTTGTTACCCACCCCTTCCGGGCCCATGAACTTGGCCTTCAGACCCTTTTCAGCCGCTTGGCGCAGGATCAGCCCCAGTTCGGGGTGATAACCACCGTAGTAGACGAAGTCGACATTATCTTTCTTCAGCTTGGCGATCTGGGCTGAGAAGTCCTTGTCGCCGGCGGTGATCCCTTCAAAAGAGACGACATTGATGCCAGCCTTCTTCAGCTCGTCACGCACGCTGGTGGCGATGCCTTCCCCGTACTGCTTCTTGTCGTGAATGATGGCCACCGTCTTCGGCTTGACGCTGTCGATGATGTAACGTGCCGCAGTCGGCCCCTGGTCGCTGTCCAGACCAATGGTACGCATGGTCAGCTCATAACCCCGATCGCTGACCTTCGGGCTGGTGGAAGCCGGGGTGATCATCAGGATGCCTTCGTCTTCATAGACGTCGGAGGCAGCCAGGGTGCTATCGGAGCAGAGGTGGCCGATGACGAACTTGATGCCATCGTTGACGATCTTGTTGGCCACGGCGACGGCCTGCTTGGGATCACAGGCATCGTCATACAGCACGGCTTCGAGCTTCTTGCCATCGACGCCGCCGGCGGCGTTGATCTGATCGACGGCTACCTTGGCGCCGGCGAATTCCATGTCGCCATACTGGGCCACGGGGCCGGTCTGTGGGCCTGCAATCGCAATCTTGACGGTCTCTTCCGCCATGGCCTGAGAAGCCATGGCACACAAGCTGACGGCCACGGCCGTAGCCAGCGTGCCTTTAGTCCATTTACTCATCTCTCTTCCCTCTTATTTTTTGTTGGTTATGCGCTTTTTTTAGCAGGCCCTGCTGCGAGAAAGCGGGCCTTTCCGAGTTTTCTATCATTGAGGCGCGTCACAAACAAGAGAGAAAGACGAAAATAATCTCTCGTCATTTAGCCAAAAATCATTGAAAGGACACCAACAAACCCTACATCACAAGAATTGAACTCCAAACAATTGCTTTTTTCGCAATATTATTCTGAAACAAACAGAACAAATACCAGCATATTGCGCTACCCCCGATGAGCACCTTTTGCGCGATGTTCACCGGAGCAATATCCGTCCAGATGACACCCTTCTCGGGTTTTATGCCTACCATTAGCGAAGAACTGAAGCATGAGAAATACCTCTCAGTGTTGAACGAGAAGATCTGCTAATGTGCGCTGCCTTTTTTTAAGGAGACGTTAGATGGCCACGATTAAAGATGTTGCCGCACGGGCTGGAGTATCCATCTCCACCGTTTCACACGTACTCAACCATACCCGTCGCGTCAGTGAAGAGGCGACTCGGAACGTGCTTGAGGCGGTGGCGGCGCTGAACTACGCACCGAACTCAGTCGCCCGGAGTCTCAAGGTCAACAATACCCGGACCATTGGTCTGCTGGTGACCGCCAGCGCCAACCCCTTCTTCGCCGAGGTGGTGAAGGGGGCCGAGGATTACTGCTTCAACCAGGGTTACAGCCTGATCCTCTGCAACACCGAGAACCAGTTGGAGCGGCAACGCCACTATCTGCGGATGCTGATGGAGAAGCGGGTCGACGGCCTGCTGGTTATCTGCACCGACATTGACGCCGAGATCCAGGGGCTACTGCGCAGCTACCAGAGTGTGCCGCAGGTGGTGATGGATTGGGGTGGGCAATGCGATTTTGCCAACGTCATCAATGACAATGTGCGCACTGGAGCTCATCTGGCCACCCGTTATCTGGTCGCCCAGGGCCACCGGGAGCTGGTCTGCATCACAGGGCAACTGCACAAGCAGACCACCCAGCTGCGCCTCGACGGTGTGCGGGACGCCCTGGCCGAGGCCGGACTGACCCTGGCGGAGGAGAACATCCTCGAAGGGGATTACGAGATGCAGAGCGGTTTCGATGCCATGCAACGGATCCTGACCCGCGACCAACTGCCAACCGCGGTGTTCACCTTTGATGATCCGATGGCTATCGGTGCCATCTGTGCCGCCACCCAGGCCGGATACCGGGTGCCCGAGGATATCTCGGTGGTCGGTTACGACGACGTGGAGATGGCCCGCTTTGCCAGCCCACCACTGACCACCATCCGGCATCCGAAGTCTGAGCTGGGGCAGTTGGCGGTAGAGTTGCTGATCAGCCGGATCCGCAACAAGGAGCTGAGCGTCGAAGCGCTGGATATCCAGCCCGAGCTGGTGATTCGCCACTCGGTGGCCGCACCACGTGGCTAAACCGCTATCGCTGGAGAGAATAAAGGCGCCCTTATGGCGCCTTTTTTACTGCACGGTGAAAACTGGAACTCTTGCCACCTTAGTCGAAGGTGGCCAATTCAACCGAGGCGGCCGCGAGTGAGGGCGCAGTCCCCCCATCAAGCTCGGCCTGTTTGGCGCGGAAGTAGGCGTCGATGCCAGCCAACTCGGCCTGATGCTCCGCGGTGATAAAGGGACGAAACAAAAACAGCACCCGCGGGATCACCTCAAAAACTGTGCTGCGCGTCAGCACGGTGCCGGGATGCAGGGTGCGCTGATAGGCGACCCAGAAGATCAGCACCTGCTTCATCAGGTGCAACAGATGGTCGAGATCGGCATCATCCTCAACCTTCAAGATGCCATTGACGCGCAGACCGGCGATATGGCGCTGCATCAGTCCATAGACCGGCTCTTGGATCTTGCGATACCAGTAACTTAGCGATTCGCTGCGCGCCAGAATGTCGGTGAGGTTGTCGTAAGCAAAGCGGTAGCGCCAGATCACATACAAAACCCGCTCCAGATAGGCGAGGCTGGCTTGTAACGAACCGATCGCCTCCATGGGTTGCTCATCTTTGAGTGCAAACAGGGTTTCCAACTCCTGGGCATACAGCTCGAAGATCGCCTGGATGATGTCTTCCTTGTTGCGAAAATGGTAATACAGATTGCCCGGACTCATTCCCAGGTGAGCCGCGATATGGTTGGTGGTGACATTCTGCTCACCACGCTGGTTAAACAGCTCGATCGCTGCATGAATGATCCTGTCTCTTGTCTTCATGATTCCCCTTGCCTGTGAGTAACTACTCTATACCTAGCACACAGCCGGTGATCCTGCCCAAAATTGACCCTACTTTTTGTATTGTCGTTTGTGGTTCTTGGTGTTGGGTCTCCGTGCCAGCGGTGACCCAGCAGCAACCTTAGCCGCCAATCGACGAGCATGGTAGACTCAAGCATCGCAGATTCTCTCTTTCACGGCTCCTGACGAGGAACAACGCATGATCATAGTCACAGGTGGTGCCGGCTTTATCGGCAGCAATCTCATCAAACTGCTCAACCAGGCCGGTCACAAAAACATAGTGGCCGTTGACGACCTGACCGACGGCACCAAGTTCACCAACCTGGTCGATTTGGACATTGCCGACTACATGGACAAAGACGAATTCATCGCCCGCGTCGTCTCCGGCGATCCGTTCGAAGAGTGGGATGAGATCGAAGTGGTCTTCCACCAGGGCGCCTGTTCGGCCACCACCGAGTGGAACGGCAAGTTTGTGATGGAGGTGAACTATGACTACTCCAAGGAGCTGCTCCATTTTTGCGTCGAACGCGGCATTCCCTTCATCTACGCCTCCTCGGCGGCAACCTACGGCGGCCGCAACGACAACTTCATCGAAGAGCGCCGTTTCGAGCAGCCACTGAATGTCTACGGCTACTCCAAGTTCCTGTTCGACGAATATGTCCGTCGCCTGATGCCGACCACCAACAGCCAGATCGTCGGCCTCAAATACTTCAACGTCTATGGCCCGCGGGAGCAACACAAGGGCAGCATGGCCAGTGTCGCCTTCCATCTGAACAATCAGATGAAGGATGGCCAGAATCCGAAACTGTTTGAAGGCTGTGACGGCTTTGGCAATGGCGGACAACTGCGCGACTTCGTCTATGTCGAGGACGTCTGCAAAGTTAACCTCTGGTTCTGGAAGAATGGCGGCCAATCCGGTATCTATAACTGCGGTACCGGCCGTGCCGAGCCCTTCCTCAGTGTCGCCGAAGCCGTGGTCAAACACCATGGCCGTGGCCAAGTGGAATTCATTCCATTCCCAGACCATCTGAAGGGGCGTTATCAGAGCTATACCCAAGCCGATTTGACCAAGTTGCGCGCCGCCGGCTGCGACGTGCAATTCCGTTCGGTCGCCGAGGGCGTGGCCGAATACATGGCTTGGCTGAATCGCTAAATTTGAAACACATCAAATAAAAACCGCTGAGCACCTCCGAGCGAAAGATGAAGGTGCTCGGTACACATCTGTTCAAACGGTTCGAAAAAAATCGATTGGGAACCCTCATGAAGATATTAGTCATAGGCCCGGCCTGGGTCGGCGACATGGTGATGTCCCAGAGCCTCTACCGGCTACTCAAACAACAGCATCCCGACGCGCTCCTGCACGTGATGGCCCCCGGTTGGTGCCTGCCGCTGCTGGAGCGGATGCCCCAGGTCGATCGCGCCATCCGGATGCCGCTGGGCCACGGCGAGTTTCAGCTGCTGGCCCGCTGGCGCCTGGGGCGCACCCTCAAGGCCGAGGGCTATGACTGGGCGCTGATCCTGCCCAACTCGCTCAAATCAGCTCTAGTCCCCCTGTTTGCCGGTGTTCCACGGCGCACCGGCTGGAAGGGCGAGAGCCGCTACGGCTTGCTCAACGATCTGCGCAGCAACAAGCAGGATTTTCCAATGATGGTGCAGCGCTACATGGCGCTGGCCTTTGCCAAGCCGCAGATGAGAAGTGCCAGCGACCTGCCCGCCATTCCCCATCCGGCACTGCGCATCGATGCGCAACAGCAGGCGACCGCCCGCAGCCGCCTCGGTCTGCAGAGTCCGGCGCCGGTGCTCGGCCTGTGTCCCGGCGCCGAATTTGGCCCGGCCAAACGCTGGCCCGAGGCTCACTATGCCAATATTGCCGAACGTTGGTGTGCGCAGGGGGGGCAGGTCTGGATCTTTGGCTCCGGCAAGGATCGCGAGGTGGCGACCAGCATCCTCAATCACCTTTCTCCGACGGCGCAGGGACAGTGCCAGTTGCTGACCGGAGAGACCTCGCTGACCGAGGCCATCGATCTGCTCGCCGCCTGTGCCGCCGTGGTCTGCAACGACTCCGGACTGATGCACATCACGGCGGCGGTCGGAACCCCATTGGTCGCCGTCTACGGTTCGACCTCGACCATCTACACCCCGCCGCTGAGTGAGCAGGTGAAGACGGTGCATACCGACATCGACTGCCGTCCCTGTTTCAAACGAGAATGCCCACTCGGTCACCTCAACTGTTTGAAACAGCTGGATCCGGATCGGGTCTGGCAGGCACTGCAGCAGTTGTTGGCCTGAGCCATCGCCCTCGGGCGGGCTCAGCCCGCCTGGGTGCCGACGACACCCTCAGCGGCGCCACCGCTCACCGAGGAGCCATAGCCCATCCCCTCGCACAACGCCTCGGCGCTGACCACGGCAAACACCTCATGGGCCTTGATGGCGGTCTGAAAATAGGGGTGGGCGCCATAGTAACGGTAAGGCCATCGCCGCCAGAGTTGCCCCCACCAGCGTTTGATACGCCGCTCTAGACGAAGCTGGTGCCGGAGATCATGCATGGTATCCAGGGCCACCAGCTTCTCCTGTTGCACCGCCGGGGTCAGGAACTCACTGTGCACCCGCCAGGGGCCGAGGATCGAGTGACTCATCTGGGCTGGCGGCAGAGTCGTACCGGCATGCTCCGGACCAAATGGGAAACCCTTCACCCCCTGGAGGTGGTTGGCATACAGCAGCACCTGCGAGGGTCTGTGCTCCACTCGGGCCAAGGCGGCGGCGACCGCCTGAGTGGTGGCCCGGTGATCAGGGTGCGGATCCAGCTCGGGATGGGTCACCACCAGGGTAGAGGGGCGGATGTGGGTGATCAGCGTTGCCAGATCGGCGATCAGATCCGCGCCTCGATTCTGCGCTACGCCATCGCTGGGCAGCGCCAAGCGATTGAAGCACCGGAACCGAGAGGGGGCTGCCTGCATCCCCGAGGGAGCCGGGATCGGCGTCTCAGGCTCGGCCATCATGGCTTGGAGTGTCATGTTGGAGTAGCCGAGCATCACCAGGCGCTCGGGCGGCACCCCGGCCAACCGGGGGGTGGTGGCACTGTTCCACGCCCGAATAAGTCCCTTGCGTTCTGCCGCCTGAGTCAGGCTTCGATCCAGACCCGGAACGTACTGCCGTTGCAGGCTCTGCAACTGCTCACCAGCCGACACGGTGACAATCCAGCACTGCGATGCATGGTGCCGATACAACCCATAGGCGGCCAGCTCGGCATCGTCGGCATGCGGCGCCACGATGAGCAGCGGTCCCTCGGCCAGCGGCAAGGGAGCAAACTGCAGGAGCGTCATCGTGGGCTCCAGCTGACAATCCAGCGCCCGCAGCCGCACGCTCGTCCCAGGGCGCACCACACCACTGAGATTCAAAAACCGCAGGCCACTGCTCTGCGCCTCGAAAAATTGCCGGAGCGGCTCGCCATCCTGAGGGCAAATTTCGATGCATGGCTGTCGGCCGGTGGCCCGATAGCGCACCTGCAACAGCAGATCGTCCGTCAGCACCGCGGGCAGGCGCAGGGAACCATCGGCCTGCCAGAGCAGCTCAGTCTCGCTCAGGGGTTGCAACGGGTAACGATCGTCGCGGTGGCGCATTCTAATCTCCTTTCGGCCTGCACTCGGTCATCGACAGGCTCAGCACTTGCGGCACAATCCGCGAGGCATCGAATCGATCGGCCCACTCGGCCTGCACCGGGACTGGTTGGCGGATCGCCTCCTGCAGCTTGGTCGCCAGTCCTGCCACGCTGTTTTCGGCCAGCAGGCGGGTCTGTTCCCCGATCATCACCTCGCGGATCCCGCCCGGCACATCGGTGGCCACCACCTGGGTGCCGCAGGCCAAGGATTCAATCAGTACCAAACCCAGCCCCTCCTGACGCGAGGAGAGAACCAGTGCCGAGGCGCGGGCCATATAGGCGTAGGGGTTGGTTTTCAGCCCCAAGAACAGCACCCGCTCGGCGATCCCCAACTGGTTGGCCAACTGGCGCAGACGCCCCTCTTCCGACCCCTGGCCGATGATGACCAGTGGCAGGGTCAGCCCGGACGCCGCATAGGCCTCCAGCAACAGCGGCTGATTCTTGACCGCCGAGAGCCGGGCGACATGCAGCAAGAAGGGGCCGGATGGCAGGTCGGTGACCGGTTCGCGGGAGAGCTCGCGGATCTCCGCGATGGGAAGCGCGTTATGGATGACTACGTGACGGGCCATCTGCACCCCGAAGCGTTGCAACTGCTCCTGGAGCACCTCACCGATCCCTGCCGAGACGGTGACGACCTGTTTGTCCTGATAGAGCAGCCGGTAGAACCAGCCCGCCCAACGATGGCGCGCCAAGGTGGCAGGCGGCCCCTCCACCACTTGCCAGCACCGTGGATGATGAAAGCGCCACAGCGTCTCAAAGACGCCCTGTCCACGCAGCAACAGCAAGTCCAGAGTCCCATGCTGGGCCTCGAATGCCTCGACGAAGCGCTGCATTTCGCCCCCGCTCAACCAACCACGCCAGACGAAACCAGAGCCCGGGATCAGATAGCGCAGCAACAGACGGCCGGCCAGATCCAGCAACCAGCCCAGCGGACGGCGTCGAGCCTGTTTTTCGAGATCGAATCGGTGCAGCTGCAGCCCGGCGGGCAACGGCAGCTGGCTGTGCCCCTTGAGCAGCAGCAGATGCACCTCATGGCCGGCCGCCAACAGTCCCTGCGCCAGATTGAGGGTGGCCTTTTCAATCCCCCCGGTGTAAAGGCGGCGCACGACCAGGAGTATCCGTTGCCGAGGCGCGGCACTGCGCGTTGCCGGAGCTGAATGACTCATGAGATCAGCCCGCCGCCGTCACGGCCGCCGACGCGCGCACTGGCTCGCCGGAGGCGTGCCCCGCGGAGCCATTGAGCACTCGGGTCAGCAGCCCACCGGCCACCAGGCCAAAGGTGAAGACGCCGGAGTTGAACGAGAGATAGGATTCGAAGTTGTTGATAAACAACCAGTAGATGAAAAATCCGAGCGCAAACAGCGCCCACTCATCCTCAAGGATGCCCGCCCGCCAGGCGCGATAAACCGCCTGAGCCAGATAGGCAAAAAAGCAGAGCAGGAAGAGGGAACCGGCCAGCCCGTAGGAGAGCTGGGTTTCCAAAAAGTAGTTATGTAGGTGGCCATATTCCCGCTTGACCTCATCCGGCAGGGTGGTCGATTGCCGGATCACCTCGCTACGGGCCTTGTTGCCCCAGCCGAGCAGCGGCCGCTCCTGGATCCGCTCCAGCGCCACCAGCCAGGTTTGAACCCGAATGCCGATGCTGCTGTAGGGCACCTCGTGCCAGCGCCCCTGCAGGATCAACTGCGAGGTCTGCGCCTCGGACTGCATCCGCACCTTCACCACCTCCACCACCTTGCCGACCAGGGGCAGCAGCAGGAGTAAAAGGATGCCGGCGGCAACCACGATTTTTTTCGACAGGCGACCGCGCCACCACTTCACGCCGGCCACGGTCAGCGCCAGCACGACAAGACTCAGTAACAGACCCAGCACGATGGCCCGGGTCTGGGTGACGTAAATCATCAACAGCGAGATCAGCAGGGCCAGGGTCCAGGGTACCAGGCGCCAGAGGCGTAGCCCCTGTGTGGTCAACAGCCAATGCTTCGCCAGCAGGGTGAGCATCAGCAAGGCGACGCCGAAGTACATGGCCGTGTGCTGGGCGTTCCGGATATCGAAGTCGACCCGGGCGCCTGCCAGTGCCCCACGCCAATAGGCCAATCCTCCCGGGTAGGTCACTACCACCAAGACCAGCCCCAACATGAATAATCCCCAGCAGACCAGCACATTGCGGCGCTGACCGGCCATCAGCACGGCCAGCGGCAGGAACAAAAACAGCTTGCCCAGACGATCCAGCGTCGGCGCGTGCGAGCTCCATTCGGGGTGGGTCAGCATGGCCGATCCCCAGACTGCCAGCTGCAGCAGCATGCACACCCCGAGCAAGACGCACCAGCGCGAACTCCGGAGTCCAGGCGATGCCAAGAAGAGGATAACTCCCGATAACAGGGCCACCCCCTCCGCCACCCGGACCACGGATGGGCACCAGACCTTGCACAGGGCATATAGCATCAAGGCCAAACCACCACAGAGGTATAGCCAGTACCAGTTCGGTTTGATGGCATGCCGAGAGATGGGCCACAGCGGGGCCAAGCGAGCAACTGCAAACATAGCTCTTGTTAATCCTTTATCTTTATCCCGACCCGTCCCTCAGGAACCGAGTCACCTGCGGCATACCCTTATGTTCCATTCTGTCCTCTTTAAAGCAGTAATTAACTTGCTCTCAAGGCAAATGGGTACCAAAATCGGCCGTCTTCCCAGCAAACAATAGATCCTGGCTGTATCGAGTAAACGCCTGAGCATCAGCCTGAATATTCCGATCCGCCTGATCACACACATGTGGCTGAGTGCTCGATTGGCCAAAAGGCCTGCGGAAGCAGTGAATCGCATCCGGCTGCTGGAGTGAAATCTCAACCAAACGCTCGCCTTGTACCCAGCCCATAGTCCCCTCGGTAAAGTAATCACCTTCTAATTGAGTTGCTGACTGTAATGCCTGACCAGAGAACCATGGCACCCGCCCGCCCAAGGCCTGCATCACAGTCGGAGCAACATCCCGCTGAGAGCCGATGCCACGTAAATGTTGTTTAGGCACAGAACCATCGCTGGCAAACATAGCAAACGGAACCAGATATTGAGCTAATCCAGGCTCAGAAATTGCCCGTGTATGATCAGCGACAAGAACAAATAACGTCGGTGGAATATCAGCCTTCTGCCACTGTCGAATGAAATTCCCCAACGCCTTATCGGCATAGCTCAACAAACTTAAACGTTTCTGATCGGCAGTCTGCTGTCCAAAGGTCCAAGCCTCCCCTGGAGGCAGCATCAAATCATGCGTGGTTGTGGTGTTAACGATGAAGAAAAATGGTTGTTTTTCCTCTCTTGCTGCCGCAAGCACAAAGTCATAGAGATCGGGATCTTGGTAGCCCCACTTATTCTGCGGTAACTTGGCCGATAAAAAATCCAGCTTGCCATAGGAATTCTCAGCCCCAAGAAACTGGCTGAAGGGGCCAACCATATCCGTATGAGAGCCTTGAAACATCGCAACATGCCACCCTGCATTTCGCAACAGACGAGGCAAGCATTGGTAGTCATACCCCTCCAAGTTGGTTTGCGGTACGCCTGCCCCTAGCGGATTCTGTGCCGAACAGAGAGTAGAGAACATTCCTTCATGTGTTCGACGCCCTCCGGCCAATAATCCATCTGTCGTCAAACTCTGCTGTCGCAGGGCATCAAATTCGGGCGTAGTTTCAAGTGCCTGAGGATTGAAGCTATGCATCTGTACGGCCGGCCAACTCTCGAGCATCACCAACACAACATTCATCTTTCGCATCGGAGGTTGATAGCGACCTTGGTGCCCAGACAGACGAGAGATCAGCGCCCTTTTTTCGACAGTTCGATCAGTTATTGCTGATACAGGTAGAGCGTAAGGCTTGAGTCGATTGCTCTTCAGCACACCAAACAGTGTCGAATAAGCGCCATTCAGCGCCAATTTAGCTTGCTGCACATCGCCAATCGCATGAACAAAATCGGGCGACATCGGGGTATTGGCAAAGGAACCCCGGAAGGCAAAGACGCCGACGAATACCCAAATGAAGAGTGGCAACTCAAGCGCACGCCAATGGCGATGCCTCATGGTCCATCGCCACTGATACAACCCCGCGGCAAGTAGGCTCACCGACAGGCCAACCATGACCAGTAAACCGCCATACTCGCCCCAAGCCGTCTTGGCTAGAGAGCCCAGCTGAGGAAGTAACTCTCGAACCTCATAACCAACATGACGGCCAGCGGAATCAAAATACATAATGTCCGCAGCCTGAGCGCACAAAAGCACAAGAACCGGAGGGAACAACCAAAAGAAGCCATACTCCTGACGTTTGGAAATGCGGATCCAGACATACAAAAGCAAGACCGAAGGAAGCATCAGCGCAGCGGAAACCGCAAGATCGAACCGATACCCCCACAACAGCGCATATGACTTCTCACCCAGAGACAAAGAGGCAAACTGTTCAGAGAAAAAGTACGCGAATACAACACGCATTAAGAGCCCAAGCAGGGTCAACCACAAAGAACCCATGAATATGACACGAGCAAACATCAGGCGGAGATTCCAGAGTAATTAGAAGAACTTTTGGCGTGGCTCATCATATATGATCCGCTTTTGGGCACCAACAATAACCGAGTTGACTAAAGGGAATTTAGATTGACTACATTCGTGGATTCAAGCCGAAATTCAATACCATCTCCATGCGAACCATACGCCCCTCCTGTTCGTGTTGATCGCTTAACAGAGCATGAAGCTCCGCCCACACACCATCTAGCCTCAACACAGTAGACCTTGACCGGCCTTTTATCCGATACTTCCGCCCACCTTGTCGTCGACTCCGGATGCGCCATGTTTTATCGCCTTATCTATTCGCTGCTGATCTATCTGGCGCTACCCGTGGTGCTCTACATCACCTACCGTCGGCGCCCCGGTCAACCCGGCTATCAGAGCCGCTGGGCCGAACTGCTCGGCTGGGTACCTCGCCTCCGTGCGAGGCAAGCCCCCTTGTGGATCCACACCGTCAGCGTCGGTGAATCCCTGGCCGCCATGCCGTTGATTCGTCAACTCAAGGCCGAACATCCCGAGCTGCCCCTGCTGGTGACCACCACCACCCGCACCGGCGCCGAGCAGATTGCCAAGCTGGGGGATTTGGTGGAGCACCGCTACGCCCCACTCGACTACCCCGATGCGCTCTGGCGTTTTCTGCGCCGCACCCGACCGCGCGCCCTGGTGATCATGGAGACCGAACTCTGGCCAAACTGGCTGGCGGCCTGTGCCCGCCGCCAGCTGCCGGTGGTGGTGATGAACGCCCGGCTCTCCGAACGCTCCTGTCAGCGCTACCAGAAGGTGCACGGAGTCTTTGCCGCCATGAGCCGGCATCTGAGCCTGATCCTCTGTCAGCACCGGGATGATGCCGCCCGCTTCCTGCGGCTGGGGGTTCCTGCCGAACGGGTGCGGGTGACCGGTTCGTTGAAGTTCGACATCCAGCTCGATCAGAACCAGATTGAGGCCGGGCAACGGCTGCGTAGCCAGATTGGCCCAAGGCCGGTCTGGATCGCCGCCAGCACCCATGCCGGGGAGGATGAACAGATCCTGGCCGCCATGCGGCAAGTTCACCAGCAGTTGCCACAGAGCCTGCTGATCCTGGTGCCGCGCCACCCGCAACGCTTCGATAGCGTCGCCGCCCTGTGTCAGGCCGAGGGTCTGACTCTGGCTCGGCGCAGTCGCCAGGAGACCATCAGCGGCGACATCCAGGTTTATCTGGGCGATACCATGGGGGAGATGCCCCTGCTGCTGCAGGCGTGTGACGTCGCCTTCGTCGGCGGCAGCCTGGTCCCCATCGGCGGTCACAACCTGCTGGAGCCAGCCAGTCTGGGGAAACCGACCCTGACCGGTCCTCACTACTTCAACTTTGCCGATGTGACCCGTCAGCTGTGCGACAGCAAGGCCTGTGAGGTGGTAGCCGATGCCGACGCCCTGTCGACATCGCTCATCACCTTACTGCAAGATGAGGAAAAGCGTCAGCAGATGGGCATGCAGGCCTTCGATGTGGTCGCCGCCAACCAGGGAGCCCAAGCCAAGACTCTAGCCGAAATCAGCCGCTGCTGCGCGTTGAAGCCACGCCGTTAGCGCTCAGAGCCTTCGGCCTGATAACCGGCCAGCACCCAGGACCAGTCGGCTTCGCGCCAGTGAAACTGCGGATGCAGACCGGACTCCTTGCGCAAGGAGCGCAGCAGGCGAGCCAGCATCTCGGATTGCCAGGGGCCAGGGACACGCAGCCCGCACTTGTCAAAGTCGATGACCCAGAGCTTATCGTCAGCGTCCAACAGCAGATTGTGAGCATTCAGATCGGAGTGATAAGCCCCGACCCGATGCAACCGGGCGATGAGCGCCCCCACCGCCCGCCACTGCGCCTCGTCCAGCGGCCGCTCGCGCAACAGGTGAACCAGATCGCGGGCCCCAACAATCTGCTCGATCAGCAGGTCGGCGCGATAATACAGGCCGCAGCGCTGCAATCGGGCCGCCACCGGACGCGGTACCGGCAACCCCAGCGCCCGCAATTGACTCAGCAGCCGAAACTCGGCCATGGCCCGGGAATTCTCCACCCCGGAAAACCAGAAGCGATCGGGATTGAGCCGGCCCATCAGACCACCGCGCCAGTAGTGGCGCAGCACCAGGGGCAACCCCTGGTGGTCGACAAACCAGGTGATGCCACGGCCCCGGGAACTCCCGGTCACCGCATCAAGAGCCTGCCAGTAGGCCGGATCCAGCTGTTCGGCCTGAAAATCGGGTAACAGTTCCGCATCAAACCAGCAGGTTTGCCGGCCTTGGGTCAGAGTTTTCCAGGGTTGCATCGCCGTTCTCGCGCTCAGGAGGGATGGGTATTTTACAAGCCTGGCCCGAGTTTGCATAATGCCCGCATTCTTGTCGCCAGAAGCCTGCCCATGCCCCTGTTTACCCAAGCCCCCGACTCCCTGTGCATCGTACGCCTCTCCGCCATCGGCGACTGCGTGCATACCGTCGCCGTGGTCCAAGCCATACAGCGGCAATGGCCGCAGACCCGCATCACCTGGATCATGGGCAAGGTCGAAGCCATGCTGCTGGGCGATCTACCCGGCATCGAGGTGATCTCCTTCGACAAGAGGCTCGGCTGGCGGGGCTATCGCCAGGTCTGGCGGCAACTTCAGGGCCGCCGCTTCGATGCCCTGTTGCATATGCAGTCGGCGCTGCGGGCCAGCCTGCTGACGCTGGGTATCTGTGCCCGCTACCGGCTGGGTTTCGACCGGCAGCGCGCCGGAGACGGTCAAGGCTGGTTCACCAACATCAAGGTGGCCTCGCCCGCCTCCCCCCATGTGCTCGATGGGCTGATGGCCTTCGCCGCCGAGCTGGGAGTCCGCGATCTCGATGCTCGCTGGCAGATCCCCACCTCGGCCGCCGATGAGGCGTGGGCCGCCGCCCAACTCGATCCGGCTCGCCCCACCCTGCTCATCGCCCCGGCCGCCAGCAAGGCCTACAAAAACTGGACCATCGAGGGCTACGCCGCACTGGCCGACCATGCCGCCGCACGAGGCTTTCAGGTGCTGTTATGCGGCGGGCCAACCCCGTTGGAGAAGCAGATGGGCGACGATATTCAGGCCCGTTGCCAGCATCAGCCCGGCAACCTCATCGGTCAGACCAGCCTCAAGCAGTTGATGGCCCTGATCAAGCAGGCACAACTGGTGTTGGCGCCCGATACCGGCCCCACTCACATGGCCACCGCCGCTGGCGTTCCGGTGATCGGCCTGTATGCCCACCACAATCCGCAGCGCACCGGCCCCTATCGCAGCCGGGAGCTGGTCGTCAGCGTCTATCAGCCGCTGATGGAGGCCCAGAGCGGTCGACCACTGGCTGAACTCCCCTGGCGCAGCCGACTCAAGGATGACCAGGCCATGACCCGGATCCAGCCGCAGGCCGTCCTCGAGACCTTCGACCGGTTCGTGCAGGCCCATTTCCCGGCCCAATAATTGCCCTGGTGGCCCCACGCCGTGCTCACGTCGCGGCGGCAGAACGGATATACTGGCCGCCATCTAGCCCCATGACAGCCAAACGACCCACCGCGCCAGTCGCGACGAGCGGTCGCAGGATGGAGATCCTTATGCAGCAGATCACCGGCATCATCATCACTCTCAACGAAGCGAACAATATCGAGTCCTGCATCGACTCCCTGCGCCAGGTCTGCAGTGAAATCATCGTGGTCGACTCCAATAGCCAGGACCAGACCGTTGCCCTGGCCGAAGCGGCCGGCGCCCGGGTCTTCCGTCAACCCTATCTGGGGGACGGCCCGCAAAAAAACTTCGGTCTGCAGTTTGCCAGCCATGACTGGGTGTTGAGCCTGGACGCCGATGAGCGGCTGACGCCGGAGCTGGTCGCCACCATCCGCCAGCTCGATCTGACCACCACGCCGCATGATGCCTTCGCCATGCGTCGCCGCAACTACATCGGTAGCCGCTGGATCAAGCGCTGCGGCTGGTACCCGGACTACTGTACCCGCCTCTACAACCGGCAGCGGACCCGCTTCAAGGATGTCAAACAGCACTCGTTTGTCGAGGCACAGAACGTCGCCAAACTCCCCAGCGATCTGATCCACTACTCCTTTTTGAATCTGGGGGAGCTGTTTGCCAAACCGGGGCGCAATTTCAGCTCCCGCTCGGCGAAGATCATGTATCAGAAGGGGAAACGGGCCCACGCCCTCTCCCCGGCGCTGCACGGCCTCAATGCCTTCGTGCGCAAATATATCTTCCAATTGGGCCTGCTGGCGGGCGTCGACGGCCTGACCGTCGCCCTGAGCTCCGCCATGAACAGCTACCTCAAATACGCCAAGCTGCTGGAGTACCAGCGCGATCCCAAGGTGTTGCAGGCCGAAGACTTCAATAAGGTGTGGTAATCCCATGACGTTACGCATCACGCATGTGAACCTGGCCCGCGGCTTTCGCGGTGGTGAGCGCCAAACCGAGTTGCTGATCCAGGCGCTCGCCGCTCATGGGGTGACCCAGCAACTGGTCTGCCGAGCCGATTCGCCGCTGCGGACACGCCTGCAGGGGACGCCGCAGCTGAGCTTCGTCACCGCCAACCATCAGTTGATGGGGCACTGGAGTGCCGACCGGAGCGATCTGGTGCACGCCCATGAGGCCAAGGCCGTCCATTGGGCCTGGCTGCATCACTGCTTACGAAGCACCCCCTATATTCTGACCCGGCGCGTACCCCAAGCGGTGAAGGACTCCGGCTTCAATCGCCGCTGTTACCGGCAGGCCAGCATGGCCGTCGCCATTTCCAGCCCCATCGAGCAGCACCTGCAGGCGCGTCACTGGTGCCCGGTACAGCGAATCCCCAGCGCCCTGGCCCACCTCCAGCACGATCCGGCCAACGTCGCGACCCTGCGCAGCCACTATGCCGGCGCCTTCGTCATCGGCCATGCCGGGGCTCTGGTCGACAAGCACAAGGGACAGCGGGAACTGATCGCCGCCGCCCGCCGACTGCAACCGGAGATGCCGGACGCCCGCTTCCTGATGCTCGGCGATGGGGCAGACGGCGAGGCTCTGCGCGCCGAGAGCCGGGATCTGCCCAACGTCGAGTGGCTCGGCTTCAAAGCCAACCTGGGGGACTATCTGGCGATGCTGGATCTGTTCGCCTTCCCTTCGCGCAACGAGGGGCTGGGGTCGACGCTGCTGGATGTCATGGACTACGAGGTGCCGATCGTCGCCTCCGATGTCGATGGCATTCCCGATCTGGTGCAACACGAGCAGACCGGCCTGTTGGTCAAACCCAATGATGCCGAGGCCTTGGCCCAGGCGCTGTTACGTCTCTATCGCGATGCACCGCTGCGCCGTCGACTGGCCCAGCAGGCCAAGGCGGGTCTGGCCCATTACACCCCCGAGGCCATGGCCGAGCGCTATCTGGCGCTCTATTCACAACTCGTTGCCCGTTAACGGAGCCGGACTCTTATGCCACAGATTGCCCTCTTTCCCGGAACCTTCGACCCGCTGACCCTGGGACATCACGATCTGGTGACCCGCGCCGCCCGTCTGTTTGACGAGGTGGTGATTGCCGTGGCCTTGAGTCCGGGCAAGCGCCCGCTGTTTGAGCTGGATGAGCGCATCGCGCTGGCCCAGGAGGTGTGCCGGGAGCTGCCGAACGTCCGGGTCGAGGGCTTCTCCGGCCTACTGGTCGACTATGCCCGCCACAGCGGCGCCTCCATCCTGGTCCGTGGCATCCGCAGCATGACCGATTTCGACTACGAATCGCAGCTGGCGGCCATGTATCGTCGCCTGATGCCGGAGCTGGAGATCGTCTTCCTGCCCCCAGCGGAGCAGCACGCCTTCATCTCCTCGACCCTGGTGCGCGAAGTCGCTCTGCATGGGGGCGATATCCGAGCCTTCGTCAATCCAGCGATCGCCTCGGCCATCGAAAGCAAGCTGCGACTGACTCCAACGATGAATCCATCGACATAATCTGATAGATCCGGATCCCGCGAGCTGGCAAAATTCCCCCCGCGCCAGCCGCTCGCCATTTCAAGCACCAGTCAAGAACCAGGGAACTCCATGAATTCAGCTCTCCACCCCCGAGCCGCCGCCCTTCGTTGGTGTGGCTGGATGATGTTTGGTCAATGGCTGTTCGCCATGCTGCTGGGCTTGCGCTACGGCGGGGATACCGGCTTGCCGAGCGAGCTCCTGGGACAGCTCTATTTTTTCAGCAGCCTGGCCGGCCACTTCGCCAGCCTGGTTCTGGTGTGCAATCTCATCCTGGGTTGGCCGTTGCTGCTCCTGGCCCCCCGGGCCCGCTGGCCGCGCTACTGGGTGGCCGCATACTCCGCCATCGGGCTGGTGCTGTTACTGGCCGACACCTTCGTCTATCAGCAATATCGCTTTCATATCAACGGTATGGTGATTGACTTGTTGCTGCATGGCGAAGGACAGGTGATCTCCTTCAGCCGCAGTATGATGTGGCAGATCGGCGCCCTGGTGACGACTCTGGTCGCGCTCTCCGTGGGCCTCACCCTGTTGCTCACCCGCCTGTTGCCCCGCTTGCGCCATGGCCGATGGCTCATCGCCGGCACCCTGCTCTGCCTGCTGCTCGCCCATGGCATGTATGCCTGGGCCTCGGCGGTCAACTACACCCCGGTGACCCAGCAGCAGGCCCGCTTCCCGCTCTACCTGCCGTTGACCGCCAACAAGCTGATGGTCAAGCTGGGGGTGGTCTCGGCCGCCGAGCTGAAATCCAGGAAGGTGTCGCTTGGCAATGAAAACAGCGACTTCAACTACCCGCTGCACCCCTTGCAATGTCAGCGGCCGACCAAGCCGCTCAACATCATGCTGGTGGTCATCGACACGCTGCGCGCCGATATGCTGACGGCTGACATCATGCCCAACCTGCACGCGCTGAGCGCCGAGGGGTGGAACTTCACCGATCACCACTCGGCCTCCAACTCGACCCGGGCCGGCATCTTCAGCCTGTTCTATGGCATCCCGCCCAACTACTGGTTTTCGGCCCTGGCCAGCCAGAAACCGGCGGCCCTGATCACCGCGCTTCAACGGCAGAACTACCAGCTCGGGATCTTTGCCAGCGCCCTGCTGACCGAGCCAGCCTTCGATAAGACGGTATTTGCCTCGGTCCCCAAGCTGCGCGTCCGCACACCGGGCAACAGCGCCGCCGAGCGCGATATCCGGATCACCGAGGAGTGGCAGCAGTGGCTGGCCAAACGGGATCCGCAGCAGCCTTTCTTCGGCTTCCTGTTCTATGATGCGCCCCACAGTTATAGCACCCCGACCAACTACCCGAATCCATTCCAACCGGATTGGAAAGAGGTAAACCAGATGGAGTTGGGACCCGATTTTGACAAGACCCCCTACCTCAACCGCTATCGCAACGCCGTGCACTTTGTCGATGAGCAGCTGCAACGGGTGATGACCGACCTGCAGGCCAAGGGGTTGCGCGA
Source organism: Aeromonadaceae bacterium (assembly GCA_041441555.1). GTDB lineage: Bacteria > Pseudomonadota > Gammaproteobacteria > Enterobacterales > Aeromonadaceae > Pseudaeromonas. Next base: position 43,045 of record JASDSW010000053.1, read on the forward strand.
AAATACCGTGGTCATCATCACCGCCGACCACGGCGAAGAGTTCAATGACAATGGGCTCAACTATTGGGGGCACAATGGCAACTTCACCGCCCCGCAGACCCATGTGCCCCTGCTGATCCTCTGGCCAAACGAGAAGCCGCGCCAGCACGATGGACTCACCAGCCACTACGACATCACCCCGACCCTGCTGCAACAGGCGCTCGGCTGCCGCAATCCAAGCGCCGATTACAGCATCGGCCACAATCTGGTGAACCCAGTCCCCCAGAAGTGGATCCTGATGGGCAGTTACGGCGAAAACGCCCTCTACCAGAAGGATCGCATCACTCTGGTCGACAAGACGGGTCGGCTGAGTGTACGCGATGCCAGCTACAAGCCGTTACCGGACTCCGAGTTGCCGCGCGCCAAGCTGATGCCGATGCTGGAGCTGATGCGCCGGTACTTCAAGACCCATGAGTGAGCGTGACGCCCAGAATAGGACAAACCATGAAATTTAACGAGGACATCAATGGATTACGCGGCGTGGCCATACTGGCGGTGCTGCTGTTCCACTTTCAGGTGCCCGGCTTTGGCGGTGGTTTCATCGGCGTCGACCTCTTCTTTGTCATCTCCGGCTTTCTGCTGAGCGACATCATCCTCGGCAAACTGCAGACAGGGAGCTTCTCACTGCCCGGCTTCTTCATGCATCGGGTCCGCCGCATCGTTCCGGCCCTGAATGTGATGCTCGCCTGCTGCCTGGTGCTGGGGTGGTGGTGGCTAGCTCCAGCCGATTACAAGGAGCTCGGCAAGGAGACCGCGTACGCCAGCCTGTTCATCACCAACCACCTGTTTGTCCGCGACAGCGGCTATTTTGCCACCGAAACGGCCAGCAAGCTGCTGCTGCACACCTGGACGCTGGGGGTGGAATGGCAGTTCTATCTGCTGCTGCCGCTGCTGCTGGCCGGGATCTGGCGCTTCGGGGCCAGGTACCTGAGACCGCTCATCCTGTTGCTGACGCTGATCTCCTTGGCCCTGTCGATTTTCGGCGCCATCTGGCGTCCTGAGGCCGCCTTTTTTCTGCTCCCCAGCCGCGCCTGGGAGTTTCTGTTGGGAACCTTGCTGGTCCTTTATCGTCAGCGCATCAAGCAGGCCCGGTTGGGTCACTGGCCCGCGAGCTGCGGTTTCATCCTGCTGCTGGCTTGTATCGGGCTGTTCGATGAACGGCTGGCCTATCCCGGTTATTGGGCTCTGCTGCCGACGCTGGCCACCGCCTTGATGCTCATGACGCCCGGAGGTCTGCTCTCCCGTCTGCTGGCAAGCGCTCCGCTGCAATGGCTCGGTACCCTCTCCTACTCACTCTACCTCTGGCATTGGCCGCTGTATGTGGCTTGCGGCTACTATCTGAATGGGCGACCGACGGCCTCATTCGCCGGGCTCTTCATCCTCGCCTCGTTGCTGATGGGCTGGCTCTCCTACCGCTGGGTCGAACTACCCATCCGGCAAAACACCCACTGGTGGAACTACCGTCGCCTGGGCGCCCTGGCTTGCTGTGGTTGTCTGCTGCTCTATCCGGTCGGGCGCTGGATCCAGGCCTCTCATGGTGCCGCCAACGAGCATCGCCTCGCGGCGGCCGTGCTGGCCTACGCCCAGGGCAGCGAGGACAAACCCAAAGAGACGGCCCGCTGTCACTTTGGCGACGGCCACCCGTTCCAGGACGCGCAACAGTTCTGCCGCTACCCAGGGACGCCCGGCCAACCACCACTCTTCCTGTGGGGCGATTCACATGCCGATGCCCTGCAAGCTTCGGTGCAACAGCTGGCTCACGCCCAACAGATGCCGCTGACGGTGGCCACCTTCTCGGCCTGTCCGCCGCTGCTGCGTGGTGCCGTGGCGAGCCAGGATCCCGAATTATGCCGTACCGGCAATCAGGCGGCGCTGGCCCAGATCCGAGCCACCCCTGGTGCGACTGTCTTGCTGGTGGCGCGCTGGAGCGCCTACCTGCAGGGACGCAACGAGAGCCATGAACAGGACAATGATTTCCTCTGGACGCCCGATGGTTCGACCCGCGCCAGCGCGATGCCGGCCCCGAACCGACTCGCCGACTTCCGTCAGGCGCTCCTCGACACCAGCTGCGCCCTGCGCGATGCCGGTGTGAAGGTGCTGCTGCTGGGACCCATTCCGGAGGTGGGGATCAGTGTGCCCAGCGCCTTGGCCAGAAAGAGCATGTACGGCTCGCACCAGGAGATCCGCGTCAGCAAGGCTGACTACCAACGCCGAAACCAGACGGCCCTGCAGTTGTTAGCCGAAGCCGAGTCTCGTTGTGGCGCCCGTCTGATCGAGCCCGCGACCCGGCTCTGCCCAGGCGATTACTGCCAGATCGAGCAAGAGGGGCGCAGCCTCTACTACGACGACGACCACCTTTCGGGCCGCGGGGCTCGGCTCCTGCTCCCTCTGCTTGAGCAGGCGTTGACGGCACCGCGCTAACGCTGGCAAACCGGGCAGTAGACGGTGGTTCTCTGCCCCTGCCGCAACTCCTCCAGTGGATGACCACAGCACACACAGCCCAGTCCTGCGCGCCCATAGACCTGCAACTCCTGCACGAAGTACCCGGGGCGGCCATCGGCGCGGGTGAAATCCTTGAGCGTGGTGCCCCCCTGGCGAATCGCGCGCTCCAGTACCGCCTTGATCTCGGCCACCAACCGCTCGCACTCTTCCAGGCTCAGGGTGGAGGCACCACGGCGCGGATCGATGCCGGCGGCAAACAGCGACTCGTTGGCGTAGATGTTGCCGACCCCGACTACCAGCTGGTTATCCATCAGCCAGGGCTTGATGGCGCTGAGCTTACGCCGACACCGTTGGTAGAGGTAGTCGCCATCGAAGGCTGGCGTCAGGGGCTCGGGGCCGAGTTTGGCCAGCAAGGGGTGCCGATGCGGATCATCGTGCGTCCAGAGCAGGGCGCCGAAACGACGGGCGTCGTTGAGCCGCAGCAGCTTGCCGTTATCCAGCTCGATATCGACATGGTCATGTTTCTCTGCTGGCGTTCCGACAGGCAAGATCCGCAGTCGTCCAGACATCCCCAGATGCAAGATGGCGGTGCCCAGGGTCGAGTAGAGCAGCAGGTATTTGGCCCGACGCTCGATGCGCTCGATGGGACATCCCACCAACTGCTGGATCTCAGCCGGGATCGGCCAGCGCAGCGTCGGCGTCCGCACGACCACTCGAGTCACGGTGTGACCGATGAGCCAGGGCGCTATTCCCTGTTTGCTGACCTCGACCTCGGGTAATTCGGGCATGACACACTCCGTTATCACAATCGATTAACAACCGCCGCCATTGTGACCCAAGAGCCGCACCGATGCACCACCCGACCGTCGCCGAATCACGGGCATAAAAAACCCGACCGAAGTCGGGTTCTTTTCAAGCAGGGCGCGATCAATTACTTGATCTTGCCTTCCTTGTAGATCACATGCTGACGAACAACGGGATCAAATTTCTTGATTTCCATCTTCTCAGGCATGGTGCGCTTGTTCTTGGTCGTTGTGTAGAAGTGACCAGTACCGGCGCTGGAGTTCAAGCGGATTTTTTCGCGTACACCTTTAGCCATGATCTATCTCCTTACACTGCTTCGCCACGGGCGCGCAGGTCAACCAGAACTGCTTCAATCCCCAGCTTGTCGATGATGCGCATGCCCTTGGTGGAAACACGCAGCTTGACGAAACGCTTCTCGCCTTCAACCCAGAAACGGTGAGTTTGCAGGTTAGGCAGGAAACGACGACGGGTCGCGTTCTTAGCGTGGGAACGGTTGTTACCCACTGCCGGACGCTTACCGGTTACTTGGCATACTCTAGACATGTCAGTCTCTCCAAATCTTACTTCTTTTGCTCGAGCATTTCTCAGCCCCGCTGGCCTGTTGCGGGGCCACATAGAAGGCGGCATTTTATACAGCATCGCTCGGCGAAGATCAAGCAAAAGCCAAGCAGTGATCGACTAGAGCCAACCACGCTCAGCAAAGGAAACCGTTTCACCGTCACCAATGACCAGATGATCAAGCACCCGCACATCGATGAGACCCAGTGCCGCGCAGATGCGGTCGGTCAGGCTTCGGTCTGCCCGGCTAGGCTCAGCCACGCCGGACGGGTGATTATGGCAGAGGATCACCGCCGCTGCATTATATTTGAGTACGGTTTGTACCACTTCGCGCGGGTAGACGCTGGCCGCATCCAGAGTTCCGAAAAAAAGTTCGGCAAACTGCAGCACCCGATGCTGATTATCCAGCAGCAACAGGGCAAATACCTCCTGAGGACGATCGCGCAACCGGGCCTGCAGGAAACGGCGCGTGGCGGCGGGACTGGTCAGGGCATCCCCGCGTTTCATCTCCTCATCCAGATAGCGGCAACTCATCTCCAGTACCGCCTGCAGCTGCACATACTTGGCCACCCCCAGGCCATGAGCCTGGCAGAAGCTGTGCTGATCGGCGGCAAACAGCCCGCGCAGCGAGCCAAACTCGCCAAGCAGCCGTCGCGCCAGCTCGACCGCATCGCAACCACTGACGCCGGTACGCAAGAAGATGGCGAGCAGTTCCGCATCGCTCAGCGCCTTGGCCCCGCGGCTCAATAGCTTTTCTCTGGGACGTTCGGCCGCCGGCCAGTCCTGGATCCCCATGGCGTGCTCCTTGCAGGGTTCTTGCCTGTCCACAGGCAGGCGTCATGCCACAGAAGATAGCAAGCCCACGCCGAACGTCGCCTGTCAGCTGTACGGATTCGCCTGAACATGCTTCCTCGGTAGCGTCCTTTTTCGATGCTGCAGGGTGTGATGGCGGCTTCTGCTCCGATGCCGAGGCTTGTGATATTCTCTTGCCCTCTCGACCGAGCAGCCGGAAATGGAATCAATGGAACTGCTGAATAAACACATACTGCTGGGCGTCAGCGGTGGCATTGCCGCCTATAAGAGCCCTGAGTTGGTGCGTCGCCTGCGGGAACAGGGGGCCGAAGTCCGGGTCGTACTGACCGACGCGGCCCGCGCCTTCGTCACGCCGCTAACTCTGCAGGCCGTTTCCGGCCACACCATACCCGCCGGTGTCCTCGACCCGGCCAGCGAACAGGGGATGAACCATATCGAGCTGGCCAAATGGGCCGATCTGGTGCTGATTGCCCCGGCCACCGCCAATGTGATATCCCGACTGGCCAGCGGCATGGCCGATGAGCTGTTGACCACCCTGTGCCTGGCCACTCCGTCACCGGTGGCTGTGGCACCAGCCATGAATCAGCAGATGTATCTGCACGCCGCCACCCAGGCAAACCTGCAACTGTTAGCCCAGCGCGGAGTGCAGCTGTGGGGGCCGGCCTCCGGCAACCAGGCCTGCGGCGATGTGGGGCCGGGTCGCATGCTCAATCCAGATGAACTGGTTGCCGAGTGCTGCCGTTTCTTCGCCAAACCCAAACTGGATCTGCGCGTGCTGATCACCGCAGGGCCAACCCGCGAAGCGCTGGATCCAGTGCGCTACATCAGCAACCACAGCTCCGGCAAGATGGGCTTTGCCCTGGCTGCCGCCGCGGCCGAGCTCGGTGCCGACGTCACCCTGGTGACCGGCCCGGTCAATCTGCCCACCCCAGTCGGGGTGCGCCGCATCGATGTGGAGAGCGCCCTGCAGATGCAGGCCGCCGTCATGGCCGAGGTGGCCCAGCAGCAGATCGTGATCGGCTGCGCCGCCGTGGCCGACTATCGCCCCGCAGAAATTTCTCCTCAAAAAATCAAGAAGTCAGCCGATGAAGTGACTCTGACCCTGGTGAAGAATCCCGACATCATCGCCGAAGTCGCCGCCCTGGCCGATAAGCCCTTCGTGGTCGGCTTTGCCGCCGAGACCCGGGATGTCGAGCATTACGCCCTCGACAAGATGGCCCGCAAGAAGCTGGACATGATCGCCGCCAACGATGTGGCCCGGGAAGGACAAGGCTTCAACAGCGATGACAATGCGCTGACCGTATTCTGGCCCGGTGGTCGTCAAGAACTCCCCCTGGCTCGCAAAACCGAGGTGGCCCGCCACCTCTTGGCTCTCATCATCAAGAAGTACCAGCATGAAACAGATTGAACTGAAGATCCTCGACCCACGCATCGGCCAGGAATTCCCGTTGCCGGAATACGCCACTCCGGGCTCTGCCGGCCTCGACCTGCGCGCCTGTCTGGATGCCGCCGTCGAGCTGGCTCCCGGCGCGACCACCCTGTTGCCCACCGGGCTGGCCATTCACATCGCCGATCCGGGGCTGTGTGCCACCATACTGCCGCGCTCCGGCCTCGGCCATAAGCACGGCATCGTGTTGGGAAACCTGGTCGGTCTGATTGACTCCGACTATCAGGGGCAACTGATGGTCTCGGTATGGAACCGCGGCCAGCAGAGCTTCACCATCCAACCTGGTGAGCGCATCGCCCAACTGGTCTTCCTGCCGGTGGTGCAAGCCAGCTTCACCATTGTCGACGAGTTTGACAGCAGCGAACGGGGTGAAGGGGGCTTTGGCTCCTCCGGTCGTCATTGATGACCGGAATGCAGTATCGCCGAGGCCACCACGGCTCGGCGAATGGTTCCACACGGCCTTCTCGTTTAGGGATTATTCGGACATGACAACGCAAACTGCTACGCCAACGACGGCTCAGGCTCCTCACCGCCGTGAACAGATACTGCAGGCTCTGGCCCATATGCTCGAACATCAGGCCGGGCAACGGATCACGACCAAGAGTCTGGCCGCCGAGGTCGGGGTCTCGGAAGCGGCGCTATACCGCCACTTTCCCAGCAAGGCACGCATGTTCGAGGGGTTGATCGACTTCATCGAGGAGACGCTGCTCTCCCGAGTCAATCTGATCCTGAACGAAGAGAAGGACACCCTGACCCGTTGCGAGCGCATCTTGCTGTTGTTGCTGAAGTTTTCCGAATTGAACCCGGGGATCACCCGCATCATGACCGGCGATGCCCTGCAGGGAGAACACGAGCGGTTGCGCGATCGGGTGACCCACATGTTCGACAAGCTCGAGAGCCAGCTCAAACAGGTGCTACGGGAGCGCAAGCTGCGCGAGGGCCAGGGATTCTCGGTGGAAGAGGCTCAATTGGCCAATCTTCTGCTAGCTTATGTGGAAGGCCGCCTCAGCCAGTTTGTGCGTAGTCAGTTCCGGCTGCGACCGACGGCCAACTTCGACACCCAATGGCAATTTATTCATAACCAGTTGCTACAAAGCTGACGGCGGGAATGCAGTTTCCCGCCCCTGCCGACCCAAGGAGCACTCATGGAAACTGAAATTCTCGACAATGCCACGCACTGGCTGACCAACAACCAGACCCTGCTCATCGAATATGGGGTCAACATCACCGCCGCCCTGCTGACGCTGCTCATCGGCTGGTTTGCCGCCAACCTGCTGACCGGCGGCATGACGCGGCTGATGAAGGCCCGCCATCTCGACTCCACCATCACCGACTTCATCGGCAATCTGGTCAAATACGCCATCCTGGCCTTCGTGCTGATTGCCGCTCTCAGCCGCATCGGCGTGCAGACCGCCTCGTTCGTGGCGGTGATCGGTGCCGCCGGCTTGGCCGTCGGCCTGGCGCTGCAAGGCTCCCTCTCCAACTTCGCCTCCGGCGTGCTGCTCATTCTATTTCGTCCGATCAAGGTGGGGGAATTTGTCGAGGTCGCCGGCACCTCGGGCGTGGTGCAGACGGTTCAGATCTTCACCACGGTACTGACCACGGGCGACAACAAGATGGTGGTGGTCCCTAACGGCACCATCACCAACTACTCGCGCATGGAGACCCGCCGCGTCGATCTGAGCTTCAATCTGGCCTATGACGTCGATCTGCGCAGCGCCAAGGAGCTGCTGGCCCGCCTGGTCCAGGAGGATCAGCGCATCCTGCCCGAGCCTGCCCCCGTGATTGCCGTGGCGGCGCTGACCGATACCGCCGTGCAAATCATCGTGCGCCCCTGGGTCAAGAATGGCGACTACTGGGATGTCTTCTTCTCGCTGCAGGAGCGCGCCAGTCTGGCCTTTGCCGCAGAAGGGTTCAAACGGCCACTACCGCAGGTGACCATGGTGCCCAAGGGCTAGTCCGCTTCGTAAACGTCAGCAAAAAAAGAGGGGTGGACCCAGTCCACCCCTCTTGTCGTTGCATCGCGGTGACGCTTATTTCTTCGGCAACTCCATGTCGGCGCTGATGTCCACACCGCTCTCGGTGAAGTCCAGATTGGAGCTCAGACGCATGCCGCGCAGGCCGTTGATCATCGCCTGACCAGCCTTCAGCTCTTCCACTTCAGCCGCGGCACGTTCCTTGCGGTCAGCAGCGGACATCGGCGTGAACTCCTCATCGGAGTAAGCATCGTCAGCAGCGGCGCTCTCATCCGTGCCATTCTGGGCTTCGGCTTCTGCCTCGGCGGCCAGGGCTGCCAGCTTGGCCTGCTTATCCTGCAACAGCAGATCGACGGCATCGGCCACCAGACCATAATCCAGGCCCAGGTGGAACAAGCCATTCGGCTTCAGCTCCTGCTTGGCCAGATCACCGGTCAGGGCCTCGGCCTTGTCACCACTGAACAGCACAATGTGCTTGCCGAACAGGCCCAGCTTGATCTTGCCTGGCAGCTCAACCGGCAGCGGCAGCGGCAACTCGACGCTCTGACCATCCGCCGGCAACTGCATCGCCGCCAGCTCCGGCTGCATCATCGCCAGCATGCTCCACAGCTGTTGCGGCTGCTTGCTGGAGACGGTCGCCATGAAGGAGAGATCGGCAATTTGCGGCATATCACTGCCATCGACGGCAGGCTTCAGGCTCAGGCTTTGCAGATCGACACCAACGCCCTGGATGCCCTGCACCATGCCGGTCATGGCGCCCAGCAGGCTCGGATTGACCTGCTTGAGTTCGGCCTGGGCCGCCACCAGCGGCTCACAGCTGAACTTGGCCTGGATGGCACGGGTCCACAGGTTGGTCAGCACCGGGGTCAGCTCATCCATGTTCAGACCCATCTGATAGGAGAACTTGCTTTGACCAGCCGACAGATCGGGCAGGAAACCGCGCAGCTTCTGCAGCTGTTCCATGGCGGCCGCATCGGTGGAGACCACCTTCATCAGGCTGGAAACCTGGATCGGCGAGCCATCGCTCTCGAGCTTGGTATAGCCGAATACCGTCTTCGGCCACAGCGCTGCCATGCCCTCGAGCTCGCTCTGGCAGGCAGCGGAGCGCAACGGAGCAAACTCGGTGGTCGCCTCGCCTTCGCTGACCTTGTCCAGCAACTTGGCAACCGGATTATCGGCGCGAGTCAGGATGCGAACCAGGGCCTCGTGGTTCAGGTAGCCCAGGGAGAAGGGCTTGAAGCCATACTCCTTGACCATGGCCTCCAGTACACCGCTGCTCTTGAGCGGTTGGGCTGGTTTGGTCAGGCCAAAGGCCACGGCCAACCCTTCGTTGGCCGGGATCAGCTCACCGGCATCCAGGGTAAAGACCACGAAACCATCCCGCTTGCCGATGGCCAGATAGAGCGGATTCTTGCCATCGGTGCTCAAGGCATAACGCTGATAGCTGAAACCATCGAGCTTGCCCTCAACCGCCTTCAGCTTGAAGCGCTCCTCGGCCTTGGCCAGGAAGGCATCAAATGCGGACTCATTGGCCAGCTTGATGCGGACGACCGGCAGGGCGCCGACCGTATAGAATGCGGAGTCGATTTTGTCCGCCAGCCCCAGAGTCTCCGGCTTGAAATTCTTGTCCATGACGGTGGTCAGGTAGTCGGTGTACAGACTCAGCATCAGACGCACGCCATCCGGCGCCTTCTCGGTGCTCTCCAGCTCGGACTTGACCAGATCGTCAACCATCTTCTGCATCTGGGCCGGGTTAGACGCCATGGAGAAACTGTCACGGAACGCCGCCAGATCACCCCAGCTCATGGGCTCCAGACCACCGGCAAAGACCAGGGTATCCGCCGGGACATAGTCCAGACTCTGGACACCTGAGCCACCACCCAACTTGCCATTCAGTGCATAATAAGCACCGCCACCCACCAGGGCCGCAGCCACTAAACCCGCGATTACTCCCTTGTTCATGCGAAAACTCCCTCACTCATTTATTGAAGTCATGTAAACCAGTTTTGACGGAGGCAATCATGACCGCTCTTCCGAGAGTCGACAAGTTCGATTGGCTCTTTTTTCCACCGCTCCCACAAAGCCTCAGGGTTGTTTCAGGCCATGGCCCCAAAAAAAACAAAACCCCGCATAAAATGCAGGGTTTTGTCGGCGGTGAGACACGGGCATCTCAGGTTCGAGATGAGCCACTGAGGTCTCTTCAATCGGGCCGCTTCATCAAGCCTCGATGCCGTATTGCGCCCGGTAGGCGCGGACCTGTGCCAGGGCGTCCGCCATCTCGGGCTTCTCTTCCAGGTAACGGATCAGATCGCCCAGAGTGATGATGGCAATCACCTTCGCCTGGTAGTCGCGCTCCACTTCTTGAATGGCCGAGAGCTCGCCCTTGCCCTTCTCCTGGCGATCCAGCGCAATCAGCACCCCGGCCAGCTCGGCGCCATTGGCCTTGATGATATCCATGGACTCACGAATGGCGGTGCCGGCGGTGATCACATCATCCACCAGCATGATGCGCCCTTGGAGCGGGCTGCCGACCAGGTTGCCACCCTCGCCGTGATCTTTGGCCTCCTTGCGGTTGAAGCACCAGGGAACATCCTGATCGTGCACTTCCGCCAGCTGCACGGCGGTGGCCGAGGCGATGGGGATCCCCTTGTAGGCCGGTCCGAACAGCACGTCATAGGAGATGCCGGCATCCATCAGGGCGGCGGCATAGAAGCGGCCCAGCTTGGCCAGATCACGGCCGGAGTTGAACAGGCCGGCATTGAAGAAATAGGGGCTCTTGCGACCCGATTTCAGGGTGAATTCGCCAAACTTCAATACCTGCTTGCTCAGGGCAAACTCGATAAACTCGCGCTGGTAGGCTTTCATGCTTGGTCCTCTTGGTCCTTCATCTTTTACGGGGTTCATCCAAAAAACGCGGCATCCGCCGCGTTAGTTCATCAATTACAGTAGGGCCTGTTTCTGCTGGGCGACCAGTTCGGCGATGCCGCCCTTGGCCAGCTCCAGCAGTTGCAGCAACTCATCCTGGCTGAAAGGCTCCCCTTCGGCGGTGCCCTGTACCTCGATGATCTTGCCGCATTCGGTCATCACCACATTCATATCGGTCTCGGCCGCGGAGTCTTCCACATACTCCAGATCGCAGATGGCCTGCCCCTCGTGGATGCCGACCGACACGGCCGCCACCATGTATTTGAGCGGATCGGTTTTCAGCTTGCCCTGCTCCTGCAACCAGCGCAGCGCATCCACCAGAGCCACACAAGCCCCGGTGATGGCCGCGGTGCGGGTGCCGCCATCGGCCTGGATCACATCGCAGTCGATGGTGATGGTGACTTCACCCAGCTTGGTCAGATCGACGGCAGCGCGCAGGGCGCGACCGATCAGGCGCTGGATCTCCAGGGTACGTCCCCCCTGCTTGCCCGAGGCGGCCTCGCGATTCATCCGCGAATGGGTCGAGCGCGGCAACATGCCGTACTCGGCAGTGATCCAGCCCTGTCCCTTGCCTTTGAGGAAACGGGGCACCCCTTCGACCACGCTGGCATTGCACAGCACCTTGGTCTGACCGAATTCAATCAGCACCGAGCCTTCGGCGTGGGCGGTGAAGTGACGGGTGATGGTAACCGGGCGCATTTGCGCGGGCGTTCTGCCATTGGGACGCATGGGATCTTCTCTACTTCATCGGGAAATGGCCGCCAGTATACGGGATCGCCGCCGGCTTTTCACATGACGGGCTTTTTGCCGACGGCGAGGATATAATCCCGGCACTTCTTTATCGACCGAAGAGATCCGTATGATTCACAGCATGACTGGTTACGCCCGCAAGGAATTCAAAGGGGACTGGGGCACGGCGGTGTGGGAAATTCGCTCCGTCAATCAACGCTATCTGGAAACCTACCTGCGTCTGCCCGAGCAGTTGCGAGGCCTGGAGCCAATCCTGCGTGAACGCTTCCGCAAGCAGCTCGAGCGCGGCAAGGTCGAATGCAACCTGCGCTTCGAAAGCCAGACCAACGTCGGTCAACTGCAGATCAACGAAGCGCTGGCCGAACAGCTGATCGACAGCGCCCTGTGGGTCATCGACCGCGCCGGTCAAGGCCAGCTCAACCCGCTGGACGTGCTGCGCTGGCCGGGTGTCATGGCAGCCCCCGAGCAAGACATGGATGAGCTGAACACCCGTCTGCTGGCCGGTTTCGATGAGGTGTTGGCCCTGTTCGTCGAGAGCCGTCAGAGCGAAGGCGACAAGCTCAAGAGCGTCATCGAGCAGCGTCTGGATGGCATCGAGGGCGAAGTGACCAAGGTGCGCGCCTTCATGCCGCAGATCCTCGACTGGCAGCGCCAGAAGCTCATCGACCGTCTGGCCGAAGCCAAGCTGGAACTGGAACCGACCCGCGTCGAGCAGGAGATCATCCTGCTGGCCCAGCGCATCGACGTGGCCGAAGAGCTCGACCGCCTCGGCATGCACATCGCCGAGACCCGCAAGATCCTGAAAAAAGGCGGCGCCTGCGGCCGACGCCTCGACTTCATGATGCAGGAGTTCAACCGCGAGTCGAACACCCTCGGCTCCAAGTCCATCAACGCCGACACCACCCAGTCCGCCGTCGAGCTCAAAGTCCTCATCGAGCAAATGCGCGAACAGATCCAAAATATCGAATAAGCATCAGCCCGCTAAAACACCAAAGCCCCACTTCCAGGGGCTTTGATGTTTCTGGGGTTTGCCATGGCCAGGTTGCCGCCAACAGGCGATGATTTTGGCGGCATCTCGCTCATTTTCTGCTGCCCGTGAATACATGGCTGCGCCCTTATGGCACCATACCCCTCATTCAGCCCAATCACCCACTCGCACCGACATGCAGCCCGAAAACCAGATACAGCATCAATTGGTTACCTTGGCCCAGGCTTGCCCCGAGGTGCTGGTGTTATGGCTCTATGGGTCGCGAGCCAAGGGCAATTCTGGGCCGCTCAGCGACTGGGATCTGGCGGTCGCCTTCGCGCCAGTGAAACTGGATGACCCATTAGAAAATCGTCTGCGCCCCGAGCTCTTGGCCCTCGACTGGCAACGAGCGCTGCAACTGCCGGAAGGAAAGCTCTCGGTGGTGGATATCAACCAGGCCCCCATTCCACTGGCCTTCGCCATCATAGATGCAAATACACCGCTCTATAGCCGGGATGAGGGGCGACGCCTGCAGGAAGAGGCACGAATCATGTCGCAGATGGAGATCAATTATCCCGGCTCAAATGACATATCAGGAAAGAGAGATGAGTGATAACGCCTATATCAACGCCCTGCGTTTAAGCCTGTCACGCTATCAGGCCGAGTTACTGGAGATCCGCACCATTCTGGCGGAGCGGCCACTCTCCAATCTGGAATACCGGGCTGCCGAACGCACACTACAGGTAGCCATCGAGGCCTGTATTGGCATCGCCAAACATTGGGCCAAGGCGCTTGCTGGCCATAGCCCGCAAGACGCCTATCAGGCCTTCGAGATCCTGGTGCAACGCAGCGAGCTGACGCCCGATAGTCTGAGCGGCTGGCGCAAGATCATCGGTCTGCGCAACGCCCTGGTCCACGACTACCTGAATATCAACCCCGAGATCATCCGCAGCGTGATCGCCCAGGGGTACAGCGAGCAGCTCTTCGTCTTCGCCAGCCAAGGGCTCGACTGGCTGGCCGCCGCCATAGAACCGCGATGAAAAAAGATGCGCAGTGACGACTGTATTCAAGCCGCAAACAGCAATCTAGCCAACGCACGCCGCTTGCTCGACTCCGGCGATGCGGTGAACTGGGTCTCTGGCCACTTAGGCTCTGCGCTGCATTGGGCGATGGAGGGATGGTTGCTGGCCCATGGTCATTGTGTCTCTCATGGCCGAGGATGGAGCGACACGCGGGAAGCATTCTTGGAACTGGGCCCTGGTGAGTTGCGCTCACAGCTCATAACCCTCTATGCACAGACGGTAAGCCTGGAGTTTCAACTCATGGGTGATAGCGACACAGCCCCCACCCTTTCCATCGCCGAGTGGCAAATCAAAGCACGGGAGTGTCTGGAAAATACGGATAAGGCCATCCACAAGCTACTCGCCGGCATACCCCGTCAGCCTCGCTGACAGGCTAAGGTTCAGATCGACAACACCGCCGCCAACTGCAACATGGTGAGCAACACCGTCGCAATCAAATCATAATGATTGCATCTATTTGATTTGATCTATACCCTTATCCACATCCAGTGCGATGAGAAGCATCATGTCCAGACTCGATGACCTATCCCTCTACCCCCATGCCCAGCGTGAACGTCTGACGTTTATCGATTTCTGCCTCTATTACTTTGGCGAGGTGAGCAAGGCCGATCTGCTCCGCCAGTTCGCGGTCGGATCCGCCTCCTGTACCCGAGATTTGGCGCTCTATCGTGAGCTGGCTCCGGAGAATCTTGAGCTCAGACACCAGACCAAGCGCTATCACATCACCCCCGGCTTTGCGCCACTGTTTAACCATGAGCCGGAAATCCTGTTAAGCCGCCTGAGTCAGGGCATGGGCGAAGGCGTGAACCAGATCTCGCCCCCCGGCGAACACTGTGTCGATGCCATCCGTCTCATCCATCCGACCCGCGATACCATAGCCACCCTGATGCGCGCCATCACACAGCGGCGGGCCGTCAGCGTACGTTATCACTCCTTAAGTTCGGGGGAGACGCAGCGCGAGCTGGTACCCCATGTGTTGGTGAATAACGGCCACCGCTGGCATGTACGCGCCTACGATCGGCGGCATGGTGAATTTCGTGACTTCGTCACCACCCGCCTGCTGCAAGTGCGCGAATTGGCGCAAGCCCCAACCACAGAGCAGCGCGAGGCAGACTGCGCCTGGCAGCGCCAGGTGACGCTGACGCTCGTCCCCCACCCCGCGCTTGCCCACCCAGAGGCCATAGCGCTGGACTATGGCATGACCGATGGGCAGTTGACGCTGACAGTGCGCGAGGCGCTGGTGGGTTACTTGCTGCAACAGTGGCGAGTCGACTGCTCGCCGGATGCCCGGCTCGATCCCCATTCCCATCCGCTACGCCTGGCCAACCCTGAGCTGGTCGCCACACTGACCAACTGCCGCCTGCTGCCAGGAGTCGCCCCATGAACCAGGATCTGAGCTTTGATTTTTTGGAGCAGTTCAAGGAGCAAAGCCTGGCCCTGCGTCTGTTGCGCTCCCCGCACTTTGCCCTGCTCGCCAGCTTTCTGCATCGTGTCTTCTTGGCCAAAAACCGCCGCGCCATCCCCTATCAGGAACTGATCGATGCACTGGAGCATCACCTGCAGGACATTGCCGACAGCCATGGTCCCGAGCTGTTTCCCAAGAGTGCGCGCGCCTATATCGATGACTGGATCAACAGCCGGGGCGGCTATCTGCGCAAATACCTGCCGCTACAGAGTGATGAACCCGAGTGCGACCTGTTACCCGAGATCGAAAAAGCCCTGCGCTGGATCGAGGAGATGCAGGGGCGCCGCTTCGTCGGCACCGAGTCACGACTCAAACTGTTACTGGAGCTGATCGGGGATCTGGTCCACGGCACCACGGAAGATAGTGCCACCAAGCTGGCCACCCTACGCGCCCGCAAGGCCGAGATCGAGCAGGCCATTTGTGCCGTCGAGCTGGGACAGGATACGGGTATGTCGGCCACCCAGATCCGCGAACGGCTGTTTTTTCTGAGCGATCTCTCGCGGCAACTGCTGGGGGATTTTCGCCAGGTGGAGGCCAACTTCCGCAGTCTGGACAAGGAGACGCGCAAGACCATCACCCGCAGCGGCCTGCGCAAGGGGCTGGTACTGGATCAGGTGTTTGGCGATCAGGATGTCATCGACAGCTCGGATGAGGGGCAGTCCTTCAGCGCCTTCTTCGAGCTACTGATGACGCCCCAGATGCGCAGTGCCATGCGCCATAACCTGCAGTCACTGCTGGCACATGAAGAGGCCCGCAACCTGGTGCAACAAGACACCCTACTCAGCCATCTCTACAGTTACCTGCTGGAGGCGGGTGCCAAGGTGAACCTCACCCGCCAGCAGATCACCGACCAGCTGCGCCGTTACATCCAGGAGCAGTCTCAGGACAATAAACGCATTCTGGAGCTGATCCGCGACTTCGAGGCCCAGGCGCATCACTTAGAAGAGATCGACTGCCGCAGCTACCCCGATTTTGCCTCTGTGCCAGAGCAGCAGGCCACGCTCTCTGTGCTGCTCAGTCGCGGCCTCTACCATACCCCCCAGAGCGAACAGTTCAGTAGCTCGGTGGCCGAAGCAGCACCGCAGGCAGAGGTGGATCTACGTACCCTGTTCGAGGTGAGCCATATCGATGAGCAGCAGTTGCAACGCCAGGTCCACCTCTGCCTGAGTGAACATCAGGGGCAGACAACCCTGGCCCAAGTCATAGAGCGTTACCCGATACGCCATGGCCTGGATGAAGTGCTCACCTATATCAAGCTGGCCTGCGAACAGACGCTGCCCGCCCATATCGATAGCAGCCGGGAACAACAGATCCGCTGGCAGGCCGAGCCTGAACTCTGGCGGATATTGCGCATTCCAGCCATTACCTTTGTCAGGGAGCTGTAACCATGTCGACTATCCATGAAACAGGCTTATCGGGGGCAGAGGCCCAACGGGACAAGTCTGCCGTACTCATCCGGCTGCTCAAGGGCCCCCTCTATCTGCATCGGCAACGGGATCTCTGGCAGGTCTTACTGCGCGAACAATACAGCATCCGCGACTACTTCCAGCAGATTGGCCTCTCCTTGCTGATCGACGAGGCCGAAGGGTACGCCTTCTTGAAGCAGCCCGAGAGCGCGGAAGAAGAGTCCGGTCAGGAGTTGCCACGCCTTGTCAGCCGCCGCAGCCTGAGCTTTGCCCAGACGCTGCTGCTGGTCTGTCTGCGCAAGCGGCTGGCCGAGCACGACAGCGAAGAGAGTGCGCCCCGCCTCATCGTCACCCGGCAGGAGATCCATCAGTGGTTGTTACCCTACTTCCCCGAGGTGGGTAACGAGGTGAAGCAACGCCGCGAGCTGGATGCGCTGATCAAGAAGTGTGATGAGATGGGCTTTCTCTCCATGCTACCCAAGCATCCGGATGACTTCGAGGTGCCGCGCATTCTCAAGGCCTTCGTCACCGCCGAACAGATAGTGGAATTCAACCAGCTACTGGCGCAAAAACTGGCTGTCGCCGGGAACACGGAAGATTACGCTGAAGAGAACAACGAGGAGAACGCCGAGTGAATAGTGAGCTGAACACACCAGTCTCTGCTGAAGCCAGCCTGCCAAATCAGGCCCTGCAGGGCTTTCGCCTGATGCGTTTCGAGGTGTTCAACTGGGGCACCTTCGATCAGCAGATCTGGCATCTGGCCGTAGAGGGCGACAACAGCCTGCTGACCGGCAACATCGGCAGTGGCAAATCGACTCTGGTGGATGGTCTCACCACCCTGCTGGTGCCCACCCGCAAGCTGGCCTTCAACAAGGCGGCAGGCGCCGAGGAGAAGGAGCGCTCGCTGGAATCCTACTTCCACGGCTTCTATACCTCCCAGCAAGATGACTATGGCAAGGCGCGCCCGGTCGGCCTGCGCGGCAAGGATCACTACAGCGTACTGCTAGCCCAGTTCCACTCCGCCGCCCTGCAACAGAGCGTCACCCTGGCCCAGGTGTGCTGGCTGCCACCCGCCGATAAGCGGGTCAAACGACTGTTTCTGGTGGCCGAGCAGCCCCTCACCATCGCCAGCCACTTCACCGGCTTTGGTGACAAGATTGCCGGGCTCAAGAAGCGACTGAAACAACAAGGTGGATGCGAGCAGTTCGACACCTTCCCCCCCTACCAGCAAGCCTTCTGCAAGGCGTTGGGGCTGGGTAGCGACGGCAAGGCGCTGGATCTCTTCAACCAGACCATCTCCATGAAATCCGTGGGCTCGGTCACCGACTTCGTGCGTCAGAACATGCTGACCCAGCCCGATGTCGAGGGGCTGATCCAGGAGCTGGAGCGCAACTATGACGATCTCAAGCGGCTGCATGATGCGGTGGTCGCCGCCCGCCAGAAAGTGGAGCTGCTGGAACCCGTCAGCCGACTGGGGGAAGAGGTGCTGCAGGCCGAACAGGAGAAGCAACACATTCAACAGTGCCGGGAGCTGACCGATGGCTTCATGGCCCAACATGCCATCACATTGTATGAAAAACGACTGCAGCGCAGCCGCCAGAGCCTGGACAAGCTGGTGCTGCAGCGCGAGAGCCTGGATCGCAGGCTCGGTGAACAGGAGCAACAGGTTGCCACCCTGCAGCAGCAGATCCTGGAAAATGGCGGTAGCCGCTTGCAGCAGCTGCAGGGGGAGATGCACCGCCTGGGTCAGGAGCGCGACACGGCGCGGCAGCACTATCTGGGTTACCGCAGCCTGACCGAGGCGCTGGATCTGCCGGATACCCTGGCGCCCGAGAGCTTTGTCAGCAACCTGGCCGCCGCCAAGGAGAAGGCCGAGACACTGCAGGGCGAGTTGGCGCAACTGGAGCAGGAGCGAGACACGCTCAAGCAGCAGGAGTGGCAACAGGATACCCGCTTGCAACAACTGGGCGACGAGCTCGCCGCGCTGAAGAAACGACAGAGCAACATTCCCGGTCAGCAGTTGGCCATTCGTGAACGCCTCTGTGCCGAGCTGGGGCTCGACGAGAGCCAGCTTCCCTTTGTCGGTGAGCTACTGCAGGTCAAGGGTAAGGAGCTCGCCTGGCAAGGCGCCATGGAGCGGGTGCTGCACAATTTTGCCCTGAGCCTGCTGGTGCCGGAGCGGCTCTACGCCGCCATCAGCGAATGGGTAGAAAAAACTCATCTGGGCAGTCGTCTGGTCTATTACCGGGTGCGCCAACCTGCCGATTATCTGCCGACCCCAGCGAGCCCGGACTCACTGCTGGGCAAGCTGGAGATCAAACCGGCCTGTGAACAATACAACTGGTTGCATAAGGAGCTGCAACGCTTTGACTATCTCTGCTGTGAGGATCTGGCTACCTTTCGCCGCAGCGACAAGGCGTTATCCCTCAATGGCCAGATCAAATCCGGTCCCTCACGCCACGAGAAAGATGATAGGCACGCCCTGCAGGACAAGAGCCGCTATGTGCTGGGCTGGAGCAACAAGGAGAAGATCCAGCTGCTGGCCCAGCAGTACAGCCAGTTGCAGCAGCAAATCCACCAACTCCGGCAGCAGTTGCAACAGCAGGAGCAGCGCCGCACTGCGCTCGATCAGCTGCGCCATCAGGCGCTGAGACTGGCCGATTTCAATCTGGGGTTTGAGCAACTCAACTGGCCTCGCTTCAGCGAGCAGATCGAACGACTGCAGCAAGAGGTGCAGGCGCTGGAGCAGAGCTCGGATCTGCTGCAGGCGCTGCAGCAACAATTGGCCCTGGCCAAGCAAGCGTTCAAGGCGCTCGGGAACGAGCGCGATAGCCTGCTGACCAGCCTGGGGCAACAGCAGAGCGAGATCGAGGCCGACTGCCGTGCACTGGCAGAAAAAGAGACCTTGCTGGCTGCCGTGCCACCCGCCCAGCGCGAGCTCTGCTTTGCGACCCTGGCGCAGTTTTATCAGGAGTATGGCGCCGGCTCTGGCTTGCGCATCGACATGCTGACCAACCAGACCAGCCTGCTGCGCGGCAAACTCAACGACCGGGTGCAACATCTGGAGGAGAAGCGGCGCAAGAAGGAGGGACAAATGCTCGATGCCATGAGCACCTTCCACTACCGCTTTCCCAACGATGCCAGTGAACTGGACAAGAGCCTGGCAGCATTGAGGGAGTATCAACAGATACTCCAGCAACTGCAGCAGGAGGATCTGCCACGCCACGAGGCCCGCTTCAAGGAGATGCTCAACCGCGACACCATCCGCGCCATGGCCCTGTTCCGCAGCCAGCTCGACAAGCATGAAGAGGAGATGGATGCCCGCATCCGGCTCATCAACCAGTCGCTGCATGCACTGGACTACCAGGTCGGCACCTTTATCGAGATCGACAGTGTCTCCTCCCCGGATGTGGAGATCCGCGAGTTCAAGCAGCGCCTCAAACAGTGTGTCGAGCACACGCTGGATGACAACCTCTACTCGGAGCAGAAGTTCGAACAGGTGAAGTCGCTGATCGAGCAGATGCGCCAGGATCAAAAATGGACCCAGAAGGTGGTCGATGTGCGCTTCTGGCATCTGTTCAACGTCATCGAACGCTACCGGGAGGATGGCAGCGAGAAGGAGTGCTACTCCGACTCCGGCGGCAAATCGGGCGGGCAGAAGGAGAAGCTGGCCTACTCCATTCTGGCCGCCGCCATCTTGCTGCAATACCGGCTGGTCGGCAGTGAGACGCCGCCGACGCGCGCCGAGCGCCGCTTCAATCTGGTGGTGATCGATGAGGCCTTCGCCCGCGGATCCAAGGACAGCACCCGCTTCGGGCTGGAGCTGTTCAAGAAACTGGGGCTGCAACTGCTGCTGGTCACCCCCCTGCAGAAGCTCGATGTCATCGAGCACTATGTCCGCCATGTGCACTTTGTCGATCAGAAGCAGAATCGCTCCATGCTGCTGAACATGACCATAGAGGAGTACCGGCAACGCCTGGCTCAACATCAGGCCCTCGGCAGCTACGGCGCGCTGGTTTCTGAGGTGCAGGCTTCTGAAGTAAATGGCTCCGGGGTGAGATGACCATGCTCGACCTCAAGACACTCAAGCAGAAACTGCTGAAGAAATGGCAAGGCTATGGACTGCAGCGGGCTTGGCTGCAGGGGGAATCGCTGTTCCCGCTCACCATCAAGCTACCACGCCCCACCGACAAGGCACTGCTGCACGACTTTGCCGCCCTGCGCCAGCAGATCGCCCGCCTGCAGGAGGGACTAACCGATCTGCCCGGTGTCACGTTGCAACAACAGGAGATCCACTACCCGACCATGGGGCGCCAATGGCTGCCTGCCGCCGTCGAGTTTGCCGATATGGCCGCCCTGGCCCGCTTTGTCGGGCAGGCGCAGGCATGGCGGAGCTTTTGCGTGGAGAGCGAACGGCTGCTCGGCGCCTTCCCCGCGCTGCAGGCCTGGCTGCTGGATAATCCGACCCAACTGGAAAAACAGGCGGGTCACTGGCCAGAACTCATCGCCGTCTGCCGCCACCTCTGTGCTCATCCGCGCCCCGATTGCTACCTGCGGCAGCTGGATATCCCCGGCGTCGATACCAAATTTATCGAGCAGCACAGGAGCATATTGAAGAGTTTGCTGGATCAGCTGCTACCGGAGCAGGCTATTGACCAGAGCGTGACCGGCCTCGGCGATCACGGCTTCGAGCGGCGCTTTGGCCTGCGCTACGAGGAGCCGCAGATCCGCTTTCGTCTGCTGGACTCGCAACTGGCGGCGGAGTTTGCCGGGGCCAGCGACATCACACTGACGGTGCGCGACTTCGCCCAGCTGGATCTGCTGGTGGATCGGCTCTTTATCACCGAGAACAAGATCAACGGCCTGACGTTTCCTGGGGTACGCAATGGTGTGGTGATCTTCGGCCTGGGTTATGGCGTGCAACTGCTCAAGGCCGTGCCTTGGCTGGGCACTTGCCAGATCCACTACTGGGGCGATATCGACAGCCATGGCTTTGCCATGCTCTCGCAACTGCGCAGCTATTTCCCGCGCACCCGCTCTCTACTGATGGATGAGGCGACCCTGCTCGCCTGCCGCCCCCTGTGGGGCAGCGAGCCGACCGCCACGGCCCACGGTGCCGAACAGTTGCCCCACCTGGATGAGGCAGAGCAACAGCTCTATCAACGGCTCAAGGCCCACTGGCAGCCCAACGTGCGACTAGAGCAGGAGCGCATCCCCTTTTCTCTGCTCAAGGCCGCGCTTGAGGGTTGAACAAGCGGGCGACACGGCAACGAGCTGAATAAAAGCGCGGTCGCAAGAGAGTTATCCGCTACCGCTGGTTCGGGTAAACTATCGCCCCATCACCATGCACTCAAGGATTGCCCCGATGACCTCAGCCATTCCCCTCATCAACATCGAGCAGATAGTGGCGCTGGCCGGTGAGACGACCTTTGCCAAAGGCATGCTGCTAGCCAAGGCAGAGAGCGTCCACCAACTGACATGGCAAGACAATAGCGTCTCGGCCCGGGTGACTGGCAGCCATGAGTACCAGGTCAGACTCCACCTGGAAGGTGGCACGATTGCCTGCAGTTGCAGCTGTCCGGCGGCCACTTACCAGGTAATGTGCAAGCATGCGGTCGCCACGGCCATCGCCCTGATGGCGCAGAGTGAGCAGCAAGCGGGAAAGAGCGAGACGCAACGACTGCACGACTTCTTTAGCCAACAGGAGAAGGCGGCGCTGATCACCCTACTGCTGGAAGAGCTCGGGCGCGATGAGCGGCGCTGGCAACACTGGCTGCAACGAGCCGACCGCAGTGACCAACCGGTCACTCAGGCCTCGTTGGCAAAACAGATCGACGAGGCACTGCCCGAGGAGAACCTGTGGGAGTGGCGGGAGGTAGCGGACTACTTCGACGAAGCCGAAGTCCAGTTCGAGGCCATCTGGGAGGCGCTGGAATCGCTGCCGGTGGAAACCCAATGGGCACTGGTCGAGCATGCCCTGTCGCGTCTCAACCAAGTGCTCCAGCAGATAGATGACTCGGGCGGTCACCGTTTCGGCATCGAGGGGGAACTGACCAGCCGGTTGCCCAAGCTGTTCCGGCAACTGCCGTGGAGCGAGCAACAGCAGGCCGATTGGTTGTTTGAGCATCTGCTGGAGAGGCCTGTGGATCTGTTCCCGTACCTTTCCGATTTTGGCGATGCCGGCCACAACCCCAGCCTGCTGGTGCTGTGCGAACAGGCGCTGGCGCGCCAGCAGAGCCCGGGGGATGACTGGAAGAGCAGATGGCAGCGCCAGCGTTATGCCGCACCGCTGATCGCCGCCGCCAGGGCGCGGGGCGAGTGGCGCACGGAGCTCGCCATCGAGTCCCGGCTGGCCCAGAGCGTGCGGGACTGGCTCGCATTGTGCCAGTTGTGCTTCGACCACCAGGAACCGCTGGATGGCGAGTTCTGGCTGGCCAAGGCTCGCCAACAGGCAAACGACTCCAGTGAGCATCGCCACTGCGATCGCATGGAAATCCAGCTGTGCGAGCAACTAAATGACAAGCCGCGCGCTTGGGCGCTAGCCAACCGCCTCTTCGAGCAGCAGCCCAGCTTCGAGGAGTACCAGAATCTGAGCCAACTGCAGAAGCGACTCGATTGGATCGATGAGGGCTTGCTGCAACGGGTGGAGACAGCCCTGAAGGCGGCCCATCAGCCCACCGGGCGAGTCTTGATCAATTATCAGCGCGATGCCCTGCTCTGGTTCTATCTGGATCAGGGACGGGAAGACGAGGCCTGCGACTGGGTCAAGGAGCACAAGGTCGGTGCCGAGGCGCTGCTGACCCTGGCGGATCGAGTGCTCCAGCGCCGCCCTTTCGATGCCCTCAGCTACCACTTTCGGGTGGTGGCCACCACGGTGGAGCAGACCAACAACGGCGCCTATCAGCAGGCGGTTGCCCAGTTGCAACGGCTGGAGAAGGCCCTGCCTGCCGATGATGCAGTAAGAGCCAGCTTCTACCAGCGATTGAACTCGCTCGCCCGAGAGCACAAACGCAAGCGCAATTTTATCCAGCTAGTCGATAGCCACTTCCTATCGAGTTCGAGTTAATCCCCTAAAACGAGGTGCCAGTGCATGGTTCCT
>JASDSW010000054.1:0-2637 GCA_041441555.1 Aeromonadaceae bacterium
ATCGGGCTCAGTTATTCTTTGGTTAAAAGATCAACAAAGTGTGCTCCCGCCCTGACGGGAAGATGACGCATCATTTTTGCCTTGGTGTGACGGGCCATGTGCGGTAACTGTTCGGTTTCCGATTGTAGGAGTCGAGCGTAGCTCGCGAACCCGCCGGTGCCCGTGGTTGGTTCGCGCCCCTGGGGCGCTCCCACCAGGCGGCAGGTTGGCCAATCGTCCAAGCCTACCGCTGGCGGAACGGCGCCAACAAAATCAATCCGCTAGCGGGCCGCCTCCGCGAAGGTCTTGAGCCCCGGCAGCGCCCGGCCCTGGAAGTCAAACAGCGTCACATTGTCCCACTCATCCCCGGCTCCAGCCTTCCAACCGGCTCCGGTTTGCGGAATAAAATCCGGCTCCCAGTAGATCACCCCTTCGCCACGACCTTGTGGCACCGCCTTGACGGTCTGCCACAGCGCCGTCAAAAACTGTTGTTGGCCTTGCCGGGTCATCGGATAGATTTCAGATCCGGTGCTGGTATAGATGTTCTTCTGGCTGTCGCCATTCTCCGAGGTCCACGGATAGGCGGTCTCGACCACGATCAGCGGTTTGGCGTAGCGCTGGCCGAGATCGTCCATATTCTGTTTCAGATCGCTAAGCGAACCATGCCATACCGGGTAGAAGGAGAGACCGATGACATCAAATTGCACATCGCGCTCCACCATGGCATCAAACCAGCGGCGGCAGCGGGCATTGTCGCCACCGGCATCCAGGTGCAGCACCACCCGCGAGTTGGGTGACACCTCCTTGACGGCTCGGGCACCGGCCTTGATAAAGCTCGCCAGATTATCCCATTCCGGAACCCGGCCCAGCGGCCAGAGCATGCCGTTGGAGATCTCGTTCCCCACCTGCACCTCGGCGGGAGTGACCCCGGCCTCTTTGAGCTGCTGCATCACATCCCAGGTGAAGGCATAGAGTTTCTCGCTCACCGCGGCCGCATCCAGATTGCGCCAGGCCACCGGCATAGTCTGCTTGCCCGGATCCGCCCACCAGTCGCTGTAGTGAAAGTCGATCATCACCTGGAGGCCCGCCGCCTGGGCCCGTTTGGCCATGGCGACCACATGGGCCGGGTTGTTATACCCCTCAGGGCTGCTCTGATCGGAGGGGAACTCGGCGTATTTGCCGGGTTCGTTCCACACCTTGAGGCGAATGCGATTCACGCCATTGCGCTTGAGGATCTGCAGCAGATCTTCGGCCGCTTTGGCCTCATGGTCATAGAAGGTGGCTCCGGCTGCCTCAAGCTGCGGCAGATGAGAAATATCGGCGCCGATAATCGGTGCGGCCTGGGTCGCCGACAGCACTCCGGCAGTCAGCAACATCACAAGAGCTAACGCTCGGGTCATCATGCTTGAGATCTCCATCAATAAGCACAGGGAATCGAAATAGTGTGGGAAAGGGAAACGGCAGCCGTCATGGCGCTTGCTCCCCGCCAAAGGCCACCAGACCCGGCAAGGCCCGGCCCTCGAAATCAAACAGGGTGACGTTGTCCCAGCCGGTGACGGCGTTACGGCCTCCCCGCGGTGTCGGGATCCACTCCGGCGCCCAGTAGAAAATCCCCTGCCCCCCCGGCGTCTGGGTCACCGTCTGACGCAAGCGCGTCAAGAAGGCAGCCTGTCCTTGCGGGGTCATGGGATCGGATTCCGCCCCCGTGTTGGTATAGATGTTCTTCTCGTGATCGCCGTTCTGGCTGGTCCAGGGGTAGGCTGCCTCCACCACCATCACCGGTTTTTTATAGCGTTGGTGCAGATCCTGCAGGTTGCTGGCCATCTGGCTCAAGGAGCCATGCCAGACCGGATAGAAGGAGAGTCCAATGATATCGAAGGGCACCTGGCGCGCCGTGATGGCATCGAACCAGCGGCGGGAGCTGGTGTTATCACCACCACAATCCAGATGCAGGATCAGCTGAGTATCGGGAAAGACGGAGTTGACCGCAGTTCCACCAGCCTTGAGAAAGCCCGCCAGATTATCCCATTCCGGCACCCGGCCGAGCGGCCAGAGCATGCCATTGGTGATCTCGTTGCCTAGTTGCACCCACTTGGGGGTCACGCCCGCCTGTTTGAGTTGCAACATGGTCTGCCGGGTGAAATCCGCCAGCGCCTGGGTCATCTGCGGCACCGTCATGGTTTCCCAAGCCACCGGAACATATTGCTTGGCGGGATCGGCCCACCAGTCGCTGTAGTGGAAGTCGATCATGACATCCAGCCCCAGAGCCTGCGCCCGTTTGGCCATCGCTACCACCTGGGCCGGGCTGCTGTAGCCCTCGGGACCACTCTGGTTGGCCGGGAAACGGGGATCTTGTCCCGGCTGATTCCAGACCCGTAGCCGTACCGCATTGAAGCCATTGCGCTGCAAGATGACCAGCAGATCCGCCTGCCCCTGGTCATCACTATAGCGAGCCCCGGCCGCCTCAAGTTGCGGCAGAGCAGACACATCGGCCCCGCGGACAAAACACCAGGCCGGCAGCGCACACAGCCAACCAAGGGCTACCAAGATGCACAACCTCAGCTTGTTCATGCAGCCTACCTCCCTCGCCTGTCACCAGGCTTACAGTAAAAATCCACCTGCATAGCAGGTGGCTTTGATTAGCCCCCTAGAAGGGGG
>JASDSW010000055.1:0-16832 GCA_041441555.1 Aeromonadaceae bacterium
CCCATCCGAAAAACAGGAAAAAATAATGCCAGTCAGGCTTAACTGACTGGCATTATCCCCACGCCGCTCCTTTCTGGTACGCCGCTTGCTACCTCTCTGCTTCCCACTCTGGATAACGGAACATACAAGGAAGCATGATGCAGTTACAGAGCGACAAGATGGCGTTGAGTCACGACGAGCAGCACTGGTTACCCTGGTTTGGCAAGACCGGCAAACTGGCGATGCGTTGGGCCTGTCGCTGCAACCGGGATCGGTTGACGGCGATGGAGAGTGCGTTTGAGAGTTTTGCGCAAACCCGCAAGGAGTTGCTGATCCAGTGGTGTGAACAGCAGTGGCGTCTGCTGGAGAGCCTGGCGGAGCTGTTACCCCTGACCGGCGGCCTGGATAGCGCGTGGCTGGCCGATAAACAGTCGTTGCTGCCGGACGCCAGCGAGCTCTTCGTGCTGGATGCGGCGGGGGAGCTGCAGGTCAGCTCTCGCCAGCGGGTGGCGGGGCGCTCCCGGCCGACGGGCAAGCTCTGGACGCTGATCCAGCAGGGCCGTTGTCTGCACGGCCCCTACAAGGATGAGCTGACTCGTCAGCTGGGCCCCAGCAGCTCGGCCTTTCATGATGCCATCACCCTGATGTTCTACCAGCCGGTGCTGCGCGATGGCGTGCGGGTGGCGACCCTGGGGGCGCGGATCCCCAACGACGTGCTCGGCGATCTGATCCAGCGCGAGGCGGGGCACATCTTCCATGAATCCGGTGACAACTACCTGTTCATGGTCAAATCGGTGCTCGATCCGACCCTGGAGCCCGGAGTGGCGCTGTCGCGCTCCCGCTTCGAGGATCGCACCTTCAGCCTGGGTGACAACCTCAAGGATGGGGTGCAGACCGCCTATGGCGAGGTGCGGGTCCGTGAGCAGACTGAGCTGGAACTGAAATTCAACGATCCGGCCACCGGCCAGCTCCACCCCGGGGTGCGCGAGACCATTCGGCATGGTCAGAACCTGAAGGTCACCTATCCCGGCTATTCCGACTACCGCCACATCCCGGTGATCGGCAAGGGGATCACCCTGCAATTACCCGGCTCGCCCGATGTCTGGGGCATGATGTGTGAAGCGGATCTGGAGGAGGTCTACCGCTACCGCTCCATCGCCTATCGACTGGTGCGTGGCCTGTTCGGTTGCCTGTTGCCGCTCTGGGGCGGTGCCTGGGGGCTGACCCAGGCGCTGGCGCTATCGCCGCTGGTGGGCGGGCTGACCCAAGGCGCCGCTTTGCTGCTGGGGGGCGCCCTGTTCTATCGCCGCCATGCCCAGCCGCTGGCCCAGCGGTTGCGTGCGGTGATCGGCATGCTGCGACGCATTGCCGAAGGGGAGGCCAATCTGCGTCTGCGTCTGGATCGGGCCAGTCTGGTCAGCGATGAGACCGGGGTCATGACCCAATGGGTCAACAGCCTGGTGGATAACCTGGATGCCACCTTGGGCAATGTCATGGTCACCAGCCGGACCCTGGCGCAGGATAACCACCGCCTGCAGCAACACAATGGCAGCACGACCCAGGCGGTGGAGCAGGTGATGGCGGCAATGCGGCGCATCCTCGGCTCCTTGGATGTGCAGATGGGGCGGCTGAACTCGGCGACGTCCACGGCCGCCGATATGCATGAGGCGATGACGCACCAGGCCGAGACGGCGCGGCAGCAATTTGCCGAGGTGTCGCTGCGGACTCGGGCCATTCGCCAGACCGTGGGCACCTCGACGGCGACCATCGCCCAACTGGGGGAGAGCACCCGCGAGATCGGTAACATCGTCGGCGTGATCCAGTCGATCGCGGCCCAGACCAACCTGTTGGCACTGAATGCGGCCATCGAGGCGGCGCGCGCCGGCGAGGCGGGGCGCGGTTTTGCCGTGGTGGCCGATGAGGTGCGTTCCCTGGCCGAGCGGACCAGCAGCTCGACCGCCGAGATCGAGTCGATGATCGGCAAGGTGCAGCAGCAGGCAGCGGACGCCGTCCAGGTGATGGAACAGGGGATGGGCAGCATGGAGGAGGGGCTCAGCATCGCCGAACAGGCGGCTGGGGAGAATGCCGGGCAGAGCCTGATCGTCGAGAAGCTGTTCGCGACCATCCATGAGCTGACGGATCATGGCCGTGCCCATGTGGCGGAGGCCTCCGGGGTGGCCGAGGTGGCCGAGGCCATGCGCACGGCCCTCGACGAGCTGAGCCTGAGCGTCACCCAGACCCACCACACCATTGCCCGGCTCAATCAGATGGCCGGTCGCTTCCAGGTGAGCCAGAGCGCGGCTTGAGGCGAGCCGCGGACTGCGACTCTCTGTTACAATGGCCAGGCTGTCGATGACGGACAGCCTGTCGCCATGGGGATGTTGCATGTTTGTCATTGAAGTCAGCGCCGAGTGTCCGGAGCGCCACGCCGATGCGGCCCGTCTGGCCGCCGAGTTGGGGCCGCTGGCCCTGCCGGCCCCCTTTGTCCTGGTGTGGACGGCCGAGCGGCTGGAACTGCGCAAGCTGGATGAGCCCAAGCTCGGTGCCGTGTTTGTGGATTTTGTCGAGGGGGCCGTGGCTCACCGCCGCAAGTTTGGCGGCGGGCGCGGTCAGTCGATCGCCAAGGCGGTCGGCCTGAAGGCGGGGGCCAATCCGCTGGTGGTGGATGCGACGGCGGGGTTGGGACGGGATGCCTTCGTGCTGGCCTCGCTCGGTTGCCGGGTCGTGATGCTCGAGCGCAGCCCCGTGGTGGCCGCGCTGCTGGCCGATGGCCTGGCGCGCGCCTACGCCGATGCCGAGATTGGCTCCTGGATGCAGCAACGGATGACGCTGCAGCCGGGACCGGCGCTGCAGCAGCTGAATTCCCTGGGTTTCACCCCCGATGTGGTCTATCTCGACCCCATGTTTCCCCACAAGAAGAAGTCCGCCTTGGTCAAGAAAGAGATGCGGGTCTTTCAATCGCTGGTCGGTGCCGATCTGGATGCCGATGCCCTGCTGCCGGCGGCGTTGGCGGTGGCGGCCTCGCGGGTGGTGGTCAAACGCCCGGACTACGCGGGCTGGCTCAACGAGATGCGGCCGAGCAGTGCCATCGAGACCAAAAACAACCGCTTCGATCTCTACATTCAGGCGGCGCTGAACTGAGCCAGCCCCCCGGATGCCTAGGCCACGAGAGGGGCATCGCCCTGCAGGGTCTCGGTGATGCGTAGCGCCTGGGTCTGAATGTGGTGCGCCACCTGCGCCGATTGTGCCGACATGCTCAACGACTGCTGGCGCATCCCCTGCATCAGGCTGGCAAATGCCTGCAGCTTCTCGACCTGACTATGGGCGTTACCGGCCCCCTGATCGGCCACCACCGCCGTGCTCTGCGCCTTGTCGCGTACTCCCTGGGCCGATTCCCACAAGCCATCGGCGTGTTGCTGCTGTTGACTGGAGGCATCGGCGATGGCGTGGATGGTGCTGCTGAGTTCACCCGATGCCCCCTTGAGCCGGGTGAAGATGGTCAGGATCTGATCCAGCGATTGCTGGGTGCTGCCGGAGAGGTGACGCACCTCATCGGCCACCACGGCGAACCCTCGGCCATGCTCTCCGGCGCGGGCCGCTTCGATGGCGGCGTTGAGCGCCAGCAGATTGGTCTGTTCGGCGATGTGACGAATCACGTCAACGATGGCGGTGGCGTTGGTCATCGACTCATCGAGCAGACGCAGCGAGATCTGACTGGTTTCGATGGCGATGCCGGTGCGGCGGGTGGCCTCCTGCAGCTGTTGCACCAGGGACTGGCTGTGGCGCATCGACGCCTCGTTGTGCCGGGCATGCTGGGCGATATCGTCGGCGACCTGGTGGACCTCGCCCGCCAACTGATTGAGTTCGTCCATCATGGTCTGTCCGGCGGCGATGGCGCCGTCCGACTGCTCGGCGTGCTGGCGGATCTGCTCCACCTGGCTGACCATGCCTTCGAGCGTCTGCGAGATGTTGCTCAACTGCTGCACCTTGGCCTCCTGCTGTTGACTGAGCAGGGCCATCAGCTGGTTGAAGCTGGCGGCAATCTGGCCCAGCTCGTTGTGTTGGTGGCGGATCGGCAGCGGTTCGGGGCGTCCGCTGGTGACCAGGTGGGCGAAGGCATCGCGCAGCAGGCGCAGCCGTGAGACGACCAGCCGTTGCTGGAACCAGAAGGAGAGGAGGGCGAACAGCACCAGGATCGCGGCCAGGCTCATCAGGGTGAGCCCCAGTTGCCGCAGTTGGTGGTTCTGGCTCTGCTGCAGTTGGCGGCCCAGCACCAGGATGGTCTCCTCGAGGTGGCGGACGTCACCGCTCAGTTGCTGTTTCATCTGCTGTTGCTGCTCGAGCATGCGGCGGGTGTTCTCCAGCTCCTTGGGATAACGGGCAACCAGGCTGGCCAGCTCTGCCTTGGGGGCCTCCCCCTGATCGACGGCCGCCGGCTCTTCCCCCAGGCTGGGAACATCATCCTCGTTCTGGCTGAGCACTCCGAGCAGTGGCAGGGCCTGCAGCTGGCCGACCTGCTGGCGCAGGGTATCGAGCTGAAATTGCAGCGCGCTCAGCAGTCGCTGGTCCTGGTGGGCCATCAGGTTCTCGCGCAGCTGAGCCAGCTTGGCGACCTCGGCGGCCATGCCGGCCGTCAGCGCCAGGTACTGATCCCGTTGTGGATGTTGGGCGGCCAGCGCGTAACGGCTGAGCTGAGTCAGGTTGCTGAGCAATTCACTCTCGGCGTTTTGCAACAACTGCTGGCTATTCCCCGCCAGCTTGCCGGCGGCCAGATAGTCGCCCGCCAACCGTTCATGCAGGCGTTGTAATGGGGGCTCGCTCTCTCCAGTCAGCTCGGGCGGCAGTTGGGCCAGCAGGCGTTGGGCCTGTTGCAGCGAGGTTCGGGCCTGGTTGAGACGGCTGGTGTCGCCGGTGAGCAGGTATTCGCCGATCTGGCGTTGGGCCTCCTGAGCGACGGCCTGGCGGATCTGTTCGTAGGTTTGACGTTGCGCGCTCTGATGGCCGTGCTGGTGCCAGCCCAGATAGAGGCTTCCGCTCAGGATCGAGGCCAGCAGCAACAGCAGGAGTGAACTTAGCAGTGAAAAGTGGGCAATTTTCATGACGGCATCCTTCCGGTTTGCCGTCACTGTAATGAGGAAAAATGACGATTCGATGACGCCGCCGAGCGTGGATTAATTTTCCGGTTTGCCGTCGAGCAGGAGCTGCTGCTGGTGGAGTTGCAGATAGTCGTGACGCAGCTCCATCTCATGCCACTGCAGTCGCTCCAATCGGTGGCGCAGCTCGTGACGCTCGTGAGGGTCGTCGCTGTGACGATAGTGGCGCCACAGCTCATCCCGCTCGCCGGCCAACCGATCCAGTTCGTCATCTAGCTCCTCGAGATCCTGCTGCAGCTGATATTCCTGGTGACCACGTTCGAACTGCTGGCGGAAGCTGGCATCGTTCGGACAGACCCCCTGATACGTCTCGCCCTGCTTGCCCTTGGCATAGGCCAACTCGGGGATGCAGTAATACTCTAATCCCTTGGCATAGCCCTCCTGCCAGCGAGTCAGATCCGGCGTGATGCCGAATTCGGCACAATCCTCGTGGTAAGCACCGAGGCGGGCGCGAGTACGCCCGGCCTGACCATCCTGGTAACCGAGGCCGTACCAGTCACCCAGCCGACACTGCTGTTCGGAGAGGGTGCTGCAGCCGCACAGCCAGATCAGGGCGAACCACAGGGATAGACGCATAAGCAGCCTCCTAGCGATGCAGACTGGGGTTGAGGACATCCCCTTCGACGGCGACCGGCGGTTTGAGTTCGATCAGGGTCTGTTGCAGCTGAAACTCTTGCCACTCCAGCTCCTGACTCCGCGCCCGGGAGGCCTGGTCGGAGCGGCCTTGCAGCTTGGCGCGCTCCTGACGGATGGCGGCCAGCTCATCCTCGATTTTCTGCAGGGCGGCGCGCTCTTCGGCCTTACCGCGCTCCTGCTGATAGGCACTGGCAAACGCCGGAATGGTCAGACAACTGCCCTGGTAGTTCGGCTCACTGATGGCCAGCGTCTTGGCCTTGTCGATAGGGCAGAGTTGCTGCAGGTGGCGCTGATAGCCGCGTCGCCAGGCGCTGGTGTCCAGATAGACGCCCTGATTCCGACAGGCGTTGGCGTAAACGTCCGCCTGTGAGAGCGGTTTGCCCTTGAGGGCGTCGGCGTAACCGCGGCCATACCAGTTGAGGTGCTGACACTGTTCCTTGCTGATGATGCTGCAACCCGAACCCAGCAGGAGCAGCAGGGTGGTGGCGAGTAGGTGTTTCATCGGGATCCTTGTTTGAAAGCGCTCTGTTGCATCGCGCCGGTGCGGCGCGCGGGGATGCGTCTATTCTACTCACCTCGGCGACGGCTTGCGAAGGGTTCCTCGTCCACCGAGTCGCGGCATTTTTTTGTGATCCCGATCGACAATCCGTTACACTCAAGGCGAATCCTCTCTGGAAGTTGCACTCATGGGCCGTTCACCGCTGTTTTTGCTCATCATGCTGGGCGCTCTGGCTGGCTTGACGCCTCTGTCGGTGGATATGTATCTACCGGCCATCCCCTCGATTGCTGCCGATCTCGGGGCGCGGGTCGAGGCGGTGCAGCTGACCATCAGTACCTTTCTGATCGGTTTTGCCATCGGCCAGATGTTTTATGGCCCGCTGGCGGACAGCTTCGGGCGTAAGCCGGTGATCCTGTTCGGCTTGGCGCTCTTCACCCTGGCCTCGGTGGGGTGCCTGTTGGCCGACAATCTCCCCTTCTTGCTCTTCTTCCGTCTGCTGCAGGCCATCGGTGGTGCCGCCGGTGCCGTGGTGGTCAATGCGCTGTTGCGCGATCTGTTTCAGGGGGAAGAGGTGGTGCGGGCGATGACGCTGGTGATCCTGACCTCGACCCTGGCGCCGCTGGTCGCTCCCTTGCTTGGCGGTGTGTTACTGCATTGGGGCTGGACGTCGATTTTTGGCGTGCTGGTGGTGCTCGGCGGACTGTTGTGGCTGGCGATCCTGACTCTGCTGCCGGAGACGCTCAACGCCGAGCATCGACAACCGCTGCGCTGGCGTACGGTCTTGAGCAACTACGGATTGGTGCTGCGCCACCGCAAGGCGATGGCCGGCATTCTGGCCAGTGCGTTGGTTTCGGGAGGTATGTTTGCCTTCATCAGCGGCTCGCCCTATGTCTACATCCAGTATTTCGGCGTCTCGCCGCAGCACTATGGCTTGCTGTTCGGCTTGAACGTCCTGTTTTTGATGGTCGTCACCTACCTCAATGGTCGTCTGGTGAAACGAGTCGGCATGCTGCCGATGTTACGTATCGGCCTCGGCCTGATGGGGGTGGCCAGCCTGGTGCTGTTGTTCAATGGTCTGCTGGGTTGGGGCGGCCTGTGGAGCATCGTGATCCCGGTCAGTTGCTACGTCAGCCAATTGGGTCTGATTGGCGCCAATGCCACCAGCCATGCGCTGGGTTTCTTTCCTGCCAATGCCGGCACGGCTTCGGCGCTGGCGGGCACTCTGCGCTTCGGGATCGGCGCCTTGGCGGGCCTGGTGGTCAATAGTTTCACGGCCACCTCACCATTACCGATGGCGGCCGTGATGGCCTGTTGCGGCCTGCTAGCTCTGGTCGTCTATGTGGGATGGGGGCGTAGCGGCCATGCCGGCTAGCCCCCGCCACGCCCTATTCGGCCGAGCGCCGTGCCTCGTGCCGCAGTTGCTTGGCAGCAATCACCATGTTGGCCAAGGCTGCGCGCGTCTCCGGCCAGTCGCGGGTTTTCAGGCCGCAGTCCGGGTTGACCCATAACCGCTCCGCCGGGATGTGAGCGGCGGCCTTGCGCAACAGGTTGGCCATCCACTCCACCGTTGGCACGTTCGGGCTATGGATGTCGTAGACGCCGGGGCCTATCTCGTTGGGATAGGCAAAGCTGCGGAAGGTTTCGAGCAGCTCCATGTCTGACCGTGAGGTCTCCAGCGTGATCACATCGGCATCCAACGCCGCGATGGCCTCCATCACATCGGCGAATTCGCAGTAGCACATGTGGGTATGGATCTGCGTGCCGTCACCGACCCCGGCCGCCGTCAGTTGGAAGGCTTGTACCGCCCACGCCAGGTAGGCGGGCCACTCGGCTTGGCGCAGCGGCAGTCCTTCGCGCAGCGCCGGCTCGTCGATCTGAATGATGCGGATCCCGGCCTGCTCCAGCTCACACACCTCGGCGCGCAGGGCCAGAGCCAACTGCTGGGCGATGGTCTGCCGGCTGATATCTTCGCGTAAGAAGGACCAGCAGAGCATGGTCAGTGGACCGGTCAGCATCCCCTTCATCGGCTTGTGGGTCAGCGATTGGGCATAGCGACTCCATTCCACCGTCATCGACTCGGGGCGGCTGATGTCGCCGATGATGATCGGCGGTTTGACACAGCGGGAGCCATAGCTCTGCACCCAGCCATTCTGGCTGAACAGATAACCGGCCAGTTGCTCGCCGAAGTACTCCACCATGTCATTGCGCTCCGGCTCGCCATGCACCAGCACATCCAGATCCAGCGCTTCCTGCTCGCGAACCACTCGTTCGATCTCCTGGCGCAGCCGGGTTTCGTACTCCTGCCGCTCGAGCCGTCCCTGCTTGAAGGCCTGGCGCCAGGCGCGGATCTCCGCCGTCTGCGGGAAGGAGCCGATGGTGGTGGTGGGCCAGGCCGGGAGAGCCAGGACCTGTTGTTGCTGGTGGGCGCGATGTCGATAGTCGCTGTGGCGGCGAGCCAGCTCGGGAGTGATGGCGGCGACGGCCCGTTGCACCGCCGGATTGTGGACGCGCGGAGAATGGGCGCGGGCGCGGATCGGCGCACTGTAGGCCTGCAGCCGGTGGCGGCTCTCCTCATCGTCGTGAGCCAGG
Organism: Aeromonadaceae bacterium; assembly: GCA_041441555.1. Lineage (GTDB taxonomy): Bacteria > Pseudomonadota > Gammaproteobacteria > Enterobacterales > Aeromonadaceae > Pseudaeromonas. Next base: position 8,857 of record JASDSW010000055.1, read on the forward strand.
GCGTCGGCCAGCAGCGACAGCTCGACACATTTCTGGCGGGCGAAGGCGAGCCAGCTGCGAGCCTCATGGTCGAGGGCCTGCTCCTCTTGCAGATCGAACGGGCAGTGCAGCAACGAGCAGGAGGTGCCGAGCCAGAGACGTTCGCCGAAGCGCTGGGCCAGTGGTGCCAGTGTGGCGTGCAGTGTCTGCAGATCGGCGCGCCAGATGTTGCGGCCATTGATGACGCCGAGGGAGAGAACCCAATCCTCTGGCAGAGTGGCCAACTGCTCGATGTCGGGCGGTGAACCGGCCACGCAATCCAAGTGCACGCCTTGCACCGGGAGCTGCCGGATCAGCGACCAATGGTGGTCGACGCCGCCGAAGTAGCTGGTCAATAGCAGACGGCAGTGACCGTTGAGCGACTGGTAGGCGGCTCGATAGGCTTGCTGCCAGGCGACAGGCAGATCCAGCACCAATGCGGGTTCATCGATCTGCACCCAGTCACAGCCTTGCGCCGCCAGCCGGGCCAGCACCTGGGCATAGGCCGCCAGCAGCTGTGGCAACAGGCTCAGACGCTCAAAGGGTTCCCCTTTCACCTTGCCGAGCCAGAGGTAACTCACGGGGCCGAGCAGAACGGGTTTGACTCGATGGCCCAACGCCTGAGCCTCGGCGACCTCCTCGAATAGCTGGCTCCAGGCCACGGAGAACTCCTGTCCCTGGCGGAACTCCGGCACCAGATAGTGATAGTTGGTATTGAACCACTTGCTCATCTCGCTGGCGGCGGCGCTATGACCGCTGGGGGCGCGTCCGCGGGCGATGCGAAACAGGGTGTCGAGATCGACTCGGCCATCGGCGCTTTGGTGACGGGCCGGGATGTTACCCAGCAGCAAGGAGGTGCCCAGGACTTGATCGTACCAGGCGAAATCACCCACGGGTAACAGGTCGACTCCGGCATCCTGCTGCCATTGCCAGTGGCGTTGACGCAACGAGCGTCCCGTCTCCAGCAACTGCTGCTGGCTGATCTTCCCGGCCCAGTAACTCTCCAGTGCCTGTTTGAGCTCGCGTTTTACCCCGATGCGCGGAAAGCCGAGGGTATGTGTCAGATGAACCATTATTTTCTCCATTTAGCCATCTAGAAGTTTACATGGCTATGTTTGTCGATTAGCGTAGCCGGACGCTATCGCAACTTTTGCAACTCTTGGTTGAGGAAATTTCATGATCGAGTTGAAACACCTGCGCACCCTGGCGGCGCTGCAACAAAGCGGCACTCTGCGCGGTGCGGCCGAGCAGTTGCACCTGAGTGTCTCAGCCTTGTCCCATCAACTGGCGGAGCTGGAGGCGCGTCTGGCCGGTCCCCTGTTTCTGCGCAAGAGCCGTCCCTTGCAGTTCACTCGGGAGGGGGAGTGGCTGCTGGATCTGGCTGCCGAGTGTTTGCCGAGGGTCGATGCGGTTCAGCGGCGCTTGCTGGGCGAGAGCGAACCGCAGGTCGAGCCACTGCGGCTCGCCATCGAGTGTCACAGCTGCATGCACTGGTTGGCCCCCGCTCTGAGTCATTGGTTGGCGCAGGCGGGTCGTGAGCTGGATTTTGTCACGGGCCAGAGCTTTGAGCCGCAGCAGGCATTGCTGCTCGGCGCCGTGGATGTGGTGCTGACCTCGGATGTCCAGGCGAGTGCCGATATTCACTACGCACCTCTGTTCGATTATGAAATGCGCCTGGTGGCGGCCCCCGATCATCCTCTACTGCGAGAAGAGCCGCTCGCGCCCGCCCGGTTGGCGCAAGAGACGCTGCTCAGCTACCCGGTCGACCCTTCCCGCCTCGATGTGGTTCGGTACTTTTTGGCGCCAGCGGGGGAGTCGCCCCAGCGGATCCGACATGGGGAGAACACCTTGATGCTGGTACAGATGGCGGCGGCTGGTTGGGGCGTGACCGTGTTACCCAGTTGGGCGAGCCGAGAATTTGAGGCTCAGGGGCTGGTGGCGTCACGTGCGTTGGGGCGTGGCCTAGTTCGGCGCTTGTACGGAGCAGTTCGGGTTAGGGAACGAGAGAGCGAATGGCATGCCAGCCTGTTTGAGCAGATCCGCACCGCCTCTGCGCGGTTAGTGTAACGGTTACAATCAAACCTCGGGCTGAAATTCCGCGCTGTGATTGCATTCCGGTCTCTGACTCCTATAGTAAGTGCTTCTATTTTTTGCCGTCTTCGGAGTTCGCATGCGCAAGGTGTTTATCTTTTCTATCCCCCTGGTTCTGGTGCTGGGGATGATTGGCATCAATCAGTGGCACTCCGCCCCAGAGCTTGACGAGGGGCTGCACGCCATGGATCTGGATCGTCTGTCCGGAATGGAGATCGGCAAGCAAAGCAAGGCCGCCATCCTCGAGATGCTGCGTAGCGAACAACCCGAAACCATCTCCCGCCAGGCGGAAATCCTGCGTCAACTGGCCAAGGCTCCGGCCGCGCCAGCCGGCTCGCAGATGAATAATCTGGAGTTGATTGCCCGCCTGGAAAAGGGACGACTGACCCTGCTGAGTCAGCGTTACTCACTGCGTCAGGAGAAGGAAACCCTGCTCACGGCCATGCAACAGGGAAATCTGGCGATTGAGATGATCGTGGCTCCCCAGGTTGGCGCCGATGCCTATCTCGCCGGACTCTATCAACAATACAAGGGATATTCCGAAACCATCGGCCTGGTGCTCACGGCGCTGTTTGCCGATGAACATCAGGCATCGCAACAGAGTGCTGCCGTGCGTCTACAGGGAATGATCCCGACCGCCTTGGATAACTTTCGCGTACTGGGTTTGGAGATCCCGGCTCTGCAGGGCAGTAAGCAAGCCAGTGCCGGCATTGATGCCTTGCAACAGATGGTCAAGCCGGAACAAGGCTGCGTAGCCCGTTGGATTTGGTTACAGGGCGAATCGGAAAAACTGCAGGCGGTGGCGTCACAGCTCCAGGAACAAATGACTCCTCGATAAGCGCCGGCGGTGTCGCTCGAGAATCTGTTGCCCGGCGACGCCAAGACGGCGGTGTTTTCCGCTGGGATTTGGCATTTCAGATGCGATCTAGTGTGGAGAAGATCAAAAAAAGACGAATTGCTGCGCGAATAACCGGGTTGCCATAGTAATATGAAATAGCTGGACACTGTCTTTTTGTATTCATAATTCAGAACTCAGCATCGGACATGGCTCCGATAAAAAGATTCAAATGCGCAACGGAATGTGCGGCGGAGGGGTAATATCCGCTCCTAATTTCTCTCGTCTTGATTGGCTGGAGTGTTGCCGTTGCCCACGAAAGCTGATCCTGTCTTATCTGTCGCTGGGATCACGGACTTTGCTCCGGGCGTCATTTCAAATGACACAAAGTGGTGCAAAGCATATTTGGCAGATGATGTAGTCAATCGGCTACGTCATTTGCTTACTGGAATGTAATTATTCCCTGTTTGGTGGCGATTACTATGACAAAGAGTGCGTCTTCATCTGTCGAGAGCAGTCTCGAATCAGGTCTCAATGCGTTCAAAAACGGCGACTATCTGCAGGCACAGGAAGAGTTGCGCCCCATGGCAGAGTCTGGTGATGTTCAGGCTCAATACCAAATGGGTGTCATGTCTGCGGAAGGGCTTGGCGTCGAGAAGGACGTAACTGCGGCTGAAGAGTGGTTTCGCCGTGCGGCAGCCCAAGGCTCGATTCCGGCAAAGCGCAGTCTGGAACGGCTGCACAGCGCTCCAGCCCGAGTGGCTTGGCAGATGAATGCGGCGACTGCTGCCGATCGGCAAGTTTCCGCGAAAAGCGTTGGTATCAAAAAAATTGAACGAGCCACTCGTGTTGAAAATGGTGAACCCAAAACCAAGCGTGTGAGCTGGAACGTCTCTGGTACTGTCAGCAGTGAGGCCCCGCGTGAGGTGCCGAGTCTCGAGACCAAGAGTCAGGCTCCGGTGAGCAACGAAGTCACTTGGCGGATGAACACGGCGACCAACAACCAATCAGGTCTGAGCCAGCTACGTCAGGCGGCCGAACAGGGTGACGCCGAATCTCAATATACCTATGGGATGACCTACACCTATGGGCGTGGTGTGCCGGAAGATCCGACTCAAGGTGCGTTCTGGTTGAACCGGGCGGCCGAGCAGGGACACCTGTTGGCACAACTCAACCTGGCCCAGCTGTTTATGCAGGGGCGAGGGGTATCCCACGATGAGTTGCAGGGCTTGGTCTGGTATCGGCGGGCCGCCGAAGCCGGTTCAATCGAGGCGCAATACCGGATGGCTGTCGTCAGTCGTAATCCGGAGTCTCCCTTCTTTGATTTAGCCCAATCCATGCACTGGTTGCAACGGGCGGCCGAACAGGAACATCCGGAAGCCTTGTGTCTGCTCGGACAAATCTACCAACAGGGAGATGGTGTCGACGCGGATCTCGATAAGGCGAGAAGCTACTATCAAAATGCGGCCGAAAAAGAGAGTTCGGAAGCGCAATACCGGCTCGGTATGCTGTGGGTCGATGGGCGCGTCCCGGATTATCCGCAGGCCCTCTACTGGCTCAGACGCAGTGCCGATCAGGGCAATGCCAATGCTCAATTGGCCTTAGCCAAAATGTATGAGCATGGTCTTGGTGTGCCTCAATTCCATCAACAGGCCACGGATCTCTATCTCAAGGCGGCAGAACAGGGTCTCGTCGAGGCGCAGTATCGTCTCGCGTGCATGTGTCTGCATGGTTTGGGCATTGCCGCGGACGTTCAGCAGGCTCTGCTTTGGTTCCGTAAAGCGGCCGATGCAGGGCATGCCGATGCCCAGTATCAGTTGGGGCGCTTACTGGAGCTGAACCTCGTCGATCATGAAGAGGATGATGGCAGCGAGCCGGATAACAGCCGGATCAAGCGCAGCGTCTCCTGGACCCAGACCGGCCGAGGTGGCACCCCGTCACCGCAGGCATGGAAGGAAGCTTTTTCCTGGTACAAGATGGCTGCCGAGCAGGATCATGCCGAAGCGCAATACGCGTTGTCGATGCTCTATGAGCAAGGCCGAGGGGTCGATGCGAACGCCAGCCAGTCACTGCAATGGGTGCGCAAGGCCGCCGAGCAGGGACATACCGGCGCTCAGCTGCGCCTAGCCTGCCGTTATGAAGCCGGCGCCAGTGTCGAACAGGATGAAGAGCAGGCTTTCCATTGGTACCGCAAGGCGGCCGAGCAAGGTGATCCGGCGGCCCTCTATGCGTTGGGTCTGCAGTATGAGCGTGGTAGTGGGATCAAGCTGGATGAACAACAGGCGGTCACTTGTTATGCCCAGGCGGCGGCTCAAGGTCATACCAAGTCCCAGTTCAAGTTAGGATTTGCCTACGAGCATGGCCGGGGGGTGACTCGTGATTTGGCAAAGGCCGCCGAGTTTTATCAGAAGGCGGCCGAAGCGGGTCATGTCGAGGCTCAATTCAATCTGGCAAACCTCTATTTGCAAGGGGACGACGTCCGTCTGGATTCGAGCAAGGCAGCTCTGTGGCTGAATAAGATTGTCGATGCGGGTGATGCGCGTGCCCAATTCATGCTGGGTGAGTTGTATGAAACTGGTGCGGGTATCGCTCAGGATGAACTCAAGGCGGCTGAGCTGTATCGCAAGGCAGCCGACCAGAATGAGCCCAGAGCGCAGTTGGCATTGGGGCGTCTGTATGAGCGCGGCCGTGGTGTGACCCGCAGTTTCCGAGAGGCGGCCAGCTGGTATCAGAAGGCTGCCGAGCAAGGATCCGCCGAGGGACAATATATCCTGGGTGGTCTCTATCGAATGGGGCGAGGGGTACAGCAGGACTATCGCCAGGCCGTGCAGTGGCTCCGTAAGTCAGCCGAACAGGGCAACCAACAAGCCTATCTGGCACTGGGACGGCTCTATGAGCTGGGACAGGGGGTGTTGCAAGATTATCTGCAAGCCCTCTCGTTCTATCGCCGAGTCGCCGCCGAAGGATTTGCCGAGGCGCAAAACCGCCTGGGGATGATGTACCGGCAGGGGTTGGGTGTGCAGCAGGATGACAAGGAGGCGTATGGCTGGTTCAGCAAGTCGGCTGCCCAAGGTGATCCGCAAGGCTGTTCCCAATTGGCTGAGATGTGTCTGCATGGACTCGGTTGTGACGTCGATAACGCTAGGGCTCTGCAACTATTCCGTCAGGCCGCGGACCTGGGGTATGCGGATGCACAATACAACTTGGCAATGCTGTATGAAACTGGCCGTATCGTCGAGTTGGATTACCAGCAGGCAGCCACTTGGTATCGCCTGGCCGTAGATCAGGGCCATGCGGGGGCTCAGTACCAGCTTGGGCTGATGTTCCAGGAAGGGCGCGGCGCGCCGCAGAATTTCCACCAGGCTGCGGCTCTCTTCTCGCGAGCTGCCGAACAAGGCCATGCCTTGGCGCAATACAATCTGGCCTGCCTCTACCAGCAGGGCGTTGGGGTTCCGCAGGATAACCAGCAAGCCTATGTCTGGAGTTCGTTGGCGGTTGCCGGCGGTTGCCGTGAGAGTGAGGCGCAGGCACTGCGGGACAATATGGCCCGGTTGTTGAATTCGGCGCAGCTGGTTGAGGCGCAACGCGAGGCGACGCTGTTCTTTGAACAGTGGCAACAACAGGCTTAAGCTCACGCCTCGGCGTGATTCAAATCCAAACGCCGGTCTTCGACCGGCGTTTTCTTTGGTGCTGTGGCCCCTAATGCCCCCCGCTTCTCTTGAGTTCGGCTCGGAGGGAAATTTGGTCTGTGAGGCTAGTCGGTTTTCTTGTCCTGCTGCTTTTGGCTGATTTTGGCTTGCGCCGCCTTGAACAGCTCTTCTCGCAACTCAAGCATCGTGAAGAAGCCAAATAGCAACAACGAGATGTAGTGGCGGGCCGTGAGTGGGATGAGATCCTTGGCGATCAGGGTCAATACGGCAGCTTGAATGCCATGCACCAGCAGCATCAAGATGGCAAAGGCCGGGATGAGGGTGCTGAGCTTGCCGGGCAACTGGTGGATAAAGGTAAAGTAGACGGCGCCGACCCAGAATCCCAGCACGATCAACTTGGCGAGCCAGAGGACGAATTTCATGCAGATATTAACTCCCGTTGATAGAGCTGATAGCACACCTGACCGGCCTGTTTGTCCTTGAGTAGCACCCAATTGAGGGGCAGGTCCGGCGCTTCACCTTCCCGCTCCCGCTCGATGTAGATCAGCGCCTCGGCACTGAGCCAGCCACCAAGCTCCAGCCGCTGGCAGACCGAAGTGAGCAGATCGCGGCGGAAGGGAGGGTCGAGAAAGATGATATCAAATGGTTCTGATGGGCCTGCCAGCAGCGTCAGGGCATCCTGCTGGATGATCCTGGCTTGTTGGCTCTGCAGGGTCTGCAGATTCTTGGCCAACTGCTGGGCGGCTCCCTTGTCCATCTCGACCATCATGACATGGCTGGCATACCGAGAGAGTGCCTCAAATCCCAGACTGCCGCTCCCGGCGAACAGATCGAGACAACGACTGCCACGAATATCGGCGGCCAGCCAGTTGAAGAGGGTTTCTTTGACGCGATCCGTGGTTGGCCGAAGTCCATCCACCTCGCGAACCGGCAGTTTACGACCTTTCCACTGCCCGCTGATCAAGCGGATGAAGCCACTGCGACCATGGCTGTGGTTGGAGGAGGAGGGGCGCTCGGGCTTGCTTCGGGGCATTGCGTTTATTCACCGGAATATAGTGATAGTATAGGCATCGTTTTTCCCGTCCTATACCGACCAAGAGGCTGCCATTCTAGCAGCCGCACAGTGAGTGAGTAAGTTGTAATGGCAAAGAAAGGTTTCCTGTCATGGCTGGGGCTGGGGCGTCAGTCCGATACCGCACCATCTTCGACTGAGTCAGTTGTAGTCGATGTTGATCGTTCGAGTCACTCCACAACCGAAACGGTTGAGCAACCCATCATCGCGTCAACGATTGTGGCCACGGAAGTTGAACTCGGCGATGCTGTCTTGGAAGCCGAAGCCGAAGCCGAAGCCGAAGCCGAAGCCGAAGCCGAAGCCGAAGCCG
>JASDSW010000056.1:0-16806 GCA_041441555.1 Aeromonadaceae bacterium
GCAGCGGATTGAAAATCCGCGTGTCCGTGGTTCGATTCCGCGTCTGGGCACCATTTACAAAGGTCTCTTGCTTGCGCAGGTGGCTGAAAAAAAAGTTTTACGCCGGCTTAGCTCAGTTGGTAGAGCAACTGACTTGTAATCAGTAGGTCATCAGTTCGATTCCGATAGCCGGCACCATTCCATATTTGCCCAGATAGCTCAGTCGGTAGAGCAGCGGATTGAAAATCCGCGTGTCCGTGGTTCGATTCCGCGTCTGGGCACCATTTACAACCAGGCCTCACAGCAATGTGAGGCCTTTTTGTTTTCCGCTGCCAGACAAACCATCCGCTAACCTACGCGCTAGTTTCGGTCTGCCGCCATCGGACGTCGGATTCTTACAATACGAATGCCACGCCAAAGTCGATCCTGACGCTCTCATCCACCACGAGAGTCACCACCATGCAGACATTCATGCTCCAGTTACGGTTCACTCAACCCTTCGACACCTTTGGCGATGTGGTTTCGGCCCATCGGGCATTCCTGCAAACCGGTTATGATCAAGGGATGCTACTGATGTCCGGCCCTAAACAGGACAAAACCGGCGGCATCGTCATCGCCAGGGCCGAGAGTGAAGCGCAGCTGCGCGACTTCATGGCTCAGGATCCCTACCTGACTCATGGCCTCGCCACCCATGAGTTCACCCCCTTCATCGCCGCCAAAAGGGCGCCTCAGATCGAGGCCTGGGTAACAGGTACCGACTGATGCGCGGGCCAAGGCCGTCGCGGAGGCAATGTGCCTAGGATGGCCTTGGTTTCCATCGATCGAACCGCCATAAAATCTGCAGAGACGTGTTTTTTTTCTGACCGGATAAAACAATAAAATCATTTACAAACAACAAGTTAAAACGAAAATCAGTTTAAATCACCCCGGATAAAAACTGTTTTGCCGAAATTAATAAAATATGTTGTTGCAAAGCCATGGGTTTATGCGTAGATTGACCGTCATGTCTTGTTAGAGACAGAGAAAAAGTAACAAATAGTTGTCCTTCTTGCCTGCGTACTTCATCCGAAGTTCCGTCATTCCAGAATAAACTCCTTTCTTGTTAACTCCTTTGTCCTTGTCCCTAACAGAACGTTACACAGAAACACAATTGCATCAAATATTCAGGAGACATTATGTCTAGCACCACCGGTACCGTAAAATGGTTCAACGCTGAAAAGGGTTTTGGTTTTATTTCTCAGAGCAATGGCGGCCCGGACGTTTTCGTTCACTTCCGCGCGATTGTTGGCGATGGTTATAAGTCTTTGACCGAAGGTCAACGCGTAACCTTCACCGTAGAAAACGGTCAAAAAGGCCCGCAAGCTGCTAACGTAGTTCCGGCCTAATCCGAAAAGGAGAGTGCTCTGCATTCTCTTTTTCCCCCCCTTTTTTATTCCTTGTCTTCTAATTAGCCCTCGCACTACCACCGCCTCCGTTAATTTGTCGGCTCCATCGTTTATCTCCCCTTTGTCTTTAATAAAGAGAATTTATGTTAGTTAATATTACCCCCAATTTATGTGTCTCCCGACATGCCGCATTGCAGCATGCCAAATGGATCTGTTATGCCCCTTGCTCAGAACCGAATCACAAGAAACGCCAAACCTGGAAACGAGTGACGGGCCTGATGTCTGAGTGCGCGATGCACCATTGGCTGTCTGAACAATACCCAGAACAGAGTCATGCCAAGCTGTTTCTGTCGATTGCTCAACGCTAACCACCGCTTTTGCCTCTTCGCCACCAGCGCCCCTCTTGCTATTTGCTCTAGCACTACAACGGCTCCTTACTGTCCATCGCAACGCCCACCCGCTGATATTCCCTTCTGCATAGGGACATGACATCGCGGCGGTTGTATTTCCGTGCCAGCATCGACAAACTGAGCTCAGATTGAGTGGCACCGAGAGGTTATATCGTCATGGATGCAGGATCCCGTTCTTCCCCCGCCTTGCCGGTCAGTGAGCCTTGGCTACAAATCGGTTGGCGCCATGCGCGCGCCCATCCCATGACGGCAGCCAGCTTGGCCATCGCCCTCGCCGCCGTGCTGTTTCTCCTGTTGCAGAGCCTGTATATGGTGCTCAATGGCAGCGCCAGCCCAGGTGCTCGTTACGGACTGCTCGGTGGCTTGCTCGGTTTTACGACCACGGCAGCAGGTGCTTTACCTGCCCTATTCTTACGCTCGATACCTCAACGCCTCGAGGATGCCATGCTCGGCTTCGCCGCCGGCATGATGCTGGCAGCGAGCGCATTCTCCCTTCTGTTGCCGGGGCTAGATGCCGCTCGAGAGTTGACCGGCAGTGGTGGTCTAGCTGCCGCCATCGTGGTCTTCGGCATGCTGTTGGGTGTGTTGTTGATGCTCGGGCTGGATGAATTCACCCCCCATGAGCACGAGAAAACCGGGCCCTGCGGACCCGGTTACGACCACTGCTCGCGGGTCTGGCTGTTTGTTTTCGCCATCGCGCTACACAATCTGCCCGAGGGGATGGCCATCGGCGTCAGTTTCTCCCAAGGCGATATGTCCGTGGGCCTTCCTCTGACCAGTGCCATTGCCTTGCAGGATATCCCGGAAGGATTGGCCGTCGCGTTGGCACTCTGCGCCGCCGGTTTTCGCCCACTGCTGGCCGTTCTGGTCGCCATTGCCAGCGGTCTGCTCGAACCGCTGGGAGCCCTGCTCGGCGTCGGGCTTGCCAGCGGCATGCCGATGGCGTATCCGATCGGTTTGGGGCTGGCCGCGGGCGCCATGTTATTTGTGGTCTCTCATGAGGTCATTCCTGAGACCCACCGCAATGGTCATCAGACCTTTGCCACGCTAGGGTTGATGCTCGGATTCGCCTTGATGATGACGCTGGATACCGCGCTAGGCTGACACCTGCGGGGCTGGCACCGGCGGATTAGCCTGTTGTCATCAGCGCTTCGAGTGTGTGACGACTGCTCTGTCGGGTATCTACCTTGAGGTAGGCCGCCTGCTCCTGCGCAACCAGTACCACTTCCTGCACACCAGGTTGTTGCTGCAGGCGCTGTTGCAGCTCGAATAATTGACCGGCCCAACCAGCCGGGATCGTCAGGCGTATGCCACTGAGATAGGCAGGCTCCGGCATGGGCCGAGCAATCATCCACCACAGCAGAGCCAGCATCGCCGCAAATAAAAACACGCCGCGGCTTCCGGCCATGCCTAACAGGTATCCGCCCAGACTACCGCCAACACCAACCCCTAAAAATTGCGCGGTCGAGTAGATGCCCATGGCGGTGCCCTTAAAGCCGGCTGGAGCCTCCTTGCTCACCAGGGAGGGCAACAAGGCCTCCATCAGGTTAAAGGCAATGAAGAATAGTTGCATGCCGATGATGAGCCCAAGCCATGAATCAGCGCCGCCCCACAATACCAATTCACATCCGAGTAACAGCAGAATGGTCCTCAGGAAAACCCGCCGCATACGACGAAACTTTTCGGCATAGATGATGATGGGCAGCACAGGCAAGAAAGAGATCAGCATGGTCCACAAATAGGCTTGCCATTGTTCAGTCCGTACCATACCGGCGGATTCCAGAGCCGCTGGCAAGGCAATAAAACTGCTCATCAGCAACACATGCAAACAAAAGATCCCCAGATTCAGCCGTAACAAACGAGGTTGCGTCAGCACATGGAACACACCGCCGGGAACCAGGGCAGACTCCCGATCCAGCTGATGAGCGGCCGGTTGCGGTACCAAGAACAGCACCACACCGATGGCCAGAATGGCCAGAACCGCAATGGCCCAGAACAGGAATGACACTCCGAAACTGCGCGCTAAAATCGGCCCCGTGACCATGGCCACGGCAAACGTCACGCCAAAGCTCATGCCAATGACCGCCATGGCTTTGGTTCTATGCTGTTCGCGAGTGAGATCGGAAAGTAATGCCATGATCGCAGCCGAAATGGCCCCTGCCCCCTGCAGGGCACGACCGAGAATAATGCCCCAGATGGAGTCGGCCAGCGCGGCCAGCACACTGCCCAGCGCAAACAACAGCAATCCGCCGACAATAACCAATCGACGACCTTGCCGATCCGACAGAAACCCCAGCGGGATCTGGCACAGCGCCTGGGTAAATCCGTAGATCCCGATGGCAATCCCGATTAGCGCTGGCGTGGCGTCCGGGAGTTCATGACCATAGGTGGTCAACACCGGCAACACCATAAACATCCCCAGCATGCGCAACGCAAACAGCAAGCCCAAACCCCAGGTTGCCCGCAACTCGCGCCCAGTCATGCGATCATCGTTCATTGTATTTTTCTCGGAAAAATCATGGATAAAAGGTTAGCCGTGCTACCGGAGGTCTCTTCACGCACGCCCCTATCGACAAGAAAACAACAAGCGGCCTCAAGGGCGCCTGGCAAACAAACTGGCGTGTTATTTGAGTAAGGTAAATAAGTCGCCCCCCATCCCGCTCCCCTGAACATCGACGGACATCATCAGGCTCAGGCTGGTGATGGCCACAATCGAGAAGATAAAGAGCTGCCGCGCCCAGACTCGGTCATCTGTGACCTGGAAGCCCTTCCACGCCATCACCAGCCAGATCAGGCTGACCAAGGCGGCGACCGCAAAATAGAAGAAACCGGCATGACCGCTGAAGGTCAGCATGACGGTAGCCAATGCAAACGCCATGATGTAGCGAAGCATATGGCTCTTGGTCAGGGCGATACCCTTCTTCACCGGCAGTACCGGAATCGCCGCTGCCTGGTAATCCTTGAAGCGGAAAATGGCAATCGCATAGGAGTGAGGCATCTGCCACAGACTGAAAATCAGCAGCAGGATCAGGGCTCCGCTATCGAATTCATTGCTGACCGCACAATAGCCGATCACCGGGGGCGTCGCACCCGACAAGCTGCCGACCAGGGTTCCGTAGACGGAACGGCGTTTGAGCCACAGCGTGTACAAACCGACATACACCACGAAGCCCAAGCCGCCGAGTGCCGCCGATAATGGATTCACCCAGTAGAGCAACGCCACTCCGACGATGCCAAGCCCGGTTGCATATCCCAGCGTGGCGCGAGGACCAATCAACCCCTGCACCAGCACCCGGTTACGGGTGCGCTCCATCAGGCAATCAATATCTCGGTCGATGTAGTTGTTAAACACACAACCCGATGCAATCACCAGTGAAACCCCGACCAGAGTGGCGAGGAATATATCCAGCTCCAGGCTTCCTTTGGAAGCCAGGAAGAAACCACCAACCACCGAGATGAGATTGCCAAAGATAATTCCAGGCTTGGTAACCAGCAGGTAGCGTTTTAGCATGGTGATCGCCTTATGGTTTCATCATGTTGCTATTCAGATGGAACATGATCCACATCGATCCGACCACCAGAATGGCAATAATCAGTACCGTAAAGACCAAGGCCAGCATGTTCCAGCCCTCATCCGATTTGGTATTCATATGCAGAAAAAAGCCCAGTTGAACCAGGATCTGCAGTAAGGCCAGCCCGATGATCGCCATCAGCAATACGCTGCTGGAGAACGCCGGGTACATCACCAGCCCAAAGGGGATCAGTGTCAGAATGACCGACAGAATAAAACCAATCACATAAGAGCTCGTGGTGCCATGAGCGGCACCGGCGCGGTGTGCATTGCTATGACTCATGGCAATACCCCCATCAGATAGACCACGGTGAAGACACAGATCCAGATCAGATCCAGGAAGTGCCAGAACAGACTCAGACACATCAGACGGGTACCGTTCTTGGCAGTCAGACCATTTTTCACCAACTGGATCATCAGCACCGCCATCCAGATCAGGCCGCTCAGCACGTGCAGACCATGGGTACCGACCAGAGTAAAGAAGGCGGAGAGGAACGCACTGCGATCCGGTCCGAATCCTTCGCCAATCAGGTGGGCAAATTCGTTGATCTCCATGCCGATAAAGCCCAGCCCGAAGACAAAGGTGATTGCCAGCCAACCCAATACCGCCTGCTTCTGCTGCTTGTAAAATGCCAGCATGGCAAAGCCGTAGGTCACGCTGCTGAACAGCAGCAAGAAGGTCTCGACCAGAACGTACGGGAGTTCGAAGATCTCCTTGGCCGAGGGGCCATCAGCAATATTGCCCGCCAGAACCGCATAGGTTGCAAACAGAGTTGCAAACAGAATGCAGTCGTTCATCAGGTAGATCCAGAAGCCGAAAATCGCATTCCCGCTGGCATCATGATGATGCTCGGCATGATGTTCAGCATGGGCGGCCTGAGCCGCCGGATGATGGAGAATTTCAGCGGCCATGGTTTACCCCTGCCTTGGCAATTGCAGCAAAATGTTCATTTTCGGTCCGCTCGACCACCTCGACGGGCACGTAGTAATCCACGTCGTCATTGAAGGTGTGCTTGATATAGGTGGCGATCATGCCAACTAGACCAACAATCGCCAGCCACCAGATATGCCAGACCAGGGCAAAACCCATTGCCAGACTGAAGGCGCTGATGATAAGACCGGCGCTGGTATTCTTCGGCATATGGATAGGCGCGTAGTGAGCGGGTTGCTGGAAGGCAGAGCCATCTTCCTTCGCGGCCCAGAAGGCATCCCGATCCTTGACCTCTGGCAACTTGGCAAAGTTGTAGAAAGGCGGTGGTGAAGAGGTCGACCATTCCAGAGTGCGGCCCCCCCACGGGTCCCCCGTCAAATCCCGGTTCTTTTCCCGATCCCGGATACTCACCGCCAGCTGCAACAGTTGGCAGATAATGCCGATCAGGATCAGCACAGCCCCCCCTGCGGCAATTGCCAACAGCAGGTGATACTGGGGATCAATCTGGTTACTGACCCGGCGGGTCATGCCCATAAAGCCCAGAATATAGAGCGGGACAAAGGCGAAGAAGAAGCCGGTGATCCAGAACCCGAAGGAGTACCGACCCAAGCGTTCATTCAGGGTGAAGCCAAACGCCTTGGGGAACCAGTAGTTGAAGCCCGCCAGATAACCGAACACCACACCGCCGATGATGACGTTATGGAAGTGGGCGATCAGGAACAGACTGTTATGCAACACGAAGTCGGCACCAGGTACCGCCAGCAACACGCCGGTCATCCCCCCTAGCGTGAAGGTCACCAGGAAGCCCAGAGTCCAGAGGATCGGCACACTGAATTGGATGCGGCCGCGATACATGGTGAATAGCCAGTTGAATATCTTCACCCCGGTGGGTATCGAGATAATCATGGTGGCAATCCCGAAGAAGGCGTTGACGTTGGCTCCCGCCCCCATGGTGAAGAAGTGATGCAACCAGACGATAAAGGACAAGATAGTTATCGCCGCGGTGGCCCACACCAGCGAGGTATAGCCAAACAACCGCTTCTTACAGAAGGTCGCCACCACTTCGGAGAAGATACCGAACGCAGGCAGGATCAGGATATAAACTTCCGGATGTCCCCAAGCCCAGATGAGGTTCACATACATCATCTGGTTGCCGCCCATTTCATTGGTGAAAAAATGGGTGCCCAAGTAGCGATCCAGGGTCAGCAGGGCAACCGTCGCGGTCAGGATCGGGAACGAAATGATGATCAGCACGTTGGTACACAACGCCGTCCAGGTAAAGACCGGCATCTGCATCATCTTCATGCCCGGGGCACGCATCTTCAGAATGGTGACGAAGAAATTGACCCCGGTCAGCAGGGTACCGATCCCCGAGATCTGCAAGCTCCAGATCCAGTAATCGACCCCGACTCCCGGACTGAACTGTTTGCCCGACAAGGGGGGATAAGCCAGCCAGCCGGTCTGGGCGAACTCACCAACCCCCAGGGAAATGTTCATCAGCGCCACACCGACCACAAACAGCCAGAAGCTCAAGGAGTTGAGGAAGGGATAGGCCACATCGCGAGCGCCAATCTGCAGCGGTACCACAATGTTCATCAGGCCGACCATAAACGGCATCGCCATGAAGAAGATCATGATGACGCCGTGGGCGGTGAAGATCTGGTCGTAGTGATGGGGCGGTAGGAAACCCTCGGTACCGGCCGAGACGGCGGCCATATGCATCCGCATCATGATGGCATCGGCAAAGCCGCGCAGCAGCATCAGCATGGCGACAATGATATACATGACGCCGATTCTCTTGTGATCGACCGAGGTTAACCACTCGGTCCACAGCCACTTCCATTTCCCGAAATAGGTCAAGGCCGCCACAAGCGCCAAACCGCCCAAAATCATGGCCCCAACCGCACCCATGATAATGGGCTCGTGATATGGAATGGCCTCAAGCGTTAATTTGCCAAACATGATTATTCCCCATTTCCTGAATGTGCGTCCATGTGCTCACCGTCTCCATGGCTCATCGGCATCGCATCCTCGTGACTCATCTGCTTCATCTGCTGCTGAGCTCCCCCCGGTAGCCCATGCCCCATGAACTGGTTGACGATCCGGTCATACAGCTTGGCCTCGACCGTGGAGTAGTAAGCAACCGGGTTGTTCTGACTCGGCTCGACCAGTTTCTGATAATCGGCAAATTGCAAACTCGAAGGCGAAGCCTTGACCTGTGCCAGCCATTGCTCGAATCCCTTCTGGGATCGCGCTTCGGCCATGAACTTCATCCCCGAGAAACCATGACCACTGTAGTTGGCGGAAATGCCCTGATAGCTCCCCTCTTCGTTGGCGATCAGGTGCAGCTGATTGCGCATCCCGGCCATGGCATAAATCTGGCTACCCAATTGTGGAATGAAGAAGGAGTTCATGACTGAACCGGATGTGACCTTGAATTGCACCGGCACATTCACCGGAAAGGCAATCTGGTTCACGGTGGCAATCCCTTGCTCGGGATAGATGAAGAGCCATTTCCAGTCCAGCGAGATGGCTTCAATCACCAGCGGCTTGGCCGGACTGGCGATCGGCTGACGCGGGTCCAGAGCATGGGTGCTGCGCCAGGTGATGACGCCGAGGATCAAGATGATGATGCAGGGGATGGTCCATACCACGAACTCGATCTTGTTGGAGTGCTCCCAATTCGGGGTATACGTCGCCTTGGTATTGGAGGCGCGATAGCGCCAGGCAAACCAGAAGGTCATGGCGATGACCGGAACCACCACGATCAACATCAATGCGATGGCGGTGATAATCAGTGATCGCTGCTCCAGCCCGATCTGTCCCTTGGGATCGAGCAACGCCATGTTACAACCACTCAGGAAGAGTGCCGCAAGACACAGTACCCATCCCAGTTGGATTTGTTTATTTCCTCTCATCATCGAACTCCCTTGCGGACCCGCACTTGCGTTTCAGGTCAATCGACATTCAATCCAGCAAGGGTAACGTTTTGCTACAAATTGTTAACAACTCAGTTCGAATTTTTAAACCTAGATCCTGGAAATGTCGATTTTTTCGGCCTTCATGGTCAATTAGTCGCCGTCAGAGTCAGCCACAATCGATTCGTTGGCCTACAGAGTAGGCGGCTTTGCTCACCACACGGCTCAGCGAGTCGCCATGGCGGAAGTCAAACGGCGATGCGGATTGACCAGCTCACAGCCTTCTTGTACATTCCTGCGGCGTACTCATACGCAACTTATAAACCTTACATAATTCAGGAATAAAACTGACGATGAAAACTATGACTCTTGCCGCCGCCCTGCTGCTGGCACTGACCACCACCGCTCACGCCGGTCTGCTGGATGCCGTCACCGAGACCGCATCAGCCATCGACAGCGCCAGTGAAGGCGGTGTCTCCACTGACAAAGCCGTTCTTGAGCTGGTGAAAACAAAGGTTCAGGCCGGAGCCACCAAGAGCGAGGTCAAGGCGAAACTGGGTGAACCCAAGGCGATTGAAACCGTCAGCGGCAAT
The DNA here is from genome assembly GCA_041441555.1 of Aeromonadaceae bacterium. Classification (GTDB taxonomy): domain Bacteria; phylum Pseudomonadota; class Gammaproteobacteria; order Enterobacterales; family Aeromonadaceae; genus Pseudaeromonas. The sequence goes on from JASDSW010000056.1 coordinate 9,788, forward strand.
GAAATCTGGAAATATGACATCAACAGCATCGACGCGAAGGCCGGTAGCGCCATGACGCTGGCCAATGCACTGGGTACAGATACCAAGAAGGCCCAGAAAATCGTCACCCTGCAGTTTGAAGGCGACGCAGTTAAATCTTACGATCTGGTCGATGGCACCCTGACCAACTGATCCAGTACACTCTCAGCCAGTTGCCTTGGGCCGCTGGCTGAGATTATCCAGCGCATCAGCCATTAGGGTAACGACAATCGATCGACTCATTCGTTTTTTGGACGACACCGAGTACCCGCATGAATGTGCATTTGGATCACGATGAGATTACCGCCCTGCTGCAAACCGAGGCCTTTTCGCCCCCCCGTTGGCGAATAGTCTGTTTTTGGTCCGGCCTGCTCATGCTCTTGTTGATCGGCCTCCATCTGTTGTTCACGCTGCAACATCAACCCGCATCCTCGCCGGCTCAGACTTCGCTATCCCTGATGGAGTGGCGGAACGGTCACCCCTATCCGCTCCAAAACCCAAAGCTGCAAGCTTGCCTGTTGCGTTGGGGTAAACAGCAAAAACTACCCCCGCCCCAGCAACTCTTGCTCAGTCGCCAACCCGAACGCTGGTCACTGGTTTGGATCAGCGCCGCCGATAGCCTCAATTTTTCGATGGCCGGACAGCCACAGGAGCTGTGCCGATGAGATTGAGTTACGCCAACTGGCAACTGGCCCTACTGACCGTACTCTTGATGAGCGCCTTAACCGCTGAACTCTGGTTACACTCCGATCTGCGTCTCAAACAGCAGATTGCTGGCCACCGTTGGAGTTACCAACGCGAAAACCACGGTGCGCAGCCCCAGCCAAGTCTGATCCTCGATACTCCGATTTCACGCTGGCAAGAATCCGGCAGCGTGCGTCTGCTCAGTAACGGAATGGCACAGATCGAGATCATGCTAAGACTGAGTTCGCCCCAGCATAGCGCCGAAGTAGGCGTTGCTCTGCAGGGAAACTGGCAAGTCACCGATGGTTTTTTGATGTTCGAAACCAAGACCTATAGCGCGTTGCCACTGAACCGGGACGGCACGCAATTGTTGGCAAAAAATGGGCGTTTTCTCGAGGACATCTGGCGGACGCTTTTCAATCGCAGCCGTCCGCTCTATCGACTCGATGCCCAACATCTGCTACTCGGCACCGAGGAAAACGCCCTATGGCTGCTGACGAGGCAAGATGTCCCATCCGCGGCACACCAGCCAATGTCGCCACCGTTAAGCTCCGATTAAGTCTGCCAGCGGCGGATCAAGCTAAACTTAGCCCATCCCCCTCATGCAAGGATCTACTCATGCGTCGATTCACTGTTACCACCCTGCTGCTTGTCGGCATCAGTCTGCCGCTGCAGGCCGCCCCCAAGCAGGACATCAAGATGTTCCCTGCCGCCCAACCGAATGAACAGCGTGTCGTGATCCGTCTGCCCAAATTGCAGGACGAATCGAGTCACAAGGTCGAGGTGATGATTAGCCAGTCCATGAAGGTCGATTGCAACAGCCGCCGTCTGACCGGCGATTTGCAGACACTGAACCTTTCCGGCTGGGGCTACAGTTATCACCGGTTGGCCGAGCTCAAAGGTCCGGTCAGCACGCTGATGGCCTGTCCGGCCGACAGCAAGAAGATGGCCGATGTGCCAGTGGTGGGAGATGGTTATCTGCTCCGTTATAACAGCCGCTTGCCGTTGGTCATCTATGCCCCGGCGCAGACCCAGATCCGCTACCGCATCTGGAGCGCCGCCGAAACGGCGCAAAACGCCAGCCGCGAATAGCTATTCCCTCGGCGTAATCGCCAAGCGCCGTGGCCCCCACTGCCCCGGCGTCGCCTCAAAATGGCCGGCCAGCCGGGCACCACAGCGGCTGCAAGCGCCTTCCAGCAATCCCCACCGTCCCAATCGATACCAGTCCCGCTCGATCAGCAAGTTGCCACACTGCGGGCACCAACTGCTCTCGCCGCGCGAGTCATGGGCATTGCCGGTATAGACGTGATGCAGTCCGCACTGGCGTGCCAGCTCCCGAGCATGGACCAGGGTTTCCACCGGCGTCGCGGGAATGTCGAGCAGCCGATAGTCCGGATGAAACGCCGTAAAGTGCAACGGCACATCGGGTCCGAGCTGTTGCCCCACCCACTCACACAGCGCGCGGATCTCGGCATCGGAGTCATTGAGACCCGGGATCAGCAGGGTCGTCAGTTCGAGCCAGACCGAGGTATGCCGGTGCACATAGCAGAGCGTCTCCAGCACGGGCTGCAGGTGGCCGCCACAGATCTGGTGGTAGAAGGATTCGCTGAACGCCTTGAGATCGATGTTCGCCGCATCCATCCCGGCGAAGAACTCTACCGCCGGCTCAGGATTGATGTAGCCGGCGGTCACGGCAATGGTCTGCACGCCAACCGCATGGCAGGCGGCGGCCACATCCAGCGCATACTCCAGAAAGATCACCGGATCGTTGTAGGTGAACGCCACACTGCGACAGCCGTAGCGCAGGGCGGCCTGGGCGATTTGTTCGGCAGAGGCCTCGGCGCACAGGGTATCCATCTGGCGTGATTTGCTGATGTCCCAGTTCTGGCAGAAGCGGCAAGTCAGGTTGCACCCGGCCGTGCCAAACGAGAGGACCGGGGTTCCCGGCAGGAAGTGAAAGAGCGGCTTTTTTTCCACCGGGTCGATGCAGAAGCCACTGGATCGGCCATGGGTCGTCAACACAATTTGGCCGTTTTCCGCCATCCGCACAAAACAGACGCCCCGTTTGCCATCCCGTAATTGACACAGACGGGGATAGAGGGTGCATTCCACACGCCCATCCTCGAGACGACGCCAGTAACGGGTTTCACATTTCTCGCCGATTTCTGCCACGAGCCACCTCCTGACCGCTCTATAATTTTAGGGCACCAAGAGCAATTCATCCTTTGATGAGGAGTCGTGATGAGTCGGATCCGTCAACCCGCGGTAGCTGGGCATTTCTACCCGGCTGAGGCTGTCGAACTGCAAGCCTGGCTCGCCGAGCTGCCGTCATCAGAGCCGGTCGAATTTTACCCCCCCCGCATGTTGCTGCTGCCGCACGCCGGTTACTACTACTCGGGAGAACTCGCCGCGCTCGGCGTCAATCAACTCGCCAGCAACCATTATCAGCGGGTGATTCTGCTCTGCCCGGCGCATCGGGTTGCTCTGCGCGGCATCGCCCTGCCGGCGGCCGACTGTGAAGCGTTCACCACGCCACTGGGCGAGATCCTGCTGGATCGAGAAACCCTGGCGCAACTGGCTCGGCAAGCCGAGGTTCATTGCTCCGAGCTGGCACACCGCGACGAACACGCCATCGAGGTGCAGTTGCCCCTGTTGCAGCACCGGCTGGGCGAATTTCAGCTCATCCCCCTGGTGGTGGGCGAATGTTCCGATAAATGGCTCTGCAACCTGCTGCGCCCTCTGGTCAATGACCAGACACTCCTCGTGATCAGCAGCGATCTCAGCCACTACCTGAGTTACCAGGAGGCCCGTTATCGCGATGGCATGACGCTCGGCCAAATCATGGCGCTGGAGCCTGAGCTGCGGCCCGAACAGGCATGCGGCAGTTATGCCATCAATGGCGCCCTGCGACTGGCGCAGAAATTCGGCTGGCGACCGCGCCTGCTGGGACAACACAACTCGGGCGATGTCTCGGGTGAGAAGCTAAAGGTGGTCGGTTATGCCGCAATCGCATTCTATGACTGAAGGGCCGCTCAGCCTGACAACCGAGGAGCAGAGCGCCATGCTCCGATTGGCGCGCTTGGCCATTCGCAGTCGCTGGCATCCCGAGCTCGCCGCCGACATCGCGGCGGCACAAACTGAACTGGCGCACGGCCAGCAACCGATCGCCTGTTTTGTCACCCTGCATAAAGAGGGGGAGCTGCGCGGCTGCATCGGCTGTCTGGAGGCCGAACAGCCGTTGGCAGACGCCTTGGTCTACTTTGCACAGGCAGCCGCCTTTTCCGATCCTCGGTTCCCACCGCTGCAAGAGACCGAACTGGCTCACTGTCGGCTCAGCATCTCCTTGCTCGGTCCCTTATCGCCAATCCCGGCTGCAAGCCGCCAACAGGTGTTGGCCCATCTCACCGCGCACCGGGGTGGACTGTGGCTGCAATCACCAGGACACAGAGCCACGTTTCTGCCTGCCGTCTGGCGAGAGCTACCCGAACCCAACCAGTTCCTGAACCAGCTGTTACGCAAAGGGGGATGGCCAATTAACACTTGGCCGAGCGAATTGGCCGCCTTTCGTTATCAGACGGTCGAATTTGGCGATCCGGAGTAGACATCGGCTCGTTTACTCGCCGCCGGTTGGCCCTCAGTGCCATCCAGGCGCTTAACGCTTGTCCCCCGAGGGACGCCCCATCAGGAACAAAATGCCACCAAGCGCCAGCAGGGTTGGGTAGAAGAACAGGCGCGGAATCTGCTGGCTCAGCAGGGCATCCAGCAAGCCGCCCAACAGGGTATAGGCCAAGCCGGCCCCCAGCAGGGCATAGATCCCGACCGGATGGATGCCCCGTCGCTGCGGACGCCACCACTGCCGACGCATCACCATCAAGGGCAGGCCAACCACCGCCAACAGCAGAAGCAGGACGACCGGCTGCAAAGACGCCTCCTGCACCAGCTCATAGCTCCCCCACACCATGACGACGGCGGCTAGAGCCATCCCCAACAACCACCAGATGGACGGCCCGGCACTGCTGGGCGACTTATTGCCTGTGCGATGACTCACCTTCATGAACTCTCTCCCTAATGCCCGACCGTTCTCCCTATGCTAGTCAACCGAACCGCTTTAGCCTTTGAACAGCCACACAATTCTTCTTTCGGTTTCGCGCCATCGACTTGCTCTGGACCGGATGACCAACCTTCGTCGTCTCTCGTTTACTTTTGGTTCATCTTTGTTCGCAGATTCCGCCCCCATCGAGGTTAAAATATTGTTATTCTGTCGATTAACGGCTCCTTAATGAGCTTTTCCTTTCCACCCCAGGCTGTTTTTTGTGCAGCCCATCAACCTGAGGTGACCCTATGCATCATTCTCTTCCCCTGATCACCACCCTGGTGGGCTCACTCGTCTTGGCTTTTATCTTCGGCATGCTGGCGCATCGCCTGCGCCTCTCGCCCATGGTGGGTTACCTGATTGCCGGTGTGCTGTGCGGCCCCTTCACGCCGGGTTATGTCGCCGATAGCGAGATAGCCCCGGAGCTGGCGGAGCTAGGGGTAATCCTGCTGATGTTCGGCGTCGGGCTGCACTTCTCGCTCAAAGATCTGATGGCCGTCAAGCGCATTGCCGTGCCCGGCGCCATAGGCCAGATCGCCATCGCCACTCTATTGGGGGTCGGCTTGGCCAGCCTGCTCGGCTGGCCCCTGCTCGCCGCCAGCGTGTTCGGACTCTCCTTGTCGGTGGCCAGTACCGTGGTGCTGCTGCGTGCGCTCGAGGCCCGGAACATGCTGGAGTCGCCGGAGGGCAAGATTGCGGTGGGTTGGCTGATTGTCGAGGATCTGGTGATGGTGCTGGCGCTGGTGCTGCTGCCTCTGCTGGCCAATCTGACAGGCGAAGGCACCCAATCCCTGACCATGCAGCACCTGCTCGGCGAGGTTCTTTGGACGATGGGCAAGGTGGCGACCTTTATCATCCTGATGATCGTGTTTGGTCGCCGCCTGATCCCCTGGATCCTGGCGCGCAGTGCCGCGACCGGCTCACGGGAACTGTTCACCCTCGCCGTGCTGGCTATCGCCCTGGGGATCGCCTTCGGCGCGGTGCAGTTGTTTGATGTCTCGTTCGCCCTGGGCGCCTTCTTCGCCGGTATCGTCCTCAACGGCTCGGAGCTCAGCCACAAGGCTGCCAACGACTCGCTGCCGCTGCGCGATGCCTTCGCGGTGCTGTTCTTCGTCTCGGTGGGCATGCTGTTCAACCCGGCGATCCTGCTCTCCAATCCGCTGGCGGTACTCGCCACCCTGCTCATCATCGTGCTGGGCAAATCCCTCGCCGCCTACGGCATAGTCCGGCTGTTCGGCCACGACCGTCACACCGCTTTGACCATCTCCGCCAGCCTGGCGCAGATCGGCGAGTTCTCCTTCATCTTGCTGGGTCTGGGCATCACCCTGGATCTGCTGCCAACCGACGCCCGCGACATAGTGCTGGCCGGTGCCATCCTCTCCATCCTGATCAATCCGTTTCTGTTTGCCTGGCTGGAGCGAACCCCTAGCCAGCGCAAAGAGTCTCTAAACCCCCCTCGCGGCGAAGCCGGAATGGATGACGCCCAGACAAGCGACCCCATCCCACCGGCGGACTTGCCGTCGCAGTGGGAAAACCACGTGATCTTGGTAGGAGGGGGCCGGATCGGCGGCCTGATTGCCCAACGCCTGCAGCAAAGTCAGGCGCCGCTGGTCATCGTTGAGCTGGACACCCAACCCATCGCGCGCCTGCGCAGCCAGGGACATGCTGTGGTCCGAGGGAATGCGGTCTTGCCGGATACCCTGGAGCAAGCCGGAATTACTCGTGCACGAGCCCTGATCGTCGCCGTTCCCAACAGCTTCGAAGCTGGGGAAATCATCGCCAGTCAGCGCGCCGCACACACACATCTTCCCATCCTCGCCTGCGCCTATCTGGACGAGGAGGTCGCCTGGCTGCAGAAACAGGGAGCCAGTCAGGTGGTCAATGGCGCCGCCGAAATCGCCAGCCGGCTGATCAGCCTGTTGCCCGCATCATCCCCCGGCGAGACCCCGGACGATCATCCTCGGGCCGCATGAAAAATCGCCCACCATCACCCGCCGGGCAGAATCACATTGACAAGCCCAGGGGGAAACGGGTTTAATGCGCGCCACGCCCGGATAGCTCAGTCGGTAGAGCAGCGGATTGAAAATCCGCGTGTCCTTGGTTCGATTCCGAGTCCGGGCACCATATTATCGTTTCATGCCGTATCATGAAACACCTGAAACCCGCATCGCCACTGGCTTTGCGGGTTTTTTGTTATTCCATCCCGTATCATATATGCTCATAA
>JASDSW010000057.1:0-16673 GCA_041441555.1 Aeromonadaceae bacterium
GGCCGAGCCGGAGGCCTCCCCGCGCTGGTTCCTGCCGCGTCGCCGGGGCCATGAATACCAGCTGGATCATCTGGGCGACTGTTTCTACCTGAGATCCAACCAGGCGGGGGCCAACTTCGGCCTCTACTGCTGCGCCGAGGAGGGGGTTCCGACCGAGCTGGCGAGTTGGCGTTGCCTGTTGCCGCCGCGCGAGCATGTCTTGCTGCAGGCCTTTGAACTGTTTGATGCCGCCCTGCTGGTCGAAGAGCGTCAGGAGGGGTTGACCCGCTTGCGACAACTGGACCGGCAGGGGGCTGAGGTGCGCATCGTGCAGTTTGCCGATCCCTGCTATGTCACCTGGCTGGGTTTCAATCCGGATCCAGCCTGCGGCGAGGTGCGCTACGGCTATAGCTCGTTGACCACGCCGGTCTCGACCTATGGTCTGGATCTGCAGCAGGGCAGCCAGCGCCTGCTCAAGCAGCAGCCGGTGCTGGGGGATTTCTCGCCGGAGCAGTATCAGAGTGAACGCGTCTGGGTGACGGCCCGCGACGGCGCGCGAGTGCCGGTCTCCCTGGTCTATCGTCGCGACCTGTTTGTGCCGGGAGCCAATCCGCTGCTGATCTACGGTTATGGCGCCTATGGCCTCAGCGAGGAGCCCGACTTTTCACCGACACGCCTGAGCCTGCTGGATCGTGGTTTTGTCTATGCCATCGCCCATGTGCGAGGCGGCGAGGAGCTGGGACGCCACTGGTATGAGCAGGGGCGGGGCCACCACAAGCTCAATAGTTTTCACGACTTCATCGATGTGACCCGCGAGCTGGTGCAGCGGCGGTACGGTGATCGGCGGCGGGTGTTTGCCATGGGCGGCAGCGCCGGCGGCCTGCTGGTGGCCGCGGTGGTCAACATGGCTCCGGAGCTCTATCTGGGGGCGGTGGCGGCCGTGCCCTTTGTCGATGTGCTGACCAGCATGTTGGATGAGTCCATTCCCTTGACTACCGGGGAGTATGACGAATGGGGCAACCCGAACGATCCGGACGACTATGCTTATATCCGTGGCTACAGTCCCTACGATCAGGTGCGAGCGCAGGCCTATCCCCATCTGCTGGTGGTCAGCGGTCTTCACGACTCCCAGGTGCAATATTGGGAGCCGGCCAAGTGGGTCGCCAAGTTGCGCGCTACCAAGCTCGATGATCACTGGTTGCTGCTGGCGATGGATATGAGTGCGGGCCACGGAGGCAAGAGCGGCCGCTATCACTATCTGCACGATGTGGCCCGCGAGTATGCCTTCATGCTCCATCTGGCGGGTCAAGCCGAAGCCCGGGCGCCCGCGCCACAAGAAGAGGCATAAGCGATACCGTTTTTGCGCCGAGCGGCGTAGACTGAAACCTCGATCCTCTAGTTTGTTGTGACCGGCCGAAGCCGATAAAAAGGAGAACTCCATGTCTGTACAAGAACAGGTTCAAGAGACGTGTGAAGCGTGTGGTTGTGTCGCCGAGATCGGCACCATCATCAATGAAGGTGACGATACGGTTAAGTTGTCAGTTGAAGCCGAAAATGAGGCTTCCGCGTTGGCTCGCCTGGAGCAATTCACGGCGTTGGCGCGCGAGATCTGTGACGAAGTGGCGGTCGCCCATGAGACGCAAACCGTCGCCGGTGGCGTGCAAGTCAACGCCAGCCTGACCTTCAGCTGCACTGCCGAAAAAATCATCTTCGAGATGCGTTCTCGCGCGATCTGAGTCACAAAAAGCGGGGGGTTTTGCCTCCCCGCTGTGCATAAAGCTCCCCGCTCATTCAGTTTCCGTTCAGCTAGGTTAGGGTTTAATGCCGCGTTTTCGGTGAACAGATAATCGACAATACGCGATGAGAAACCTAATTCAAGGTCTAGTGCTGCTGGGATGTGTGGCCAGTTTTTCCTCCCTTGCCATGCCATTGACCGACAAAGTGGCCACCCGTAAAGGCGATCTGGACGAGATACTCAACGAGCGTGTGCTGCGCGTGCTCGTGGTCAACGATAACGCCAATTTTTACCTCAACGAAGGGCGTCAGGATGGCTTGCATGTCAGCCTGATGCGCGAGTTCGAACGCTGGGTGAACCAACGCTATTACCCTCAGCAAAAGCTCAAGCTGAATCTGGTTTTCCTGCCGGTGCGCCACGACCAGCTGTTGCCCATGCTGAATGCTGGCAAGGGCGATCTGGTTCTGGCCAATCTGAGTCCGACGGCGGAACGCCGCAAGCAGGTGGATTTTTCAATCCCGGAGATGAGTGGTTTGCAGGAGTGGCTGGTCAGTAGCGACCAGGTTGAACCCATTCGGCAATTGACCGATCTCTCGGGCAAGCATGTCTGGGTGCGCAAGAGCTCCAGTTACTACGAGAGCCTGCAGACCCTCAACGACATGCTGCGCTCGCTGCACCGCGAGCCGGTGCATATCGAACAGGCCGATGAGCTGCTGCAGGATGGCGATCTGTTGCAGATGGTTGATGCAGGGGAAATCCCCTTCACGCTGGTCGACAGTCATCACGCCAAGCTCTGGGACCGGGTTTTTAGCCATCTGCGCTTCCACGATCAGTTGCCGTTGCGCACGCAAGGTGAGACCGCCTGGGCATTTCGCAAGAACAGCCCGCGGCTGGCGGCCGAGGTGAATGCCTTCTTGCGGGAGTACCGGCAGGGAACCGCCAAGGGCGAACCGCTCTACCGCCGTTACTTGCAACAGGCTCCGGGCTTTGCCAAGCGCTTCTTGCGCGGCACTACCGAGCGGATGGGCTGGTCGACGGTGGAGTATCAGCGCTATGCCCCGCTGTTTCAGCGTTATGCCGAGCGCTATCAGCTGGATTGGATGATGTTGCTGGCACAGGCCTATCAGGAGTCGACCCTGAACCAGGGGGCGCGCTCGCGCCAGGGTGCTCTGGGGGTCATGCAGGTGCTGCCGAGCACCGCGCGCGAACCCTATATCAATGTTCGCAACATCGGTGCCCTCGAGAACAATGTGCATGCCGGCACCAAGTACATGCGCTACATGATGGACAACTATTTCGATGATGCGGCACTGGATGATAACAACCGGGCTCTGTTCACCCTGGCGGCATACAACGCCGGGCCGAACCGGATCGCCCAGTATCGCAAAGAGGCGGCCCGCCGAGGGTTGAATGGCAACATCTGGTTCGATAACGTCGAGCGGGTGGCTGCGGCAAAAGTGGGCGCCGAGACGGTGCAATACGTCAAGAGTGTCTCCAGCCGCTATGTGGCCTATCGGCGCTCTTATGAGCTGAATCAGCAACGCAAACAGCTGCGCCCGCGCTGAAGCCGTGGCTCGAGCAGTTGGCTTCCGGCCAGGCAGAGATCCGGGTGGCAGAGGAAGTAGGAATCGGTCGCCCGACTGGGTTCCAGACCAGATGCCAAGCGGCCTGGATTGTTCTGCCGCCGCAGCGCGGGAGGTTCCCCGCTGCCATCCTCGTACGGCTCGACTTCAGGCCTCCATCCGGGCCACATCTCAAGGCCGAGTTCGCCTTGTGGCATCCAGATTGACTCCTGATGGTTGAATGGATGGTTCATGCCTCTTCCTCCCTCGGTGACCAATCGGTGGTCATGGTGCCGTCTGGGGATGACGGCACCATGACAACCACCACAATCGCGTCGTGTCCACGGACTGAGTTGCTGCAAGCCTCATGCCTGTTCTCGCATGAGCCCCTGGTTTGGCTCGTTTGCGACAACAGGGTATGATGAGGCTCCAACAATCTGGTCCGGGAGTGGACGTGGGGATACGAGCACAGCAAAAAGAGAGAACTCGCCGTTCGGTCATCGACGCTGCCTTCAGCCAGCTGACGGCAGAACGCAGCTTCTCCAATCTCAGCTTGCGCGAAGTCGCTCGGGAGGCCGGTATAGCGCCGACCTCGTTCTATCGCCATTTCCGCGACATGGATGAGTTGGGACTGACCATGGTTGACGAGGGGGGACTGACGCTTCGACAGCTGATGCGTCAGGCGCGCCTGCGGATCGCCAGTACCGGCGGGAGCGTGATTCGTACCTCGGTCCTGACCTTCATGGAGTTTATCGACAACACTCCCAACGTCTTCCGTCTGTTGCTTCGTGAACGCTCGGGAACCTCGGCCGCCTTTCGTCAGGCGGTGCAGCGCGAGATCCAGCACTTCATCGCCGAGCTGGCCGATGAGTTGCAGAAGAAGTCCGGTTTTACCCCCTATGACGCCTATGTTCAGGCGGATGCCATGGTCACCATCGTCTTCAACGCCGGGGCCGAGGCCTTGGATCTAGAGCCGGAGGCGCGTATTGAGCTGGCCGAGCGCATCATCTACCAACTACGCATGATCGTGCGCGGTGGTGATTTCTACCACAAGTCCCGCGCTTGATCCCCTTAGGCCGTCTGGCCTCGGGGCTTTCCCCCGGGTCATCGGCGGACCCTGCTGTGCGACAATGCCCCGACCTTTTGTCAGTCACCACGGTGACTCCCTGCCAGTTGTTTCGACGGTCAGTATTCAACCTGTTGTTAGATAAGAAAATATTCTCCCGAGATGTCAGTGCTGACGGCGCAGAGGCTCGGGCGGTTGGCTTGTTCCCGCATCGGTAACCGCTAGTATGAAGGTCATGCCAGCACATCGCGCCAGGATGGTGGATGCAGGATCGGTGCTGGTGGTCTCAGGGCGGAGACAAAACCGGATGGAACCATGGCTGGCCCGGGATGGGCGAGCCGACCAGGATGGTCAAGTGCCTCGGCAGCGAGGTCTGGGTCAGGGAGAGCCAAGGCGGCCCAAGGCGCAGGAATCGCCGTTCGACCCGATACCCTCAGAGGGCGACGATCAGTCGCCCTTTTTCTTGTTGGCGCGCCAACTTTCCCTCGCAATCTTTGTCATTCCCTCTAGCCAGAATTTGGCACCTGAACGTGGCTTGATGCCTCCCGTTTCCCTTTCGCATATTCCTACGGTACGTGTGAGACATTTGCCATATCACACGTGAGGGAAAACGTTTTTATTGCGTGAGTTGAGTCAGATGCTTGTTTTTAAAACTTTGATAAAAAAAGACAAATTAATTTCATGGCATTGTGGGTGAAAGAAAAAGATTTCGCACTGCCATTGCTGATCCGGTGTGGATCCTTAGTATTAACAGGGCAGGGAGCACTGAAGTTGACCAGGACGGTTGGCTGCCAGGGTCAGGCGAAGGAACCCCACAGGATGTGGGCAAGGACACCTCCCAGGAGGGAGATAGCACAGCGAGTCCGGATGACTCGTTATGCCAGGATGGCTAAAGGACACCCCAACGGATTTGGGAAGTGGAAAGCCTAAAGGACGAGCTTAGTCAGGGATTGCAGGGAGCAATACTGTTCAAGGATTCGGACAGCTAAGACCTATGGGGGCGACGAAAGTCGCCCCCTTTTCTTTGCGCGGTGCGCCATCAATCGATGGAGGCGTGGTGCGCCATCTCTTCTTGCAACCGAGCCAGGCTTCGTTGTTGCTCCTGGGTCAAACCCAGCTCATCACACGCCTCGGTAAAGCTTTTTCCCAGATGACACATCAGGATCTCGATGGCCGGTAGGTAATCGGTCAGCCCCATATCCATTTTGACCTCCTCGGTTGGTTCTCTCTGCCGGCCCGTCGTCTTCGCTGCGGGATATCGCCTTTCGATTTCGCCAACGTCTAAAATGTGCTTAAATAATACACCTTAATGATAGCACAGAGGTGATGATGTCGAATTCAATCCACGGCCACGAAGTGATGCAGATGATGCTGGAACTGGGTGGCAGTTTTACCAGCGAGAGCCTGAAGCAGGCGATCGAGGCCCGTTTTGGTAGCGATGCGCGCTTCCATACCTGTAGTGCAGCTGATATGGATGCCGTGGCGCTGATCGAGTTTTTGCGCCAACGAGGCAAGTTTGTCGAGTCTGAAGGCGGTTTCCACACCGAGGCCGAACGTATCTGTAACCATTGAATATTCACGAGGAGTTACCAGCGGCTGGTAACTCCTCGGTGGGGCGTCTCTGCAGGGCATAACGCTCTTGTCTGCTGATTTCGTAATTTAATCCCCGATCTGTTATATTCCGGCCAGAATTTTGTTCTGTCATCGTTCCGGATCCGCTTATGGATATCATCTCCGCCTCTGTCATGCTGTTTCTCATCATGGATCCAGTTGGCAATCTACCCGTCTTTCTCTCGATTCTGCGTCCTTTGCCTGAGGCTCGACGGCGCAAGATCATGATCCGCGAGTTGCTGATTTCGCTGGTAGTGTTGCTGGTGTTCCTGTTTGCCGGGCAACAGATCCTGAATCTGCTGAACCTGAAACAAGAGGCGGTGAGCATCTCGGGAGGCATAGTGCTGTTCCTGATCGCCATCCGCATGATCTTCCCCAGCGAAGGCGGTGTCACCGGGCTGCCGGAAGGGGAAGAGCCCTTGATTGTGCCGATGGCCATTCCGATGATTGCGGGCCCCTCCATTTTGGCGGCCTTGCTGCTGTTGGCTCATCAGTATCCCAACCAGATGGGCGACTGGACGCTGGCCTTGCTGATTGCCTGGTGCGGCAGTTCGGTGATCCTGATGTTCCACGAGCAGGTCAATCGTATCCTCGGCGAACGGGTATTGACCGCCTTGGAGCGCTTGATGGGGATGCTGCTGGTCATGATCTCGGTGCAGATGTTGCTCGATGGGGCTCTGCGCTATCTCTCCTGAGTATCGGAATCGCGCACCTGGATAAACAAAGAGGCCGGCGACGTGAGTCCCGGCCTCTTTGTTGGTGACGTCTAGCTGGCGTGTCAGGTCGCCAGCAGCACCCGAGCCGTCTTGGCCGGGATGGTCAGCCGGATCTCACCCTTGACCACTTCGAACTTTTCCCGGGTTTCCGGATCGGTGAAGCGATTGGCCAGGGCCGTGGTTTGCCAGATGGGCAGCGTGATGGTGCGAGCCTTGGTCGGGTGACGATTGACTGCCGTGATCACCACATCGCTCTCCAGAGTGCGGGCGAAGACGAAGCTGTGCTCTCCCGCATACAGGGTATGAATGTCGCCGCGACGCAGCGCGGGATGGGTCTTGCGCAGGCGAATCATGCGGCGGTAGTGGTCGTGCAACAGGTGATTCCACTCGGTGCTATCCCACGGGAAGCAGCGACGGCAATCCGGATCCCGTCCTCCCTCCATGCCCACCTCGTCACCGTAGTAGATACAGGGGGTGCCAATATAGGTGAATAACAGGGTCACCGCGGTGCGCATCAGGGCGACGTCGCCGCCGACCAGGGAGAGAAAACGGGCCGTGTCGTGGCTATCCAGCAGGTTGAACTGAGCCAGCTGGTTGGCAAATGGAATGCTGCTGCGCGCCTGCTTGAGCCACTGATCAAACTCTTCGGCCGAGATCCGCACCGGGTGGTAGGCGATATCCTGATTGGCCAGAAAGGCGCGGACTGGATGGGCAAAGCCATAATAGTTCATGGCGCCATCTTCCTGGTCGCCCTGCAACCATTGGCTGGCCTCAAAGAAGTGCTCGCCTAGCACGTAGGCGTCCGGGTTCTCCTGCTTCATGCATTGGCGCATCCGTTGCACATGGTAGCTGTTGCCAGCCGCGGTGCCGTGCTCACCCAGCATATGAATCACATCAAACCGCCAGCCGTCGATGGCGTAGGGGGCGCGCAGCCAGTGGCGCAGGATGGCGTTGTCGCCGCCATACACCAGTTCCTGAACGTCCTGGCAGGCAAAGTCGAGCTTGGGGAGATGGGATTGTCCCTTCCAGCCCACATGCTGCCCTTTTTCATCAAAGGTGTAGAAGCGGCGGGCACTGGCGTGGACATCACTGGCCGCGGTAAACCAGGGATGTTGATCCGAGGTGTGGTCGACGACGGCGTCCAGCACGATGCGCATGCCGCGCTGGTGCAGGCTACTGGTCAGCTCGGCCAGTTGCTCGTTACTTCCCAGATGGGCATCGACGCGATAAAAATCGACGGTGTCATATTTGTGGTTGCTGGGTGAGGCGAAGATGGGGTTCAGGTACAGCGCCGTGATGCCAAGCGATTGCAGGTAGTGCAGCTTGCTCTGGATACCCGCCAGGTCGCCGCCGTAAAACTCGGAAGCCCCGGTACTGCGGTGATCGGCGGCGACGGGCTCGCCCCACTGCTTGGCGATGACCGGATGGGTGCCATCGCCATATTGATACTCGCCGTTTTGCACGCTGATGCTGGGGTCACCATTGCAGAAACGATCAGGGAAGATTTGATAAAACACCTGATCCTGAACCCAGCTTGGCGGTTTTTGCTGCGGGTTGTAATGAAAATGGGCTTGTCGCGGTGGCATGGAGGCGGAGACCCCGGCGGCGTGTACCCACCACTGTTCATCGGCGGTCAGCGCCTTGAAGGTGTAAAGGACCGTGCCTGAATCTCGACGCAGCGGCAACTCGCCCCGCCAGATCACCAGCTCGCCTTGTTGACCACAAGGGGTCATCGGCAGCAGCTCCTCTTCGTTGTCCGGTTCATAACGAATAAAGAGTTGGCTCAGCGCCAACTCCTTATGCACGAACAGCGTCAGTTGTAGTTGGTTGATGCCGGCCTTGAACCAGGGGGCCACCTGGGAATGACAAAAGAATGGGTGTGGCATTGATTCTACTCGTCTCTCTAGTTGGTCAGCATGGCCGCCAGCTCGTTGCCGTGCTGGTGCAGCTCATCCAACCGTTCGGCCAGACGTTCCGGATCGATCCCCAGATGGAGCGCTAACGGGGTGGGGAAGCGGGCGACGATGACCTGGGGCGGGACGCCGGCATTCCAGGCAAATGAGACAAACATCGCTAGGCGGATCAGCACGGCTTCCGGACTGATGGGGTCGAAACTCAAGGGATCCAACTGCTGGGCAATGGCTCGCACGAAGGTCTCGGAAAGGCTCCAACGTTTGGCCAGCTCGGCACCGACCTGGCTGTAGTCATAGCCCAGCATCTCGCGTTGTGCATCGATCCGGCTGGTGCCGCGACTGATTGCCATGTTGATCAGGCTGGCCTCTTCCGGCAGGGTCGATTGGATCAACAACTCGCCGATGTTGTGCAACAGGGCACAGGTGAACGCGGTTTCCGGCTCGATGGCGTGGCAGTCGGCGGCCAGAGCCTTGGCGATGGTCGCTACTTGGAAGTTGTCGACCCAGAACTTGTTTTTGTCGAAATTGGAGGGGGTGCGGAAGCTGGTCATCAGACCCGACGCCACGACCAGAGAACGCAATGCGTTGAATCCCAGACGGATGACGGCCTGTTCGATGGAGGTGATCTCGGCTCCGCGGCGGTAAGCGGCAGAGTTGGCCATCTTCAACACCTTGGCGCTGATGACCTGGTCCATGGCAATTTTCTTGGCGATATCCTCGATACGAGAGTTATCGTTTGAAAAATCCTGCATCAGCTCATGCAATAGCTTGGGAATGACAGGTAATTGCTTAATTTTGCTGAAAATCAGGTCCATCGACATGGTTGATTCGCTCTCCCGCGTAGCTTGTTGTGAGTCATTTTGCCACAGGCGTCCCCGATCTGATAATGGCGACGAACGCTCGGTGACGAATGCGGTTCTGTCTATCCGCACCTAGTCTGATGTCAGTCGGTGAGTCGGTACTGCAGGGTGTGTTTCCCGCCCTTGATCACCAGATGGTCTTGCGTCAATTGTAGCTTGCTGCTGTCTCGTAACGTGTTGAGAATGGCATTTTCAATCCAACGCTGCTCGGGGGGGCAGAGCTGTTTGGTGGTGCCTAGTCCATTGATCTGCAGTTGTGTTTGGTTCAGGGTCGCCTGGCCGAAAAACTGATTGCAACCCGTATGCCCCTTCAGTGCCAACCGTTCGCCGAAGGCCAGAACAATGGGCCGCCGGCTGTCGATCGGTTGCTGGTCGATCTGCTCCAAACGCCAGCTATGGTGCATCAGGGCGTCGGCATCCACATCGAGCGCATTTTGACAGCCCGACAGCAGCAGACCAACGAGGATCATGAGGGGATAACGCAACGACATCGAGGCTCCCAAGCGACTCTCCGCTAGACACAGGTGTACGAGAACTAGAGTTTGCAGGGCGAGGGTACCATGATTCCAGAGTGGAGCGTGTGACATCGCTGGATGAAATGTGAAGGCTTTCATGTGCAATCGCTCTGCGCTGCGGATGGAAGAGGCGCCCGGTTCCCCCGGCGAGTTTGGATTGGCTGGCTTGCCCCTGGTTGGCTCCCGTTGTTGGGAGCTGCGCCCGATAATGGGACAGAAACTGCCGGTTGAAAGTGCTTTCAGTCGTAGATTTACATGCAACGGTCGAGCAGGGGGCATTTTGTTGCCTAATCCCATGAGCGATAAGGGATTGCCGGGCGAAAACTCCCACGCTTTGCCAGCAGATTTCATGCATACATTTTCATTTTTTCGGAATATACTGCGCCAGTAAGTCACTATTGTGGTCAGGTTGTTGGGCGATGTTCGATAATCAGTGGTACAGGCAGGCCAAAACAGACTTCAAATGAGTCAAACGACAGCCCGGAGGGCTGTGCTGATTGTGATCCCAGTCCTTGGTAAGGAGACGCTCTATGTGCAAGAAAGGAATCGTCACCCTCTCTCTGGTGACGGCATTGATGGCCGGTGGTGCAGCGGCTCAAGAAGAGAAGGTGCTGCACGTCTATAACTGGAGTGATTACATCGCCGAAGACACGATTGCCAACTTTGAAAAAGAGAGTGGCATCAAGGTGGTCTATGACGTGTTTGATAGCAACGAAGTGCTGGAAGCCAAGTTGCTGGCAGGGAACACCGGCTTTGATGTGGTCGTGCCGAGCTCTGATTTCCTGGCGCGCCAGATCCAGGCGGGTGTCTTCATGCCACTGGACAAGAGCAAGTTGCCGAACCTGGCCAACATGGACGCCGACGTCATGAAGTTGTTGCAGGACAAGGATCCGGACAACACACACTCCATTCCTTACCTGGGTGGTACCACCGGGATCGGTTTTAACCCGAAGAAGGTCGCCGAGGTGATGGGGCCGGACTTCAAGATGGATAGCTGGGATGCGGTGCTCAAGCCGGAGAATCTCTCCAAGCTGAGCAAGTGCGGCGTCTCCTTCCTGAATGCACCGACCGAAATCTTCGCCACCGTGCTGCACTACACCGGCAAGGATTCCAACTCCACCAACGTGGCGGATTACAAGGAAGCCGGGAAGTTGCTCACCACCCTGCGCCCCTACATCACCTACTTCCACTCCTCCCAGTACATCAACGATCTGGCCAATGGCGACATCTGCGTGGCTATCGGCTGGTCCGGTGATGTGATGCAGGCTGCCGCTCGTGCCGAGGAGGCGAAGAATGGCGTGGTGGTGGACTATGTGATCCCGAAGGAAGGCGCGCTGATTTTCTATGACATGCTGGCGATCCCGGCGGATGCTAAGCACCCGGAAAATGCCCACGCCTTCATCAACTATTTGATGAAGCCGGATGTGATTGCCAAGATCTCCAACTTCGTTTCCTATGCCAGTGGGAACAAGGCATCGCTGCCGCAAGTGGATGCGGCGATCCGCAACAATCCGAACATCTATCCGACCGACGAGATGAAGCCGAAGATGTTCACCCTCAAGGTGTTACCGCAGAAGGTCAATCGCGAGGTGACCCGCGTCTGGACCAAGGTTAAAACCGGTAAGTAATGTCACATGGGGGCGCACTGGCGCCCCTTGATTGTTCAGGGAGAAAAGACGGCCGTGGTAGATAAAGTCGACAAGCCTGCCAGCGTTAACAATGAGCAGCCTCCGCTGCTGGAAATTCGCAATGTCACCAAGAGCTTTGATGGTGTCGTGGCGGTTGATAACGTCAGTTTAACCATCAACAAGGGGGAAATTTTCGCCCTGTTGGGGGCTTCCGGCTGCGGAAAGTCCACCCTGCTGCGGATGTTGGCCGGTTTTGAGCGGCCGACCAAGGGCAGCATCATCCTTGATGGCCAAGACATGGCGGATATTCCGCCGTACAAGCGGCCGATCAACATGATGTTCCAATCCTACGCGCTGTTTCCGCACATGACAGTCGAGCAGAATATCGCGTTCGGTTTGAAACAAGACAAGTTGCCGAGAGCCGAAATTGAAGCCCGGGTCCGCGAGATGCTGAGCCTGGTGCACATGGAAGCATTCGCTCATCGCAAGCCGCATCAACTCTCCGGCGGCCAGCGCCAGCGGGTGGCGCTGGCCCGTTCACTGGCCAAGCGTCCCAAGCTGTTGCTGCTGGATGAGCCCATGGGGGCCCTCGACAAGAAGTTGCGGGAGAAGATGCAGCTGGAAGTGGTCGATATCCTGGAACGAGTCGGGGTGACCTGTGTGATGGTGACTCACGATCAGGAAGAAGCCATGACCATGGCCGGACGCATCGCCATCATGGATCGGGGTGAGTTCGTGCAGATCGGTGGGCCGGAGGAGATTTACGAGCATCCGAACTGCCGTCTCAGCGCCGAGTTCATTGGCTCCGTCAATATCTTCGACGGTCAATTGGCCGAGGGCGGACCGGATTACATGGTGATCCACTCCGATTCCCTGACTCATCCCATCCATGTCAACCATGGGGCCTCGGTGGCCGATGGGGTGCACCTGACGGTGGCTCTGCGCCCGGAGAAGATCTATTTCAGCACCGAGATCCCCAGTGACCACTTCAACTACGATACCGGCGTGGTGGAAAACATCGCTTACATGGGCGACATCTCCATCTACCATGTGCGTCTGCCGAGTGGTCAGAAGGTGATTGCGACCCTGCCCAATGTCGATCGCTTCCGTAAGGGGCAACCAACTTGGGATGATGAGGTAATACTGCATTGGGAGCCTGACTCCTGTGTGGTCCTGACCATATAAGGGATCGATGATGAGACGCTCTGCCCTGAGACATTGGTTGCCGCGTGGACGGCATCTGGTCATCGCCTTTCCATATGCTTGGATGGTGATATTTTTCCTGATCCCGTTCGCCATCATTTTGAAGATCAGCCTGGCGGAAACCCAGGTGGCCATTCCGCCCTATACGGCGCTGGTCGAATATGCCGAAGAGAAGCTGACGTTCGTGTTGAACCTCGGCAACTACCTGTATCTGCTGCAGGATGAGATGTATTTCGACTCCTATCTGCAGTCACTGCGGGTTGCCAGTATCTCGACCCTGCTCTGTTTGCTGATTGGCTATCCGATTGCATGGTCGATTGTTCACTCCAGCCCTTCGGTACGAAACGTGCTGCTGATGCTGGTAGTGTTGCCGAGCTGGACTTCATTCCTCATCCGGGTCTATGCCTGGATTGGCATCTTGAAAAACAATGGCCTGCTGAACAACTTCTTGATGTACCTCGGCGTCATCAATGAACCACTGCCTCTGCTGCATACCGATCTGGCGGTTTATATCGGCATCGTCTATGCCTACCTGCCGTTTATGATATTGCCGCTGTATACCGCCTTGATGCGGATGGACTACTCACTGATCGAAGCGGCTTCTGATCTGGGTGCCAAGCCGTGGAAGACCTTTCTGACCGTGCTGTTACCGCTGACCAAAAGCGGGATCGTGGCCGGCTCCATGCTGGTCTTTATTCCGGCGGTCGGCGAGTTTGTCATCCCCGAGCTGCTCGGGGGGCCGGATTCGCTGTTGATTGGTCGTGTGCTGTGGCAGGAGTTCTTCAACAACCGTGATTGGCCTGTGGCATCGGCGGTGGCGGTGGTGATGCTGACCCTGCTGATGATTCCGATCATCTGGTTCTATCGCTATCAGCGTCGTGAGATGGAGGAGGGAGCAGCATGAGTACGCCAATCCCACAAATCAAATCCCCATGGCGTACCTTGAGTCTGCTGCTTGGCTTCGGATTCTTGTATGCCCCGATCCTGATCCTGATCGTTTACTCCTTTAACGAGTCTCGGCTGGTCACGGTTTGGTCGCAGTTTTCGATTAAGTGGTACTACGAGCTGTTTCAAGACAAACAGATGATGGATGGTGTCGTATTATCGCTGACCATCGCCTTCATGTCGGCCAGCATGTCGGTCGTCGTCGGCACCCTGGCGGCCTTTGTGCTGACCCGGGTCGGCAAGTTCAGAGGGCAGACTGGTTTTGCCTTCCTGATTACGGCGCCTATGGTGATGCCGGAGGTGATCACAGGTCTGGCGTTGCTCTTGCTGTTCGTCTCGCTATCGAATGTGTTTGGCTGGCCAGCCCAACGGGGGGCCATGACCATCTGGATCGCGCATGTGACTTTCACCGCAGCCTATGTGACCGTCATCATCCGTTCACGGTTGCGCGAGTTGGATCAATCGGTGGAAGAGGCCGCGCTGGATCTGGGGGCGACCCCCTTCAAGGTGTTCTTCCTGATCACCCTGCCGTCGATCGCTCCGGCCATCGCCGCCGGCTGGCTGCTCGGGTTTACGCTGTCGGTGGACGATTTGGTCATCACCAGCTTTGTCTCGGGTCCGAACGCCACGACGTTGCCGATGGTGGTGTTTTCCAGCGTGCGGTTGGGGGTCAGCCCGAAGATCAATGCGCTGGCCACCCTGATCATCCTGGTGGTTTCGGTTGCCACCTTCATCGGTTGGTGGATGATGGCCAAGGCCGAGAAACGACGTCGGCAAGAGATGTCGATGGCGGCTCGAGTCGGCTAGGTTTGCCAGCCATTGTTTCGAGGGCGCCGCGGCGCCCTTTTTGCTGTTCCGCTGCCGATGAGTCTCTTGTGCATAAATGCAGCAAACGGAAGGCTCGTCGTGGTGAAATCGGAAAAAATACTTGCATTGCCAGTGGCCTTTCGGTAGATTCACGCCCCGCAGACAACGGCGTGTAGCGCAGCTTGGTAGCGCACTTCGTTCGGGACGAAGGGGTCGGAGGTTCGAATCCTCTCACGCCGACCAAATAAAACAAAGGGTTAGCTTCGGCTAGCCCTTTGTGCTTTTTAGCGTTCCCATTATTTTGTGGGGTTGGCAAGGGCGGCTCATCCGGCCTTTGCTGCGGAAGAGTTCTATCGCGCCAGCCGAGGGAGCGAAACCTGTTTGGGGCGGCTTGTTGCGCAGAGGCTATGCCTCAGTTGGGTGGAGGGGTATCATGTGCCCCCAGGAGCAAGGGGGACATGTGAGCAAGCGAGTTTTGATTTTTGATTCGGGAGTCGGCGGGCTGTCGGTATATCAAGAGATCCGTCGTGTTCTACCCGGTCTTCACTATATCTACCTATTTGATAATAAATGTTTCCCATATGGCGAACTGCCGGTTGAAACCTTAATTCAACGTTGTTGTGAGTTGATTGTCGGTGTCGCCACCCACCATGCGGTCGATCTGGTCGTCATCGCCTGTAATACCGCCAGCACTCAGGCTCTTCCTGCGCTGCGCGCCTTGCTATCGGTTCCGGTTGTTGGGGTGGTTCCTGCCATCAAGCCGGCCTCCTTGCTGACAAAAAACGGCTGTATCGGATTGCTGGCGACTCCGGCGACCATATCGCGTCCTTACACCGACAAGCTGATCCATGAGTTTGCGGCTCACCACCAAGTATTGCGTTGTGGCTCCACGGAGCTAGTTATCCAAGCCGAGCGGAAGTTAGCAGGTCAGCCGATTGATCAACCGCTGATTGATGCCATTCTGGAACCTTGGCTGCGGGCCGAACGCGTTCCGGATACCTTGGTTTTGGGCTGCACCCATTTCCCGCTGCTCAAAGAGGAGATATGGGCCGCGATGCCGGGGGTTCAACTGGTCGATTCTGGCTCGGCGGTAGCCCGCCGAGTTCAGAATGTGCTGGGGAGAGTCGGGGTGGATGCTGGGGATGCGTCGTGGGCCTATTGCACCCGCCTTGATACTGCGGCGTTGAGCCTGTTGCCTATTTTGCAGACTCAAGGTTTGAACCACTTAATTGAGTGGTCTAACTAAGACGCATCCATTAGCTCTCGTTATTAGCTCTCGTTATTAGCTCTCGTTGTTGTTTTCGTCTGTCAGCTCGCTATTCTCGCGTTTTTCATTTGCTTCACGGACTTTGAGTGTCCGTTGCAGATATTCAGTTTCATTCAGTGCGGCGATAGCGGCTTGAGCTTCCTTCTCGGGCATTTCTACAAAACCGTACCCTCGACGCTTACCGGTTTCCTTGTCTTTGACGAGGCGAACTGAGATGACCTGCCCATAATCAGAGAACAGTTTCCGAATCGCGGCTTCATTGGCTCGATACGGTAAATTGCCTACATACAGAGTTCTTGCATCCGTCACCGATGAGACTTCTTGTACTGAATTCGACGGCTTCGATACTACCGCAGATGCTTGCTTGGCGGCGGGGGCCTTGACCGAGCAAGTCTCTTGCCCATTGCACAGCAATAGCGGTGTTAGCAATCCAGAGATGAGAGCTGCGCTCCCAGCAAACAGCGCGGCTGCGGAGCTGGCAACCACAGAGAGAG
Source organism: Aeromonadaceae bacterium (assembly GCA_041441555.1). Taxonomy (GTDB): domain Bacteria; phylum Pseudomonadota; class Gammaproteobacteria; order Enterobacterales; family Aeromonadaceae; genus Pseudaeromonas. The sequence continues at coordinate 16,302 of JASDSW010000057.1, forward strand.
CAATGAAGTAAAATAAAACGGCTAGGCCCAGTGCGAGGGCTGCAGCACGGAAATACGAGCGTTGAGATGTATTCATCGCAATAATCACCAAATTTAAGGAAAACCAAAGAAAGCCACAGATTGAAGCTGAACCATGTTAGTGGCTTGGGCTCTGTCGAGCCAACGACAGAACTACGTTACGCTAGCGACTTAACATTTTTTCTCCTGTCGACGCACAAAATTGGCATCGAATGACCATCATCTGTGGATAAGGTTGTGGATAGTCCGTGCATTAGCTGAACATAATTGAAAACATGTGGTTATCTGCCGGCTCGAGGGAAAAACTGCTTGCGCGAGCGTTCGAACTCCCTATAATGCCGCCTCGCTGACACG
>JASDSW010000058.1:0-63433 GCA_041441555.1 Aeromonadaceae bacterium
AACAGAACCATTTAAGTGTAGTCCTGAAGGGCTGAATCATGGTGGTAATCAGGTAATCACAAGATAACGATTGGGCTGAAGCACTCACGTCGTGCACTAGTCCACCATCTGTCTAATCAATTCGACCTGGACATTTGCCAAGTCCACGGTGGACAGGAGAATTCAAACCAGGTCAATTTTTCGTAAGAACAACCGCAACAGGGACAACTGAGACCTTTGCCGCCCATCAACTGGACACCGACCAAGCTCATCTTGATCCTTCGCCTAGGATTATTGCCGGCCTTTTCCACGTCACGCCACGGATACAATTCCTTTTGCTGCTCGTTCTTAGTCATGTTGTCCTTAGGTCACATCAAGCGGGATCTTGCGGTTCCGGTACATGGACCATTAACTCCCCCACCGTACAGCCAAAGTAGTTACACAAGGCATCGACTGCAGCAGTGGTAGTGGAATGGCGGTTGGCCGGATTCTGCATTTTTGACAGTGATGTTCTGTTGACACCAGTTTTCTCTGCGACCTCGATGAGCGTGATTTTGCGTTGCTCCCGAAACTCCTTCTCCGCGATCAGTTCCTTCAGCCGAAATCGGATCATAAAACTCCTAAAGAAATATATTTCAAAAATAACACCAAATGTTCTTTGACAGAACACGCAAATCACCCTAATGTTCTCTCATAGAACATTAAATCCATGTGGGAACAATGAGGTGCTCTATGAACAAAACATTGCTTACTGCGGACGAACTTGCTGAACGAATCAAGTTTAGCGCAGCTTACATCAATCATGGGCTCAAAAACACAGTGTTCTTGGAGGGTACCCACTACATCCGACCTTTTGGCGGACGGAAAGTCTTCTACATCTGGGAAGCGATCGAGCAGGAGATGTACAAGCCGAGTAACCGTCAGCTGTCGATGATTCCGATGGCCAACGGAGGTGTATGCCGTGGGTAGCATCCGAAGCCGAGATGGCAAACTCTTTTTCGATTTCCACTACCAGCAGGTGCGCTGCCGCGAGCAGACCATGCTTAAGGACACCAAGCTCAACCGTAGTCGACTCGAAAAAGTCATGGAGGAGATAGAAGGAGCGATCCGTCTGGGGCGATTCATCTATCGCGATTACTTTCCCAGCAGCAAACGCTGTGCAGAATTTGAGCGACTCGACCAAGAAACAAAAGAGCTGATCACCCGTTCACCGATAACGCCGCAGCTAATCGGCAATATGCCAACCTTCGCTACTTTCAGCCAACAATGGATGGCGGAAAATGAAGCATTTTGGAAGACAAGTCATAGCCTCAACATCAACTCGATTTTTGAGCGCTACTTGTTGCCAAATTTCGGCTCTCAGCCAATCGATACGATCTCTCGTGCGGACATACTGAACTTTAGGGGCCGACTGGGCAAAGGATATACAGCCAGCAAGCGCAGCATCACCAATGACCGCATCAATCACATCATGACGCCGTTGCGATGTGTATTTAACGAGGCGGCGTTGCGTTGTGATTTTGAAAATCCGTTCCAGAACATTCGCCCACTGAAAATCAACAGAGGGTCAATTGAACCATTTTCTTTGGCCGAGGTTCGCACTTTTCTGGCCGGGGTACGTGCAGACTTTCAACCTTACTATACAGTTCGCTTTTTCACCGGTATGCGTACAGCGGAGATAGATGGTCTGCTCTGGCGCTACGTGGACTTCAATAAGCGGCAGATCCTGATCGAACAAGCCTTGGTCAATGGCAAAGTCGAAACACCGAAAACCCAATCATCCTATCGAGCTATTCAAATGTCAGAGCCTGTCTATCAGGCATTGCTCAAACAGCGTGAAGCCACCCGCCACTATGATTATGTCTTTTGCAATGAAGCCGGCAATCCACTGGATCATCGCAATGTCACCAAGCGCATCTGGTACCCCACCCTGCTCGTGCTGGGTTTGACTCGGCGGAGGCCATACCAGACCCGCCACACCACAGCAACACTCTGGCTGGCCTCCGGAGAAAGCCCCGAGTGGATAGCCCAACAACTCGGGCACAGCACCACCAAGATGCTGTTTGAGGTCTACAGCCGTTTTATACCTAATGCGACACGCCAGGACGGCAGTGCCTTCAATTCGCTGATTGCATCAACCTGAGCATTGGAGAATGATGATGAAACAACTCTGCTGGTTAACTAGGATCGAGCGCAGCGGCCACTTGCCCATTACGGTCTGCGAACTACTTTACGGCAACGACCCCATACAGGCCCTTTTGACGGCCGATACTGCATCTAGATATCCTTATGAAAGTGGGCTTGTCGAAATCAGCTATGAGACCAACCGACAAGGACACATTATCATTGATGCGCTGGTAGCTATTCCAGCCAGGATCAGCTACGAACTGTATGCTGGTGCTATCCGCCAACTCAGTAGAGGCCACTTGCCGCTACTGAGTCGATTCGTTGGGTTACTGGGATTTATCACAGATCCTTGCCTGCAGCGGTTTGTGTCCTACTGGTCGACACACCCCGAGCAATTCAACGCCTTCATTACCATGCCGGCCAGTTACCAAGACCATCATGCCTTCCCTCACGGCCTGTTGGTCCACAGTCTTGAGGTGGCTGAATTGGCATATAGTAATGCACTGCGCTTGCATCATCCGGCCAAAGAGTGTCAGCTGGCACTTATTGCTGGCTTGTTCCATGACTTGGGCAAGATCTATAGCCAAACAGAAGCAGGGCTCCATAGCTACCAAACGGGTGCACATGAATGTTTGGGTTTTGCGTTGCTTGCCTCCCCCATGGAGGAATTGGCGCGTGAGGATTGGGATTGTCACCGTATGCTATCGAGCATGTTGGCTCCATATTCCAAGCACCGCAGTGAACAATATGCCATTGAGGGCATCTTGAGAAATGCTGACCACAACTCATGCCAGTCGGCCCGTTCGCACATGCTATTTGAAGACAAACCGGCTCATTTTCGTTTCATCAAACACGGGGACCGCATGATCAGGAGACTCCCCACATGATCCGCCAGCAGACCTGGGGAAGTGCTGATTCTTGCAAACCAGTGCTTACAGGGACTTCAAGGTTGCAGATAGAATGAGCATGAGCTGCATCATCGACAAAAATGCCCGTTGTCTGCGTCCATGGCTCCCCAGCTTACTATTGAGTAGGCGCACCTCCATGACCCCTAAACCATCGTGCTTGGGCAAGTATGGCCAGTCTTGCTGCTTTCCCTCGTCTATCGGCACACCAGCTAGACCTGCGGATTGTAACAATCCATTCCATTGCCCCAATATATGCGTCTTTTGTGTGACCTCCGCACCCGGTAATTGCAGCGTCAACTGAATATGACGCGCCTTAAAGCCCAGAGCACCACAAAGGGTCAAAAACTGTATGACTCGTCGACTACTTGGACTACGGATCAAATAACCCCTCCCTGGGACCAGATACCTCAATATCTGACAGCCATCCTGGATCGTCTGCCAAGTCAACGTCCCGTCATCCAAGCCTGTCTGCAGCTGTCTAAATAGAAAGTTCAGAATCTGCAAGGAGTAGGAATCCCGCTTCACCTTTCTTAGCTGTTGCTCTTCAATCGCTTTTGGAGCTTGCATCTCTTCACCCTGTCGTTTTTCACGCTCTATCAATCGATGGATCCAAGGCGATAACGCAGGGATAAGGGGGAGACGTTTGCCCTGTCGTGGGCAATGCTTCTGTACTATGGCTGCATGATCAAGCAACGCCCTTACCATCGCAGGCGAGACTCCCTCTTGATAGGCGACCTGTTCTGCTGTGCTCACCTGACAAGCCATCAAGATGGCAGCCCAGTCCAAAACCTGCAGTTGCCTGCAATGGCTGGAAACCTCAAGGCAGTGTTGCAGTTTTTTCACTGAAGCCAGACAGGAATCTGCGAGTACGGGCGGACTCACTGGTGCAACTAGCCGCTCTATTTCTCGGTTCTCGTATGTGAGTCGTTCTGCGAGGTTTTCACCCACATCCCTTCGAATGGCAAGACTACTGCGGCCCAATGTATGGTTCAGTAATTTTTTAAGGGGAAGCTCTCGAGCCCCCAAAGCAAGATAGCCAGCAATATCCTTCAGATGAAGATAGCTACCTATCGTTGTCGTCGGCTCCTCGTGCCCCAGTAGATGGCAAAGCACATACTGTCCCTTTCGGCTATACCCCCGAAACCCTAACCGCTGATAGAGGCGCTCGATCGCAGCGTCGGAAAAAAATTCACCCTGAAACATCCCAAGTTGACGTCTTCCGACTTCTAATAGATCGCTATTCAGTCGAAACCATGTCCAGTTTGCAAAGCTGTGCCGTAAATGATGCACCCTGAGTGTTCGATCACCTGTGTACTGGTGCATCAAATCTGTAATGAGCCGATAGGCCCGCTCTGTTCTGTCGAATGACTCAAACACTGGCGCACTAGGCGAATCCCCCCTCGCCCGCTGATACTGGACCCGAGCCCGAAGTTTAGACAGATGGGACGTTGGCCACAGCGCATCTAAAGGAAGCACACGGTTTGCAGCCGTAGACTTTAGCCCCCGTTTTTGATTACGACGAATGTGAAGATCAATGTAGTCATAGGTATTGGGAGATGGCTCTAACGGCAGAAAATCCAGATCCGCCAGTTGCAGGAACGCCGCCTCACTACGTCGCAAGCCGCTAAAAAAGCATAAGCAAAATAGAAGATGAGCATCTCGAGCGATAACATCCTGCTGCGTACTCAACCATCCCAGGATGGCCTCAGCATGCGATACAGACATGAGGTTGGCATCTACCTCACTGTGACTGACCGCAATATCCAACTCGGCGACAGGAAGCTCAGGAACCAACTCGGCGTCTCGTAAAAAGGTGGCGAAATAGAGCACAAACCCTTTTCTGGATGGCGACTTCACCGCGTCACTGGTTCGATTGAGTAGCTCCACCCAGTCAACCCCATCGAGTTCACTTAATCGATAGCCGTTAAAATTCCCCAGAAATGCCGCACCGATGGTGGATACATAATCGACAATGGTCCCAGGTTTGAGTGACCGCTTTACCCGCCCACCATGCTTAAATAGAGAACGAGCCCACGCAACTAAAAACCAAAGGTAAGGAGCATCACTCGTAGCGTGCTGCTCCAACCAATCGGTAAAGCCATTTACCAGCGTACTGCGACTAATTGCCAACGGAGCATTAGAAGACTTGCCTGGAGGCGGACGAAGCAGACTCATTATCCGCTTCAGCTCGCTCAATTGAGCTGTCACTGTACTGTAGCGCTCTTGGTGCAGTCGGCATTTCCAGGCTCGTTTCTCTCGGACTGTCAGAAGATCTTGGTTGACTGACGCTATAACGCCACCACTGGGCACACACCTGTCCGTAACTAGCCGAACAAAGGTTTCCGGGTTGAGCAGTTGGCTTGGCAGATATCCCGTGTAGATCCCGTAGGCAATAGGGCTATAGCGAAGGGTATAGTCGATCTTACGAAGTAAACGCAGTTTAGATACACCGATGGTGTCATGGCGCCAATCAGACTGTCTCGATAGATAAAGGTTGACGTAGTAGATTGCGGGCCTGGCACCCGATACCGCCCCCCTAGGCTGAGCGCGTAGCCATTGCATCCAGAGAAGAGCCGCAGGATCAGGAAGAACATAGCGACACAGCTGCCCCTTGTACTCAAACTCAAGATAAACCAGCCCTTCGGCGTAGAACAATGGGGGAGCAGCAGCCAGAACGTGTATTGCCTGCTCCAAGGTCTCGACTCTGGCAAGGAAAAAGAGATAAAGCAGCAATCTGCCACGGAGATGGTCATTGGAGGGAAGCGAGCTAGGCCGATTCACTTCTCTCTGCAAGATGTCACATAATTTGGCGGCAGCATTTCCCAGAAGCAGGGTGTCTGGTCGTAAGATAGGCTTATCACGACGGAGCCGGATGATCGCAGGGACCTTTGCCGATGTGAAACCACACATCTTTTGCCCATGCACCAAAATAGCATCGAGGATCTGCAGCTCAAGCGTTTGGACCTCTGGATCCGTTCTGAACTTGGCCACTACGCGTTTTAAAAAAACAGGCTCAAAATGAGTTGTCGATTGATTGAACTGTATCGTCTTGAACAAGCTCTTTAGGACATAGCTAAATTCTTCTGTTACCCGTTCTGCAAGTGGCGACTTATCCAGTTGTTGCTCAATAAGAAAGCATAACTCATCACGCTGTTCACTCTCATACAGATCCGTCAGGAAATCGACGATGGTATGGCTTGCCATCCGACCTCCGATAACATCTCATCCAAAATAGGAGCCACATAACGGCTGGCCTCTACATGACTTAATGCCGAGTAGTATCCCAAAGGGGTCTGCCCGGTCATCCAATGCCCCATCTGCCAATCGATCAACTCTGGCTCCACCTGCCTCTTGATCAACTGGCTCTTCATCCAATGGCGACCCGCATTAGAAGGCAGCTTCAGTTCCTCAGGAAGAAAGCTCGTCAGCGCTTTGGGAAATAGATTCACCGCATGCCATTGTCGATTGACCTGCTTGAAATGAAATAAGGGCCCCAGTTCACGCCGAGAGTTGCGAACAGACTGATACCACACAGAGGAGTCAGAAAGCCCTAACGCCAATAACACCTCATCCGCCTTGAGTAGCTGGTCAATAGTGTTAGCTAAGGCCGGCTCGATGCAACGCAGTAGCTCGGCAAGTGCGGCTAGGTGGGCAGCATAGAAGCCCAGTTGTTTTTCCAACAATTCCGGCATGCAGACCAAACGGGCATGAGTAAAGTCGCTGTCGTCCTTGTCACTGATCCCTAACAAACGATACGCCTGTAAATGCAACGACAAGGATGGCAGCGGGTTATATACAGCCCGATAGCCAGTCGAAAACATCAACAAATATGTTGTATAGGCCGCATATGCATTGTGATAACGGATGATGTCCTCAAGCGGAAACGTCAAGAACGGCTGAGACTGATCCACCCATCCAAGAAGATGCCGAACCAATGCTCTACATGTGTCCTGGGAGGGAGTAAATGTTGATCCAACCACCATTGGCTCATGCCAATACCGCACCTCAAAGAGAGTTGGACAATCAATTGTCGGATCTGCTGCCCGTATGTATTGAGAGATCTCCAGCCATAACCTGTGCAGCGTTCCAACTCGCTGCTCATCCTCGAGACAGGCATAACTCCTGGATACACGAGTGCGACTCAGCGCAAGCTGATAGCTGAAGTCGAGCACAACCGGGTCGACCGTGCCCATAGCGAAACAAAAGCGGTCTAAGAAGGAAGAAATTTTATCGAGGCTGATCCTGCTTCCACGTTGCAGATGATCAGAATATTTCTTTAAACGCTTTGCCAGCAGTTCGGCTGTCAACGTATCCGGCAATAAGGGGGCAAGCCCCCCATTGTAGTGCCCAGACAGCAACGAGATGAAGAATCGTGGACAGGCAGTGAACACATGATCAGCTGTGACTATCAGACCACGCCTTTGATCATCTAGCCCGCGTTTTGCGGAATAGGAAACAGGGAAGCTCCACCAACCATTTCCTTCTGGATCCAGGTAGAGACCAGATGTCACATCATGCAAATCATCAAATACATGCAGTTGAGCCAACTCCCCAAGGGGTTTACCCAACAGCAACATGGCCCAAAATGCTAACGTGGTGGCATGCTGGCTACTCTGTAGAAATCGGATGAAACGTGCCAGGTCACCAGCTTTAAGCAGCTCTGTATTTTGCAGACAGACATTCTGCCCTCGACGCACTTTATTGGTGACATCGATATTTTTCTTCCGATTCAGCGCCCGGTCAAACACCCTCTCAATATCTGGGATCTCCTTTGTATCCCGCTCTTCAGTAAACCGACCTTCGACTTCTATAAATGTCTGCAGCGGAAAAAAATCATCCGTCTCAACACCCTCAGGATCCAGCACGTCTAGCAGACTCGGCAGCAGTTCTTGCAAAGCGCCATCGCATCCTTGAACAACGGACTTCTGAGTACGATTGAAACGTCTGGCTATCATTTTGTTATAGCGATGGATCCGGTTACCCCTTCGACCGCCCCCCCAGTTGCCAAGGAAGAAATGCACCAAGGTACGCATATAGTCGTTGTTTTTTTTCTCAAGCCTATTGCCACCATCCTTGCAATAACGATCTATCCGCAACGCTAACCTCTCGATACTGGAAAGGTCATCCTGAGTTAGGCATGCGGTTAATCCTTGAAAATCTAGGTTTCTGGCATCAAAGAGCAATCGACTAGCTGAGCAAACTAGCTGCTCACGGGTTTGACTTTTAGTATTAAATGCCGGGTCAGTCAGTTCGACCAGTGTCTTATAGTAGTGTTCAATGAAAAGGAGCTGTACGCTTCTTGCTTTGGAGTCTCTACTGTATTTGGTCAGGCGAAATAGCCAAGCGTAACATGGGGATATTTCACACCAACCGCTACCCATTCTTTGGTCCCAAAAAAAATCTTCTTGTTTAGGATCCGATATCGAGATCTGAAAGCCAAGAGCGGGCAAAAACCAGGATGGTAATTCAAAGATACGTTCGAGCTGCACTTTTGCAGCGGCATCCTGTGAATAATTATTCAGCGCCCATAGGATATGACCGAGCCCGCGCATAGTAGCTGGAGCCTGTATTTTTTCCAGCCAGGGAATCAACACTTCCTCGATTTCAAACGATTCGAGCTCAAATCCAGTCTGACTAGCGTACCGGCTAAAATGCTGGACCAGGTCTGGTAACAGCTCCCAGCCTGTCATCACTTATCACCCTGCCTGGTCGGGATAAATGTTTTGCTACTGATCTCTAACCATCCGCACAGATCGGCCTTAGTACGCAATTGCGGAAACAGTTGCTGCCACTTATCCGATCCAAACAGGCTGGACTCAGCTCTGCAGTCAAACCACGCATAAAGATAGTCTGCGATTGTCGCACTAGAGTGAGTAAAGCACTGCCGCAAAAGTGACCGAGTCAATTCATTCAAAAACAGCAATTCTCTCAAATCTGGCTTAGGTGCTTTATCCAATAGAAATACATTCACCGCTACTATTGGTTTACTGGTTGCTTGTTGCTGTAGCAGCCGGTGATACGTGAAAAAGCCGGCGATCACAGCAACCTTTTCACTCCCTTTTGGGCGATACCCCATGATTGGACTCTGTATGCTATCGAGAACAGCTGTGCCATGATCCTCTGCCGTGCAGGGTAAAGACCGCCCCCTTAACGCCGCGACAATAGATCCACGATCGAGCACCTTCTCGCTTACACGATCCAATATTAATGTTGATAACGGCACTGACTCGAACCGTCCTCGCTCCGGCAATCGCTCGCAGTACTGTGCAAACTCGGGATGCCTCATATGTAGTCCTTCTAGAGCGTTAGGTCCGGGTTGGTAGTTCGAGTCTTCAAGGAAGCACCAGATTCTAAAAGTAACGCAGGTAATCCGGTCGGCTGCTATCAGTAAATAGCAACACAACTCGATTCTAGCGGACTCGATCTGGTCTTTTTATGTCATCCATTCAGATTCACTCCCAACACTTCCTTTCGCACGTATTGGCGAAAAGAGCTGATAGCTGTAAAGCAGCGATAACCAGCCTGACTGGCTAACGCAATGGTTGAAGCATCCTCGTTCAGCAACACTGCAACCGGTTGGCTCAGCTCCTTCTGCAATCCACTCGGCCAAGCCAGATCGAACACTGCGATTTGCTCGCCCGAGTCGAGATCGGCATGGTCGAAGGCGATAATACCTCTGGACAACCCCTCACTCTCGACCCAGTCATTCAGAGCTTCTAGTTCCTGTTCTTCCTCTTCGCTACTAATCCCACCGACGACTAAGGGCTCAACACGCTGCACAGTATCTCCGGCCAGCCATCGGGTGTCGCCGTGCAGCAGTTTTTCCATCTGCCAGTTCAACTCGGCAGCCAGCAGTTCCTTGCGGGTTTCGAGGAAGTCGCGGAAGTTCTCCAACTTCCACAAGACCGGGTCGTTGGGTATCCATTGCGAGGCCAAAGCACCGGGATGCGCAGCTTCGATTTCGGGGAAATAGTCCTCCGGCAACCGGTCGCTAATCTGCAGGTTCGTATCCTTGGTCAGGAAGCAGAAATTGCCCAGCGCATTGACCTCGGACTTACGAAAGCCAAGTGACTTGGCTTTGTATAGCTGCGCCTTGGGGAAAATGTGGTGCACCTCCAAGCGGCTCATTTTGCCCAGAAGATTAGCCTTCAGCGGCAAACCAGTGCCCCAGTCCCGCGCCTCACCCATGCGGGTGAGCATGTAAAGCACCGGGTAGAAACGTGCGCCCAGGCTCCAGCCAGTAAAGTGGCCGGATTCAGCACGCAGGCCGCCATGCCAGAGACGCAGCTGTTCCAGCAAGCGGTCGAGATCACCGTCGCCGCCTTCCAGCGCCTCCAGATCCTTGTCGATGAAAGACTCGGTGGATCCGGAGAAACGACCCCACATCGCTGCTTGTACGAACCAGAACAGCAACTTGTCGCGGTCCTTCTCATTCATCTGACCGAGTTGGAGCTGTTGACGCTGATCGAGATAGCGAGCCATCACAGGTATGCCGAAACGTCCAAAAAATACCTGGTCGTGATCCAGACCTAGCCTTCCGGCGATAAGATTCAAACTAGTATCGATGTATTTATTAGCCCGCTGCAGCGCGTTTTGAATTTTGTCAGCGGGCTGATCATGCAGATATTGAAACTTGGCTTCACCAGTCAGCACTGTGTTGACCGAACGCAGCAACCAATCGAGGTTGAAGTGATACCCGGCCTTGTCCCACTCGCCAAGCTTACCCTTCATCTTATCGCGGCCTTCCGGCCACTCGGCGCAGATTTTCGCAAGGGCAAGATCGCCCTTGGAGAGCTTGGTGCCGCCGCTGTTAACCCGGTTGAAGATATCCACCACCACGTCAAGCGTCTTGTCAGGGCCAGTGACCTCCTCGGCGTGCAGGTCTATCTCCAGAATGCCCAGCAGGTGGCTCAGTCGACCTGCAAAGTCGCCGATTTTTGGCAGCAGCTCCGGCTTCTGGCTGAAGGCGGCGATAAAGCTACCGACTCCGGCCGGCCCCTGTTTCATCAAGGCGGTAACATCGATCCACAGGGGATCATCCTTCATCTTGATCGGCTGGTAAAACTCGAAGGTCTGCGATTCCAGATTAAAACGCAGACCCGTAAATGCCTGAGTATTACCATCAAAGAACTTGGGTGGCTGGCCCCGCGCAACACCGTACAGTGATGTCATCCGCTGCTGGCCATCCAGCAACAGCTTGACAATCCCGGCTGCCAGAACGCCATCACCGCGATGGGTGGCAGTCTTGGACTCAGTGGCCCAAACCAGCAGGCCACCGACCGGATGTCGCCGATACAGAGAATCGAACAAGCTGCGGACCTGATCGCGGTTCCAAACATAACCGCGCTGAAACTCCGGCAGCGCCATATGGCCACTGTCGATATGATCGAGGATAGTGGAAATTTTCATACCAGTCGGCTCCTTCCTGTGAGTAGTTGCTGCATCATGCATGGCACCTCATATGGGACCCTCTGCGCGTTAGATAGTGGTCATTTTAGAAACATTGGATTTGTGCCTATTTTGTGCCCAGATTACTTTATAATCCAATATAAAAGACGCGATTAACTCACACCAAGAGATATAAATCCAACGCTACACTATTGTTTTATATGGCTTTGATCTTGAATTAAGATAAGTAAGCAAACATAAGACTTGATATGGCTATCGTCTTGACATGGTGGGGGTCGGCGGTTCGAGTCCACTAGGACGCACCAAATTCAAAAAAATCCCGCTTTCGAGCGGGATTTTTGCTTTCTGCCTGCCTTCATTCGATTTTTTTACCCTAGATTTGCCTCACTCGAGGTCAGGTGCGACCTAGAGCGCCTGAGGAGCGATTCACTGGAGATACCCGCTTTTTGCCGCGATACGGCGACCATTTTATACAATTGGATCTGATGGTGATGGCCAATGGCGAGCTTCACTGACATGTCAGGCGAAGATTTCTTGTATGTCCCGCCGTTTTGCTTCAGGATCCCAACGTCATTTTCCCACTGGATAGCCCACATGAGCCAACTCACCACCGATCTGAATGCCAATTACGACCTCCTTTTGACCCAAGCCCGTGATACCGGGATGCTCTGGGGTCTGCAGTATGGTGAGGATTGGGTCGTGTGCGATTCAAATGAATTTGCAGAAACCGATGTGCTGCCCCTGTGGTCCAGTGAAGAGGCGGCTCGCCTGCACTGCGTGGAGGAGTGGGCCGACTACAAACCAGTGGCGATCGATCTGGAAACCTTCTTTGAAGAGTGGGTCAACGATCTGGGCGAAGATGGCGTACTGATCGGTACCAACTGGAATGACGATCTGGACGGACTGGAAGTCGATCCGCTGGAGTTGGCCAAGGATCTGGCCGAGGTTGACGAATAACCAAAGACTCACCCCTGATCGCAACAGCCCTCCGAAGAGGGCTGTTTCATTTGCAGACTCGCCGCGCAGATTGACCGTTAGCCTAGGCTATGGATTATCCGGGTACTTGCGGTAGATCTCCTCAATCGACGGCAGGTTGGTCAAAAACAGCTGAACCAAAGCAGGATCAAAATTCCGGCCCGCCCCCTGACGGATGTAATCGACCGCATCGCTAAACTTCCAGGCAATCTTGTAGCAGCGCGGGCTCACCAGGGCATCCAGCACATCGGCAATCGCCACGATACGCCCGGCCAGATGGATCTCCTCGCCCTTGAGACCCCGGGGATAACCACTGCCATCCCAGCTCTCATGATGCTCATGAGCTATGGTTGCCCCTAGATGCAGCACCCGTTTGTCCGACTTGCTCAGCAGCTCATAACCAATTCTGGAATGGGTCTGCATCAAGGCCCACTCATCTGGGTCGAGTTTTCCGGGTTTGTTGAGCACCTTATCCGGAATGCCGATCTTACCGACATCGTGCAGCGGTGCTGCCTGACGGAGAAATTCGACATCTCGCTCGGCCATCCCCGATAACTGACCGAGCAGCGCCGAGATCTCGCCCACCCGCTTGACGTGCGCCCCCGTCTCTTTGGAGCGCTTTTCCACTGCCTCCCCCAGAATGAAGATCGTCGACTTCTGTGTCTCCTCGATCTCTTCACGCAGCAACAGGCTCTCGTAGGTAATCGCCACATTGGCCGTGAAGATCTCCAGCAACTCCCGGGCATCGGCATCGATTGAATCGACAAACGACATGTAGACCACAGTCTCCGCCCCCGCCTTGCTGTGGTAATAGCAGGTGAAAAAATGGGCCCCGAACTGGCTGCGTCGATCGCGTAACGCATTGTGCAAGGCCTCGCGCACCTCCTCGGGAAGATTGTCGGCATCCTCATCGATGTGCAGCTTGGAATATGCTTCGGTCGCGGCAAGTACCTTCAGCCGGCCATCCTCGGCGGAGGCGGCATAGGCCGCCACTCGGCTGGCACAGAGCCCATCGCCATTGAGATTGAGCAAAAAGTTGACCTGTTCAAGGACGGCGGAGGCAAAACGCCGGAGGTTATGAGAGTCATACACTTCGGTGATGGCCTCGATGGCCCGTCGCAAGCCGAAGCGGGCCTGCTCCAGACGCATGATATCGCGATAGGCACGCAGCGAGGCGTAGAATACGGTCACCAGTTTGCCATGGGTCAGATCCGTCTTCTCTTTGTAATCGTTGATGTCATAGCTCTTGATGACATGCTCCTCGGGAGCCTGCCCGGGTTGCCCGGTGCGCAACACAATCCGCACGTTACTGTTATGCAGATCCTCGCGGATATAGCGGGCCAGCTCGAGCCCGGCGGTGTCAGTTTCCATCACCACATCCAGCAGGGTCAGGGCGATATCCTGACGGCTTGCCAACACGGCGACGGCCTCTCCGGCGCTGTAGCAATCGATGAATGACAACCCCTTGCCATCGAAGGTGAATCCCGACATCACCAGCCGGGTCACCTCATGCACCGCCGGTTCATCGTCAACAATCATCACCTGCCAATTGGCCAAAGCCTGGGCCGTATCGACAGCAGGTTCATCATCAATGAAGAGCAAATCATCACTCATGGATCAATTCCTCGAGAGGCAGCACATGCCGGCGGTTATAGTCATCAAGAGGCGCGCCATCACGGACATTGACAACCCGGAGCTGAGGCCACCCTGACACCCATTATTCGCCTCAGCGTAGTGCAAAATTGTGCACTCGGATCCCAAGTTCCCTTTTATTGTGAAGCAGTTAACGACTCAGGACTGCCACCGACACTCAAGAAGCGAGCCGGGTCGTCGGTAAACAGAGCATCCATTCCCCATGCCCAATGCCAAGCCACCGCCAGCGGATCATTGACGGTGTAACACAGCAGACGGTAACCCGCCCCCTTGATGGCCTGCGCCAGGGGCTGCGTCAGGCTCTGATAATCACAATGCAGGCTATAAGCGGCAATGGCCTGCAACTCCTGCTGCCAATGATCCGGAATCACTTCATAGAGCTGGCCGCGCCGCAACTGGGGCGCCAGAGCCTGACACAGCTGCAGGGCTTGGTGGTTAAAACTCGACAGCAGCAGACGATCGGGGTCCCGCCACTCCTGCGCCAAAGTGGTCAGCACCTGCTGCACCAATGCCTCAAGACCCGGGCCTTCGTGCTTGATCTCCAGATTCAACCCCAGGCCTAGTCGCTGAATCTCCGCCAACGCGGCGCTCAGGGTCGGGATCGGCTCACCGGCAAACTCGGGGGCAAACCAACTGCCGGCATCCAGACGGCTCACCTCCTCCAACCGCGCCCGGGCCAAGGGACCCGAACCATTGGAGCAGCGATCCAGCTCGTCATCATGGAAGATGACGGCCGAGCCATCGGCCAACCTCGATACATCCATCTCCACCCAGCGCACGCCCAGCGCCGCCGCCGCACGAAACGAAGCCAGTGTATTTTCCGGGGCAACGGCGGCAGCGCCGCGATGACCGATGATCCGAATATCCGTTGCGGGGGTATCAAACATAATCATTCCTGATGAGATGAGGTGGAGATAACCGGCTGATGCTGGGTGCCGGAGGGCTGATGCGACTTAGTGGGCGAGCGGGTCAGTACCGAGCCCAGTTTGCTGGTCAGCAGCGCCAGCAATTCGCTGCGAAACTGCCCCAACCGCGGCTTCTGCTCGGCGGTAAACGGGATCGGGCGACAAAGTTGCATGGTCTGCAATCCTAAGCGCACCGTCAGCAGGCCCGCACCAACGCCTTGCGCCAGACGAGCCGACAGTCGTGCCGACAGCTCGGCCCCGAGCCAATCCAGGCCGACATCGGTGATCAGCTCAGCCGCGCCGGCATACAGCATGTGCCGACCGATCAAGCGCAGCAGACGGATCCGGCTCCAGTAACCCAGGCAGATGCCATAACAGGCCGCCACTTCGTCGATCATGCGCACACTGCGCCACAGGATCAGCAACATATCGACCATGGCCAGCGGGCTGATGGCTACCAGCACCGCCGCCTCGCCACTCCAACGCATCACGCAGGCGCGGGCTCGTCGATCCGCCTCCGAGAGCACCAACTGGCCATACAGCTGTAACTGCTCGCTGGCGGTGTGGTGCGACTCGCACTGCTCCAGCCAACGGGCATAACCGCGACTCGACTCGGCGCGAGTCTGTGCCGCCAGACGGCTGCAAAACAGCCGGGCGCCGTCGGCCAGATTGTCGCGCTGCAGCGCTTGTGCCTGACTCTGGCTATCCTGGCAGCGTTTGAGACGAACCAACTCGCGAAACTCACGAACGATGACGCGCAGCACACCGACGCCCAAGAGGGTCAGCGCCAGACACCAGAGTCCCCCCCACCACCAGGAGTCGGCCAAGGTGCGCCAGACAAAGGCGCCCAGTTCGAGCAGGCTGAGCAGCGCAACCCCGCCCAGCCCCCAAGCCAGAAGCCCAAGGCGTCGCCCCCCCAACGCCTGACGCACCAGATCCGCCGACACCTCCGGCCCATCTGCCGGCTCCGGGCATGACTGACTGGCCGCCAACGCCGCCTCATCCAACTCGATGGCCCCCTGTAACGGCCGCTCGGCCTCTGACGGCGGCAATGGCAGATCGATACGCCCCGAGCCATGGGGGAACTGAGGAGAATCACTCATCGCAGCTTGTCTCCTAATAAAAATTCCAGCACCTGGTCGAGGCGCAGATGGGGCATCGCCTGATCCGGCAGCAGATGGGGCGGTCGCAACGCCACAAAGCCGAATTGGTTTTCCCCTTGCCAATAGCGGGCATCCGGACAGCGCGCCGGCACCTCGCCTGGAAACAGGTGCACCGACTCGCCAGCCAGATTGGTTCCCAACAGCGCCTGGATGAGTCGGCCCTCATGAGAGACCTGGCGGTAGTCGCAGGCCCGCACCGACGCCAGCGGCAGGCACTCGATGTCGATCCCCTCAAAGCGGGCCACGCCATAGGCCTGCTGCACCAGATGCCGCAGTAGGCTCTGTAAATTCGCATGTTGATCCGGGGTCACATGGTCGGCCTTGCTGGCCGCAAACAGCAGCTTGTCAATTCGCGGGGCAAACAGCCGGCGCAGCCAGCTGCTCTGGCCATAGTGAAAGCTGCGCATCAGCAAGGCCAGCGTCTGCTGCAGATCGACGAAAGCCGGCTCCCCGGCCTGCAGCGGTTGCAGACAATCCACCAGCACGATCTGCCGATCGAAGGAGGCAAAATGCTGCTGATAGAAGCCCTGCACCAGATGCTGCTTGTAGTAGGCAAAGCGCTCTTCGAGCATGGCCTGTAGCGAGCCTGGCACCGCCTGGGCCGCCAATGGCCCCCAGACCCAGGGGACAAACTGCAACATCGGAGCCCCGGCATACTCGCCCGGTAACACGAAACGCCCCGGCTGAATGAGAGAAAGGCCAAGCTCGGATTTGCAATGATGCAACCAGGCGGTGTAACTGGCCGCCAAGCCGCGCAAGGCCGCATCATCACAGGGAGCCTCCAGCACCAGTTGGCTGCCTTGGCGCAACCAGTCGGCCGCCGATTGCGCCAGGCTCGGCTCGACAAGCTGAGCGCGCACCTGCTCGCTCCACTGCGCATAGCTCATCTGCAGCAACGGCAGATCGAGCAACCATTCGCCCGGATAATCGACGATATCCAAAAACAGCGAGCTCGCATCGCGCTTTAGATGACGCAGCAGCGGATGCTGGCTGTGAAACCGTAGCTCGAGGCGGATCTCGCTGACGGTTCGGGTCGGATCGGGCCAGCGCGGGGGCTCGCCGTGCAGCGCGGCCAGCCCTTCGGCATAGGGAAAGGTCGGGATATGGTGATTGCGCTGGGCCACTCGTCGAACTCCAAGCAACCGCCCCGATTGCAACACCTGCCAATGGGGCAGTCGGGCAGAAAAGCCGGCCTGCTCCAGCTGATGCACGAGGGCGGTGATGAAAGCCGTCTTGCCACAGCGCGACAGTCCGGTCACCGCCAGCCGCAGATGGCGATCCAGGCTACGATTGACCAGGGTATCCGCCGTCTCTTGCCAGCTCTGCCAAGGCAACTTATCCAACAATGTCATCCCCTTTAATGTCATCTCATCCCCTTTTACGGATGCCGCGCCTGAAACTCACGGGAGGTCACGCAACGCTCCAGCGCCTGCAGCCGTTTTTCGACCGAGCTCAACTGCCGATCCACCCGTTCCAGCGCCTGTTCGGGCATCAACCCCTGCTGCCAGCCATGCTGTTTGAGCTGCGCGCTTCCCGACTCGACATCCACGCCAACGGCCGGTTTTTTATCCATCATGGCCCAGGCTGCCAGGTAGAGCAGCATGGTCAGGAAGGAGGCGAAGATCAGCGCCGTCACCGCCACCAGGCGCACCACCCAGATCTCGACCCCGAGATAGTCGGCCAGACCGGCACAGACCCCACCCAAAGCCCCACGTTGCGGATCCCGATACAGATGCTTACTCATCACGACCTCCTGTGGCCGACTCCCGCCAGCCAGGGCTCTCCACATCCAGCAGACGTTCCAAGGTGTGAACCCGCTGCTGCAACAGATCGGCCTGAGCCACCAGGGCCGTCAGCCGCGTCATCTGCTGCTCACTGAGCCCGGAGCCCAGTTGACGACTGCTGCGATAGTGCAAGAGCAGCCAGATAGGGGCGACAAAGATCACGAACAGGATCGCCGGCACCACGAAAACTATCCAGACGACGCTCATCTTACTCCTCCTGGTTTGAGTTCTGCTGCAACTTGGCCTTCATGGCCGCCAACTCGCGCGAGATGACATCATCGGCCGCCAGCTCGGCAAACTGTTGCTGCAAGGTTGGGTTGGGATTGTAGGCATCGGCCCGACTCTCCATCTCCTCAATCTTACGCTCCATCCGATCAAATTTATCCATCATGGCGTGAGGGCTCGTCCGCACCCCATGCTGCTGCACATTCAGCCGGCTCTGCGCCGCCGCCGAACGCAGCAGCATCGCCTTTTGCCGCGCCCGCGCATCGGTGAGTTTGCCTTCGAGTTGCTCGATTTCGGCGGTCAGCTTGGCGATCCCCTCCTCCACGGCGCAAAACTCCACCGCCAGGGCATCCACCAGCGACTGCTGTTTGGCTTTTTCGATCAGGGCCGCCCGCGCCAAATCATCGCGCCCCTTCTGCAGCGCTAGCTCGGCCTTGCTCTGCCAATCCTGCAGCTGATCCCGGTAGCGGGCCTGCTGACGGGCCAGCTCCTTCTTATCGGCCAGGAAACGAGCCAGATTGGCCCGTTCGCGCACCAATCCCTCCTCCATCTCCTGAATAATCAGCCGCACCATCTTGGGCGGGTCTTCGGCCTTATCCAGCAAGCTGTTGAGATTGGCATTCACAATATCGGTCAATCGCGAAAAAATACCCATGATCCTCTCTCCTTCGATCCGGTGGTTGCCCGATCGGTGGTGGCATTCAAACGCCATCATCGACCGCTACCAGCCAGGCAACGCAAGAGTCGGGCCAACCACCGACTCCTATTTAACTTATTGATTATAAAAAGATAGAATCGGAATCCCCGCCAACGGGTGCTACCAGCTATGATTATATTCACCAATAGTTGGTCAATTTCACCAGGTACTGACATGCCTAATGAACGTTTGCTCGGCGAATCCAATGCCTTCCTGGAGGTTCTGGAACAGGTTTCCCGCCTGGCCCCAATCCCCAGGCCCGTGCTGCTGATTGGCGAGCGAGGAACCGGCAAGGAGCTGTTTGCTCATCGTCTGCACTACCTCTCTCCGCGCTGGCAACACCCGTTCATCTCCATCAACTGCGCGGCCTTGAGCGATAGCCTGCTGGAGACCGAACTGTTTGGCCACGAGGTTGGAGCCTTCACCGGGGCCCAGAAACGGCACCAGGGCCGCTTCGAACGAGCCGATGGCGGCACCCTGTTTCTGGACGAAGTCGCCACCATGAGCCCACGCCTGCAGGAAAAGCTGCTGCGGGTCATCGAATATGGTGACTTTGAACGGGTTGGCGGCCAGCAGTCGTTGCGCGTCGACGTGCGCCTGGTCTGCGCCACCCACGCCGATCTGCCGGCGCGGGCGGCGTCGGGCCAGTTCCGGGCCGATCTGCTCGATCGCTTGGCCTTTGACGTGGTCACCCTGCCGCCGCTGCGAGCTCGCCGTGACGATATTTTGCTGCTCGGTCACCATTTTGCCGAACGTCTGAGTCAGGAGCTGGGACTACCCAGCTTCGCCGGTTTTACCCCGGCGGCCACGGAGGCCCTGCTGGCCCACGACTGGCCAGGCAATATTCGCGAGCTGCGCAACGTCATCGAGCGCAGCCTCTATCGCCAGGCCGAGCCGGAGCAACCCCTGGCGACGCTAGTGCTGGATCCCTTCGCCTCGCCTTGGCGTCCACAGGTATCCGACGCCACTCCGACGCTGCCCAGGCTGCCGCTGGCGTGGAAACAGCATCTGGCGAGCTATGAGCAGGCATTGTTGCAGCAGGCATTGCGCCAGCAGCACTTCAATCAGAGATTAGCTGCACAATCCCTCGGCTTAAGTTACGATCAGCTCCGCGGTTTATTGCGCAAATATGGTATTTCTGCGCACCCGGCCACCGATGAGATGAGTGAATGAGACGATCATTAGGAATTCTGGAAAAGGGCGCCCTGCTCTGGGGCTGCAGCCTGTGTCTATTGTTGGCCGGTTGCAATCAGGATACCTCTCGCCAGCAAAATGGCGTGGTCTACTGTGTGGAGAGTGCGCCGACCAGCATGAACCCGCAGCTGTATGGCTCCGGCACCCTCGGCTCTTCGCTCTCCCACCAACTCTATGATCGCCTGTTGACGGTCAACCCCTTGAGTCAACGCCTGGAAGGGGCGCTGGCCACCCAGTGGTCCATCAGCCGCGACGGCCTGACTTACACCTTCACCCTGCGCAAGGGGGTGCAATTTCACCGGGTCGACTGGTTCATTCCCTCGCGGGATTTCAACGCCGACGACGTGTTATTTAGCTTCAACCGCATTCGATATCCCTATCATCCCTACCACGACATCTCCGGCGGTCGCTATCCCTTCTTCGAAAACAGCGGCTTCAGCCAGCAGATCCGGGATATCCGCAAGCTCTCGGATCAGCAGATCCAGTTCGAACTCAAGGCGCCCAACGCCTCCTTTCTGGCGACCCTGGCTAGCGATTATGCCGTCATTCTCTCGGCCGAGTATGCGCAGCAACTGCTGCTGAGCGGTCAGCCGGAGCAGCTGGACCTGCTGGCGGTTGGCACCGGCCCATTCAAGCAGCAGGAATTTCGCAGCAACGAGTTCATCCGCCTGCATCGCAACCCGCTGTATTGGGACCGTACCGCCACGCTCGAGCGGCTGGCCTTTGATTACACACCAAGACCCACCAAGCGGCTGGCCAAGCTGCTAACCGGCGAGTGCCAGGTGATGGCCTATCCGGCCGCCAGCCAGCTGGAATTTATCCGCGAACAACCCCAGTTGATCCTGGATGAAGAGAGTGGGCTGAATACTGCGTTTTTGGCACTCAATGTCCAGAAGAAACCCTTCACCGATCGCCGGGTGCGCCAGGCCATCGCCATGGGCATCAATCGGGATAACCTGCTCAAGGCGGTCTATTTTGGAACCGGCGAGTGGGCCAGCAGCCTACTGCCGCCGATCTCCTGGGCCCATAACCCCAACCTGTCCGACTATGACTATGACCCGCAGGCGGCCCGGGCTCTGCTGAAAAAAGCCGGCCTCGAGGCCGGTTTTGAGATGACGCTCTGGGTGCAGCCGTCGGCTCAGGCCTATAACCCCAATGCGCAAAAAACCGCGCAGCTGATCCAAAGCGATCTGGCCAAGCTGGGTATTCAGGTGCGCCTGGTTCAACTGCGCTGGCCGCTGATGCAAAGCCTGCTGCAAGAGGGACGACACGACGCCGTTATCATGGGCTGGAGCGCCGATACGGCGGATCCGGATAGCTTCTTCCGGCCGCTGCTCAGCTGCCCGGCGGACAATCATCAGGGGGGGAATTTCTCCGGCTGGTGCCAGCCTCAGTTTGACCGCCTGCTGGCCGAAGCCATCGGCACCACCCGCATGGCCCGACGCATTGCCGCCTATCAGCAGATGCAGGAGTTGATCAACCAGGAGGTGCCGCTGATCCCGCTGGCTCACTCCCTGTATCTGTACGCCGGTCGCAAAGACCTGCACAACCTGGAGTTGACGCCCATGGGCGGGCTCTCCTTCAAGCGTGCCTATCGAGATTAAATCATGCTGATCTTCACCCTCAGACGCCTGAACCTGCTCATTTTTACCCTGCTGATCCTCAGCCTGTTAGCCTACTGGATCGAGTACCGGCTCGGCGCCGGCGATCAGAGTCTGTGGGCAGGTTATCTCCAATTTCTCAACCGCCTGCTGGCCGGTGATCTCGGAGTCTCCAGCCAGTCCGGACAGCCAGTCCTGCAGACCATCATGGGCTATCTGCCCGCCACTTTAGAGCTGTGCCTGGCAGCCTCGCTCATCGCCGTCATCATCGGGATCCCGCTCGGCACGCTGGCGGCGTTGAACCAGGGACGTTATCTGGATATCGGCATCACCGGATTCAGCGTGCTGGGCTCCTCCATTCCGGTTTATTGGCTGGCGCAGCTGCTGATCATGCTGTTTGCGATGCATTACCAGTTATTGCCCTCCTCCGGGCAATTGAACCTGCTCTATGAGGTCGAGCCGGTCACCGGCTTCATGCTGATCGATACCTGGTTGCTGCCCGGTGACAATCGTTGGCCCGCCTTCATCAGCGCCCTGCAACACCTCTGTCTGCCGGCGCTGACCCTGGCGCTGCTGCCCATGACCGAGGTGACCCGTCTGGTCCGCAGCTCCATGCTCGAAGTGCTCAAGCAAAACTATATCAAGGCCGCCTTCAGCCGGGGTTGGTCGCCGGTGACCGTGATCAGCCGTCACGGGTTGCGCAATGCGCTGCCACCGATCTTGCCGCAGCTGTCGCTGCAGTTTGGCGCCATCATCACCTCGGCCATCGTCATTGAGCAGGTTTTCGAGTGGCCGGGGCTTGGTCACTGGCTGATCAGCAGCATCATGAATCGCGACTATGTGGCCATCCAGGCCAGCGTCTTGTTGATCTCGTCGCTGCTGCTGGTGCTGAACATCGCCACCGAGCTCGTCGCCACCTTGCTATACCCCGCCAAGAGGAAGGAATCTTATGGCCAACAAGGCTAAAACCTATCCGGATATCCGCATTCCATCGCCGGTGGCCCAGACCTGGCTGGCCTACAAGGAGAACCCGCTGGCCATGGCGGCGCTGTGGGGCATGTTGTGTCTGCTGCTGGTGGTAGTTTTCGGCCCCAGCCTGGTTCATTACGATCCTCAGCAGCAGGATCCGAACGCCTTGCTGCTGCCCCCCTCCTGGACGGCCAGTGGGACTCTGTCCCACTTCCTCGGCACCGACGATCTGGGGCGGGATCTGCTCTCCCGCCTGGTCCATGGTGCCCGTCTGACCTTCGGCAGCGCGGTGATCGCCACTCTGTTCGCCATGCTCTGCGGCTGCGCCCTGGGCGTGTTGGCCGGAATGAGCCAGGGACTCAAATCCAGCGTGTTGCACCACATGCTGGATACCCTGCTCGCCGTCCCCTCCCTGCTGCTGGCCATCGTGTTGGTCGCCGTCTTGGGGCCAGGACTGGATAATGCAGCCCTAGCGGTGACCCTGACTCTGACGCCCCAGTTCATCCGCGCGACCCATCACGCGGTGAGCAACGAATTGCAAAAGGAGTACATAGTCGCGGTGCGACTGGATGGCTCGCCACCACTGCGCATCCTGCGCCTGGCCATTTTGCCGAATATCGTCGACACCGTCGTGGCGCAGACGACTCGGGCGCTTAGTACCGCGATTTTGGATATCAGCGCCGTCTGTTTTCTCGGCATCGGGGCCCAGTCGCCGGCCCCGGAATGGGGAACCATGCTGGCCGATGGTATGGACTTGATCTACATAGGCGCCTGGACCGTCACCTTGCCTGGTTTTGCCATCATCCTGAGTGTCCTGCTCACCAACCTGGTCGGTGACGGCCTGCGCACCGCGATCCAAAAGGGGATAGATTGATGCCATTGCTCGACATCCGTAATCTGACCATCGAAATCGATACCCCCCAGGGGCGCGTCAGAGCCGTCGATCGCGTGAGTCTCACCCTGAACGAAGGAGAGATCCGAGGTCTGGTGGGCGAATCCGGCTCGGGCAAGAGTCTGGTGGCCAAGGCCATCATGGGCATGAAAAAGGAGAACTGGCGCATCACCGCCGACCGCATGCGCATCAATGACATCGATCTGATGAGTCTGAGTCCGCGTGAACGACGCAAGGTCATTGGCCGCGATATCGCCATGATCTTTCAGGAGCCGCGCTCCTGTCTGGACCCATCGATGCCGATTGGTGCTCAATTGATCGAGGTCATCCCCAGTTGGGTATTCGAGGGGCGTTGGTGGCATCGCCTGTTCTGGCGCAAAAAACATGCAATCGGCCTGCTGCACCGGGTCGGCATCAAGGATCACCGCAAGGTGATGCGCGCCTATCCCCATGAGTTGTCGGAGGTGGTCTGTCAGAAGGTGATGATTGCCATGGCGATTGCCATCAAGCCACGCCTGCTGGTGGCCGACGAGCCCATCAGTGCCATGGAGTCCACCACCCAGGCCCAACTGCTGCGCCTGCTGGATCGGATGAACCAGAACAACAACACCACCATCTTGCTGATCAGCAACGACATCTCGACCATCGCCAATCTGACCGAGAGCATTACCGTCATGTACTGCGGGCAGATGGTGGAAACGGCCAGCCGTGAACAGCTGTTGAGTTCTCCCCATCATCCCTATACCCATGCGCTGCTCAACGCGATCCCCGACTTCAGTGGCCAACTGCCACACAAGTCGCGTCTCAAGGCGCTGCCCGGAGCGATCCCGCCCCTGCAACACCTGCCGATCGGTTGCCGGCTTGGACCGCGTTGTCCCTATGCCCAGAAGCTCTGTGTGCAGACGCCGCCGATCACCCGCCTCAAGAGCCAGCAATACAGCTGCCACTTCCCGTTGAATCTGGAGAAGCCCAAGAATGAGTGATATGCCGCTGCTGCGCGTCATCGATATCGGCAAGACCTTCGTCGAACGACGGAGCCTGTTTCACAAGGAGACAGTCTGCGCCCTCGCCCATGTCAGCTTCTCCCTCAACCCCGGTGAAACCCTGGCGCTGATCGGCGAAGCCGGCTCCGGAAAGAGCACACTGGCCAAGATCCTCGCCGGCGTCGTGGCCCCGAGTGAAGGGGAGATCCAGATCGATGGCCAGCCCCTGCCCCCCGATGATTACGAGCAACGCTGCAAGCAGATCCGCATGATCTTCCAGGATCCCAACTCCTCGCTGAATCCTCGTCTGCGAGTGGGGCGGATCCTTGAGGCGCCACTGATGCTCAACACCGACATGACGCCGGAGGAGCGGGCCCACAAGGTTCAAGAGACACTGCGCATGGTCGGCCTGCTGCCGGATCACGCCCTCTTCTACCCGCAGATGATCTCCTCCGGGCAGAAGCAGCGGGTCGCCCTGGCCCGGGCCCTGATCATGAATCCGCGCATCATAGTCGCCGACGAGACCTTCTCGATGCTCGATCTCTCGGTGCGCTCGCAGATCATCAACCTGCTGCTGAAGCTGCAGGAGGAGCTGGGCATCGCCTATGTCATCGTCGCCAACGATCTGGGGCTGGTGCGGCACATGAGCGACAAGGTCATCGTCATGCATCAAGGACGAGTGGTCGAGGCCGGAGCCACCCACAGCGTATTTGCCGAGCCCCAGCACGAAGTCACCAAGCGGCTCATTCAAAGCTACGGCCACGAATATCGCCGCTGATGCCGCCGGCAGCCGTCTCGGCTGCCGGTTCGTTCAGCCCATGCCACATCAGCCCGCCAAAGAGCCTCTCCCACCGAGGAAGAACGAAGACTAGGCTGACGGCGCACCGCTCTGCGTCACCAGCGCCAGCAGCAGCTGGATATGAGCATCGCTGTCATTGAGTGCCGGAATATAGCGATACTCGTCGCCACCGGCCGCCAGGAATATCTGCCGCCCCTCCTCGGCGATCTCTTCCAGGGTTTCCAGACAGTCGGCGGCAAAGCCTGGACAGAGGATATCCAGTCGCTTGACGCCGGAGCGCGCCAACCGCGCAAGCATCTCATCGGTATAGGGTTGCAACCAGGGCTCACGACCAAAGCGCGACTGGAAGGCCAGACTCCACTGCTCGGGGGCTAGTCCCAGCCGATCCGCCACTCGTTGGGCCGTTTGCCGACACTGCAAGGCATAGGGATCACCCCGCTCGGCATAACGCTCAGGAATGCCATGAAAGGAAAAGAGCAGATGACCCGGCTGCGGATGCTGCTGCCAGTGCTGCTGGATGCTCTGCACCAAGGCAGCGATATAGGCCGGATGGTCATGGTAATCGCCCAGCAGCCGCAGCGCTGGTACCCGGTGCTCTGCGGCCATCAGGCGAGCCCAGCCATCGAAAACCGAGGCCGTGGTGGTCGATGAATATTGCGGATAAAGCGGCAGCAGCAAGACATCGGTGACTCCTTGGCTGCGCAGTTGCTGCCAGGCCTGCGCCAAGGAGGGCTCTGCGTAACTCATCGCCAGCGCCACCGGCTCATCACGCCCCTGCGCCTGCAGGGCAGCCTGCAGCGCCTGTTGCTGCTGACGGCTCGTCACCAGCAGCGGGGAGCCGTCAGCCTGCCAGATCCGGGCGTAGGCCCGGGCGACCCGTCGGCTGCGCAGCGGCAAGATCACGCCATACAGCAGTGGCCACCACAGCCAACGGGGCAAGTCCACTACCCGGCGATCGCTCAGGAAGGGACGCAGAAAATTCCGAACGCCACCGGCCGTGGCGGCACTCGGCGTTCCCAGGTTGACCAGAATAATGCCGCGCTGTGCCATCTCATCTCCTCGGACAAAACTAAAAAAGGCGTCGGGATCGCTTCAGATCCGGACGCCTTCCCCATGCGCTGATAGTGCCTGGCGAGTTAGCCGAGCAGTGCAGCCAGTTGCTGACTCACCGCATCGACGGCCTGAGTCCCATCCAGGCGTTCGTAGCGGGTCCGACCGGCAGCCGCCTCGGCCTTGTAGTAACCGACCAGCGGTTCGGTCTGCTGATGGTAGATGTCCAGACGCTTGCGCACCGTGGTCTCTTCATCATCGGCACGGATCACCAGATCCTCACCGGTCACATCATCCTTGCCTTCCACCTTGGGCGGGTTGAACACCACATGGTAGACACGACCCGAGCCCGGGTGCACCCGGCGACCGCTCATGCGCTTGACGATCTCTTCGTCCGGCACATCAAATTCCAGCACGAAGTCCACCATCACGCCGACGGCCTTCATCGCATCGGCCTGAGGAATGGTGCGCGGGAAACCATCCAGCAGGAAGCCCTTGGCACAGTCATCCTGTGCGATGCGCTCCTTGACCAGACCGATGATGATTTCATCGGAGACCAGTTGGCCCTTGTCCATGACCTCTTTGGCCTTCAAACCCAGGGGAGTTCCCGCCTTGATAGCGGCACGCAGCATGTCGCCGGTTGAGATCTGCGGAATGCCGTACTTATCCATCAGAAACTGGGCTTGCGTACCCTTACCAGCACCCGGAGCGCCGAGCAGAATAATGCGCATGGAATAATCCCCTTAGATTTATGCAGTTAACGTCAATGTTCTCAAGAGGCGAAAACTACACGCTTTCGGCCGAATGCTCAAGCCTTTGGTCGTTTGCGGAGCGTTTGCGCTCATAGTAGGCCTGCTTTTGCTGATACATGGCCTTATCCGCCATCTTGTAGAGCAACGAGAATGGCGTATGCATACTATCTGCATAACCAACGCTAAAGCTGATGCCGTGCTCCCGACCCGCCAGACTCGCTGGCCGGAACTGGCTCTCCACCAGCCGCTGCAATAATTCGTCGTGGCAGCGGACCCCCTCGCCCTCCAGCAGGATGACAAATTCATCCCCGCCGATCCGGTACAAGGAGGCCGGCAGATCCTGAATGCAGTTGCGCAACCGACTGGCCACGGTCCGCAGCAGGGCATCCCCGGCTTCGTGGCCCCGCGTATCGTTGAGATCCTTCAAGCCGTTGACGTCGATCAGGAACAGACCCGCCTCCTTGTCCAGCGAGGTTTCGAGTCCCGCCATGGTCTGATCGAAGGCGATCCGGTTGCCTAGTCCCGTCAGACCATCGGTGCGGGCCCAGAAGGCCAGACGGGTCGTCAAGGCCCGATTTTCCAGGAAGCTGCTGAGTTCACGGGCAAACAGCAGCATTCCCTTGAGCTCCTCTTCACGCATATTCGGCGTCTGGAACATCAGCCAGCCGCCGCCAAAGGGGGGTGGCAGCGGGATGGTGTAGATACCATCGCTGAAGTGGTAATCGGTGTCATCGATCGCAGCCGGCAACAGAGGATCGCCCACAAAGTCCGGATGGCGATAGGAGACCATGGCCCCCTGGTTTTCACTCAGCCCCAGCATGAACGGCACATTCAATTCACAGGCGTGCAGCCGTTTGATTACCGCATTGAGCACCGTCGAATCGGAGCTTTCACTGCTGAGCTCCTGTCGCAGGTGGATCACCTGGTTGTAGATACGATTGCTGATCTCGATACGCTGCAAACTCAGCGCCAGTTTATTGGTCCGCTCCTCGACCTTCTCCTCGAGGCTCTGGTTCAACTGAGTCAGCTCCAGCAGATAACCATCCTTCTCGCTGGCCAGCGCCGCCAAATCCCGGTTATTACTCTCCAGCGTGGTCAGCTGTTGGCGGATCCTCGATTGCATGTCGATCAGCAACCGTTCGGTGTGGGCAAACTCCCAAATGCGCGAGGTGGTCTTCTCCACCAGCTGCCCGGCCTCCATCCGCTGGATGATGCCGTACAAGACGTTGAAGGCGCGGAAGATCGGTCGGGAAAATAGCACCAGCAGAAAACTAAGCACCAGCATGACCACCAGTTGATAACTGATGAAAGGACGGATCGCCTCGGTGACGGCCGAGCTCATGCTCTGCGGCGAACGGCTCACCTTGATGAATAGATTGACGCTCGGCGAATAGTCCTTCTCCCCGATGATCAGACGTTCACTCTGACTGATTTGACCAGGCTCATCCGGCGGCAAGGCGACCCCCAACTGGGTGATGGAGGCATGTTCCTTGGGGCTGGGACTCGCCGCATACTCCAGCATGTTGCTAAAAGGCACCACGGCAATCAGGAATCCTTGTAGGGAGTCACTATTGCGCACCACCACGCTGTTGACGATGGAGACGAAGACCAGCGCCCGGTTATCGCTGCCCGGGGCAAAATCCGCCGAGTCGATGACCACGACCCGACCGCCGGTGACTCCGGCCTCATAGGCCCGATCCAGGTTACGCAGCAACTCGCGGATCTCGTTGCTCTTCTCAATGGGCCGGATCCGGCCACCGAAGTTTTCGCGCACCCGACCATCCCGCGAGACCAGGTAGAGGGAGGAAACCAGACCATAGCGATTGATGAATGACTCGAACCGGTCGCGCACCTGGCTGCTGTAGAAGACGCTGGAGACCCCCTTGATGACAGTCTCATGGCCGGTCAGCAGACGCAAACCACCGGTGATGGCACGCACCTCGTTGTCGAGTCGTTCCTTGGTGACCGCAACTTCACTGTTCAGCTGCGTCAACAACGCCTGAGTCGCAAACTGCTTGAGTCCCTGATAGTGGATGAAACTCAGCACCAGTAGCGGCGCAATGATCATGCAAAGCAACAATAAAACAAGAAACCGACTCAGTCGGATCATTGCTCAAATCCTTCTTCTTCAGCCAAGGACTGCATCATGTGCGCTGCTTCCTGAGCGTTATATTCACCGGCCAAAAAAAGCTTCAGGGCTTTGCCCATCACCAGCCAGACCACCAGCATCTTGCGTTCGTTCGGCATGGCCCGGCTCAGCTCCAACTGACGATGCAATGTCTTCATGTCATCCGTCATGCTGGCCGCCATCGCTTTGGCCACTCGATTGACCGAGGGGAACAGCTTGGAACGCAGGTATAACGAACGCTGGCTCTGATCAGACAACAAAAAACGTCCCAACTCAACCGCAGCCTGCCGTTTTGCCGGACTTATCCCAGCGCGCACCGCGAGCACATAGGAGCTGCTGAGCGGTTGCATGGGACGCCCCTGCAGGGTCGGCAACACGGCCACCCCCAGTTTCTCGCCCAACACCTCATGCAGCATCTGGTATGCCCAATCGCCATCGATGAGATACGAAACTTCCCCCTTGATGAAGGCCTGCTCGTTGCACAAGAGTTCACAGTCACTGGCCGGGAAACGGGCCACCGCCTGTTGGTAGGCCGCCAGCGCCTTGCCCATCTGTGGGGTATTGAGGGTAAATTTGCCGTCAGCCAATGGCCAGCCCCCCTGCGCCGTCAAAAACGGCATAAACCAGAAGGCCTGATCCCGCGGCCAAGCCAACTGCTTATCCGGGATCGCTTCCAGGCTCGCGGAGGGGCTGACCAGATCCCGCCGGTAATACATTACCAGTTGATTGCCCATGCTGATGGGCAGCCCGTACCACTGCCCCTCCAAATAGCCATCAGAACGCAGACCAAACTCGGCAGCAATCGCGGCAGGCCAGGCGGCCAGCTCATACTCCTGCTGATTGCTGATCTGATCGCTGGGGATGAAATAGAGATCCGGCAACAAGACCGACGACAGCACCTGATCGCGAAATCGGTCGGCGCGAAAATGTTGCTGAACCACGGTGTGGCCGGTCTGTTGGGTAAAGCGATCCAACTCCGGTTTGAGATGCTCGAGACTATGGCCATTCCACAGCGTCAGGGTTTCTGCGCTCACCGACAGCCCCAGGCTGAACGTGATAACCATCAGGAGAGAAAACAGACGCATGGCGATCTCCTTGAAAGAAGCGTTATTGACAATTGTTTCACTCAGAAGATTCATCGCAATGACTTGTTCACCAAGATGTGACTGTGGGACCTCTTGCAGATCATGGCAGCATCCGCCCCATCCTCTGCTTATCTACTCATTCTAGCCATTGAACATCCGGCCACCTTGAACCCGGCGTTAACAATGCGCCAGAACGGTCGCCAACGGGCAAAAAAAAGCCGCGCATCATGCGCGGCTTGGCGATTGAGATAATAAACGTGCCACTTAGCCCATCAGCAGGCGGTTGACCCGGGCGACAAAGCCGGACGGATCCTGCAAGCCGCCCTGTTCGGCCAGCTGTGCTTGCTCCAGCAGCAGATCGCACCATTCGGTAAACAACGCCTCATCGCTGATGCCATCGATGCGCTTGAGCAGGGCGTGTTCTGGGTTGAGCTCCAGAATAAACTTCTGCTCCGGCACCTTCTGCCCCGCGGCCTGCATCAGCTTCATCATGTGGCTGCTCATGCCGTGGGCATCGGTGACCACGCAGCTTGGAGTAGAGGTCAGACGATGGCTGATGCGCACCTCCTTGACCTTGTCTCCCAGCGCCTTGCGAACCCGCTCGACCAGCGGTTGGTGCGCCTCGGCCAGCGACTCCTGATGTTTACGGCTCTCTTCATCCTCGAGATCGCCCAATTGCAGATCGCCCTGGGTCACCGAGACAAACTGCTTGCCATCAAATTCGGTCAGATGGCTCATCAACCACTCGTCGATACGCTCCCACAACAGCAGGACTTCGACCCCCTTCTGACGCAACAGCTCCAGGTGCGGGCTCTTGCTGGCGGCGGCATAGTTGTCGGCGATGATGTAGTAGATCTTGCTCTGCTTCTCCTTCATCCGGCCCACGTACTCTTCGAGACTGACGCTCGGGACATCGGAGTCGGTATGCGTCGAGGCAAAGCGCAGCAGCTTGGCGATCTCCTCCTTGTGGGCGTAGTCCTCGGCTGGCCCCTCTTTGAGCACATTGCCGAATTCTCCCCAGAAGCGCTGATACTTGTCGCTGTCCTCTTTGGCCAGCTTGCCCAGCATGCCTAACACCCGCTTGGTGCAGGCTTTGCGCAACTGCGCCGTCACCTTGTTGTCCTGCAGGATTTCCCGGGAGAGGTTCAACGGCAGATCGTTGGTGTCCAGCACCCCTTTGACGAAGCGCAGGTAGGTAGGCATGAACTGCTCGGCGTCGTCCATGATGAAGACCCGCTGCACATACAGCTTCAGGCCATGCTTCTGCTCGCGATTCCACAGATCCCAAGGGGCCCGGGCCGGGACATACAGCAGGCTGGTGTACTCCTGATTCCCCTCCACCTTGTTGTGAGACCAGGCCAGCGCCTCTTCAAAGTCGTGGCTGATGTGCTTGTAGAACTCCTGGTACTCCTCGTCCTTGATATCGCGAGGGGTCCGGGTCCAGAGCGCGGTGGCGCGGTTGACCTGCTTCCACTGCCCTTCACTGACGCTTTTCTCTTCCCCTTCGGCCGGCTCTTGCGCCTCGGGTTTCTCCCACAGCTCGACCGGAATGCTGATGTGATCGGAATACTTGCCGATCACCGAGCGCAGGCGCCAGTCGTCGAGGAACTCGCTCTCCTCTTCCTTCAGATGGAGGATCACGTCGGTGCCGCGTGAGCTCTTGTGAATATCGGCCACGGTGAAGGAGCCTGAACCATCCGACTCCCAGCAGACGCCACGCTCGGCGGCTTCACCCGCGCCGCGGCTGTGCACCGTCACCTTGTCGGCGACGATGAAGGCCGAGTAGAAGCCGACGCCAAACTGGCCGATCAGCTGAGAGTCGCGGGCCTGATCGCCCGACAGGTGACTGAAAAACTCGGCGGTGCCGGAGCGGGCAATGGTTCCCAGATGCTCGATGGCCTGATCGCGGGTCATGCCAATGCCGTTGTCGGAGATGGTCAGGGTCCGCTTCTCCTGGTCAAGGATCAGTCGAACCCGCAGTTGACCGTCATCTTCGTACAAAGAGGGCTCGGAGAGCGCCTTGAAACGCAGCTTGTCGGCCGCATCGGCCGCATTGGAGATGAGCTCGCGCAGGAAGACTTCTTTGTTGGAATAGAGGCTGTGCGCCATCAGGCTCAGCAGTTGTTTGACTTCGGTCTGAAACCCGTGGGTTTCGGTATGCATGGCTTCGGTCATGGATGCTTTCCTTGTGAATGTGACAATCACGACAGGAAGCTAAATGGGGACTGGGCGGCCATTTTCAACCCCGGCAGCAAACCGGGATTGAAAAATGTGAACTTATTCCAGGGGACGTCGGCCGCTGAGCGAATGAGACAGGGTGGTGCCATCCACCAGCTCCAGTTCGCCCCCCACGGGTACACCGTGGGCGATGCGGGTCACCGCCACACCGGCCTGACGGGCCAGATTGGCAATATAAAACGCGGTGGCATCGCCCTCGATGGTGGGATTGGTCGCCAGGATCAGCTCGTCCAGCGGCTCCTGCTGCAACCGCTGCTCCAGCAAATCGAGTCCCAGCTCCCGCGGGCCAATGCCATCCAGCGGCGACAGATGTCCCATCAGCACAAAGTACCGACCCGAGTAGAGATGAGTCTGCTCCAGCGCCGCCACATCGGCCGGTGACTCGACCACGCAGAGCTGCCGTTTCTCGGCTCGTTTCGGATTGGCGCAGATCTCGCACAGCTCGTTTTCGGTAAAGGTCCGGCACTGCTGGCAGTGGCCGATCTCGGTCAGGGCACGCTCCAGAGTGCGGGCCAGCTTCTGGCCCCGGGGACGCTCACGCTCCAGCAGTTGAAAGGCCATGCGCTGGGCTGACTTGGGGCCGACGCCCGGCAACACCTGCAGCTCACGGATCAGCTCATCAAGCAAGGGGCTGAATTTCATCGGTGACTCCACAACGACAAAGGCGGGGTTGCCCCCGCCTCTGGTGACTTAGAAGGGCATCTTGAAACCAGGCGGCAGTTGCATGCCACCGGTCAGCTCGCCCATCTTGCTCTTGTTCTGCTCTTCCACCCGACGTACCGCATCGTTGAAGGCCGCCGCGATCAGATCTTCGAGCATCTCCTGATCATCCTCCATCAGACTCGGATCGATGGCGACCCGGCGCACGCTGTGGCTACCAGTCATGGTGACCTTGACCAGACCGGCTCCGGATTCACCGACCACTTCCATCTGGGCCAGCTCTTCTTGCATCTTCTGCATGCGATCTTGCATGGCTTGCGCCTGCTTCATCAGATTACCGATTCCACCTTTCCCAAACATGCTTCTTCTCTTCTGTTGAGGTTATGCCTAGTGCTTCAGTGGCAGGATACTATCAGCATCCAATTGCGCACCAAAGCGTTGGATCAAAAATTGAATGTGCGGATCTTGCGCCAAATCCTGCTGGGCCTGGGCCAGCAACTGGGCGTAGCGCTGCTGCTCGATCTGCGCCGGCGTCGCGGTCGCGGGCTCCCCCTGCACGATCTGGATCTGCACCGGTTGGCCCAGATGCTGCGAAAAGCCCTCGCTCAAGGCGGCAATCGCCTTATCGGAGACCAGATGCCGGTGCTCGGCGGGCAGCGTCAGGATCCAGCGCTCGCCATCCACCTGCCGGCAGGCATGCAGCGCCAGTTGGCGCAAACGGCCCCCGACGCCACTGGCGGCAATCAGCTCGCTCCAAGGGTCGCCACTGCCCAGCAGCAGATCTTGAGAGTGCCAGCGTTCGTCGCTCGGTCCTGCCGCGACCGTCGCGGGCGCCGTCATCGTCGGGGGAGTCATAGGCGATGAGGCCACGGGCTGGCTTCTAGCCACTGCTGGTGCCGCCGCAGGCGGCGCCGCTATCGGCGACTCGGGAGCCTGAGCCGGACGAGTGGGTTCAGGCGCGGCATAGGCGTCAGCAACGGCCTGCTCCAAACCCTCCGAAGGCTCCGGCATGCTCTCCAGATAGGCATCGGCCGGCGGCACTTCCCAAGGCGGCAGATCATCGCTGATGGCGGGTGCCGGCTTTGGCGGAATAGGTGCTGGCTCAGGAGACGGCGCCGCCGCAGATGCCGCAACCGGCGATGGCATGGTCCGGCTCAATGGAGCGTCAGCGCGGCCCAAAACCGGTGCACCGGCTCGGCCCAACACAGCACTGCTCTGGGCCGCCGCGCCGGGGTTTTGCTCCTTGGTTTGCTGGCTGCGCAGGCGATTGCGCACCTGCAACAGTTGATTGAGACCACTGCCAGAAGCCGGCGCGGCAGGGCTGCTGACCGATGGAGACTCCAGTACCACCTCGGGGGCCGCCGCGGGGGCGGCAAGCGGCTCGGGGTCATCGCGCCACTGCTCGGCTTCAGCCAGCAACCGCTGCTGCTCGGCAAACAGGGCTTGCTCCATGGCTGAGTCGTCACGAACGGCGGTGGGCTCAGCTGGTGGCAGCGGAGCCGAGGTGCTAGTAACCTCTTTCGGCATCGCCACCATCCTCTCTTCCCGTGACGCCACTGGCGTTGCGATGCCTGCCGACGCTGGCTCCATGTTGGGTGCCGTCGAAAATTGAGCAGGCTGTGACGGCGGTTGCAACTGCACCGAGCCGCCCGGTTGTCGCGGCGA
The DNA here is from genome assembly GCA_041441555.1 of Aeromonadaceae bacterium. GTDB lineage: Bacteria > Pseudomonadota > Gammaproteobacteria > Enterobacterales > Aeromonadaceae > Pseudaeromonas. The sequence continues at coordinate 34,842 of JASDSW010000058.1, forward strand.
GAAGGCCAGCATGCGCAGCAGGGTCATCTCCAGGGCGCTGCGGCCATCCGGTGCCAGTGGCAACTCGCGGCGCCCGGTCAGCGCAATCTGGTAGTAAAGCTGGATCTCTTCGGCGGTAAAGGTCTTGGCCAGGGCCAGCACCTGATCGCTATCCAGAGCCAGCGGATCGGCGCTAGCCCCCAGTAACTGGGCCAGGGCAATCCGATGCAGCAGACTGGCCAGCTCGGCATGCACCAGCTCGAAATCGGGCCCGAGCAGGGCGACCTCGTTGACCTTGGCCATCAGGGCCGGTCCCTGCAACTGCACCAGCAGCTGCAGCATCTGGTGCAGATGACGATGGTCCAGAGTGCCCAGCATGGCCAACACCTGATCCAGATGGACGTGGCCACTGCCGTGTGCCAGTGCCTGATCGGTCAGACTCAAGGCATCGCGCATGCTGCCATCGGCTGCCTTGGCCATGGCGGCCAGCGCCGGCAGCTCATAGGGCTGAGCTTCGGCATCCAGTACCCGCACCAGTTGATCGACAATCTGCTCGCGATTGAGCGCCTTGAGATGAAACTGCAGGCAGCGCGACAGGATAGTGATGGGCAACTTCTGCGGATCCGTGGTCGCCAGCAGGAATTTCACATAGGGAGGCGGCTCTTCGAGAGTCTTGAGCAAGGCATTGAAGCTGTGACGCGAAAGCATGTGCACCTCATCGATGAGGTACACCTTGTAGCGGCCGCGAGCCGGGCGGTACTGAACGTTATCGAGCAGCTCCCGGGTATCTTCCACCTTGGTGCGCGAGGCAGCATCGATCTCCAGCAGATCGACAAAATTGCCCTGATCGATCTCGCGACAGCTGTCGCACTGGCCACAGGGGGTGCTGCTGACCCCCTGTTCGCAGTTCAGACACTTGGCCAGAATGCGGGCTATGGTCGTCTTCCCCACCCCGCGGGTGCCGCTGAACAGATAGGCATGGTGTAAGCGGCCCTGATCCAGCGCATTGATCAATGCCATCAGTACATGCTGTTGGCCGACCACCTCATGAAACGTATGAGGTCGCCACTTGCGCGCCAGAACCTGATATCCCATAGCTAGGCTGTTCCTTTTCCCATTGGATGGTTATTCGCCGGCAAAGCGAACCAGGCACAGAGATTCCACCCCGGCCGCCTGCAGTCTTGCCTCGCCACCCAGATCCGGCAACGAGATGACAAATGCCGCCTGCTCCACCAGACCGCCACAGCGGCGGATCAGCTTGATGGCCGCATCGACGGTGCCACCGGTGGCCAGCAGATCATCGACCACCAGCACCCGATCCCCCGGACGAATGGCATCTTCATGCATCTGCAGACGATCCTCGCCGTATTCGAGCTCGTAACTCTCCTCGAACACAGAGCGCGGCAACTTGCCCGGTTTGCGCACCGGAACAAAGCCCAAGCCTAACGCCGCGGCCACCGGTGCGCCGAAGATGAAGCCCCGCGCCTCGGTGCCGACAATCTTGTCCAGCGGGACGTGGCGATAGTGTTCGACCAGCAGATCGATGGTGGCCTTGAAGGCTTGCGGATGCTCCACCAGGCTGGTGATATCGCGAAACAGGATGCCCGGCTTGGGGTAGTCCGGGATGGTCTTGATGCAAGACTCGATAAAAGACAGGGTTTCTGGCTTCATGACTGGTTACCGATAAAAAAAAACAAAAGCCCGAGATCTGCTGGATAAACAGTTCAAGATCGGGCTCGACATGCTGCGAGGCGCTAGCTTAACAACCCCGACATTCATTGCAACCGTTGCCCATCAAAAGGCGGCTTTCATCGCAGATTAATCGGTGGCGCTTGCCGCAACCGACTGAAAACTGGCCAGCAAAAAGGGCAGCCGAGGCTGCCCTTTGGTCGAACTTCACGAAGAAGTCGAAACTTAGAAGTTGTACTGCAGAGCAACGGTGGCCAGATTATCGGCATCATCCCGTTGATCGAGTGCAAACTCGGTGTAACCCAGCAGGTTGCTGGTGAAGTTGTACATGGCGCCGACCAGGAACTCGTCGGTCAGTTCAACATCGTTCTCGTCTTCGGTGTAGTTGTAACCGCCCAGGAAGCCCAGGCTGTTGGCCAGCGTGTAGGTAGCTGCCAATTCGTAGCCCTTGTGGGTGTTTTCGATACCGGCTTGTTCGATTTCTGACTGGGTATAGACGCCGGCCAGGTAGAGACCCTCACCGAAGGTGCCATAGGTAGCAGACAGACCCCAATCGCTCTGATCGGCCAGACCGTCTTGCGAGTCATACTGGTCAGCGGCCACAGTCACACCGACGCCGAAGCCGAAGTCGTAACCCAGGTTACCGGCATAGCTCTTGTCCAGGTTTTCGGTATCTTCAGCCAGACGGTAGGAGACGCCACCGCGGAAGCCACCGAAGCTGTTGGAGTAGATGATCTGACCTTCTTGACGACCGCCGAAGTTAGCCGCACCGCCACGGTAACCCCAGTAGCTGTTACCGTATGAACCCCACTCGTTGAAGATATCGGTCGGAGCAACGACGGCATAGTAGGCGGTGTCGGTCTGACCGGCGATCAGGGTACCGTATTGGCTGCCATCAAAACCTGCATACAGGTGGCGGGTCGTGAACTGCCCCTCGTCCGCGTCGGTATACCCGATCACGTGATCATTCTCGTCGTAAACTTTTTTCTTATCTTTGTCGCTGTTTTCGGCAGCAATCTGCCACTCGCCCCGAGCGATCGCCGACCAGGTATCGTTGATGGCGGAAGAGCCACGCAGACCCAAACGGGCTGATCCCTGGACGGTAGAACCGTTAGAATCAGACGCTGCATTGTTGAAATAGTTGGCCTGAGCACGACCAGTCACTTCGAACTTTTGACCATCTTTTTCATAGACGGTTGCCGCATTTGCTGCGCTAGCAGCCAACAGAGCCGGAACGGCCAGAGCGAGAAGAGTTTTTTTCATTTTGGTTTGCCTACTGAAATTAAACACTAAGTCCTTATATTCCCTGTGGAAGTGACGTTTCCATCACTCTGATTTCGAGACTATCATACAAAATGTGAGACCGGCAACAGAAAAAAATGAACTAACTTAGAACTTAATTGTCGTTAGCATAATCTGTTACAGATCAGGCGGATGCACCCCGCATTCAGCCACATTATTCTGGCCTGCACACAGATTCATCCGGTGACCGATCGCCAAATTCTGACACTTTTTGTTAAGCCCCTCACAGAGCGATATACTCCACCATCCTGCACTGGAGACATCGTACATGCCGTTTCAAGCCATCAAAACTACGGTCCAGCAAAGCTATAAACGGTTGAACCAACACCTAGCATCTTTCGTACCAAGAAAAGAGCAAAATTATCTGGTCGCCGAAATCGTCAAGGTGCTCAGTGGCCAATACGGGGTCGGCAAACGCATTCTGGTGGCCGAAGCCGGGACCGGCATCGGCAAGTCGCTGGCCTACGCCCAAGGCGCCATTCCCTGTGCCAGGCAGTTCAAGAAGAAGCTGGTTCTCTCCACTGCCACACTGGCTCTGCAGGAGCAGTTGATTGGCAAAGATCTCCCGCTGTATCAATCCTTTGCGACGCAGCCGTTCACCTTCACCCTCGTTAAAGGGCGCCAGCGCTACTGCTGCGCGCAACGGCTGGCACAATTGGCGGCGCCCGTCGGTAATGAAGAGCAACTGAGCTTCGATGAGCTATTGAGCTTCTGTCCCGATCCCAAGCAGCAACAGAGCTATCAGCAGTTGTGGCAGGCCTATGAGCAAGGCCGTTGGCCCGGCGATCGGGATAGTTGGCCCGAGCCTCTCGATGACCAGCTATGGCAGGCCATCAGTGCCGATCGTCATGTCTGTAACCCCTTGTTCGATCAGCATCAGCGCTGCCCGTTCCATCAGGCGCGCGCCCGTCTCGACGAATTTGATGTGCTGGTGGTCAACCATGCGCTGCTGCTGGCCGATCTGGCGCTCGGCGGCGGCGTGGTCTTGCCGAGCCCCGATGAGTGCATCTATGTATTGGATGAGGCTCATCATCTGCCCACCATAGCCCGCGATCAGGCGGCGGCTGAAATTCCCGTGGCGGCCAGCATCCAGTGGCTCGGCAAATTGCCCCAACTTGGGGACAGACTCACCAAAGCCGTGCAAAACGACACCCTGCGCAACCAGCAGGCTCGGCTGGCCGATGCCGTCTATGAGCTGCTGCAGGATTACCGCCAGTTGGAAAATCGGCTCAACAGCCAAACGGAGTGGTTCAACGATGAAACGGAGTATCGCTTCGCCCAAGGGGCGTTGCCGGAGTGGCTGCAACCGATCGCCGTGGGGCTGGCCGAAGGTAGCGGCAAGCTGCAGCGGCTGCTGGAAAAACAGCAAACCGCCCTGACCGAAGCCATCAAGCAGGGCGAGATCCCACGGCGCGATGGTGAGGCCCTGCTCGCCGAATTGGGTCACGCCCTGATGCGTTGCGGGCAGATGCAGGAGCTTTGGCATCTCTATCGACAACCCGTGGCCGACGGAGCTGTTGCCAAATGGCTCAGTAAAACCGACTCACCACTCGACTATCAGCTGCATGCGGCACCGCTGGAGATGGGCCACTGGCTGGATCGGCTGCTCTGGTCCCGCTGCGCCGGGGCCGTGCTGGTGTCGGCCACCCTGACCGCTCTCAACCGCTTCGACCACTTTCGCCAGCAGGCCGGACTGCAGGGGCTGGAGGGGCCTCGCTACCTGCGGCTACTCTCCCCCTTTGATTACCAGCAGGCCGAGCTTTGGCTGCCCCAGCTGGCCTGTGAGCCCACCGATCCAGGATTTACTCAGGCGCTGATCCAGGTTCTCCCCACCTATCTGCAGGATCAGCAGGCTTCGCTCATCCTGTTTGCCTCTTATTGGCAGATGCAGGAGGTGGCCGACGGCCTGCGCGCCCAGGGCTATTCGCTGCTGGTGCAGGGGGAAGCCTCCCGCAATGCCCTGCTGACACTGCATCGGGAGCGTTGCACCCATGGCCAGCCCAGCATTCTCTTGGGCACCGGCAGCTTTGCCGAAGGACTCGATCTGCCGGGCGAGCTGTTGACCAACCTCATCATCACCAAGCTGCCGTTCGCCGTTCCCACTTCGCCCATTGAGGCGGCACAGGCCGAATGGGTCAGCGCCCGGGGCGGCAACCCCTTCTTGCAGATCACCCTGCCCGATGCCTCACGCAAGCTGGTACAGGCTTGCGGCCGGCTGATCCGCCAGGAGGCGGATCGCGGCCGGGTCATCATTCTCGACCGCCGGCTGGTGACCCGGCGCTATGGCGGCCAACTCCTGGCGGCCCTGCCGCCGTTTCGGCGCCGCATTGAGTGACTCATCGCTCGCATCCTGGGGTTACGCCGGTTGCTGATGCAAGACAAAAAGGTACAATCGTGGCCATACCACTCTCGGTTTGAGGAACACCCATGCATTGTCTGAAGTTGATCGCCACCCTGTGTGCCCTTGTGATGCCGCTGACGGCATTCTCCGCCACCTTCGAAATTCCGCGCCCCTATGTCCTGCTGCTCCTCGATGGCCAACCGGCCAAGAGCAGCATGGTCAACAGCAAGCAGCAGGTCACGCTCGATGCCGGCCAACACCAGTTGGTGCTGCAATTTGAGGGCAGCTTTCGCGATCACAGCGAGAGCCGATTGATCCGCGGCGAGCCGGTCGTCTTCAATCTCAAAGCCCAGGCTGACGACCAGTTGTCGATCCAGTTCACCTACCCACGCAACTTCCAGGAAGCCGAGCGCTATCTCAAGCAGCAAGAGCTCAAGGTGATCAATCACAATGGCCGACCCGCAAACCAGGTCGATTATTTCGTGCTGCCGACCAAAGAGGGGCTGCAAATTGGTCGCGATTATCAGCAAGAGCTGACGGATATGGGCAAGGCCTTCCAGCAGACCAGCATGCCAACCCAGGCGACGGTCGCCGCAGCCACGGCTGCTGCAACTGTTCAGCCTGCCAATGGCCAAGCCGGCTCGGTCCCGGTGGCCAAGAGCGAACAGACGCTGGAGATGCTGAAGTACTGGTACAACCAGGCCGACAGCAAGACACGCAAAGACTTCCAACACTGGGTAATTTCCCAGCAATAGTGAATGCCGACGAAACAGGAACTCGTTTCGTGACCGATAACGCAAGGAGAAGAAACCATGACAACCACCCCCGCCAGCAGATTGATGGCGCTGCTGGCCCTGCTGGCATCCAGCCTGCTGTTTAGCACCCCCGCGTTGGCCGGACCCCTGACGGAGACGCTCCTCGCCCCGGGCGGCATCCGCATCGAGTTCATCCTGTTTGCCCTGACGCTGCTGGGGGTCGCCCTGCTGCATCAGGTCACCATGTGGGTGGCGCTGAGCGGTCTGGCCGCCATTCTGATCGCCAAGTATGCGCTGCTGGATGACTTCTCCTTCGTGCAGCATCTGCTCGGCGGCCATGGTCACGAGGGGGAGTGGCGAATTCTGCTCAACCTCATCGGCCTGCTGTTCGGTTTCGGCATCCTGGCCAAACACTTCGATGAATCCCATCTGCCGAAAGTGCTGCCGCGCTTCTTGCCCGGCGACTGGAAGGGGGGCTTCGCCCTGCTGGTGATGATCTTTGTCCTGAGCTCCTTCCTCGACAACATAGCAGCCGCCATGATCGGCGGCGCCATCGCCTTTGTGGTGTTCAACAAGCGGGTGCACATCGGCTACCTGGCGGCTATCGTCGCGGCCAGCAACGCCGGCGGCTCTGGCTCCGTGGTCGGGGACACCACCACCACCCTGATGTGGATCGACGGCGTCAGCCCCTGGGATGTCATCCACGCCTATGTGGCGGCCGGTACCGCCCTGCTGATCTTCGGCATCATCGCCGCCCGCCAGCAGGACAAGTATCAGGCCATCGTCAAGGAGGTCACCGTCGAGAGCGATGTGGAGTGGAAACGACTGCTGGTAGTGGGAGCCATTCTGGTGCTGGCCATCGTCACCAACTATGCCCTCGATTTCCCGGCCCTCGGCGTCTGGATCGCCATCCTGCTCGGCGCCCTGTTCGTCAAGACCCCCTGGTCTGAACTCAAACACGCCGCCTCCGGCACCATCTTCCTGGTGGCGCTGGTCACCTGCGCCTCCTTGATGCCAGTGGACGAGCTGCCGCCCGCCTCCTGGGTAACCACCTTCGCCATGGGCTTCATCTCGGCGGTGTTTGATAACATTCCGCTGACCAAGCTCTGCCTGGTGCAGGGTGGCTACGATTGGGGCGTGCTGGCCTATGCGGTCGGCTTCGGCGGCTCCATGCTCTGGTTTGGCTCTTCGGCCGGGGTGGCGCTCTCCAACATGTACCCGGAGGCCCGCTCCGCGCTGCGCTGGCTGCGCCATGGCTGGCATGTGATGCTCGCCTATGTGGTCGGCTTCTTCGTGCTGCTGGCTCTGGTAGGCTGGCACCCCCACCCCAATCACAAGATCAAGCCTGCCACTCCGACGGTAGAGATCACCCAGCCGGTAGCCACACCGACGGTACAATGAGAGGTTGGAGATAAAAAAAGGAGCCGATGGCTCCTTTTTCAATGGCTCTGTCCCTGCTCTGTGTTGGTGGATCCAGTTCGCGACCTGCGGTCGCTCCTACAGGTGAATGAATGAAAATGGGGTGGGCTGTTGTAGGAGTCGAGCGTAGCTCGCGAACCCGCAGGTGTCTGGCTGCGGCTGAGCTTTTTTTATTCCCAGCACGGCGGTCACGGTTTACTGTGACTGCTTGCGGCCGTGAAATCCCGGCTTCATGGTCTTGAGGTAATTGAAGCGGCACCACCAGGACATGAAAGCCAGCGCCAGCAGGTGCAGCACCACCAAGGCGGTGATGATATTGGCCAGGGTCTCATGGATTTCGCCCATGCTATCGATCTCGGTATGGTCGATGGCCCACCCGGTCAACGCCATGCCGAGCATCCCGAGCCAGAAGCACCAGATGATGGCCCCGGCCAGCGGATTGTGGCCCAGCTCGGTATGCGGCTTGCGCGCCCGCAGATCCTGCAGGTGTGCCCAGATGGCACGCGGCCAGGGGACAAACTGATTCAGACGCGCCGGGCCACTGGCCGGCAACAGCCCCCACAGCAGACGCACCACCACCAGGGCGGCAACGCCCCAGCCGATCCAGATATGCAGCGTCTCGCCCGGTTCGTCGATAAAGCGGTTCATGACAAACCCAATGGCCACCAGCCAGTGTGTGGCGCGCACCACCCCATCCCATTGTTTCGGAACTAACGTCGTCGTCATCTTGCTCTCCTTTCCCTGACCTGTGCCTACCCCGTCCGGTTCGCGTGGTCGTGATTCAATCCCAATGAAAACAACAGCCGGACATGAGCCCGGCTGTAGAACCTCATCCTAGGATGAAGGATAGTTGCTTAGCGGAACCTTAAGCCCCGCTCGGATCAAGCCGACAACCGCTCCTCCGCCCCATAACCAAAGCCGCGCAGCCCCACCACATGCACATGTTCGTGCTTGCCATGCACCTTGCGGATCAGCTTGTAGGTGGTGCCCTTCTCCGGACTGATATTCTCCGGCGCCGCGATCAGCAGTTGCATGTCCTGCCGCTCGCACAGCTCGAACAGGGTGGCGATGGACTTGGCATCCAGACGAGCCGCCTCGTCGAGGAACAACAGGCGGCACGGCAAGATCTCCTTGGCCCGCAGCCGCTTGGCATCCTCTTCCCAGCTTTGCAGCACCATCAGCAGGATGGCCTGACCAGTGCCGATGGCCTCGCCGGTGGAGAGAGCCCCGCTCTCGGCCCGCAACCAGCCATCAACGCCGCGCTGCACCTCGATCTCCAGCTCCAGATAGTTGCGGTAGTCGAGCAGCGCCTCACCGAGCACCTGATAGCTGCGCTCGCCCTGATCAATGTGCGGGTTCAAGCGCTGGAACAGCTTGGCCATCGCCTCGGAGAAGGTCAGCTCGCCATCGGCAAACAGATCCTGGTGCAGGGTCGCCTGATCGCCCAGGGCATTGAGCAGACGGGCATAGGCGTCACGCACGTTGACGTTGAGCCGCACCCCATGCACCTGACCGAAGGCGATGTTCTGCAGCCCCTGGTTCAGCACCCGGATGCGGTTCTGCTCGCGCCGGATGATGTTGGTGATCTTGGCCGCCACCTCGGTGGAGCTCAAGGAGAGGTGGGATTCGCGCTGCTTGAGCTCATCGGCCAGCCGCGACAACTCGATCTCCATCTCTTCGATGGCCTCCACCGGATCATCGGAGCGGATGATGTCGTGACGAATGCGATCCTTGAGATAGCGATAAACCACCACATAGAAGGCCACCTTCTGCTCGGTGCTGCGATTGCCTTCGGAGAGGCGCAGCGCATCGCGCAGCTCCTCGTCGTGGCTCACCGCCAGACGCAGGGCGCCCAGGGCCTTGTCGGACATGGAGCGCAGCTCATCGGCATCCAGATAGGCCAGCTCGCGGCGGTTGAGTCTCTTTTCGACATCGTTGTCGCGCGCCAGACGCAGCACCCGGTTCCAGCTCTGCTTGTGATGCACCAGCAGCTTGCGCGCCAGCTTGTAATCCTTGCCCTCGTGGGCCAGACGCCCCTGAATGCTGTCGATGTCGCGCCGACAGACCTGGAACTGCGCCTCGGCCTGGGTCCGGCGCGAACGGGTCCGCACCAGCTGCTCCTCGACCTCGCGCTTGTGCTGGCGGGCGTTCTCCTCCATATCCGGCGTCACCGCCAGCCCCATGGCCTGCAACTCCTGCTCGAATTCACCCAGGGTCTGCCGCTTGGCATCCAGGCCAGATTGCAGGGCAGTCTTGACCTGCATCGCCTCGGTGAACCGCGCACCGATCTGGTTGACCGATTCGGTCAGCTGCCGGCGGGCCAGTTCGGCCTCGGCCAGCTTGGCCTTGAGTCGCTCACTGATCTCGGAGGTTTGCCCCAGCATCGCCTCGGCATCCTGATAAGCAAAGTGGCTGCTGCGCGCCAGCAATTCATCCAGCGCAAAACTCTGACGACGCACCTGGCTCAGCCGTTGTTCGGCCTCGTTGGCCGCCAGTTGCAAGGCATCCAGACTCTTGGGGTCTTCACGCAACAGGTGAACCTGCGCCTCCAGCGCACTGAGAGCCTCACCCTTTTGCCGCAAGAACTGCTCGGCCTGTTGCATGGCGGTCAATTCGGCCTTTGCCGCCGCGAGCAGCTCATCGGCCGTCTCGCTGAGCAGCAGATGCCACAGGGGGCGCAGCCGTTGCAGCAGCCCCAGGGCATGGCGGGCCTGCTCCTGACCGGCGCGATATTGCGCCGCCTGTTGCTGCCGCTCGTTTTGCATCCCCTGCAACTCGCGCACCTGAGTCTGCAGCAGCTCCAGCTCGGCTTCCGGATCGGCCTCAAAGGCCACATTCAGGTGTTCGGCGATGAACTGGCTGAAATGGTGGTAGGTGCGACTGTGCTTTTGCTGCTCAAAGGCGGCGGTGGCGTAGCCATCGATCAGCGCCTCGCGCTCGGCTTCCAGGGCGCTGATGCGCTGCTCACGGGCCGCCCGGCCAAACAGCGGGACGGCCGGAAAGCGCGAGTAACGCAGCTGGCGATCACTGCTGCGCACCACCAGCGCCTGATCCAGCTCGCGGGGTTCGAGCAGATCCTCGTCGAAGGACTCCGGGTTGCCCTGAATGAGGTAGAGATCGTCCGGCAGATCTTCGAGGGCCTGCAGACGCTCGACGGCAGAGTCCAGATCGCCGACCACGATGGCCGCCCGCGCCGGGCCATACAGGGCCGAATAGTAGGGGGCATCGTCGATGTTGATGTCATCGTAGACATCGCACAACAGCACGCCATCGAGCTGCTCGCTGATGCGCGACAAGCGCTCATCAACCTCACCACCGACATTCTGCAGGCGGCGGATCTGTGCCTCGAGATCCAGCTTGTGCTGCTGCAGCTGATTCTTCTGGCTCTCGGCCTGCCGCTCCTGCTCCAGCGCCTTGTGCATCGCCTGCGACACCGCCTGGCTGTTTTCCAGCGCCTCGCCGCTGAGCTCCCGCAGCTTGTCGAGCTTGTCCTGGGCCACCAACCAGGCCGGTGCCACCTTCTTCAACTGCTCGATGCGGTGGCGCGCCTGCAGCAGTTGTTGCTCCACCTGGGCGGCCTGTTGGCGTCCCGAGTCGAGCTGTTCGCTGCACTGCTCCAACTTGGCCTGCTGCTCCTCGACCGCCAGCTCCAGGCTGGCCTCATCGTCGAGGGGCAGTTGATGCGCCTGCTGCAGCTCCTGACGCAGACGAGCCGCCTGCTGGCGCTGCTCGGCATCGCGCTGCAGATCGGCCAGGGTGCGCTGAATTTGTGCGCTGCGCCCCAGCAGATCCCGGCTCTGCTGCCCCTGGCGCAGCACCTGCTGGGCCCGCTCCCAGACCTGCTCGCGCGGAACCGCGCCCGCCACCTGGGTCAGCAGCGCCAAGGCGCCGTCATACTGGCTGGCGGCGGCCTTGGCCAGGCTCAGTCGCTGCTGCACGGCCAGCAGGGCCTCGGTCAGCTGACGCTCCTGTTCTTTAAATTGCGCCTGCTCGCGCGCCACACCGGTGACATCCAGATCCGGTCGCTGGCACAGCTCGCGGGCGCTCTCCAGCGCCTTGATGGCCTGCCGGTACTGGATGGCGCGGGTCTGCTGCACATCCAGCGCCTGCTGGTAATCGGCCAACTGGCTCTTGAGGCTGTCCACCTCGCCTTCGCTCTGCAGCTTCTTCTGCTCGAGCTCGATTTTTTGCTCGCTGATCTCCTCGACGATGGCCAACTGCTCCTCGAGCCGAAGGGCGATATCGCTGACATCTTCGCGGTACTGTTCGATCTTCTTGCCCAGCGCCACTGCATTGATGACCTTGGCCAGCAACTCGGAAGCCGCCTCCAGCTCGTCGGTCAGATACTTCTCGCGGGCCTGCATCTGCTCCGCCTCTTCGGCCAGATAGATGGCGCGCTGCTTCTCTTCGCGCAGCAGACGGTGCTTATCCTGCAACTGCTGACGGCCAGCCACCGCGGCCTCGGAGAGCCGCGCCTTCTCGGTGCTGTTACGCATGAAGTCGGCGGCCACATAGTGGGTGGTCTCGGTGATGAGGTTGCGGAACAGATCGCGCTGGGACTGGGTCTCCTTGATGGCATCCAGGGTGCGGCGGTTTTCATAGATGGCCGCCTCCATGTCCTGGAAGGCCTTGCGTACCCCGGAGTTCTCCGGCAGCAGGTATTCCCGCAGCGAGCGGGTGATGGACGAGGAGATGCCGCCATACAAGGAGGCTTCGATGAGCCGATAGAAACGGGCGCGGTCTTTCTGATCGCGCATCTTCTTCGGCAAGATGCCGAATTCAAACATGAAGTTGTGATAGTCGGTCACCGAATTGAACTTGGCCAGCTTCATGGCACCAAGTTCGACCGAGGCCTTGCGCAGATCGGCAAACGGCCGCACCTTGGCCTTGTCGTCGTCGAGTTTTTCCAGCAGCAGCTCGGTGGGCTGGATCCCCTCGGGCACATCCAGCAGGGCGAACGGCGTGATGTTGACCTTGTGATCCCGGTTGGCTACCTGCTCGAGGTGTACCCCGACCCAGATGCGCTGCTCGCGGGAGTTGACCACCTCGATGAGCGAATAGCAGTGGCCGCGCTGCAGCTTGCCATACAGCCCCTTGTCGCGGCTGGCGCTGGAGCTGCCCGCCTCGGTGGTGTTGCGAAAATGGAGCAGGGTCTGATCCGGGATCAGCGCCGTGATGAGCGACGCCATGGTGGTAGATTTACCGGCGCCGTTGCCACCGGAGAGAGTCGTCACCAGCTGGTCAAGATCGAAGGTCCGGGCAAAGAAGCCGTTCCAGTTGACCATGGTCATTGATTTAAACTTGCCGCGCATCGTTATACGTCCAGTCCCAGTTGTTCTTCTTCGAGCTCATCTTCGCTCTCGTCCAGCAGGTGTTCGCTGGTCGGCAGCTCGTCATCGTGCAAGATGGCTTCCCCTTCGCGGATCATGCGCAGTTGCACCGCGCGCGGATCCTCATCGCTGCGCACATCGGCGCCAAAACGGAACACGGATTCGTTGACCCGGAACTTGTCGCCCGTCCCTACCGGCAGCACCATGCCCAGCCGTTTGAGGCGTCGCAGCGAGGTGCGCATCTTCTCCAGCAGCTTGCGCTTATCCAGATCCGAGCCGCCGCTGCGCTGGTTAACCATGCGCAGCAGTTGCCGCTCGTCGGCCAGGGTCAGCAGCTCTTCTTGCAGATCGGTCAGCGAGAACAGTCCCTCGTTGGCCAGCCGCTCCGGGCTCAGGTAGAGATAACAGAGCACCTTGCCCACCAGCATGTCGAGCTCGGAGAGCACCGAGGTGCCGATCTCGGAGCTGGCCCGCGGCCGCAGGTAGAAGAAGCCTTCCGGCGCCTTGATGAGCTCCGTCTGATAGCGGCTGTAGAAGCGCTCCAGCTCGTCGTGGTACTCAAGCAAGAAGGAGTGGTTGTCCAGATCATCGGCGCTGATATGGCGGCCACTGCGCAGCCAGGTATCCAGTTTCGGGAACAGAGGATTGGCGATCGCCTGCGCCATGCGCAGGGCGAGCGGGTATTCAGTAGTGATCAATGACATGGGCCTGTACCTTAGCTCCCGATTCGTTGATAGGTTTCCACTTCGGCTGGCGCGCACCGGAAAGCTCCATCTGCGCGTGGCCCAGCCGAACGGCGGCGTCGATCAGCAGACGCGCCACATCGAAGTGTTGATAGTCCGGATAGTGGGCCAGGTAGTCGCGCAGAACCTCGGCCATGTCCAGGGGCTTGCCCTCGTTGCGGAAGGCATCCAGGTGCATCTGGATACGCTCGGCCAACTGGTTGTTCACATCCAGAATTTCGTGATACTCCAGCTCGCTGGGCAGCTCGCCGGTGACCTCCTCGCCGTGCAGCGCCAGGGTCTCATCCCGCAGCTCGAGCAGCCGATGCTCCTGGGCCACCACCATCAGCCAGTTGTGGTTCTGGAACTCGCGGATAGAGTCGCGCAGCCGCTGACTGAAGGCGCGGTTCTTGTCCATGTCGATGGCGGTGCGGATGAACTTGTGGACGTGGCGGTCGTAGCGCGCCCATAGCTCGATGCACTGCTGGCCCCAGTTGATGATGGCATCCAGTCGCGCCTGCAGGGTCTGGGTCAGGGCATCGATATGGGCCAACTCCTCGCGGCCCTGGGTCGCCTCTTGAATATTGAGCAGACCATCTTGCAGATCATGGCCCGCCGCATCCAGGGTGTCCTGCAGCTCGCGCAACGTCTGTCCGGTCTCGCGCAGCAACTTCTCGCAGCTGTGGATGGCCTGGGTCCAATCCTGGTTGAGCAGGTCGGCGATCTCGGCCTTGACCTGATTTTGCTGCTCATCCATGGCCCGCTGCGTCAGATCGATGCGCGAGAGGATCTCCTCGACCGAAAACTTCAGGCGCGGATAGACCTGCTCGTCCCAGTGGTCGAGGCCGTCGTTGTCGCTGGCCGCCTGATAGGCCTTGGCCAGCTCGCTGGCCACCTGCTCCAGCAGCAAGGAGAGCTTGACGCTGCTGACCTCTTTTTGTTCGACGTAAAACTCGACGATGCCCATCGCCAGCCGGGTCAGCCGGTAGAGACTCTCGCCCTCCACCGGATCGGCATTGAAGCGCGACAGCAACTTCTGGCGCACCAGCTCGTTGATGGCGTTGTTGGCTCTGTGGGTCAGGGTCTCGTCCATCTGGCCAAAGATCTGGCTGACATAGCCAAAGGCATCGTGCAACGCCGCCTCGGTCAGCTCATGGCTGGAGTCATCCCGCGACAGGGCGGCGATGGCGATGAGAAACGCCAGGCGATCGTTCGCCAGGTTCAGCGCCAGCCCCTCTTGTTTGACCCAACCTACCAGTTCGGGCAGTGTCCGCTCCGAAGCGCGGGAAACCGGTTCCGTCATGACATTCTCTTCTCAAACACACTGTTATCGGTGTGGGGTAACGGCCGTTGGGCCATCACATGGATATAGCGGCCAAGCGCCACAAATGGCTCCTGGCGGCAGTAACGTTGTTCCATCTGCAGCAGATCCTCAAACTTCTCGGTCTGATCCTGCTTGTGGCGCATGTAATCGTGGATCACCCGCACCCCGGTCTTGCCGATCAGGCGCAGACCGCCGCGCTGCAACCAGTCGTAGACCTCTTCGGGCAGCTGCGGATTCTCCGGGGTCAGCTTCTGCTTGCGTTTCTTGGTCAGCCCGGCGCGGATGTAATCGAAATTGCCGACCACCAGACTCTGGAACAGCAGGGCGTTGCGGTTATAAAACAGCACCGAGAGGATGCCACCGGGCGCCAGGAAGCGCAGCAAGGATAACAAGGTCTGCCGCGGTTCACTCAACCATTCGAGCACGGCATGACACAAGATGAGATCAAACTCACCCTCGATATGCTGATCCAGATCCTGAATTGGGCAATGAATCAATCGGATACGATCACTAAGCCCCTTGGCCTCGATCTGCTGACGCCCCAGCTCCAGCATCTCGGCCGACAGATCACACAGCTCGACGCGGTGGCCCATCTGCGCCAGCTGCTGGGCGAAGTAACCAAACCCGCCCCCGGCATCGAGCACCCGCAACGGGCGATCGCCCAGGCGGCTCAGGCAGCCCTGCAGATCCTGCCACACCACGGCGGCGCGGATCTTTCCCTTGCTGGTGCCATAAATGTTCTGGGCAAATTTATCGGCCATGCCGTCGAAGCTATGATCTGCGCTCACCATTACCGATTCCGTTTCTCTCGTGGGAGGGCTATTCTGGCACATCCCCATACCCCTGAAAACGGCACGTCGGACGGCCGTACAGAGATCATCCATGTTCTGGTTAAAAAAATGGCTGGGCGGGCTCTTGATGCCCCTCCCATTCACCCTGATGCTCATCGTTCTCGGTTTGTTGCTGCTATGGTTCACCCGCCGCCAGCGGCTGGGCAAGAGTCTGTGTACTCTGGGCACCCTGTTGCTGCTCACCCTGTCGTTGCGACCGGTGAGTGTCGAGCTGCTGCGGCCGCTGGAGCAGCAATTTCCGCCATTTCCCGCCAGCCAGAGCGTCGACTTCATCCTGGTGCTGGGTCACGGTCATGTCAGCGATCCGACCATTCCTCTGACCAGCCAGCCCATCAGCAATGCCTATGCCCGCATTCTCGAGGCCATCGACATCAAACGGCGTAATCCGCAGGCCAAGCTGGTCCTCTCCGGCAGCGTCAGCGGCGATCCCATCTCCTGTGCCGAGATGTATGCCCGCATCGCCGAACACTATGGCATCCCGCGTCGCGACATGATTCTGATTGAGGATGCATACGATACCCACGATGAGGTGACCCGCTACCAGGGGGTGATCGGCAACCAGGTGGCCGCCCTCGTGACCTCGGCCAGCCATATGCCGCGCGCCATGGCATTGGCCCGTCAACTGAACCTGCGGGTGATTCCGGCGCCGACCGATTACCAGGGCCGACTGGCTCAGGCCCCCATCCCCAGCCATGGTTATCTGCCCCAGGGACGTTATCTGATGTATTCGGAGATGGCACTGCATGAATGGATTGGGGCAATCTGGCATCAATGGCGCCAACAGTCGAAAGAATGAACGATGTCCAGGTCAAAAACTGATATGGATCAGTAATTAGAGTAAAATATTGCGCTGCATGACCAAGCGCTGACTATTCGGGGCCGAGATCAACTCATATAATGCCCCGCAGCAAATCACCATCTGGAGGATGAAAGAATGAGACAACCATTGGTAATGGGTAACTGGAAGTTGAACGGCACCAAAGCCTCTGTTGAAGCCCTGGTTAAGGCGCTGGTTGAACCGGCCGCCAAGGCTGAAGGCGTAGAAGTAGCCGTCTGCCCGCCGGTTATCTTCCTGGACCTGGTTGAAAAGCTGACTGAAGGCACCCGCATTCAGTACGGTGCGCAAAACGCTGACGTACACACTGCTGGCGCATTCACCGGTGAAAATTCTCCTGTGATGCTCAAGGAGTTCGGTTGCAAGTACGCCCTGGTTGGTCACAGCGAGCGTCGTACCCTGCACGCAGAAACTGACGAAGTCGTGGCCGCCAAGTACGAAGCCATCCAACAGAACGGCCTGGTACCGGTTCTGTGCATCGGTGAAACTCTGGCTCAATTCGAAGCCGGTCAAACCAATGCCGTCGTCGAAACCCAACTCAAGGCCGTGATCGACCGTTGTGGTATCGACTCCTTCGCCAACGCCGTCATCGCCTACGAGCCGGTATGGGCCATCGGTACCGGTAAGACCGCGACTCCGGAAATCGCTCAGTCCGTCCACGCTCACATCCGCGCCTACCTGGCCGGTTTCAGCGCTGACGTCGCTGCCAAGGTACAGATCCTGTACGGTGGCTCCGTGACTGGCGCAACCGCAGCCAACCTGTTCGGCCAAGCCGATATCGACGGTGGCCTGGTCGGTGGTGCTTCTCTGAAGCCGGATGATTTCGCTCAAATCATCGCTGGCGCCAAGCAGTAAGAGACAATGAGGGCGTCACGAGGCGCCCTCAACGTGTCCGCATAACCCAGACGTGGACTCCACCTCAAGATTCAGAGGTCGAAGTGACGAGACGTCTCTGCACACAAGGCAGTCGATGGGGTCATTGCGCGGCACTGGGGCCAGCCTGCCCCACCAGTTGTACACGAAACTTCGACTCTATAGAGGCACACTATGATCAAGAAAATTGGTGTTCTGACCAGCGGTGGTGACTCACCAGGCATGAATGCGGCCATCCGTGCCGTGGTTCGTGCTGGTCTGGCAGCCGGTCTGGAAGTCTATGGCATCCGTGACGGTTACCTGGGTCTGCATCAGGATCGTATCAGCAAGCTGGAACGCCACAGCGTCTCCGACATGATCAACCGCGGTGGTACCTTCCTGGGCTCGGCGCGTTTCCCGGCCTTCAAGGAAGAATCCGTCCGTCGCGAGGCGATCGAAAACCTGAAGAAGCACGGCATCGACGCCCTGGTGGTGATCGGTGGTGATGGTTCCTACATGGGCGCCAAGAAGCTGACCGAGATGGGTTATCCCTGCGTCGGTCTGCCGGGCACCATCGATAACGACATCGCCGGTACCGAATTCACCATCGGTTTTGATACCGCGTTGAACGTGGTCATGGAAGCCATCGATCGTCTGCGTGACACCTCCACCTCGCACAAGCGGATCTCGATTGTCGAAGTGATGGGCCGTCACTGTGGCGACCTGGCCATGTCTGCCGCCGTCGCGGGTGGTGCCGAGTACGTGATCGTTCCGGAGAAGGGCTTCGACAAGAATGCCCTGCTGGCCCAGATCGACGACGGCATTGCCAAGGGCAAGCGTCACGCCATGGTCACCATCTGTGAGCACGTCACCGACGTCAATGCCCTGGCCAAGGAGATCGAAGCCCACACCGGTCTCGAAACCCGCGCCACCATCCTGGGTCACATCCAGCGCGGCGGTAGCCCGACCGCACGTGACCGCATCATGGCCAGTCGCATGGGTGCCTACGCCGTCGAGCTGTTGCTCCAAGGCGTTGGCGGCCGCTGCATCGGCATGCAGCAAAACCAGCTGGTGCACCACGACATCATCGATTGCATCGAGAACATGAAGCGTCCATTCGACGAAGAGATGTTCCAACTGAGCGACAAGCTGTTCTAAGCGCTCGTCAGTAAAAAAGAAGGAGGCCTGGGGCCTCCTTCTTGTTTTTCGGCTGACTCAGCTGGTTTCTAGGCTGACGCCTTCAGCAGGCCCCGCTCGGCAAATACCTGCTTGGCGGTGAACATGCCGTTGAGCGCCGCCGGGAAACCGGCATAGACGGCCATCTGGATGATCACCTCGACCAATTCCGCCTGACTGCAGCCAACATTGAGCGCGGCATGCAGATGAGCCGCCAGCTGGGGTTGCGCGTTGCCCAGCGCCGTCAGGGCGGCCACCGTGGCCAGCTCCCGACTCTTCAGATCCAGTCCCGGACGGCGGTAAATATCGCCGAATGGAAACTCAATCGTGTAACGCGCCAGATCCGGCGCGACATCGGCCAGCGCCGCCAGCACCTTCTCTCCGGCTTCCCCATCGATCTGCGCCAACTGCTGCAAACCGGATTGATAACGTTCGTCGCTCATCTCATCTCTCCTGATTGGTCATCGACTCCGAAGACGATAAGGGTTCGAGTGAACTCGAGGTCAAGCGTTGTTTGCCAACTGTTGCTGATAAAAGCTGATTTTTTCCTGCGGAGCCGTCAGATGGCCCTGCTGTTCGCGCAATCGCTGCGCCAAACGCTCGGCATGCTCGGCCAGCAGAGCCTGCCGCTCGAGCAGAGTCCGCTCACCCTGCTGGCGCAGCTCGGCATAGCGCATGATATCGCGCAGGGGCACCTCGGTGGCCTTGAGCCGCTTGATGAAGTTCACCCAGTCGAGCTCCTGCCGTCCGTAATGGCGGTGGCCCGCCGCGGTTCGTGGTACCGGCCCCAACAGGCCGATCTGCTCGTAATAGCGCAGGGTATGGACCGTCAGTCCGGTCAGATTGGCAAACTCTTGGATCGTCATCGGCTCTTGACCTGGTGCTCGTTGATAAAGAGTGACAAGAAGATCAGGCCACCGCCTAGCCCCAAACGCCACAGATCGGCCTCCTGATTCCAGATCAGCAGGTTCACCAGCAGGCCGGCCGGGATCAGGGCATTATTCATGATGGCCAACACCCCGGCGTTGACCTGGGTCGCCCCCTTGTTCCACAGAAAATAGCCCAGCCCCGAGGCGCCAGCACCCAGCCACCCCAGCAGCCCCCATTGCAGACCATTGGATGGATAGCGCGGGCTGCCCAGCCACAACCAGGCTATCAGGGAGACCAGCAGGGCGCCGATGAAGAAGCAGGCGAAGACCTGATGCTGCGGCAAGGGCTGCGTCTCGCGCGCCAACACCCACTTATAACCAACCTGCCCCAGGGCGAAGCAGAGGTTGGCCCCCTGCACCACCGCAAAGCCCAGCAGATAATCGGAGGTCAGATGGTCATAGCGGATCACCGCCGCCCCCAGTACCGCCAGCAGAGCCGTCAGCAGGTACTTGCCGTGCAGGCGACGCGCCAGCAGATCGTGACACAGGGTCACATACAAGGGGGTGAAGATGGTGAAGATCAGCACTTCGGGGACGGTCAGCAGCAAGAAGGAGTGGTAGTAGAAGAGGTACATGACGCCAAGCTGAATGGCGCCGATAGCCATCAACTGTCCTGCCAATACGGGGCGCAGACGCCCCCAACGCAGAAAGGGCAGAAACACCAACAACGCCAGCAGGGTGCGAGTCAGCACCATGAAATAGACATCCACCTGTCCAGCCAGATAGACACCGATAAAACTAAAGGAAAAGGCCCACAACAGGGTCACGAACGAGAGATAGGCCATCACAGGCTCCGCCAAACGAGGTGCCCGGATCATGCAATAGCGAGCCGCCCGCTGCCAGCCATTCGCCGAGGCGGCAAGCAAGTCACTCTTGACATCTGGCGATTTAATACACCAACCAGTGAGTCATCACCAGAACTACCAGCAGCCCCACACCAACCGGTACCGAGGTGCGTTTGACCACCTCCAGCGGTGAGACATGGCCCATGCCGGCCGTTGCGACCACCACCCCCGAGACCGGCGAGATGGTGCGCCCCAGGTTGGAGGCTTGCAGCACCGGGATCACCAAGTAGGCCGGATCAACCCCCAGGCTGGCTGCCACTTTAGTGATCAGCTCGACAAAGGCGTAGAAGGGGGCATTCCCCGAGCCGGTGGTAAAGGCCACCACCGCCGTCACCAGAACCAGCACCAGCAGGATCAGCAGGGCGCTGCTCTCACTCCCCTGGCCCAGCAGCAGCAACTGGTCGATGAAGCCCACCGTCTTGAGCCCCTGGGCAAACACCCCCGCCGCCACCAACAGGATCACCACCGAGGCGAACGCCTCCGCCATCGCGTGATAGGCCGCCTGCAGGCCGTCGAACAACTTGCGGGCATCGCGCTTGCGCGCAAATTCGCTCAGCGCCGCCAGCAGCAGGCAGAGGAGGATGATGGCATTGATGTCTAGGCGGACGCCATACTGGCCATCCAGCAGGAAGACGCCGAGCAGTGGCAGGGTGGGCAGCAAGGCGTAGCCGAGGGGAGCCTGGGGCCGCGCCGGCGCATGGGGGATCGGCTCCGGCGTGATGCCTTGGCGCCTGTCGAGCCAACGCTGCCAGAAGTAGTGGCTCACCGCCATCCCGGCCATGGCACAGACCGAGATCGGCAACGACAGGCCAAAGGCGAACGGCAGCAGCTCCATACCGGAGGCCTCCGCCGCGATCACCACATCCCCGGAGGTCGGTGACAAGATGATGGCCGCCGGCGAGGCACAGATGGCCGTTGCCGCGGCACGCGAGACGCCCAGATTGACCATCAGGGGAAACAGGGTGGCCATCAGCAGCACCCCAAGACCGGCGGCCGAGCTGACCACCAGCGACAGGGCACAGGCAACCAGATAGGCCACCACCATCAGCAGATAGGGCGAGTGCACGAAGGCCACGGGTTTACTCAGCAGGCGGACCAGCGTCTGGTTGGCCCCGATATGCGTCATGTAGGCGGCAAAACCGCACAGCAGCATGATCATCAGGCCCAGCCCGGCGGTGCGATCCACCAGCAGGTAGCGAATAAACTCAATGACATCGCTCAAGGGATTGCCGGTGCTAGCGACCTCGGGTGGGAGGATCCGGCTACCCAGCGCCGCGCTGACACTCAGCAGCACCAGGCCGCCGACCAGTAAGACGCCGGTAGCGGCATAGCCCTTGAGAATGTAGTAGCCCACCAGAGCCGTAATCAAAGCGCCGATGATCAGTGCGAGCATAGAAAACTCCTACCCCAACAACCCTGCTCTTAGACGATCCAATTTTGTGCCATGGAGCGCTCAATTGCCTTGCGCCAATTCACCTTTACCGTCAAGACAGGCCCGCCGCTAGGCGGCTTGCGCCTCGGCATCACAGGCTTGTTGCAACAGGATCAGGATCGGCGCGGGCTCAGTGCAACGGCGCAACGACTGAAACAGCGGTAGCGCCTGTGGGTATTGCTGCCGCAGGTAACTGAACCACTGCTTGATGCGATTCGGGAAATAGAGCCCCTTGTCACCACGCACCTCCAACTCGCCGTAGCGCAGCAGCAGTTGCAGCACCTGGTACCAAGGCATCACGGGCGCGCCACTTTGCACCACGGCCCCCAGATTGGGGACGTTAAGGGCCCCGCGCCCGACCATCAGATCGCGGCAGCCGGTCACCTGACGGCAGCGCACACCATCGGCATGACTCCAGATCTCGCCGTTGGCGATGACCGGGATCGACAGTCGCTCGCGAATACGGGCAATCCACTCCCATTTGATAGTCTCGCTGCGATAGCCATCCTCTTTCGTGCGGCCATGCACCGCCAGCTCGGAGGCCCCCGCCGCGCCAACGGCGTCGGCGATGGTCAGACAATCCGCCGGATTATCCCATCCCAGACGGATCTTGGCCGTCACCGGCTGTTCGGTCGGCACAGCGGCACGCACGGCGGCGATGATGCGATAGATGAGATCCGGCTCCTTGAGCAGCACGGCGCCGCCCTTGGATTGATTCACCAGCTTGGCCGGGCAGCCAAAATTCAGATCGATGCCCGGCGAGCCCAGCTCGATGGCGCGCACCGCATTTTCCGCCAACCACTCGGGCGACTGCCCCAGCAGTTGCACCCGCACCGGCGTACCGGATTGGGTTTTACCCCCCTGCCGCAGCTCGGGAGCCAGCTTGTAGAAGGTGCGTTTGGGCAGCAGCATGTCGATGACCCGCACAAACTCGGTGACACACAGATCATAGGGGTTGATCTGGCTGAGCAGCTCGCGCATCAGAGGATCCAGCACCCCCTCCATCGGGGCCAGGATCAGGCGACCAACCGGTGCCTCCGCAACCAGGGACTCGACAGATAACGACATTCAGACTCCCAACGACCAAGACGACCGCGGCGCTTCTGCCAAGAAGCGCCGCGCACGCGAAAAGAGGATCCGCATCAAGCCTGAACCGTGACTTCCTGGCCGGTAAAGGAGACCACTTGGCCGGCCACGATCTTGCAACGCTTGCGAGTTTCGATGTCACCATCGACCAGCACCAGCCCTTCGGCGATCGCCGCCTTGGCGGCTGCACCGCTCTCACTCCACCCCTGCAACTTCAGCAGATCACACAACTCCACGTGGGGATGGCCTTCCAGATTGAATGTCTCCATGATGACTCCTCGTCTTGCGGCGACACCGGCTACTCGAAGTTCGGCGCACCTTGAATTTTTAGTGGCGCATGTATGTCATAAAAGTCACGATTTGTCGAATTGAATGGCTCAAACGGCGGCAACTGGTGACAATGGCGCCAAATTCCTTCGGCCGCTCAGCGCAAAAAGGCTCCTCAGGGTTTCGGGTTGGGCCGTACCACCGCCACCCCATGATGAAACACCCAGAGCGGATGCTGCAGGGCCGTCAAATCCGCCAGCGGGTTACCCGCCACCACCAGCAGATCGGCCTGCTTGCCCGCGCTCAGGCTCCCCAGCTCGTCACCCAGGCCGATGGCCTCGGCCGCCGTCTGAGTGGCCGCCCGCAAAATAGCGCCGTTACTCATCCCCGCCTGGCCCATCAGACGAAACTCGGTCATCGGCATGGCGCCGTCAAATGGCGTCATGAACCCTCCAAAGTCGGTTCCCAACACCACGCGCCCGCCAGCCCGATGAAAACGGCGCAAATTTTCGATGGCCTGGGCCTCATAATCGACCGGATAGAGCGAGCCGACGCCATGCCACAGCTCCAGCGTCGGCGTCCAGTAGATCCCTCGGCGCACCACGGCGGCCAGTTGCTCATCATTCAAGGGTTCGACCACCATGTGGGCCAGCTCATCAACCTGGGCATCCAGTGCCAGCTGCAGGTTGTAACTGTGCGTCAGGTGGGCGATGACTCGTTTGCCTGCGGCATGAGCAGTCTTGGTCATCGCCGAGAGGGTCTCGGCCGAAAGCAGGCTCCATTGCTGTCCTTCGCAATCATCTTCGATGGCCAGTTTGATGATATCGACACCTTGCCTGATGTACGTCTGGACCATGGCGATGGCTTGCTGACGCTCTTTTAGCTCAACCGAGCCATATCCCCCCGTAGCCGTCAGAATGGGCGAACCGGCGAGCAGGCGCGCAAACTCAGGCCGCCCCTGATGGCTATCCCGGAAGGTCAGAAAATCGCCCTGAATATGAGGATTGAGATCACGTACCGTGGTCACCCCGGCTTGCACCCAGCGCCGTAGTTGTGCCTCGTCATACGCATCGTGAACATGGGCGTTAATGATCCCGGGTAACACGGAAGCCCCCTGTAGATCGATGACGGCGACGTCCGGCTCGGTCGCCAGTTGGCCATCCGGGGCAATCGACTGAATTTTCCCGTCACGCAGCAAAACGCTGAGGCCAGCTTGCGCCTGAAGGGGCTCCCCGCGGATGAGAGTAGCATGGGTCAACAGATAGCCGCCGCCATCACCCCATAGAAGGGATGCACGGCCCGCCCGGCCAGCGCCGGTAACCCTGCGACGCCATAATCAACGCCACTTTGATCCAGCCGATGGGCATCCCAGGGGCCACCCACCATCATCGCCAGCTTGCCCTGGCTGAAGCGGTCCAACGCCAGCTCATAGCTCAGTCCGTGTGGCATCCAGCCATGACGGAGCCAATCCGCCAGCCGTTGCATATTGGCAACCACCCGTGGTTGGTCGGCATGGAGCCGCAGCCTCTGCTGCTCATCGACCCATAGCCCACGAGTCACCCCCGCCGAGACAAAGGGCCAGCTGTGATAGGGGGAGCTCAGATCCCACCCCAACAAATCGACGCCCTTGGGTAAGGTACTCGCCAGATGAGCAAATTCGCCATCGTCCCGAGGCGCCGACTGCAAGAGGGCGCGATTCCAGAACAGCACCAGAGACTCCAGTTGCAGCGGATAACCCAACAGCCGATCGGCCTCGCGCAGCGGGGCCGCCGCCTCGGGCAGGCAGTGGCCCTGGGGCAGAGCACTGGTCGGGATACTCTCCAGCAGTCCAGCCTGAGCCCAAGCGGCGAAACGGTCATGGGCCCAGATGATGATATCCGGCCCCTGCCCCTGCTGGGCCAGGATCTCGAACTTCTCGACGAAGTTGCCCGGAGTCTCCACCCGCACGGCGCGACCGGTCCGCGCCGTGAACTCCCGCCCCAGAGCGTTCAACTCAGGAATATTGCGGCCACTCCAGATCACCAGAGGGCGCTCCGCCACGGGTTGCGGCCAGCAGTACCAAGTGACAGCCGCAGCACCGATCAGACAGAGCCCCAGCAGCCATCCCATATCGTCTCATCATCACTCCCCAATGCGCACGTCCGCTGCGCATCATCAACCAATCACCATCAATAGCCAGTTTCTGCGGCAACGAGAGGTGCAAACTCTGCACTACCGCACATCTGGCGTAGCCGCTATTCATGGTCGGTGATCCGGTTAAGGCAGACTGCTTTTCTGGCAGGAAGCGCTGGATTTACTCGGAAAAGCGATAAAAAACGCTTGTCGCCGATGGCACATCGACCGTCGGCGTGGAACTCGCAGCCGGGATCGGTGGCGCCTGGTATTCCGGCGCACCAACCCCCGTTGGGCTCAGCGGCTCAAGTCCGGCCCAGGCCGAGCCCTGGCCAGGCTCACCGCCGGAGTTGAGCCGGATGCAGGGGCCCTGCAGGGTGATCCCACCGGCATCGAGTTTGATGAAGCTGCCGCCGGCCTGGATGGTCAACTCACTCCGGGCATCGAGCACAATGTTGGAGCCCGCTTGCAGGTGGATCGCCTGCCCCGCCGCGACCTGCCACGACTCCCCCAGCTTCTGATGCATCGAGTGATCGATGATCAGCGAATAGTCCTGTTCGATCTGGCAACGACTCTCCCCCTGCACGCGCAGATGATCATCGCCCGCCAGGTGAGTCAGCCGATCATGGCCGATGTGCAGGTGTTGATCATGGCCAATTTGCCAGCGGGCGTCGGCTCCCAGACGAACCTGAAGATCCCGTTGCCCATGCAGATAGATGCTCTCTTGGCCAGCCAGATCCTCAAAGCTCAGCTCATTGAAGCCATCTCCCCGGTAGGTTTCGCTGCGCAATACGGTGCGGCTCTTGTGCGCCGGCAAGGCATATGGAGGTCGATTGACACCATGATAGGTGCGCCCCGTGATGATGGGCTGATCCGGATCCCCTTCCAAAAAGCTGACGATCACCTCATGGCCCACCCGGGGTAACGCCATGCAGCCATAGTGGCCACCCGCCCATCCTTGCGAGACGCGCACCCAGCAGGAGCTGTGTTCATTGTTGCCCCCTTGCCGATCCCAGGGGAACTGCACCTTGACCCGTCCATGTTCATCGCAGTAGATCTCCTCGCCCTCGGGACCGACGACCCGAGCGACCTGCGGACCATCGACCCGGGGTTTGACCTCACCGTAGGGGCGCCAGCACTGCCGAGCAGGTACCGCCTGAAATTGGTTGCGATACCGGGTGGCCTCACGCCCAGCTTCCTCCTCCAACGCTTGAGGCTGCTCACCACTATGCCGCACCCGAACCGGCTGCCATGCCACATTTGTCTCATCCGCCGGGTGGCCCCGCAGCTGAAAACGAAAACCCGGCTGCAACCCACAGGCATTGCTGTCTCCATCGGCCAGCACGGCATCCTGCCGCAGAGCATCGAAGCGATAATGGGTCAACGCTTGTCCCCGACTCTCTTGCTGAAAACGCCCGGGGTAGTCGTAGTGTTCAAACCAGCCCTCGCCGGCTGGCACCGACAACGCATCCGGCAGATCCCGCTGGAGTTGCAGATCATGATGGGGTTGCAAGAAGCTGTAATCCTGCAGGGTAACCCGAGTGGGACAGAGTTGTTGCTGGACATCCAAACGCTGGATTTGAGCCCCCAAACTCAGCAGATGGGGTTGCGGGTTGAAGGTGATTTCACCACCAGGCTGCAGGGCACCGGGGTCATCGGCCCACACCAGCAGCGGTTGACCATCCTCGGCCACCCCGGCATGGAAGTAAAACAGCCCCTCCTCGGCGGCCAGCCGTTGCACGAAGGCCAGATCGGTTTCCCGATACTGGACGCAATACTCACGCGCCTCATGAGGATGACGCAACACGAAGCGATGTGCGCGCACCCCGTGCTCTTGCAACAGGGTGGCAATGATCTGTTGCGGCGGCACCCCTTGAAAGATCCGGCTGTTGTGGCGCAACTGCAGGCGCCAAAGCGGAGGTCGAAGTTGCAGCCGATAGTGGCTCCGACGACCTCCGCTCGCCCCCTGAGTGGCACTGACGATGATGCCATCGAGTTGTCGTCGGACTTGGCCATCAAACCAGATGGTGAGTTGCCCCCGGCGGTTGAGGAGCGACTCGCACCTCAGCCGCCCCTCCCGACTGGCCAGATCCAACTGCAGCAAAAAGGGCTCACTCAAGGCCTCCAGCCAATCGAAGCGAACCACTGCCAGCTCAATCTCCGATTGCGCCACGACACGGAACGTGAACTGCAGGCCTTGCTGAGCGGCCATCGTCAGCCCGCCTCGGCACTGGAGCAGGCCAACAACACACCCCCACACGTCACCGCACAACCGGATACCGCCACCGGGCGACCGTTGATCAGCACGGAGGCAATGCCTCCGGCAATCTGGCGCGGATGGCAACCCCGCTTGGGCTTTCGATGCGCCAACAGGGGATCGCCTTGGCGCGCCACGGCTCGCCCCTGCAACAGAACATTCGGGCTGCCGCTGAGGATCGGCGTTGCCGCAAACCCATCATGTGCCGATCCCCAATCACCCACCACCGCAATGGCAGAACACATGCCGCCTCCCTCCACTGGTTCAGACCGAATAACCCAACAGCTCCGCAAGTGCCGGAGCTCATCAGCTCTCCAGCGGCGCGCGCCAGTCATCGGCACCGGAAGTTCCGGCCACCGTGTGTTCCCACTCGATTTTGCGATAGGCCAAGGCGACTTGAATCAACTGAGTGAACTCTGATTTGTTGGCATCCTGGCAGTGCGGCATTTGGCAGTCGATGTCGACCACGGTCGCATCGGTCAGCCGGGTACTGAAAAAATGCTCTTGCCGCCCTTCGACCGAGGTACGAAACCATTTGAGAGTCACCGTCGGCAGCATCTCGCCGGAAGCCAGTGCGTTGTAGAGCAGCGGTACCGCCTTGTTCAGCGCCACCGTGAAGCGAAATGGCCGGTGGACTCGTTGACCGGCAGGCTGTCCGGACTGCGGATCGGTGGGAACCGAGACCAGATGTTCGAAAGCCTGAACCAGCATCTCGTCCTCATGCCCCTGCACATAGATGTTGCCGACGGAGTCGGCGGTGAAAGCTCCGGCGGTGAGGTTGCCCTGACTCTTGCCCTGAATACTGATGTAACACGGTGTTGGCATAACATGCTCCTGCGACGTTTCAATGAGGGATGATTCCAGACCTCACTCTTAGCAGGCGGCATGCCATATTTTTATTCATTGATTATCAATATGTTAAATCAAAAATTCCGATTGGAGACTCAATGGTGCGCCATAACTGGCGTACATCAGCCAACTCACAAGGCACCCATTGCTCACCCCAGACAGACCATCCAAGGGAAGATAGCAGAAGTAAAAAGCCACCTGCATAGCAGGTGGCTTTGATTAGCCCCCTAGAAGGGGGCT
>JASDSW010000059.1:0-15899 GCA_041441555.1 Aeromonadaceae bacterium
ATAGCCCCGACTGGGCGTTCACCACCTCCATAGGAGGTGGTTTTGGGATGACAAACAAAAGGCCCCGCCATATTGGCAGGGCCTCTTTCGAGCCTTTATCGCGAATTACTCAGCAACGATGCTGACATACTTGCGGTTATTCGGGCCTTTAACTTCGAATTTGACCTTGCCTTCAGCGGTAGCGAACAAGGTATGGTCTTTGCCACAACCTACGTTCTCACCAGCGTGGAACTTGGTGCCACGTTGACGAACGATGATGCTACCAGCCAGAACATTTTCACCACCGAAACGCTTAACGCCCAGGCGTTTTGCTTCGGAGTCACGACCGTTGCGGGAGGAACCGCCAGCCTTTTTATGTGCCATTTGATGGTCTCCTGAAAATTAGGCAGAGATGCCGGTGATCTTGACTTCGGTGAACCACTGACGGTGGCCCATCTCTTTACGGTGATGCTTACGGCGACGGAACTTGACGATCTTGACCTTTTCGCCACGGCCATGAGCCACGACTTCAGCCAGAACCTTACCGCCAGCAACATAAGGAGCGCCGACCTTCACTTCTTCGCCTTGGGCAACCATCAGAACTTTATCGAATTCTACGGTAACACCGGTTTCAGCTTCCAGCTTCTCCAGGCGAACAACCTGGCCTTCCGCTACACGGTGTTGCTTGCCGCCACTTAGGATAACAGCGTACATGTTTAAACTCCGAATTGGGCACCCACTCTGCCTTGCAGACGATGCACAAAAAACTAGATGACAATGGGCGCGCATTCTACGCAACTTGCAGGTATGAGGCAAGGCCCATTTCAGGAAAAGATCATTTTGTGATCACCACAGCCCATAGTCTGCAGGAAGCACCGAACACTGCATTAGCTTAACAATTCATGTAGAATCCGGATACATCAATTCGGCAGCCTCGATCTCATTTCAGGACGCCCACCCTTATTTCAGGACGTAGTATCGATAGCCATGGATCCACACGCAATGCACGCTCTCTACGCCGATGATATGCAAGCGGTGAATGAACTCATCCTGCAGCGCCTTCAGTCTGATGTGGCCCTCATCAATCAGCTGGGCCTGTATATCATCAACGGCGGAGGCAAACGAATGCGTCCCTTGCTGACGCTGCTGAGCGCCAGGGCCTTAGGTTATCAAGGGGATCAGCACATCAAGCTGGCCACCATCATAGAATTCATCCACACCGCTACCCTGCTGCATGATGATGTGGTCGATGAGTCTGAGCTCCGTCGTGGTCGTGAAACCGCCAACGCCCTGTTCGGCAATGCGGCCAGCGTGCTGGTCGGCGATTTTCTGCACACCCGCTCGTTTCAGATGATGGCCGAATTGGACAACTTGCGCATCATCAAGCTGCTGGCCGAGGCGACGAATGTCATCGCCGAGGGTGAAGTCATGCAGTTGATGAACTGCAACGACCCCTCGATCAGCGAGGAAGAGTACTTTCAGGTCATCTACTGCAAGACCGCCAAGCTATTCGAGGCGGCAACCCGCTTGGGAGCTGTGTTGTGCAACAGCACTCCGGAAGTCGAGACAGCCTTGCAGGAGTACGGTCGTTATCTGGGCACCGCCTTTCAGATCGTCGATGACGTGATGGATTACACCTCAGCCAGTGCCGTGATGGGCAAAAATGTTGGCGATGATCTGGCCGAAGGCAAGCCCACCCTACCCCTGATCTACGCCATCCAGCAGGCATCCCCAAGCGATCGAGCCCTGCTGATTGAGGCCATCGTCGAACGCAATGGCCTCGAGCATCTGGATGCCATCCTGGCGATCCTGCACGCCACCGGGGCCATCGACTACAGCCATCAGAAAGCCAAGGCCGAAGCTGCCAAGGCCAAAGCGGCGCTCGCTTGCCTACCAGAGGGGCCCTATCGACAGGCCTTGTGCGATCTTGCCGACATGGCGGTAGCTCGCGTCAGCTGATCCGCCTATTGCCCCTCTAGTCCATCAACCCGTCGGACGGCGGACATAAAAAAGCCGGTTGCTAGCAACCGGCTTTTTTGTCACGCCAACCGCGACTATCAATCGGCAAACGGATGACGCAGGATCATGGTCTCATCGCGATCCGGACCGGTTGAGATGATATCGACCGGCACGCCGGTGATCTCTTCGATCCGACGGATATAGTTACGAGCCGCTTGCGGCAAGCCATCCAGCGTTTTCACACCGAAGGTGTTCTCGCTCCAGCCTGGCATGGTTTCATAGACTGGCTCGACCAACTCGTAATCATCGGCAGCCATCGGCGGTACATCACGGATGGAGCCGTCGGCAAACTTGTAGCCGGTGCAGATCTTGACGGTTTCCAGCCCATCCAGCACATCCAGCTTGGTCAGGCAGAAACCAGAGACTGAGTTGATCTGGATGGCACGCTTCATGGCCACGGCGTCGAACCAACCACAACGGCGCTTACGGCCGGTAGTGGCTCCGAATTCGGCACCCTTGACACACAAACGCTCACCGATGTCATCGTGCAGTTCGGTCGGGAACGGACCTGAACCCACGCGGGTGGTATAGGCCTTGGCGATCCCCAGAACGTAATCGACGAAGCGCGGGCCGAAACCGGAACCCGTTGCCACACCACCAGCAGTGGTATTGGAGGAGGTCACATACGGGTAAGTACCGTGGTCGATATCCAGCAGAGTGCCTTGGGCCCCTTCAAACATCAGGCGTTCACCACGCAGACGGGCCTTATCCAGCAGATCCGTCACATCGACCACCATGGAGATCAGCAGGTCAGCATAGCCTTGCGCCTCGGCGAGAACCGCTTCGTAGGAGACCGCCTCAACACCATAGAACTGGGTCAGCTGGAAGTTATGGTATTCCATGACTTCCTTGAGCTTTTCCGCAAAGGTCGTCACGTTGAACAGGTCGCCCACCCGCAGACCGCGGCGCGCCACCTTATCTTCATAGGCAGGGCCGATACCACGCCCCGTGGTTCCGATCGCCTTGGCACCGCGAGCCTTTTCGCGAGCCTGATCCAGAGCGACATGATAAGGAAGAATCAGGGGACAGGCTTCGCTCAGCAGCAGGCGCTCACGCACCGGCACACCACGAGCTTCCAGCTCTTTCATCTCCTTGAGCAAGGCATCAGGGGCCAACACGACACCGTTGGCAATGATACATTTGCAATTATCACGCAGGATCCCGGACGGGATGAGGTGGAGAACGGTTTTTTCACCGTCGATGACCAGGGTGTGGCCGGCATTGTGGCCGCCCTGATAGCGAATTACATACTGTGCCTTGTCGGTCAGCAGATCGACAATTTTGCCTTTACCTTCGTCACCCCATTGGGTGCCCAAGATTACGACGCTCTGTCCCATCTTCATTATCTACAGTGTGGTTAAAAAAGGATTCTACCAAAGTTTGAGCAATGCCGGAATCATCTTCTGGTCGTTTTCCACGCACTCAAACCAGGGACGAAGCGCAGCTTCCTTGCCGCCAAGACGTATACCCCAATATCCGGTCGGAGACAACCCGAGGCGACTCAGAACGGCTCCAGGCTCAGCATTACTCCTGTCTGCAGCATCCTGGTTTCAGTGGTCAAATCTGCGGCTACCGCCCAGACTCACAGTTTTTCGTCGGTCCATCGACCCAAAAAAAGGGCCATCCGCTGGATGGCCCTGATTCAAATCATTTCTACTCGTTTTTAGCCGCCATCAACGCTCGGACGGTTTACCCACCTGCTTGAAATAGTGGAAGAACTCACCATCTGGCTGCAACACCATGAAGTCATTGCCCTTATCGAAGCTCTTGCGGTACGCATCCATACTGCGCAAGAAGGTGAAGAACTCCGGATTTTGCTTGTAGGTATCGGCATAGATGCGGGTGGCCTCGGCATCCCCCTCACCACGCAACTGGCGCGCTCGACGCTCGGCATCGGCCAGCATGACAGTTACCTTGCGATCGATGTCGGCCCGGATAAACTCGGCCTTTTCACGCCCCTGGGATCTGTGTTCACGAGCGACCGCATTCCGTTCGGCACGCATCCGCTGGTAAATGGAGTTGGAGACCTCCAACGGCAGGTTGATCTGCTTGATGCGCACATCGACCACCTTGATGCCCAGCTCGGAAGAGCTCGCCGAGTTGAGCAACGCCTTCTGCATCACCTCGGTCCGTTCCCCGGAGACAATATCCTTGATGGAGCGACCACCGATCTCAGAGCGCAACCCGTTGTTAATCTTGCGCTTTAACAGAGCTTCCGCCTGAACCCGATTGCCACCCCCGGTGGCCAGGAAAAACTTGGCAAAATCTTCGATCCGCCACTTCACATAGGAGTCGATGATCAAGTCTTTCTTTTCAGAGGTCACAAAGCGATCCGCCTGCGCATCCATGGTCTGGATGCGGGCATCCAGTTTGCGCACCTCATCGATCATCGGCACCTTGAAATGCAACCCCGGCTCATAGACGTGGGGTAAACCGGAATCATCATCCCGCTTGACCTTGCCAAACTGCACCACAATCCCGGCCTGCCCCTCATCGATGACAAACAGAGAAGAGGACAAGAGAATCGCAACGATGGCTACCGAACCCAACACAATTTTCTTCATCGTTTAATATCTCCCGCTCGACCGATCACTGCTGCGTAACGGCACACTGGCCTGCCCCATGGTCTCCGATGTCAGCTCATCCGCCGGAGTTCTAGGCGCTGGTGCCGCAGGGGCCACTTGTCGAAGAGCTTCCGCTGACTTGCCAGTGACCAGTTTATCCAGGGGAAGATAAATCATGCTGTTGGTGCCCTGCGGCAGATCCACCACGACCTTGTTCACCTTGCTGTAGATCTCTTCCATCGTATCCAGGTAGATACGCTCACGGGTCAATTCGGGAGCTGCCAGATATTGCGGCAACATCTCATTGAAACGAGCTACTTCACCGGTCGCCTTCAAGACGATCTGCTGCTTGTAGCCCTGAGCCTCTTCTTCCAGACGCTTGACCTGGCCTCGCGCCTTGGGCTCGACTTCACGAGCGTAGGCTTCGGCTTCCCGAATGAAACGCTCTTCATCTTCCTGAGCAGAGATCGCATCATCGAAGGCATCTTTCACCTCTTCAGGCGGACGCGCCGGCAGGAAGTTGACGTCCACGACGGTGATCCCCATGTCATAAGGCTCGATGGTCTTTTCCAGCTCCTGCCAAGTATCCTGACGCACCTTTTCCCGACCGCGAGTCAGGACTTCATCCATCGCGGTATGACCGACAACATAACGCAGCGCACTGTCGGTCGCCTGACTCAGGCTGTCATCGGCATTGGTGACGCTGAACAGATACTTTCGGGCATCGGTGACGCGATACTGCACGTCCATCTCGACACGCACCACGTTCTCATCCTGGGTCAGGACAAAGCCTGCCGCCGGCAGCGAGCGCACCGATTCCACATCCACCGGGATCACCTGGTCGATGAAGGTGGCCTTCCAGCGCAAACCGGGCTCCACACTTTGGTAAAATTTGCCGAAACGCAGGACGACGCCACGCTCCGCCTCGCGAATGGTATAGAAACCGCTGATCACCCAGGCGACCACAGCCACCATCAGCACCAGCGAAATCCCCAGGCCGCTGACATCGCCACCGGAGCGACGACCGCCGCCCACCAGGGCAGACAGCTTCTGCAAAAAATTGCGAAACACCCTATCTAAATCCGGAGGAGTCTGATTCTTGCCACTATTCCCCCATGGATCTCGGTCTTTCCCATTATTTCCGGGCTCGTTCCAAGCCATTGGCGTCTCCACTTTTTTGTTGTTTGATGGAACTCTATCAAGCAATTAGCTGACAATAAAGGCGCTGAGCACCTCACCTTCCTGCTTCAGCAGTCGATTCCAGTCGCTCTGCGGCATACGAATCGTCATGTTCAGCTCACCGGTCTCGGTGATCTCTTCCGTTTGAATCGCTTTCATTTGGTAAAACAGGCTGCGCAGACGACCCTGCGCCGGGGGAAGGCATAAACGGACTTGGGCAATTCCCGGCTGCAGCATCTCACCGATGACTTGCAACAATAGATGCAATCCAGTCCCCGTCAAGGCGGATAACCAAACCGCGAGAGGGCGCCCCTCGTCATCACGCTCCAGACGCGGCTCGGCACCAGGCAACATGTCCACCTTGTTATAGACCAGCAGTTGCGGCAAATCACTGGCGCCGATCTCCTCCAGCACCAGCTCAACCTGCGCCACGTTGTCAGCCAGTCGCTCATCGGCACAATCGATGACATGCAACTGCAGATCAGCTTCGCGGGTCTCCTGCAGCGTCGCCTTAAAGGCAGCTACCAGATCATGAGGAAGATGTCTGATGAAGCCAACCGTATCCGCCATCACCACGGGCCCCACATCGGCAATCTCGATGCGGCGCAAAGTTGGATCCAGGGTGGCAAATAGCTGATCCGCAGCATAGACATCGGATTGAGTCAGGCGGTTGAACAGGGTGGACTTGCCGGCGTTGGTGTAACCCACCAAAGAGACAACCGGGATTTCGTTGCGGATCCGCGCTCGCCGCCCCTGCTCCCGTTGCTTTTCTACTTTTTCCAGCCGTTTAAGAATGTTGGTGATGCGCTCACGCAGGAGTCGACGGTCGGTTTCCAGCTGGGTTTCCCCTGGGCCTCGAAGACCGATGCCTCCCTTCTGGCGTTCAAGGTGAGTCCAGCCACGCACCAGACGAGTCGAGAGATGACGCAACTGGGCCAGCTCAACTTGCAGTTTGCCCTCGTGAGTGCGTGCCCGCTGGGCAAAGATATCCAGGATCAGGGTGGTTCGATCCAGAACTCGGCACTCGAACAGCCGCTCCAGATTCCGCTCCTGTCCAGGCGTCAGCGCATGGTTAAAGATCACCACATCCGCGCCCAACGCTCGCACCTCGGCCGCCACTTCTTCAGCCTTACCGGTCCCGATAAAGTATTTGGGTTGCGGCGTGCCCCGCCGACAGGTGATGACCGAAAGGACATTCGCCCCAGCCGAGCTCACCAGCATCTTCAGCTCGGCCAGATCCTCGCGTGCTCCTTCATCCGTGAAATCAACGTGAACCAGAACGGCCTGTTCGCCAGCTTCATAACGGTCAAACAAGCAAATGCTCCTTAATCAGGAAGATGATGTTCTCGACAGAGAAAAATGTGCACGAACGGTTCGGCGACTCGCGGCAGAGACTCACTCTTCGCTGGGACCTTCCACACCGTTGGTCGCCGTGTGTTGATGGTGAGGCACGGCGCGGGATGGCACAACCGTCGAGATGGCATGCTTGTAGACCATTTGGCTAACGGTGTTCTTCAGTAAAATGACAAACTGATCAAAGGACTCAATTTGCCCCTGCAACTTGATGCCATTGACCAGATAAATAGAAACAGGAATGCGTTCTCGCCGCAGTGCATTTAAAAACGGATCCTGAAGTGATTGCCCCTTAGCCATATTTTTTAATCCTTATATTTTGTAGTACTAAATTATTGCCTTTTCTTTAAAAAGACGTTAGCGATTATAGCGTGCTCATGCGCAGGAACCAACGTCACGCAAAATGATATCAGGATTCAGCTGGCTTCCTGTCTCCAGCCAAGTCAAAGGATGTGACCAACCTCTCAACCAGGTCAGCTGTCGTTTCGCCAACTGGTTGGTCGCCACCGTGCCACGATAGCGCATTTCGTCATAATCTATCACCCCGGCCAGATAATCCCACATCTGCCGGTAGCCGACGCAGCGGATCGAGGGCAAATCGGGAGACAGGTCACCGCGCTCGAACAATTGACGCACCTCTGCCTCGAACCCTTGCTCCAGCATGGCATCGAAACGCTCTGCGATGCGTTGCCGCAACAGCGCTCGGTCTGTTGGGGCAATCGCATACTGCAAGGTCCGATAGGGAAGTTCGCACCCCGCCTGCTGGGTCAGCTCCGTCATGGTCTTGCCAGTAATCCGGAAGACCTCCAGCGCCCGCGACAGCCGCTGGGGATCGTTGGGATGGATGCGAGCCCCGGCCACCGGATCGATCTGCAGCAATTGTTGATGCAGCACTGCCCAACCCAACGCCTGAGCTTCCGCCTCGATCTGAGCGCGGATTTGCGGATCCGCCTCGGGCAACGGCGATAACCCGTCCAGCAACGCCTTGTAGTAGAGCATGGTGCCCCCCACCAGCAGCGGGATCCGTCCCGCCGCGGTGATGGCCGCCATTTCCCGTAGGGCATCCCGGCAAAAATCGGCGGCCGAATAGGCCTGAGACGGATCCAGCAGATCGATGAGGCGGTGCGGAGCCAGCGCCAGCTCAGCCGCCGTCGGCTTCGCCGTACCAATATCCATGCCGCGATAGACCAAGGCAGAGTCGACGCTGATGATGTCACACGGCAAGCGCTGCACCAGCTCCATCGCCAGGGCGCTCTTTCCCGAGGCCGTAGGGCCCATCAAAAAAATGGCCAGCGGCTTACTCATGCAACAGCAACTCCTCGATCAATCCAGCCAGCGGCAAGGGGCGGCAGATCTCCGCCTGGCATAATAATTCGGGGCCCTCGGCCTCGATAGCGGCCAGCAATTGAGTGGCCGCCATCAAACTGCCATCCAGCCGGGATGGCGTCATGTCGGCCAACCACTCGCTGATCCGCGCGCTCTGAATCTCTGGCGTATCCACCTCTAGCTCGACGAGACGTTGCAGCAGCCGCGGCAAACTATCGGCCAGGTTGCTCTGCCGTAACGCCGCCGGGACCCGCAAGATGGTCCAACTCTTCCCCGAGGCTCGCCATTCAATGCCCAGTCGGCGTAACCAGGACTCCTGACGGACAAACTGCGTGTGCCATTCCGGCTCCAGAGTCAGGGTCAACGGCATCAGTAACGGCTGAGCGATCAGACTGCCGCTGAGCTGTCGTTCCAAACGACGAGACAACAGCAGACGTTCGGCCCGGCGCAAATTGAACAACGCATAGTCACTGGTGTGCTGCAACATGGCGATTTCCGGATGCGGCAGCGACAGGACCCGCCAGCCGCCATTCACAACCGATTGGGGCGGCGTCGACTCAGAGGCGCTCGGGGTGGGATCCGCAAGCGGCAAGGTGCGCATCAGGTCCTGAAAACCAGCGACTGCCTGCGCCGGGATCGGCTCCGGGCTGTATCGCCCTAGAGACTGATAACCATGTTCACGGCTACGCAGCGGGGCTGGAGCGTAGCCCGCCCCCGCCGATTCCCGGATCAGCTCCCGCGCCGGAGCGACAGGAGCCGCGTCTAAGGGCTCAACGATCGGCCGCTCGACGCTACTGGCCGCAGCCCCTTGCATCAGCGCATCGCGCACCACACCGACGATGAAGTCATGCACCAGCCGCGACTCGTGGAATCGCACCTCATGCTTGGCAGGATGAACATTGACGTCCACCTGATGTGGATCCAGTTGCAGGTAGAGGACAAAGGAGGGCGAACACTCCTGTCCCAGCGCCTCCAGATAACCCTGACGGATCGCGTGGTTGATCAGCTTATCCCGCATCATCCGGCCATTAACGTAGCAGTACTGGATCTCGGGGGCCGACTCGGTTGTCGGCGCGGGCGGCAGCAACCAGCCCGAGAGCGTCAATCCCAGATGTTCACTGCGAATGGCCAATCCTTCCGTCAGGAACCGACTGCCACAGGCGGTGGCCACCCGGTTCAACCGAGCAGCTTCATCGGTTGCACTACGATATTGACGAACCAGTTTACCGTTGTGCTTGAGCACAAAGCTGACCTCAAAACGGCTCAGCGCCAAGCGGCGGATCAGTTCATCGATGTGGCCATATTCGGTCTTCTCGCTGCGCAAAAACTTGCGGCGCGCCGGCGTGTTGAAGAAGAGATCAACCACCTCCAGCGTCGTTCCCACCGGATGGGCGGCGGGACGCACCTGAACCTCCATCTCACGCCCCTCCACCGAGGCCTGCCAGGCCTCGGCCTGCTCTGCCGTGCGCGACGTCAGGGCTAGGCGGGAGACCGAACTGATCGAGGCCAGCGCCTCGCCACGAAAGCCGAGGCTGCAGATCGCCTCCAGATCATCCAGGGTGCTGACCTTGGAGGTGGCATGGCGGGCCAGCGCCAAAGCCAGATCGGCCTGAGGAATGCCGCTGCCGTTATCCCGGATACGGATCAGCTTGCAGCCGCCTTTTTCCAGCTCAATATCGATGCGCGTCGCCCCGGCATCCAGGCTGTTTTCCACCAGCTCCTTGACCACGGAGGCAGGTCGTTCCACCACCTCTCCGGCAGCGATCTGGTTGGCCAGCAAAGGCGGTAGAATACGGATCGGCATCTTAGCTGGCGGGGATATAGAGCACCTGCCCGATCAGCAGTTGCTCCGATTTCAGACTGTTGTGGTCACGCAGCTTGCGTTTGGAAACGCCATAACGTTGTGCCAGACCGGAGAGACTCTCGCCGTTGCGCACCACGTGGCGAATCGAGCCAGCCCCATTTTTGCTGGGCGTCGGCTCGCTGGCAATGCGGGCGCCTTCCGGTGGATTCTCGGCATAGTAACCCCGCACGCCGCGGAAGATGGCGGTGGCAATCTGGCGCTGGTAAGCACGAGAGGCGAGTTGCTTCTCCTCCAGATGGTTCGAGATGAAGCCCGTTTCAATCAGCAAGGAGGGAATATCCGGTGCCTTGAGGACTGCCAGACTGGCATGCACCGGCTTGGCCTTGTGCAGCCGCGCTACCCGACCGATCTGGGCGAGAACCTCCTCACCAATGCTATAGCCTTCACTGCGCGAGTTATCCCAGGAGAGATCCAGAATAGTCTGCGCCAGATAGGGGTTGGGTTCGGCCTCGGCGATCACCTTACCCGCGCCGCCGAGCAGCTGGGTGTGTTTGTCCTGTTGGCCCAGCAGCTTGTCCATCTCGCGATCCACCCGTTTGTTGGAGAGGATCCAGACTGAGGCGCCTCGGGCCGTCGCATTATCCACGCTGTCGGCATGGATGGAGATCAGCAGTTGAGCCTTCTGACGGCGAGCGATCTCGGAGCGAGCATTGAGATCGACAAAGTAGTCGCCGGTTCGCGTCATCACCGCCCGCATGCCAGGCTGACGATTGATCAGATCGGTCAACTCACGTGCCACCGCCAGGGTGACGGTTTTCTCATGGGTGCCACGAGGCCCGATGGCCCCCGGATCCTTGCCACCATGCCCGGCATCGACGGCGATGATCACCATTCCATTGCCACTCGGAGCAGCGGATTTGGTCGAACTGACCGGGGTTGGTGTACGGTTCAAGGGTTGGCTCGACGAAGAGTCGGCCTTCGGCGTCGACGAGTTGGCCAGCAGGGGCGGCGTGCGCGAGACCGACGGAACCCGAGTGGTCGTCGTGGCTGACGCACTGCGCACCTGGGTCGAGATGGTCTCCTCCTGGATGGTGATTTCGCCAGGTTTTGCCGTTCCGGAACGAGTCGAAGGGGTAATCGAACTCATTTGAATCACACGGCCGGATACGGGCTTCCCGACGTGAGCCGTTCCTGTTGTCGTCACCGCCGGGAGCGGACGGCTTCCGGCCACCGGCTGAGCGCCGCGATTGGCCGTGGCGGTAGAAGATTGGGCGGCGGGGACGACGCCAGTTTGCGCCAGCGCCTGATGCGAAAAATCGACCACCAGACGGTGACCATACTGCTGCTGGGGACGCAGAGTGAAGATCTGCGGCTTCACGGCACCGTTCAACTCAAACACCAGACGCATGCGCGAGCCCGTGCCCGCATTATCCGGATGAATGGCGCGAATGACAGGCCCGAGGTTGGCCCCCTGGCGTTCCAGGTTAGCCCGAGTCGCGGTCACCGAGTTGAGTTCCACGGTCAGCCGAGGCGGCTGGGTCGAGAACGAATAGGTATAATCCGGCGTCGACGACAGATCGAAGACCACCCGGGTCTTCTCCTGACTCGGAGCGATCCGTAGACTCTTGAGTTGGTTGGCCCAAACCGGCAACGCCAGCAGGCAACACAGACAACTGATCAGGTATTTTTTCACGGCGATTACAAGGATCTCAAAATGGCTTCACCCTTGGGACCACAACCACGAATCGAGATTTCGCGCTGTTCTCCCACATACTTCAGTGTGATCTCCAGGTCCGGCGACGGTAACCAGCCTTCCCCTTTTTCCGGCCATTCGACCAGGCACAGGCAATCCGGGCCAAAATAATCACGAATGCCCATAAATTCCAGCTCTTCCGGATCTGCCAGGCGATAGAGGTCGAAATGATACACCTGCCAGGCCGGCAATTCATACGCCTCCACCAGCGTATAGGTCGGACTCTTGACCCGGCCAACATGCCCCAATGCCTGCACAAAACCACGGGTCAGGGTGGTCTTCCCCGCGCCTAACTCCCCATGCAAAAAGAAGGTCGCAGCACTCTGGCAAGCCAGCGCCAGTCGTTTGCCAAAGGCCAAGGTGGCGGCCTCATCGTGCAGCAGTTCGCTGTATTCAGTTCTCATCCAGAAGATTCCGCAGGATTAACCAATCGACGAATAAAGGGAAGCAGATCCGAGGCCAACATGCCACGTTCTCCCGCGTCAGCCGCGAGATCGCCTGCCTCGCCATGGACACAGACACCCACCCAGGCGGCGTCGGCCTGGGATAAGCCCTGAGCCCACAGGGCGCCTATGATACCAGATAACAGGTCGCCCATGCCGCCACTGGCCATTCCCGGATTTCCTTCCTGGCAAATCCAGATGCGGTCGCCATCACAAACCAGAGTTCCGGCCCCTTTGAGAAGCACGACGCCACCATAACGTCGCTGCAGTTGACGAACGGCCTGCAGCCGATCCCGTTCCACCTCGGCTACGGCACAATCCAGTAGACGGGCAGCCTCGCCGGGGTGTGGCGTCAAGATCCAATCGTCTCGTCGACAAGGGGACTCGGCCAACAGATTCAGACCATCGGCATCGAGGATCAGAGGCCCTGGCAGCGCCAGTTGCTGCTGCCATAGGCTGCGGCTCCAGGCACCAAGCCCCAGGCCAGGGCCTAACACCCGCACCGAGGCCCAGGTTGCCAAGGCCGCCTGTTCGGCCGGCGAACTCGGCGCCTCCTCACACATCAGCTCAGGGCGCCCCGCCAACAGGCTGGCTTGATGGGCGGCCCAGGTGACAACCTTGACCAGACCAGCCCCGCTGCGCAGGGCCGCCTCGGCGGCCAGCCGAATCGCCCCCGGCATCCCAGGCCCCCCACCGAGCAGCAACAAGCGGCCACAACTCCCCTTGTGGGCGGTACGGCTCCGCGGTTTCAGCCAGAAGCGGGCTCTCAGATAATCGGCCCGCTGCAGCAGTGGCAACTCCGACTCGTCCATACAAGCCTCGGCCCCCAGCGAGCAGAGCGTCAGCCGACCAGCCAACTCAGGCCCCTGTCCGGTCAGGAGTCCGGGCTTCCAACCGACCAGACAGAGGGTCTGACTGGCCCGAACCGCCACCCCGAGCATAGCCCCACTCTCGGCATGCAGACCGCTGGGCAGATCCACGGCCAGCACCGGCAGGCGACGTCGATTGATGTCGTCAATCCATGCCACCACAGCGCCGCGCAGTTCGCACTCGGGGCCGATTCCCAACAGGGCATCCACCAGCAGATCGGGTTGCTCGGCGGCAAACTCGCTCTCGGATGGACAGGCATGGATCTCGCCTCCCGCCGCCAGCCAGCGGCGACAGGCCTGTTCCGCTTCGCTACCCGCCTTGGGTGGGCCCAAGGCAAACAAACGCACGAGAATCCCTCGCGCCTGCGCCAGCCGCGCCAGCACATAGCCATCGCCACCATTGTTGCCTTGTCCGCAGCAGACCCACAGCAGGCGCAGCTGCGGCCAATGGTGCTGCAGATGAGCATCCAGGGCTGCCCCCGCCTGCTCCATCAAGTCGTAGAGACCATCGGCTAAATCGGCCGCCAGTCGCTGTTCCAGCTCGCGGATCTGCTCCGGGCCGAAGAGCCGGTATGGTAGAGTTATCTCTGGTTCACGGAGTGCGGAAGTCATGACACCTCAACAACTGGAGAAACTGGCCCACGATATCAAGCTCTGGGGATGCGAGCTAGGTTTTGACCAGATCGGCATCACGGGGATTGATCTAGCAGACGAGGAGCCACGCCTGCAAGCCTGGTTGAGTCAAGGCTATCACGGCGAGATGGAGTACATGGCCCGTCACGGCATGCTGCGGGCGCGCCCAGCCGAACTGCAACCCGGAACGCGCGCCG
Organism: Aeromonadaceae bacterium; assembly: GCA_041441555.1. GTDB lineage: Bacteria > Pseudomonadota > Gammaproteobacteria > Enterobacterales > Aeromonadaceae > Pseudaeromonas. The sequence goes on from JASDSW010000059.1 coordinate 14,120, forward strand.
TCATCTCGGCCCGGATGAACTACCTGCCTCCCCACGCCGCCATCGCCCGCACGTTGCAGCACCCCGACCAAGGCTACATCAGCCGTTACGCACTGGGGCGCGACTACCACAAGGTACTGCGACAACGGCTCAAACAGCTGGCTGAGCGGATCGAGTCCGCCGTCGGTCACTATGGCTATCGGCCATTTGTCGACTCGGCCCCCCTGCTGGAACGTCCGCTGGCTGCCCAAGCTGGCTTGGGCTGGGTCGGCAAACACTCCTTGCTGCTCAATGAGCAGGCAGGCTCTTTCTTCTTCCTCGGCGAGTTGCTGGTCGATCTCCCCCTACCGGTCGATTCGCCGGTCAGCGAGCAGTGTGGCAACTGTGTCGCCTGCATGGCCATCTGTCCGACAGCCGCCATCGTCGCCCCCTATACGGTCGACGCCCGCCGTTGTATCTCCTATCTGACCATTGAGCACAACGGTGCCATCCCGCTGGAGCTGAGATCGCTGATGGGTAATCGCATCTATGGTTGCGACGACTGCCAACTGATCTGCCCCTGGAATCGCCACGCCCCCGCTTCGCCGGAGGCTGATTTTTCCGCCCGCCCGCCACTGCACAGTCCGCAACTGCTAGCGCTCTGGCAGTGGGATGAAGCCCGCTTTCTCAAGGAGACCGAAGGTGGCCCAATCCGGCGTATTGGTTTTGAAAAATGGCAACGAAATCTTGCCGTTGCCTTGGGCAACGCGCCATACTCCACCGCAATCGTCACGGCGTTAGAGCGTCAACTACCGCTCGCCTCCACGCTGGTGGCGGAACACATCACCTGGGCCCTGCAGGAACAGGAGAGGAAACGGGAGCTGGCTCCCCGCCATCTCAAGACCGAACGCCTGATCCGCTGCATCGACAAGGGAATGCCAGACCACGCATGAAGGAGCACAACCACTGATGATGATTCTTGGCGTAGATATCGGAGGCTCAGGCATCAAGGGAGCCATCGTCGACACGCAGAGCGGTCTGCTGGTCGGCGAACGTCACCGCATTGAGACCCCACAGCCCGCCACCCCCGAAGCGATGGCCCAGACGCTCAAACAGCTGGTCAACCACTTCGACTGGCAAGGCCCCATCGGCTGCGGTTTCCCCGCGACCATCCACCACGGTGTCGCCTTCAGCGCCGCCAATATCGATGCCAGTTGGGTCAATACCAGTGTGGAGCAGCTGTTTCAGCAGACTACCGAGCGTCCCTGCTTCGTACTCAACGATGCCGATGCCGCCGGCATCGCCGAGATGCGTTTCGGTCAGGGGCGCAATCGCGATGGTGTGGTCATGATGATCACCATAGGCACCGGTTTGGGCAGCGCCATCTTCGTCAATGGCCAGCTGCACCCCAACACCGAGCTGGGGCATCTGAAGATGAAGGGACGCATCGCCGAACACTACTGCTCCGATGCGGTGCGGCAACGGGAAGAGTTGAGCTGGAGCAAGTGGGGACGGCGCTTCAATCGCTACCTGCAACGACTGGAGTTTCTGTTCAATCCGGATCTGTTCATCCTCGGCGGCGGCAGCGCTCAACGCTTCGACCGTTTCGCCGAAGAGCTGCATGTCCGTGCCCCCGTGGTTCCGGCCCAGAGCCTGAATCAGGCCGGCATCATTGGGGCGGCGCTCTACGCCGAGATGCAACTGCAAAAGCACAGCGCCCATCCGTGATGGCCTCGCGACCACGCCGAATGAACCGGGCCCTAGGCTCTAATGCCGATCAGTTAAGGATCCATTGACCGATCCTCAGGCTGTGTAAAAATCC
>JASDSW010000060.1:0-14790 GCA_041441555.1 Aeromonadaceae bacterium
ATGCTCCCTTAGCAGGGGAGTGCCTTCAGCCTCTCGGCCACCTCACCGTTGCGGGTGCAGATATTACTGTGCAGGGAAAATATGTCAAACCTTTTTTCCCCCACAACTCACTGTTCGCACAGCAATTAGACAGATTGCACACGCAGCATGCGAAAGGCCATTCAGACGAAGAACAATGAGACAGAACCACGGTGAAAAGCCATAAAAAAAGCGGCCTGCGGCCGCTTCTTATGAATCAGTAATTCCCTTCAGCGCTCTCGTCATCGCCCTTTTCGGCTTGAATACGCATGTAGATCTCTTCACGGTGCACGGATACTTCCTTGGGTGCATTGACCCCAATTCGGACCTGGTTGCCTTTCACGCCCAGGACGGTCACCGTCACATCGTCACCAATCATCAGGGTTTCACCCACGCGACGAGTCAAAATCAGCATCTAGTTGCTCCTTGGTTCTGATGGAACAGATTATCGAGTAAACATTATCCATGATAATGCTGGAAATTATAAGAACTATATCCCGATTGGCTCATCAAACGCTCGTCTCCATCCGACGGGAAATCCCGCGTTGAAGGCGAAAAAACAGATGGATTGATGAACCGCCAGCGCAGCAATTTACGCCCAACAGTCAACAATCCATCTCTCCGTCACCAGCCGGCAAGAGTGATTACAGACGCTCTTCCAGCCACGGAATCACCCGTTCCAGCGCAGCCGGCAAAGCCTGCGGTTCAGTGCCACCGGCCTGGGCCATATCCGGACGACCGCCCCCTTTACCACCGACCTGTTGAGCCACCATATTGACCAGCTCACCAGCCTTGACCTTGACCGTCAAATCATTGGTGACCCCGGCGATCAGGCTGACTTTGCCGTCCGCCACAGTCGCCAGCAGCAAGATGCCGGATTGCAAGCGATTTTTCAGTTCATCCAGCGTCGTGCGCAGACTCTTGGGGTCAACCCCTTCGAGCTCTGCCACCAGCACCTGCTGACCATTCACCTGGACCACCTGACTCAGCAGATTGGCACCGGCATGAGAAGCCAGCTTGGCCTTAAGCTGCTCCAGTTCGCGCTCCAGAGAGCGAGTTCGATCGATGATTTGACGAACCTTGGCCGCAATGGAGAATTGATCGCCCTTGATCAATGAGGCTGTCTCATCGATCTGCTCGCCCAACTGGTGCATGTAATCAATCGCCGACTGACCCGCAACCGCCTCAATCCGGCGGATACCCGCCGCGACGCCGCTTTCGGAGATGATCTTGAAGAAACCGATGTCCCCAGTGCGCTTGGCATGAGTGCCACCACACAATTCGGTCGAGAATTCGCCCATACCGACGACACGAACCTCGTCATCATACTTCTCACCAAACAAGGCCATGGCACCGCTCTGCTTGGCATCGTCGATGGACATCAGACGAGTGTTGATCTCATGGTTTTTGCGAATTTCGGCATTCACCAGCTCTTCCACCCGACGGATACTCGCTATGGTCAAGGGCTCAAAATGAGAAAAGTCAAAACGCAGCCGATCCGGGCCGACTTGTGACCCCTTCTGTGCCACATGAGAGCCGAGAACCTGGCGCAGCGCCGCATGCAGCAAGTGAGTCACCGAATGGTGCGCCGCCGTTGCCAGACGACATTCCTCGTCGACCTCAGCCTGGACCTGCTCGCCCAGGGTAAATTGCCCCCGCTCCACATAGCCCTTGTGCAAAATCGCAGCACCGAGTTTCAAGGTATCGGTCACCGCGAACACATTGTCGCCATGGCGCAGCAGGCCGCGATCGCCCAGCTGACCACCGGATTCGGCATAGAAGGGAGTATTCGCCAACACGATGAAGGCCTCATCCCCCTCATGGATCACCGCGACTTCAGCATCCTGCTTGATCAGGTTGGTGATGACATCGTTGCCGGCCAGTTGGTGATAACCAATGAACTGGCTCTCTTGCTCGAGCTTCAGCCGTTTGTTGTAGTCGATCGCAAAGTTGGAGGCACCTTTGCCCCGCTCACGTTGCTTTTCCATCTCGGCCTGGAAACCGGCTTCATCGATGGTGTAGTCACGATCCCGCACCACATCGGCGGTCAGATCCGCAGGGAATCCATAGGTATCGTAGAGCTTGAAGACCACCTCTCCTGGCACCACCTTGGCATCGCCCAGATCCGCCAGTGCATCTTCGAGCAGCGCCAGGCCACGATCCAGCGTGCGAACAAACTGCTCTTCTTCTTGCTTGAGCACCCGCTCGATCACCGGTTGTTGGCTATGCAGCTCCGGATAGGCATCGCCCATCTGCAGCGCCAACTCGGCCACCAGTCGATAGAAGAAAACATCCTGAGCCCCCAGCTTGCGACCGTGACGCACGGCGCGGCGGATGATGCGACGCAGAACATAGCCGCGTCCCTCATTGGAGGGCATGACACCATCGGCGATCAAGAATGCGCAGGAACGGATGTGGTCGGCAATGACGCGCAGCGACTTGTTCGCCAGATCGTCGATACCGACGATCTGCGCGGCCCGCTTGATCAGCGCCTGGAAAATATCGATTTCGTAGTTGGAATGAACGCCCTGCATGATGGCGGAGATACGCTCAATCCCCATACCGGTATCCACCGAAGGTTTGGGCAACGGCTCGAGTGTACCATCGGCCTGGCGGTTGAACTGCATGAAGACCACGTTCCAGATCTCGATGAAGCGATCGCCATCCTCTTCGGCTGAGCCTGGGGGGCCGCCCCAGATATCGGCGCCGTGATCATAGAAAATTTCGGTGCATGGACCACAAGGACCCGTGTCCCCCATTTGCCAGAAGTTGTCGGAGGCGTAGGGTGCTCCCTTGTTGTCGCCGATCCGCACAATGCGCTCGGCCGGCACACCGATCTCCTTGGCCCAGATATCGTAAGCCTCGTCATCGGTGGCATAGACAGTCACCAGCAGCTTTTCTTGTGGCAATTGCAGAACCGAGGTCAGAAAACGCCAGGCAAAGGTGATGGCTTCACGCTTGAAGTAATCGCCAAAGCTGAAGTTGCCCAGCATCTCAAAAAAGGTGTGGTGACGCGCCGTATAGCCGACGTTGTCCAGATCGTTGTGCTTGCCGCCGGCCCGCACACAGCGTTGCGAAGAGGCCGCACGGCTGTAATTGCGGATATCACCGCCAAGAAACACATCCTTGAACTGGTTCATCCCGGCATTGGTAAACAACAGAGTCGGATCGTTGTGCGGAACCAGAGAACTGGAAGCCACGACCTGGTGGCCTTCGGAACGGAAATACTCGAGAAACGCGGCGCGGATCTCTGATGTCGACATGTACATGAATAAACCTGCTTGGTCCTGAAATGGGGTAGCGCTTAACCGGCATAATTTAAGAGTTATCCCGCCTAAAGTAAAACCATGAGCGGGAAAAGCTGTTATCCGACGACCAGATCTCCGATTTTAATCATACAAATCAGCTGTCAGCGACCGAGTCATCCGTCGGCCGGCAGGCATAGCGGGCCTGTTCCACACTAAACCCCCGCCGCTGTAAGTAGTTCATCAGCTTGGCCAGGGCAGTTCGGTCCAGCGTCGCCGGATCCGCACTCTTGCGCCGCGCCTGCTCCCGGGCCACGGCAAACCAGTCACACTCACAAGCCTCCAGCGCCGACTTGATCTGCTCCGTCGCAATCCCCTTGAGGCGCAACTCCTGGTACAGACGACGCGGGCCATAGCCGCGAGCCGCCCGCGACCGGATCATCATCGCCAGCAGCCGCTCTTCATTTAGCCAGTCCCGCTCGCGGCAGACGCAGATCACCGACTCGACCACCGAGGGCGCATAATCATCTTGCAGCTTGTTGCGGATCTCCTGCTCGCTATGCTCACGGCGCGTCAACAGCCGAATGGCCCGCGCCAGCGCCCGCGGATAGGCCTCCTGCTCTGACAGCTCGACACCAACCGGTTCCATCATTCCGACTCCATCGCAACAGGTGGCTTTGCTAAGCAATCAGGCCGGCATATGCCGGCCTGATTGAACTCACAGTTCTTCTTCGTCGTAGACCAGATCGTCCTTTTCGGCGTCGCTCGGCGCGAACACCTCCGCCTCGACCAAGGGTTTAGCCCCATCCTTATTCAACAGCAGGTGCCGCAGCTGCTGCTCGATCTCATTGGAAATCGCCAGATTCTCTTGCAAGAACTTCATGGCATTCGCCTTACCCTGGCCAATCTTCTCGCCCTTGTAGGCGTACCAGGCGCCTGATTTGTCGATCAGTTTGCACTTGACCCCCAGATCGATCAGTTCGCTCTCCTTGGAGATACCTGCGCCATACATGATCTGGAAATCCGCCTGCTTGAAAGGAGGGGCCACCTTGTTCTTGACCACCTTGACGCGGGTCTCGTTGCCGACGATCTCATCCCCATCCTTGATGGCGCCGGTGCGACGAATATCCAGACGGACCGAGGCGTAGAACTTCAACGCGTTACCGCCGGTCGTAGTTTCCGGATTACCGAACATCACGCCAATCTTCATGCGGATCTGGTTGATAAAGATCACCAGACAGTTGGCATTCTTGATATTGGCGGTCAGCTTGCGCAGCGCCTGCGACATCAGGCGGGCCTGCAGACCGACATGGGTATCCCCCATCTCGCCTTCGATTTCTGCCTTCGGCGTCAGCGCCGCCACCGAGTCGATGATGACCACATCGACCGCCCCGGAGCGCACCAGCATGTCGCAGATTTCCAGTGCCTGTTCGCCGGTATCCGGTTGTGACACCAACAGATCGTCGACCTTGACGCCCAACTTGGCGGCATAGATCGGGTCCAACGCATGTTCGGCATCGATGAAGGCGCAGGTCTTGCCGACCTTCTGCGCCTCGGCGATGGTCTGCAACGTCAGGGTGGTCTTACCGGAGGATTCCGGGCCGAAAATTTCAATGATTCGGCCGCAGGGTAGACCGCCAATTCCCAGTGCGATATCGAGGGAGAGCGAACCGGTAGAGATGGTTTCGACATCCAGGGTCTGGTTGTCCCCCATCCGCATAATAGAGCCCTTACCGAACTGCTTTTCAATCTGACCCAGTGCGGCGGCCAAGGCCTTCTGCTTATTCTGATCCATGCTAAATCTCCACCGGAGGCTAAATCACTAACACGAGAGGTTGATGGTGATGAGTATACTGTCTACATATACAGTATCAAGTAAATTTTACTGTATAAATTCACACATGCCCTGTAGGGCCATGACGATGGCCTGTTCCCGTACCTGATGACGGTCACCGGCGAACTCAAAGCAATGCGTGCGAATCGGCTCCTCGCTGCCGGAGCGAGCCCACCCCATCCAGACGGTGCCCACCGGTTTTTCGGGGGTTCCGCCCAGTGGGCCGGCGATGCCGCTGATGGCCACACTCAGTTGGGCCGTGGAATGCGCCAGAGCACCAGCGGCCATGGCGGCCACCACCTCGGCACTCACCGCACCATGGGCCAGGATCAGCTCGCTTGGCACCCCCAGCATCTGCTGTTTAGCCTGGTTGGTATAGGTGACAAAGCCGCGGTCAAACCAGGCGGAACTTCCGGAAATTTCGGTAATCGCGTATGCTACGCCACCGCCGGTACAGGATTCTGCCGTAGCCACCATGATGTCGTGCGCCTGGAGTTTTTCGCCCAATTCGCGCGCCCAGATCGCGATTTCTGACTTCATATTCATCCGTTTGGCCAAGTGAACTCGACCCATTATGCAATCTGCTCTCTTTGACCCGCAACAGTTGGCTCAGCACACTCCCATGATGCATAGGTAACTCACCATTGATTTAAAAGTAATTATTTTTCTATTCGAAGAAAAAACCACGCTTTAACCTACGTTTAAAAATCCCATAGAGAAGCCATAACTTTTGGGGAACGTATATTCACCATCTCTAAATCACCCTCATCATCCAGCTCATGACTGACCAAACATCCCCGCCTCCACAACGCTAAAAATTTTCAAACCTATATCACCCCTGTGGATCGCCGGAGGAGCCGTTCTTCCGGCGCGTGATTTTCATGTTCACAGGAGGCTCTATGGCTCATCTCGTCGAATCGATGGCGTATGTCGGTGATACGCCCTGGCATGGTCTGGGCAATCGCCTGAGTGCCCATCAACCGTTGCAAACCTGGCTGGTTGAAGCCGGGATGGATTGGCATATCGCGCAGAGTGATGTGCTGTTTAATGTCGCATCCGATGGCCTGCATATTCGGCCCCATACAGATGCCAAGGTGCTGTACCGCTCCGATACGCTGGCACCGCTATCGGTGGTGTCGAACCGCTACAAGGTGGTTCAGCCGGATGAGGTGCTGGGCTTCTACAAGGATTTGGTCAAGGCCGGAGGATTTGAGCTGGAGACGGCAGGAGTATTGAAGGGTGGCCGCAAGTTGTGGGCCTTGGCGCGTACCGGCCAGGAGTCGGCATTGCGCGGTGGGGATACAGTGAAGGCTTATCTGCTGCTGGCCACCAGCTGCGATGGCTCGCTGTGTACCACGGCGCAGTTCACTTCCGTACGGGTGGTATGCAACAACACGCTGCAGATGGCGACCGGCGACAGCAAGGGTGCGGTCAAGGTACCGCACTCCACCCAGTTTGATGCGGCAGCAGTCAAGAATGCGCTGGGTCTGGGGCTGTCCAGTTGGGACAGCTTTATGCGCTCGTTGAAGGAGTTGAGTCAGCGACCGGTGTCGCGAACCGAAGCCGATGCCTATTTCCGTACCGTGCTGGGTGAGCCGCTGGCCGATGAGAGTAACCCGTCAGCGCTGGAGCCCTCCCGCACACTGCAGCAGGTTCTGAGCCTGTATCAGGGCACAGGGCTGGGTTCAACGCTCTCGTCCAGTCGCAATACCGCCTGGGGGCTGGTCAATGCCATGACCGAGTTTGTCGACCATCGGCGCCGGGCGCGTAATCAGGATTACCGGTTGGATTCCGCCTGGTTTGGGCAAGGAGCTCAGCTTAAGCAACAGGCCATGACGCAGGCACTGGCGTTACTGCAGTAATCCTTTTCAGGGTTTGGTTTTCTACCCGCGTTTATACCCGCAGCCATACCAGCACTTATGCCCGCAACTTGAATTTCCCCCTTATCACTTCTCGCCCCGGCAGGCTTCGGCTTGTCGGGGCGTTTTGTTTTGGAGTCCGTTATGAAACAACAACGCTATGGCCAGGCTATCCGTCTGGCCTCAACTGTCGGCTTGTCCCGTGAGGAATGGCTTGATATCCGCCAGCAAGGCATTGGTTCGTCCGATGCCGCCGTGGCCGTGGGGCTATCACCGTACAAGAGTGCTCTGAGCTTGTGGCTGGAGAAAACCGGGCGCAAGCAGCCCGAGGACTTGTCCAGCAAAGAGGCCGTGCTGTGGGGCACGGTCCTGGAGCCGGTATTGGCGTCGGTCTACGCCGAGCGCACCGGCCGCAAAGTGAGGCGCGTGAATGCTGTACTGCAGCATCCGGAGTATCCCTATCTGCTGGCCAATCTCGACCGCGAGGTGGTGGGCCTGCCGGAAGGCACCGGCATTCTTGAAATCAAGACTGCCAGTTACCACTCGGCCCCTCAGTGGGAAGAGGGCGTGCCGGTGGCCTATCAGTGTCAGGTATTGCACCAGCTAGCGGTAACAGGCCTCGCCTGGGCCGATGTCGCCGTGCTGATTGGTGGGCAGGATTTTCGCATTTATCGCATCGAGCGCGATGAGAACAAGATGGCCGACTTGCTGGCCCGTGAAGCCGAGTTCTGGCGCTGTGTCACCGAGGATGTGCAACCTGAGCCCGATGGCTCAAGTGATGCCGGTTCGGCGTTGCAGTGGCTCTATCCGCAAGACAATGGCCTGTCGGTGGATTTCACCGACTCCGCCGAGTTCTGCCAGTTGTTTGCCGACTTGCTGAAACTGCGCGACATCAAGGAGCAGACCGAGGCCCAGGAGTCCCAGCTCAAGCAGCGAGTACAGAACGCCTTGGGCGACGCCACCACGGCGCTGTTCGCCGGTGGCAAGGTGACTTGGAAGAAAAGCAAAGACCGGATTGCGCCGGACATCGAGCGACTCAGTTCCGAACACCCGGAAATCGTGCAGCAGTACAGCAAGCCGGTTGTGGGCAGTCGGCGCTTTGTGATTCAGACGGATAGAAGGAGCGCATCATGATTAAAGGACTAGCTATTACTCCCCCCGTGATTGGGCGCATCAGCATTGGTCATCTGGTGCAGAAGGGAGAGAAGTGGGTACCCGAGAAGGATGACAGCTTTACCCTGACCACTCAGGTACAGGGTCGCAACGGCTGGGTATTGCATCCGCTGCATCAGCAGTACAGCGAGCAAGCGGCTAACGGCAAGCTACGAGCTATCCCGGTGCGGTTACTGTTCAATGACTCCGAGCTGAATCTGAGAGCCGAGTACAGCGCCTTTGACCGCAGCAGTGGCCGACCGGTATGTGTCGGCAATGGTGAGACGGCTCGACGAGTCACCACTGAAGGACTGGAAGAGATAGCCTGCCCCGGACCTGACCGCTGCCCGTTTGCCAAGCAAGCCGGTTGCAAGCTCTATGGCCGATTGAACGTACAAGTCGACGGGCAGCAAGATGAGCTGGGCAGCTTTATCTTTCGCACCACCGGCTACAACTCGGTACGAACACTGGCAGCGAGACTGCGTTACTTCGAGGCGGTGAGCGGCCAAGCCACTCGCTATCTGCCGTTGCTGCTTCGCCTGCGCGCCAAGAGCACCACGCTCTCCTACCGCACGCCGGTCTACTACGTGGATTTGACGTTGCGCGATGACAGCACCTTGGCGCAAAGCGTGCTGGCTGCCCGGCAGGAAGCCGAGCGTCAGCAAGAGGCTGGGGTCGATACCGAGGCACTGGAGGCCATGGCCCGAGCGCTGCTGGGCAATGGTCAGTTCGAGGAAACCGAGGAGGATATCCCGCAGATGCTGGAGGAGTTCTACCCCGAGACTGAAACGGATAATCCCCCGGCTCAGACCAGTGACATCGCATCGCCTGCAACTCCGGCGGTTAAACCCAAACCCACCACGCCCATCCGTCAGTCCCGACTGACCAGCAAGCTAGGCTCCGCTTCACCGACCAGCAATCAGACACCCAGCACCGCATCAACCGCCTAGCACGGCTAACGCCACACCTATCACTCAACGGCATACACGGCTCAAGGGCTCCCCAGACACGGGAGACATTGGGCCGTTTTCTATTTATTGAATTGAAGGAGAACCATCATGCAAGCAGGTGACCACCTGATTTCCCCGCGTCCGGGGTTTACCCATCACGGGCTCTATGTCGGGAACAACGAAGTCATCCACTACGCCGGTTACTCGTCCGGCGAGGAATCTGGGCAAGTGGTGCTGACCTCGCTGGACGTATTCCGCAACGGCCATCCTTGTCGCGTTGTCTCGCACAGTCTGCGCCGCTACGCCCCCGAGCAAAGCATCGAGCGTGCCTGGTCACGACTGGGTGAAGCTCATTACAGCGCCCTACTCAACAACTGCGAGCACTTCGTGACCTGGTGTATCCAGGGCTTTCACTACAGTGCGCAGGTACAAAGGCTGGTAGAAACCGGGCTTACTGTCGGCAGTCAGGTGCTCCCACGACTGCCAGTTATCCCGATGGAAACCATGGCCGTGGCCCATCCACTGCGCGAGACCGCGATAGCAACTGCGGTGACAACGGCCTTACCTACCGCCTCACAGACCGCGGCGATTGTTGCGGGAGGATTAACCCTGGCGAGCGCCGCCCCGTTAGCCGTTCCAATAGCGGTAGCCGGAACCGCACTATACGGCGCCAAGAAGCTGTTCGACTGGCTGACCGACTAACCCCCGAATACTCAGGAGATGACCATGACCATTCCCTTTCAAACGGAAGGCCAACTGCTGCCTGTCAGCCCCTGGCTGAAATCCCAACTGGCCGAGATGGTGAGCGAGCAATCCATCAATCTAGAGCCGCTAACGGCACTTACCTTTCGCTTCAACGACCCCAACTATTCGGCCACCCAAGGCGGCTATCACCCGGTGGAAATCCGGCTGGTGCGCGGCCTCAACGGCTGGCTGTTCGATACCATCACCGACTTTAGCTACCAAGGCTATGGCGACTGGGCCGAGCTCGACAAGGAGCTGGATTTTGATTTTCTAAGCCCCGAGTTCACCCACATCTATCTGGGCGTGCTGGAGCACGATGACGCCATCGAGCTGTACCAGCTTTGGGAGCTCAACTTCCAGAGCTACTGCCAGATCAACGCCTTCCATACCTCGCTCACCACAGCCTAACCACATCATGACAACGCCACCTCCAGCCAGAAGCCGGGGGTGGCGTGTTCTATGGAGAACTCACCATGAGTCACAGCAAATTCAAAGCCGGAGAAACCCAGGGCACCTATGTCCTAACTGAGCCCGCCACCGCCGAGGAAATCCTGGCTATGGCCAACCGACTGGCCCGCGCTCGCGTCACCAAGGGCAAAGCGCTCACTTCGCCGAGTCTCACCTACAGTTGCCTGCAAACCCTGCTGCAGGGCTATGAGCGGGAGGTATTCGCCATCCTGTTTTTGGATAGTCAGCACCGCGTCATCAAATTCGAGGAGTTGTTTCAAGGCACGCTGGATGCGGCGTCCGTCTACCCGCGTGAAGTAGTCAAAGCGGCGCTGGCCTGCAATGCGGCAGCGGTGATCCTGGTACACAACCATCCATCCGGCTTGCCGGAGCCCAGTCGCGCTGATCGCTCGCTGACAGAACGACTCCAAGTAGCCCTAGCCACCGTCGAGATCCGCTTGCTGGATCATCTGGTAATAGGAATAGAGGGAAGAGTGTCAATGGCGGAACGAGGATGGCTATAACGACCAAGGAGAGTAAAAGAGGAGTCAGGGGCACTTGCTGAACTAAACCGCGGAATAGCCCCAGGATCAGGTGTTCAATCAAGCGATGGGATTGGCTAACCGGTCCGATAATTTTTCAACCAACTCCAACAACATGCTCTGATCCGCTGAGTTCAACCGAGCCAAGTGATGCGCGAGGACCACTCCTTTCTCCGTCGGGCGATTACTACTCTCTCGCAGTAATTCAGCAATATCGCAATCAAACAGCTGAGCCAACTCCGCTAACCGAACAATGGTCGGCACAACCAATCCACGCTCCATGCGCGAAACCGCCTCCAGCCCAATACTGAGGTGCTCAGCAACCTTTATACCTGCATAGCACGACATCGGACCATCGACACATATCTCGATAATTGATATCCGTGCAATGTTTCTTCAACTTCTAACCTGATATTTTTTATGGCTATATTTATGCGCAGATCACTTGGAACAATCCAGCATGACAACCTACCCAATCCCGCCGAATGAAAATGAGCGGCTAAATGTGCTTCATGCTCTCAATCTTCTCGATACACCGCCTGAGGAGGTTTTTGATCGCATAACCCGATTAGTCGCACGCGTTCTCGATGTCCCGATTGCGCTAGTTTCATTAGTTGATACGGATCGACAATGGTTCAAGTCTCGTGTTGGTCTGGACGCGATAGAAACTCCACGTGAACTGGCATTCTGTGCCCACGCCATCGTGCAGACTTCACCGATGATAGTGCCAGACGCAACGCTGGACGAACGCTTCGCGGACAACGCTCTTGTTACGAGTAATCCGAATATACGCTTCTACGCTGGTGTGCCATTACGCAGTGTCAGTGGACTATCGATAGGCACCCTTTGCGCAATCGATTCCAAACCACGAAAGTTAAACGCGGACGAAATTAACATCCTGATCGACCTCGCTGCAGTGATCAGCAAAGAAGTACAAATGCGTGAAGCAATGATCCTGAGTCAGGCAACCTCAGAGCTAGCGAAAAAAGCTGTTGAGACCATTGAAGCACGGTTTAGAACCGTATTCGAACGTGCTGGCGTGGGAATTGCGCTGGTTGCTCCAGACGGTGGTTGGTTACGTGTCAACGATGCCTTGTGTCAAATTGTCGGTTACAGCCAAGATGAACTCGTTAAGCTTACTTTTCAGGACATTACTCATCCAGACGATTTGGACTCGGATTTATACCTGTTACGACAGTTAATCGATGACGAGATAGACCGTTACCAATTAGAAAAACGGTATATCACTAAATCAGGTAATACCATTTGGATACAGCTAATCGTCACCAAGCAAATGAGTCCTCAAGGTGAGTTGGAATACCTCGTCTCGATTATTAAGGATATACAAGAGCGCAAAGAGGCAGAAGCATCCTTGGCTGAACTACGCAAGGATCTGGAGGCTCGCGTCGAAACAAGGACAAAAGACCTTCGTTTAGCTAATGAAATGCTCTCATCCTTCATGGCTCAACAACTTCAATCTGAGCAGGAGCTACGCAAACGCGAAGCTGAGTTGCAGATGGTGCTCCAAAACGCAAACGATGCTTATGTTTGTATTGACCATAACGGTGTGATCCGGGACTGGAATCAACAGGCAGAACAAACCTTTGGTTGGAGTAGCCAAGAGGCTATTGGCCGCCGATTGGATGAAATGATCATCCCAGTCACCATGCGCGAAGCTCATCGTGCAGGATTACGGCACTATCTAGCGACCGGTGAGCTCAACGTGTTAAACAGGCGCAAAGAACTGACAGCTGTACGCCGTGATGGCACACTATTACCTGTTGAAGTGCGGGTTAGTCCATTATCCATTGATGGAAAAACTATCTTTAGTGCGTTCTTGCATGACATCACTGAGCGTAAACAGGTAGAGGCAATCCGCGAACACGAGGCAACGCATGACCCATTGACGGGGCTGCTTAACCGCCGAGGCATGTTCGATTTATTGTCTCAAGCTATTGCTCGCGTCAAACGAACTCGAACATCTCTTGCGCTGCTCTTCATCGATCTGGATGGATTCAAACAAATTAACGACAGATATGGCCATGACGCCGGTGATGCCGTGTTGCGTGAGGTAGCCGCTCGTTTACAAGCTAGTATTCGGCAGACAGATACTGCTGTGCGCCTTGGCGGGGATGAATTCACTGTAATATTGGAAAACATTAAGCACGGTATTCCCGATGCCAATATGTTGGCGCAAAAAATACTGGAGACCCTTCAGTACCCGATACAACTCGATTCAGTAACCGCCACCATCAGTGCGAGTATCGGCATTTCGATGCATCAGCCTGATGATGAAAAATCTGCCGACCAACTGGTAAGTGCCGCTGATTCGGCGATGTATACGGCCAAGCATGCGGGTAAAGCTCAGGTTTGTATCCATAAGTAACTAGATGTTCACAGATCAATCCGCCACGGGCCAACGGCACCTCGCTCCCCAGTGAGATGCCGATTCTCACTATTCAAGCCAAATTAAATCTTTTTATGCGATACATACACGATTTCTACCTTCGTTTTTTGCATGATATAAAGCACTATCCGCTTCTAGTAGTAATGTTTCTTCAGTCTTTATATGTGAGGTATTATCTGAATAGGCAATACCAAAGCTCATGGTGACAGAAAAGTTGCCTTCATTCCTTTCAATCTTTAGCTCAGAAATTGCTTGACGGATACGCTCTGTAATTAACATAGCATCTGTGGCATTGGTTTCACCCAGTATAATTAAAAACTCCTCACCACCATAACGCCCAACACAATCATGACTCCTTAAGTGGTTAGTTAAACTTTTACTGACCTCCTTCAGCGCTGTATCACCAGCAACATGACCATATGTGTCGTTGACATGTTTGAAATGATCTATATCAGCAAGTATTACAGTAGTAGGCTGTTTTTTTCTTGTGTCTTTTTCGATGGTGTTTTTTAGGAATTCCATTATAGCGCCCCGATGAAAAACACCAGTAAGTGCATCCCGAGAAGACTGCTCTTTGAGTTGCGCCAATGCATTTACCAACTGATTGTTTATGTCATAGATGCGTTGATAAAGACGGCTTTTTTCGACTAAAAATGATATTTGCCTTGCAAGGTTAATAAATGTTTTTTGGTGGGCATCAATGTATGTGTTTTTTTCTTTGCTAGAGAAGAAAATGAAACCGATAGGCTTACCATCTGCAATGAGCGGGCAGGTTAAACTTGATTGAATGCCTTCAGCAACTATTAATTTAGTTGACAATGAATTAGGGTGTTCAACTAAATATAGTTGCAGATCATTAAGAATGCGGGGTTGTTGTGTGGTTAGTATCCCCTCTAAACTACTACCACTTAAAAAAGCAGAATATCCCTTTTTGATCATTATTTTTTCTGGGTAATTGCTTTTTGCCCAATGAGCGAAAACCCGCTCATAATCATCAGATATTAATGCGCAGCCGATCCTATCGTAAGGTATTATTTCATGAAATGTGTCATATATGCGATTTAAAACCTCATCAAGAACACTGCCTTTACTGATTTCAGTGGATATTTCTTGAATTTTATTAAACCCATCAAGTCGGGCATCAAGCCAAGCAGCCAACTGAACAAGCTCAGATTCAAAATCGAGAATGGATTCTATGTTGGTATCCTTCGGGAAAGATAAGGAATATTCTCCTTTTTTAATTTTTTTTATGGCTTCTCTGTATGAAGCTAACTGTTGAACTGATAGTGTTACATCGTTCATATCTTGTCCTTATCGGTACTGCGTTGACTTTTTATAGCATAACGTCTGTTTAATGGATGATGCGAATAAGTCCTTGAGATCGTGATTTCCATCTAGATCTCTATCGCAGCGTGACATAATGGGTCATCAAATCACCTTCGCCGACAGTGAATTCAGCAGTAAGCACCGTCAGACCAGAAAAGAGATTTTCTTGTCCCGCATGGAGCAGATTCTGCCATGGCAAAACATGGTGGAAGTCATCGAGCCGTTTTATCCCAAGGCTGGTAATGGCCGGCGGCCCTATCCGCTGG
>JASDSW010000061.1:0-61064 GCA_041441555.1 Aeromonadaceae bacterium
TCGGGCTCAGTTATTCTTTGGTTAAAAGATCAACAAAGTGTGCTCCCGCCCTGTAGGTTGGGCTGAGTTATGCGAAGCCCAACATTTAATTCGAGATTACCACCAATAGTTACCGCATAAAATCATAACATCGAAATAATGGGTTCTCACAAGGCCTATTGATTCTATCTGCCCTATCGCGATCTTATGATGGCTACTATATGGAATAAGCGTTGGGCTTCGCTGCGCTCAGCCGCAACCTACACGGTTCCGGGTTGCTGACGCTGGCATGGTGGAATAACCCAGACCGTTGGCGGCAGGGATGCCGCCGTCGAGCCTACTCAGGATGTATTTACGGCGGGTCTGGGTTGGTCCGCCATGTCAGCAACCAAGCCAATGGTGCAATCTGCGCCGAGTTCGCATATTCCATCACGAACATCACGAACATCGCCAAGGGTTGAATTTGCGGAACGATTTATAGATCGCCGAATAACAATCAGGGAGCCTCGGCTCCCTGATTCAATTCATCCTGCTGCGAAGTCACGATTATTCGCAGCGCACCAACACCCGGCCGGTGATCTGGCCCTGGGTGATGGCGTCGGCGGCGGCAATCACTCCGTGCAGATCCACCTCGTGGCAGGCTTTTTCGTAAAAGCTGGCGGGCAGCAGCTCGCCCAACCGCTGCCAGGCTTCGGCGCGGCGGGTCAGCGGGCACTGGACCGAATCCACCCCCTGCAGGCGAACGTTTCGCAGGATAAACGGCATCACGCTGGAGGGCAGATCGGCGCCACCCGCCAGACCGCAGGCGGCGACGGCACCACTGTATTTCACCTGGGAGAGTACCTTGGCCAACAGCTGGCTACCAACGGTGTCCACGGCACCAGCCCACAGCTGCCGATCCAGCGGTTTGGCGGCCCCGGCGAACTCATCCCGCGGGAGAACCCGACTGGCGCCCAGCGCCGTCAGATAGTCGTGATTGCCGGCACGCCCGGTCACCGCCACCACCGAATAACCGAGGCGCGCCAAGAGCGCCACCGCCACCGACCCCACACCGCCACTGGCTCCGGTCACCAGCACCTCGCCGTGGGCCGGCGTGACACCAGCCTCTTCCAGCGCCAGCACGCAGAGCATGGCGGTCAAACCCGCGGTGCCGATCTGCATCGCCTGGCGTTCGCTCAGGGTTTCCGGCAACAGCAGCAGCCAATCGGCCTTCAGACGGGCGCGGGTGGCCATGCCGCCCCAATGATTCTCGCCGACGCCCCAACCGGTGGAGAGCACCCGATCGCCGGGGGCAAAACGCTCATCGGCGGACTCCAACACCACCCCGACCAGATCGATCCCCGGCACCATGGGCCAGCTGCGGACTATGGGTCCCTTGCCAGTGATGGCTAAACCATCCTTGTAGTTGAGCGAGCTGAATTCGACGGCGATCAACACCTCCCCTGCCGGGAGTGAACTCTCGTCCATCTCACGAACCGCGGCCAGGGTCTGGCCATCGACCTGTTCCAGTAACAGCGCCTTAAACATGGAGCCTCCAAGGTTGGATAATGGATATTGGCACCCATGATGCCACAGCGACGGCGATTGGCCGCCACAAAGTTGACGCCCAGGCGCTGGTCCGCCGACGCCCGCTCGCATCGCGGCTCGCCGCAAAGCCGGATATTGGGAATTGAACCACTCAAAATAATTAAAAAACGATATTTATCAATTAATTGAATAGATCAGCTTTCGGGTTTTAATTCCAGGCACAGCATTTGCTTATCACTGTCTAACGATGTTCAGCGGCAGGGTGACTTCATGGAAAACCTTCACATGATCAGCAACTTTAATCGCAGTGGCGAGCTCAGTTTCAGCCAGTATGCGGCTCATGCGCCGATTGCCAATCGGGAGAAGCTGGAGTTACTGGAAAGCCTGATGTCGCAGGAAAAACTTGCCGATCTGCTGCAAACTTTTGCCGCCTGGGTCGCCCATCAGCTGCCGGTTTGCCGCCTGGCTTATCACTTCATGACCCAGCGCGTGAAGCTGCTCGACAGCATGAAGCGCGGTCATAAGCAGAGCTTCACCCTGCAGGACAACCAGATGCAGTATCTGGGGCAGCTGGACTACGAGCTGCAGGAGACGCTGGACCAGCAGCAACAGCGAAAATTGCATCAACTGCATCAGTTACTGGCGCAACCCCTGCGTCTGTTCCTGCGCATGGAGCAACTGGATACCCAGAGCCGCCTCGACCATCTGACCGGCGTCGGCAACCGCGCCTTCTTCGATGAGTCGCTGCCGCGCGCCATCCAGCAGAACCAACGCTGCCCGGATGGGCTGACCCTGGCCCTGCTCGATCTGGATCATTTCAAACAGGTCAACGATACCCACGGCCACCCGGTGGGCGATAAGGTGCTCAAGGAGTTTGCCAGCATCATCACCCGCAGCATCCGCCAGACCGATCAGGTGTTCCGTCTCGGCGGCGACGAATTTGCCATCCTGCTGCAACCGGCCGACGGCGATGCCGCCGAACGCGTGCAGGCCCGCATCAACTATCATCTGCTCAACAGTGCAGAACTCCGCCCGCTGCAGATAGGCACCAGCTTCGGCTTTGCCCGCTGGCAGAAGGGAATGAGCGCCAAGGAGCTGTATGTGAACGCCGACCAGCAACTCTATCGGCACAAGCGCCTGCGTAGCGAACAAGGGGATTGAGCCTCAAAGCCCCCATCCCTGAATCACTCAATGGCGCCCTTGGGCGCCATTGTCATGATGTGAGTGAAGGCGAGATAGCCTTTTGAGCCAACCGTTGGCGACAGGGATGCCGCCATCGAGCCCCCACGGAAGGGTTTACGGCGTGTTGGCGAGCAAGGATGTCTCGCCCGAACCGTTCGCACGCCCCTTCGGCATCCTTGTTTTTTTCGCCCGGCGCTAAAGCGCCTCCCAACGCAGCTGCAATCCCGCCCCCCCTTCAGCAACCCCAGCCTGGCAGATGAACAGCCCCACGGCGGCCACCAGCGTCTCGCCATAAAACAGCAACGGAACCTGATCCCGTAACCAGGGGGCGATCCGATACTCCTGCCACAGCTTCTTCAACGGCCGAGATCCGGCGCGCCCCACCGGCTGGGTACGTAGGCTACCGCTGGCGGCAAAGCGCAACGACAGGGGCTCGTCATCCCGCGGCAAGCGCAACTGAGCCCCCTGTTCGACCCGGTCGAGGGTCAGACGATGACATCCCACCACCCAGGGGCCTGGGCCACTCAGCAACCGGCTCTCGGGCAGCGCGACCGGAGCCTCGCTGAGCAGATAAAGACCACCATTGAAGCGACGGATCTGACCACAGGAGGTCTGCAGCAGTGGCGCGGCGTCGGCTTGAGCCTCGACCACCTCGGGCCAGATCCGCAGCAGGGCGGCTCGCTCCGGCGCCATGCCACTGTGATGACGCAACCAGCCGCGCAGCAGGTTGTGACGGCGCGGGATGGAGAGCTCACTCAGGGCGGCAATCGACAGGCTGCCATCGGGTCGTTCGCAGCAGGCCCGATCCTGCGCGGCCAGCTCCTCAGCCAGCGCCTCCTGCTCGGCGCACAAGCTGGCGCTGCGACAAGCCGTTTCACCGAAGCTGGGCCAGCGGGCTTGCAGCCGCGGCAAGATCTGAGCGCGCAGGAAGTTACGGTCGAACCGCTCGTCCTGATTGCTGTCATCCTCAATCCAGCGAAGTTCCTGCGCCTCGGCCCAGCGCTGCAGGCTGGCCCGTGAGCAATCGAGCAGCGGCCGGATGAGCTCCCCCTGGGCGAAGGGCTGGCGCGGCGGCATCGCCGCCAATCCGCGCACTCCGGAACCACGCTTGAGTGCCAGCAGCAGGGTTTCGAGCTGATCGTCCTGATGGTGGGCGGTCAGCAGGTAACCGCCAGGGGGCAGGTGCCGGGCCAGCGCCTGATAGCGAGCCGTCCGGGCCCGGGCCTCCAGGCTCTCGCGCCGAGCCTCCGTCACCGCCACCCGCTCGACGATGAGCGGCACGCCCAGCGCATCACACACCCGCTGGCAGTGCTGCGCCCACCCATCGGCTAACGGATTCAAGCCATGATGCACATGCACCGCCTGCAGCGAAAATTCCGGGTGGCGCGCGACAAAACGAGCCAGCCAGCACAGCAGCACATGGGAATCCAGACCGCCGCTATAACCGACCAGCAGAGGCGCCGGTGTCAGCTGCCTCGACAGCCAAGCCAGATGGGATTCAACCAGAGGATCGTCAACCATGCCATTTGCTCTTCCACCACCATGAAGGAGGCATGATAGCAGATGACGGGCCCAGGCTCAGCCGCTCGAGCACCCCGTGACGCCACCGCTGTTTTCGGCGTGGCGCCCCCCCTCGCAGCCATAAAACCGTTATCATGGCTCCGTTGCACCGCCACTTCAGCCACCGACAAGGAGAGTCTATGCACTGCCCCCACTGCGCCACCGCCAATCCGGAGGCGGGTCACTTCTGTACCCACTGCGGTCGCCCGCTGACCGAGCCCACAGCTGAAGAGCGGACGCTCGAAAATTTCCGCGCCATCCTGGGACCGAAAAATCAGGAGTACTATCTGCAACGCTTCGAGGAGTACGAGGCGAACGGCAAGACGACGATCGGCTGGCACTGGCCGGCGTTTTTCATCACCTTCTACTGGCTGCTGTACCGCAAGATGTGGCTGGCCGCCCTGCTCTACTTCATCCTGCCCTATCTCTGCACCTCGGTTCTGGGGCTGGTTTCCAGTCTGCTTGGTGCCTCTGGCGCACCCATGATGGCCACCGGCTATCTGCTCTATTTTCTGGCTATCCTGCTGCTCCCCCCCATGTTCGCCAATGGCCTCTACTACCGCCATTGCCAGAGCAAGATCCGTCAGGCGGAACAACTGCACGACGATCGGGAGCGCCAACTGGGCTATCTCAGTGCCAAGGGGGGAACCAGCAATATCATGCTGTTTGTGGTGCTGATTGTGGGCTTTATCGCCGTCATCGGGATTCTGGCGGCCATCGCCATCCCGGCCTACCACGACTACACGCAGAGAGCCAAGATGTCTGGCGTCTATCAAAGTGGTCAGGCGATAACCCAAGAGCTGACTCAGTACTATGCCGAACACCAAGCCTTACCCACGGATATCCATGAGTTGTCCATTCCGACATTACCCAACTGGGTTAGCGGCGTACAGCTGGATAACCACCAGGGTGTGCTGGAGTTGCAATTGGCGCCACCCAGCCGGGGACAATCCCTGCAGTTTGTGGCCAGCCAAGACATCAATGGTATCCTGAGCTGGCGCTGTCAGAGTCAGACCATCCCGGCGCGCGCCTTGCCACAGCCTTGTCGCTGATGCAGTGCGCCGCTGATGTAGCGAGCATAGAAACGACAAAGGCACCCGAGGGTGCCTTTGTTGTCTAGCGGGTGACGGATCAGCAGTAACCAAAAGACATCAGTCGCGCGTAACGTTCACTCAGCAGTTGCTCGGTGGAGAGGCGACGCAGATCGGCCAGATCGGCCAACAGACGCTTGCGCAGCAGGGCTGCCATCTCGTCGTGATCCCGGTGAGCTCCGCCCAGCGGCTCGGGCACTATGTTATTGATCAGCTTCAACTGCTTCAGGCGCTGAGCCGTGATGCCCATGGCTTCGGCCGCCAGTGAGGCCTTGTCGGCACTCTTCCACAGGATGGAGGCGCAGCCTTCCGGTGAAATCACCGAGTAGGTGGAGTACTGCAGCATGTTGACCCGATCGCCGACGCCGATGGCCAGCGCGCCGCCGGAACCACCCTCACCGATGACGGTGCAGACCACAGGGACCTTGAGGCTGGACATCACCTTGAGGTTACGGGCGATGGCCTCAGACTGACCACGCTCCTCGGCACCGATCCCAGGATAGGCACCCGGGGTATCGATGAAGGTAATGATCGGCATCTTGAAGCGTTCGGCCATCTGCATCAGACGCAGCGCCTTGCGATAACCTTCCGGACGCGGCATCCCGAAGTTGCGACGGATCTTCTCTTGGGTATCCCGCCCCTTCTGATGGCCAATCACCATCACGGGTTCCCCTTCGAAACGGGCCACCCCGCCGATGATCGCCTTGTCATCGGCGAAGGCACGATCGCCGGCCAAATCATCGAATTCGGTGAACAAGCGGCTGACGTAGTCCTTGGTATAAGGGCGCAGCGGATGGCGGGCGATTTGCGAAATCTGCCAGGCCCCCAACTCGGAAAACAGCTTGCGAGTCAGCTCTTCGTTCTTCTTCTCCAACCGGGAAATCTCCTCGGAGAGATCCACGTTGTTACCCACGCCACTGCTCACATGCTTGAGTTCATCAATCTGAGCCAGCAGCTCGGCAATCGGTTGTTCAAAATCGAGAAAGTTTAGATTCATATTGGTATCCGAAATCGCTACTCAAAAATCAGGTCGACATTCTGCTTGCCCAACAGCATGCGGAGGTCGTCCAGTAGTTGATCGGTGGGCGTTACTCGCCACTCGGTGCCTAGGTGCAATGCGGCCTGTACGCCAGGTTTGCGGTAGCATACCTGAACCGGACAGATACCGGCACGATGAGGTTGCATAATTTCAGCAAAACGCTGGAAAAATCGCTCATCGATCTGTTTTTGTTCCAGATTTAAGCGCAGGCCCCGTGCGTAACGGGCGCGTGCGTCGGAAATATCCATCAACTCACGGGCCGACATCTTAAGCCCACCGGAGAAGTCATCAAAGCCGACCTGTCCACTGACAACTAGGATCTTGTCTTGGACAAGCAGATCCTCATAACGTTCCAATGCTTCGCTAAACAGCGTGATATCGAGCCGCCCGGAGCGATCGTCGATGGTCAGGATCCCCATGCGATTGCCGCGCTTGGTGACCAGCACCCGGGCGGCGATGACCAGACCGGCCGCCGTGGTGATCTTGTCCCGCTCGGTGGGGTGCAGGTCGCACAGACTGCCCGAGACATAGTGTTTGAGCTCGGGCAGGTATTGGTTGATCGGGTGGCCGGTCAGGTAGAGCCCCAGGGTCTCCCGCTCCCCCTCCAGCCAGATCTTGTCCGGCCACTCCGGCACCTCGGCGAAACTCGGACTCGGCAGCACCGCATCCTCATCGCAGGCAAACAGATCGCCAAACAGATCGTTCTGGCCACGCGCCAGATCCTTGGCCTTCTGCTCGGCCGCCTTCATCGCCTCTTCCAGGCTGGCGGTCAAAGCCGCGCGGTGGGGCCCGAGCTGGTCTAGGGCACCGGCCAGGATCAGCTTCTCCATCACCCGCTTGTTCAGCCGTTTGATATCGACCCGGTTGCAGAAATCAAACAGATCGCGGAACGGACCACCGGCCTCCCGGGCCTCGATGATCGCCTCGATCGGCCCTTCACCCACCCCCTTGACCGCACCGATGCCATAGACGATATGGCCCTGCCGGTTGACGGTGAAGCGGTACTGACCGCTGTTGACGTCCGGCGGTATGATGGTCAGCCCCATGCGCTGACACTCATCGACCAGGGTCACGATTTTATCGGTATTGTCCATATCGGCGGTCATCACCGCCGCCATGAACTCCGCCGGGAAGTGAGTCTTCAGCCACAGGGTCTGATAGGAGACCAGCGCATAGGCCGCCGAGTGCGACTTGTTGAAGCCGTAACCGGCGAATTTCTCCACCAGGTCGAAGATCTTCATCGCCAGTTCGCCGTCGACGCCGTTCTTCACCGCCCCAGCTTCAAAGCCGGCCCGCTGCTTGGCCATCTCTTCGGGCTTCTTCTTACCCATGGCGCGACGCAACATGTCGGCGCCTCCCAGGGTATAGCCTGCCAGAGTCTGGGCGATCTGCATCACCTGCTCTTGGTAGAGGATGATGCCGTAGGTCGGATCCAGGATGGGCTTGAGTGACTCATGCTGCCACTGAACATCCGGGTAGGAGATGGCTTCGCGGCCATGTTTACGGTCGATGAAGTTATCCACCATCCCCGATTGCAGAGGACCAGGGCGGAATAGGGCCACCAGTGCGATCATGTCTTCAAAGCAGTCGGGCTTCAGACGCTTGATGAGATCCTTCATGCCCCGGGATTCGAGCTGGAACACGGCCGTGGTCTTGCAGGCGAGCAGGGTCTTGAACGACGCCTTATCGTCCAGCGGGATCGCTTCGATGCGGACCACCGGCTTGCCCTCCCGGGCCATGCGCGGATTGATCATGTCCAGCGCCCACTGGATGATGGTCAGGGTGCGCAACCCCAGGAAGTCGAACTTGACCAGGCCGGCGTATTCCACATCGTTCTTATCGAACTGGGTGACCGGGTTGTTTCCCTCGCCATCGCAATAGAGAGGGGCAAAATCGGTGATCTTGGTGGGCGCGATGACCACACCACCGGCATGTTTCCCGGCATTGCGCGTCACACCTTCCAGGCGACGCGCCATGTCGATCAGCGCCTTGACCTCTTCATCCTGCTCGTAGAGCTCGGGGAGTTTAGGCTCGGCTTCGAACGCCTTGGCCAGCGTCATACCCGGATCCGGCGGCACCAGCTTGGAGATGCGATCGCAGAAGCTGTAGGAGTGACCGAGCACCCGGCCGACGTCGCGGATGGCCGCCTTGGCCGCCATGGTGCCGAAGGTGATGATCTGCGAGACCGCCTCGCGACCATACATCTCGGCGACGTGGTCGATCACCTCATCCCGGCGATCCATGCAGAAGTCGACGTCGAAGTCCGGCATCGAGACCCGCTCTGGGTTCAAGAAGCGTTCGAACAGCAGATCGAACTCCAGCGGATCCAGATCGGTGATCTTCAGCGCATAGGCGACCAGCGAGCCGGCCCCCGAGCCCCGTCCCGGCCCGACCGGGATGTTGTGGTCCTTCGACCACTGGATAAACTCCATGACGATGAGGAAGTAGCCGGGGAAGCCCATCTGGTTGATAACCTTGAGCTCGACATCCAGTCGCTCATCGTACTCGCCACGTTTCTCGGCGCGAACTTGCGGATCGGGGAACAGAAACTCCAACCGCGCCTCGAGCCCCTCCTTGGAGCGCAGCACCAGGTAATCTTCCGTCGACATATCGCCGGTAGGGAACTTGGGCAGGAAATACTCGCCGAGCCGCACCGTCACGTTGCAACGCTTGGCAATCTCGACGGTATTGGCCAGGGCTTCGGGCAGATCGGCGAACAACTCGACCATCTGCTCCTGACTCTTTAGATATTGCTGGGCACTGAACCGTTTGGGGCGGCGGGCATCATCCAGCGTATAGCCATCGTGGATGGCCACGCGGATCTCGTGGGCCTCAAAATCGTCCTCGTCGCGGAACACCACCTCATTGGTCGCTACCACCGGCAGATCGGCTTGCTGCGCCAGAGCCACCGCCATGCGGATATAGGTCTCTTCATCGGTGCGCCCGGTACGGATCAACTCCAGATAGAAGCGATCGGCAAAATGGTGCTGATAGAAGGCAACGCAGCGCGCCACCATGGCCTCATTGCCCTTGAGCAGAAACTTGCCGACATCCCCCTCGCGACCACCGGAGAGCAGGATCACCCCGGCCTGATGTTCGACCAGCCACTGCTTGTCGATGACCGGCAATCCCTGGACATGGCCCCGCAGATAGCCCTTGGAGATGAGCTGTACCAGGTTCTGCTGCCCCTCGTTGTCCATCGCCAGACCCGTCAGGCGAAACAGCTCCTCACCGAGTTCGTCGCTCTGCATCCAGAAGTCAACGCCGGCCAGGGGTTTCATCCCCTTGCCATGAGCTTCGCCATAGAAGCGCACCAGACCACACTGGTTCATCTGATCGGTGATGGCCATCGCCGGCATGCCATGCTCGGCGGCCCGGGCTACGAGCGGCTTGATCTTCTGCAGGCCATCGACCATCGAGAAGTCGGAATGGACGCGCAGGTGTATGAAACGGGGCTCTGCCATCTTCG
Source organism: Aeromonadaceae bacterium (assembly GCA_041441555.1). GTDB lineage: Bacteria > Pseudomonadota > Gammaproteobacteria > Enterobacterales > Aeromonadaceae > Pseudaeromonas. The sequence goes on from JASDSW010000061.1 coordinate 9,848, forward strand.
TCGATCCCTTAGTCGGGCGAGGGTTGGAGACTATTCCCAGCCCAGTGCAACCCGCACCGGACGGAAACTGCGTCTGTGATAATCGGTGACGCCAAACTGCTGCAGACGCGCCAGATGCTCGGCGGTCGGGTAACCCTTGTGCTGGGCAAAGCCATAGCCTGGGAAGCGGGCATCGAGTTCAGCCATCTCCCGATCCCGGGTCACCTTGGCCAGGATGGAGGCAGCGCTGATCTCGGCCACCTTGCTATCGCCCTTGACCACCGCCAGAGCGGGAATACCAAAATCCGGGGTGCGATTGCCATCAACCAGCACATAACCGGGTATCTGCGGCAGGGCGGCCACCGCTCGCTGCATGGCGCGCATGGTGGCGTGCAATATATTCAGCTCATCGATCTCGGCGGGCGAACAGCGACCGATGGCATAGGCCAACGCCTTGTCGACGATCTCGTCGTACAACGCCAGCCGCTTCTTTTCAGAGAGTTTTTTGGAGTCGTTAAGGCCGAGGATCGGACGCGCCGGATCCAAGATCACGGCCGCCGTCACCACATCACCGACCAGGGGGCCCCGCCCCACCTCATCCACACCCGCTACCAGAGTCTGGCGCGGATCACAGGGGTAGATAAAATCACTCATGAGGCATCCAGTAGCTGCAGTACGGCCTCGGCCGCCTGCTTGTCGGCATCACAGCGGATCAACTGATGCAGACGGACAAACTCTTCCAGCAACGCCGAGTTATCCTGCGCCAAGAGCGTCGCCAGCTCCCGACAGATCGCCTCCGGCGTACACCCTTCCTGGATCAACTCAGGGACCAGCATGCGTCCGGCGAGCAGGTTCGGCAGGGCAAAGGTACGGATCTTGACCAACCGCTGCCCAATCCAGTAGGTCAGCGCATTGACCTTGTAACCCACCACCATGGGCCGTTTAACCAGCATAGCCTCCAGCGTCGCCGTCCCCGATGCTAACAAGATGGCATCACCGGCCGCCATCACGTCCCGCGCCTGGCCATCGAACAGATGCAGCGGTATCTCCAGGGCCAGTTGCTGAGCAATCGCCTCGAACTGCTGACGACGCCGGCCATTGACCAGCGGCACCACGATTTCCAACTCGGGATGCGACTGACGCAACAGCTGGCAAGCCTGCAAGAAGATCGGCGCCAACAGTGCCACCTCGGCCTGGCGACTACCCGGCAGCACCGCCAGATAACGCCGCGCCGGATCCAACCCCAGCCGTTGGCAGGCCGCCTCACGATCGCTGTGCAAAGGCACGGCATCCGCCATGGTGTGGCCAACGAAGCGACAGGGCGCCTGATGCTGATCGTAAAAGGCTTTTTCAAATGGCAGGAAGGCCAGTACCAGATCGGTGGCCGCCTTGATCTTATGAATACGGGATTGGCGCCAGGCCCAGACCGAGGGGCTGACATAGTGCACCGTCTTGATGCCTTGACGCTTGAGGATGAGCTCCACCCCGATATTGAAATCAGGGGCATCGACGCCGATGAAGAGATCCGGTGGATTGGCGATCAATTCACGGATCAGCTGACGCCGCACCGCGAGCAGGCGCGGCAGGCGCGCCAGCACCTCGACCAGCCCCATCACCGCCAGCTCTTCCATCTCGAACAGCATCTGGATCCCCAACTCCTGCATGCGCGGACCGGCGATGCCGATGAACTCGACATCTGGATGACGCAGGCGAATTTCCCGCATCAGACCCGCAGCAAGAATATCGCCGGAGACTTCTCCGGCGACGATGGCAATCCGCAGTGGGCGCTTCGACTCTGTCATGACCGATCAGCGGACAATGCCGCGCTCGTTCTGCTTGAGGAAGTCGACGAACAGGGCAACCGCCGGCTCTTCCGCCGCCATGGTTTCCAGCTCCGGCAGTGCCTCTTCAACGGTCAACCCCTGACGATAGAGCAGCTTGTAGGCACGCTTGACCATGGCGATGGCTTCAGGAGAGAAACCACGGCGTTTGAGCCCTTCACTGTTGACGCCAAACGGCTTGGCGTAGTGACCCGCGGCCATCACATAGGGTGGCACATCCTTGTTCAGCGCGGCCATCCCGGCGACAAAGGCATGGGAACCGACCCGGCCAAACTGGTGAATCGCGGCCAGGCCACCAAAGATCACCCAGTCACCGATGTGGACGTGGCCAGCCAGAGTGGCATTGTTGGCGAAGATGCAGTCATCACCGATGACACAGTCATGGGCGATGTGCACATTGACCATGAACAGGTTGCGGCTGCCGACCTTGGTCAGGCAGCGATCCTGAATGGTGCCACGATGGAAGGTGCAGTGTTCACGGATGACATTATGGTCACCGATTTCCAGGAAGGTGCGCTCACCCTTGTACTTCTTGTCCTGGCAATCCTCGCCGATGGAGCAGAATTGGAAAATCTTGTTGCCCTGACCAATCTTGGTCGGCCCCTTGATGACCACATGAGAACCGATCCAGCACCCCTCGCCGATCTCGACCTCGGCGCCGATCAGAGTCCAGGGTCCAATCACCACGTTGGCGCCGATCACAGCACCCGCGTCTATGATGGCCGTGTCATGAATTACCGCACTTGGATGGATCACGATGTCAGCTCTCGCGTTTGGCACACATCAGCTCAGCGGTGCAAACCACCTCGCCATCGACGCTCGCGACGCCAGTGAACTTGGCGATGCCGCGACGCTCCTTCAAAAACTCCACATCCAGCACCAGTTGGTCTCCGGGAACCACAGGGCGCTTGAAGCGGGCATTGTCGATGGAGGCAAAGTAATAGAGCTCGTTGGGTTTGGGCTTGCCAACCATGCGGAAGGCCAAGATACCGGTGGCCTGAGCCATGGCTTCGAGGATCAACACACCCGGAAGAACTGGCTTCTGCGGGAAGTGGCCCTGGAAGAATGGTTCGTTGAATGACACATTCTTGATACCACGCAGCACCTTACGCTCTTCACTGATCTCATAGTTGACTACGCGATCAACCAGCAGGAAGGGGTAACGGTGCGGTAACAGATCCAGAATATCCTGAATGTCTAGTTGGTTAAGTTCGTTGCTCAAACCTGTATCCTTAATCGCTTATTGTTCCTGGTCATCGACCAATCTATCCAGCCGGCCCAACCGCTTGTGCATCTCATCGATGTGCAAGACCCGAGCGGCCATCTTGCGCCACTCTTTATTGGTTTGCGCCGGGATGCCAGAGGAGTAGATCCCTGGCTCGGTGATGGATCGCATGACCATCGCCATACCCGTGATGGTGACCTGATCACACACCTGAATATGGCCGTTGAAGACGGAGGCGCCGCCAATGATACAATATTTGCCGATTTTGGTGCTACCTGCGAACGTGGCGGCACCAGCAATCGCCGTGCCATAACCGATCTCGACGTTATGGGCGATCTGGCACTGATTATCGATGATGACGTTGTCCGCGATCTTGGTGTCGTCAATGGCTCCCCGATCGATGGTGGTACAAGCCCCGACCTCGACCCGGTTGCCGATCACCACGCCGCCGACCTGCGGGATCTTGATCCACTCGCCGCGTTCATTGGCGTAGCCAAACCCATCGGCGCCAATGACGCAACCCGATTGGAACAAGCAGACCTCACCGATCTGCACGTTATGGTAGATGGTCACATTGGCCCACAACCGGGTGCCCTTGCCAATCCGGCTATTCTGGCCGACGTAGCAACCGGGCCCAATCAGCACGCCATCGCCCAGCACCACGCCGGACTCGATGACTGCATTGGCCCCAACTGCCACCCCCTCACCCAACTGAACATCCGCGGCAATCACGGCACTCGGGTGAATACTGGATGCGGGTTTCGGCGAGGTGTCCAGCAACTGGGCAACTCGCGCAAACCCCACGTAGGGATCCTTGATGACCAACGCATTGGTCTGACAGGCAGCCAGATCCGCCGGTTTGAGCAATACGGCACTCGCCTGAGTCTGACTCAGGAAGGAGTGGTACTTGCTATCGGATAGAAAACTGATTTCACCAGACTGGGCCGTCTCAAGGTTGGCAACACGGGATACCTCCACGGAGGCATCCCCATGCAGCTCAGCACCAAGCAGCGTCGCCAGCTGGCCGAGAGTCACACTCATCGCTTACTTGCTCTTGCTGACTTGTTGGATAACTTGATCGGTGATGTCCAACTTGCCTTCACCAAAGACGACCGCTTGCCCATTCAGCACCAGATCGTAACCCTGAGACTTGGCAATGGCATCGATGGCGGTTTGCACCTTGTCAAACACCTTCTTCTGCTCTTCGCCGAAACGACGGCGCTGATCTTCCTGCAGAGCCTGGCCCTTCAGATTGAAGTCCGCTTGCAGCTCGGCCAGACGACGTTGCAACTTGGTTCGTTCGTCGGCGCTCATGAAGGACTCGTCCTTCTTCAGCTTGGCGGCCAGTGATTGCCCCTCGCTTTCCAAACGTTGCATCTCACTGATCCGGCTGGAGAACTCGGATTTGAGCTTGGCGTCAATCGCCTTGCCTTGCGGGATCTCCTGCATGATGCGGGGTACGCTGACCACTGCGATCTTAGTGTCAGCAGCAGCTTGCGCGGAATAACCACTTGCCATCATTGCCAGCGCCAGGCTGGCCACTTGTAATACTTTGCTCACTTCCTACTCCTTGTTATTTCTCACCTTAGAAGGTGCGACCAATGTTGAAGTTGAATACTTCGTCTCTGTCACCCGGTTGTTCCTTGATCGGCTTGGCCAGTGAGATCCCAAGCGGGCCCAAAGGCGACAACCACTGCAACGACACACCGGCTGAAGAGCGGTACAGCGACGGATCCGAATAGTCATAGTACTTGTCGCAGGATGCGCTGCAGGCGTTGTAATCGTTCGGATTGAAGGTGGTATCCCAAACAGTACCAATATCGAAGAAGATCGAGGTGCGCAGCTGATTGCGATAGGCCTCACCGGCAAACGGGGTCGGCACAATGAATTCGAAGCTGGCCACACTCATCGCATTCCCACCCACCGACTGGTTGGTCGCCACTATGCTGTTATTCCCCTGATCGTTATACAGGTACATAGCCTTCGGACCGACGCTGTTGGACTTAAAGCCCCGTAGCCACTGATCACCACCGGCATAGTAGTTTTCGAAGAAGGGCAGGACCTGATCATACCCCCCCACCTGACCATAGCCATTCCCGTAAGCGAGCTTCAGGCGGCCCAGCAGTACCCAGGAGTGTTCCTTATCCAACGGGTAGTAGTGGGAGTCGTCGAAACTGATCTTGTAAAACTGCAGATCAGAGCCCGGAATGGTCACCTTGCCCGTCAGTTGCTGACGATCGCCGTCAGTGGCAAACATCCCCTTGTTCAGATTGTTGCGGATCCAACTGCTGGTGAAATCAAAGTTATCGAACACCACGCGGCCTTCATCATCCCGGTTATCGGCATAGATCTCCCAGAACTTGCGGATCTGAGCATAGGCCTGCAGCTGTGACAGTTTATTGTGTTCATACCCAACCCCGTATTCCAGGCGGTTGATCTCGTTGACCGGATAGCCAGCCGTGACCCGGGTACCGATGGTCTGGTTGTTGTAGTCCACCAGGTTGGCATCCCCGGCCTCAAACTCGGTGTAGTAGGCCCGACCGCCAAGGCTGATGCCATCCAAGGTAAAATAGGGATCGGTATAGCTGACATCGAAGGTCTTGCTGTAATCGTTCATGTTAAAGGTGAACGCGCCCTTGTTGCCCGACCCCATGAAGTTATCCTGGGTCAAACCAAACTGGAAGCTAACCCCGGAGCTGGTGCCATAACCGACGCCGCCGGTGATGGAACCTGCCGCCTGCTCTTTGACGGTGACATCCAGATCCACCTTGTCCTCGCTGCCTGGCAGGCGGCGCGGCTGGATCTCCACGGTTTCAAAAAAGCCCAGGCGATTAAGGCGCGTCTTGGAGGCTTCAACCTGCTCATTGGAAAGCCAGGTGCCCTCCATCTGCCGCATCTCACGACGCAGGACTTCATCCCGAGTGATGACATTCCCCTTCGTGGTGATGTTACGCACGTAGATCCGCGGTCCCGGCACCACGTTGATCGTCAGTGCCACCTCTTTTTTCGCATCGTCGATCTGAGGGAAGGTGGTAATTTGCGGGTAAGCATAGCCAAACTTGCCGAGGAACTTGGAGAGGCTCTCTTCGGTATGGGTCACGGTTGCCGCCGAGTAGAGCTCCCCCTTGGTGATGGGGATCAGTTTCTCCATATCGCTACCACGACCGATGAGATCACCCTTGAGACTGACGCTGGAAACGTTGTACTGCTCACCCTCATCAATGTTGATAGTGATATAGAGTCCTTTCTTGTCCGGTGTCATTCCCACCTGGGTGGAATCGACCTTGAAGCGCAAATAGCCACGGTCCATGTAGTAGGAGCGTAACGCCTCCAAATCACCAGCCAGCTTCTGCTTCTGGTACTTCTGATCGGCGACAAAGTTCCACCAAGGCACATGATCGCGCAAGGACATCTGAGCCAACAATAGATCTTCACTGAACACCTTATTGCCGACTATGTTGATTTGCTGGATCTTGGCCGAAACCCCTTCGATGAAGTTGATCTTCAAGTCGACCCGGTTACGCGGCAGCGGTGTGACAATCGCTTGGACTTTGGCGGAATATTTACCGACACCGTAGTAAAAGTCTTCGAGGTTTTTCTCCAAGGAGCGCAGCACGGTGCGATCCAAGGGTTCACCGACGCGCACGCCGGAAGCCTCAATAGACTCCTTCAGCTGTTCTTCCTTGATATCCTTATTGCCGGCAAACTCGATGTTACTGATGGTCGGCCGCTCTTTGACTTCCACCACCAAGACGTTGCCATCGCGCTTGAGCTGAATATCTTCGAAGTTGCCGGAGGCATACAGCTTCTTGATGGCGTTCGCCGAGGTCTGCGCATCCAGTGTATCGCCAACCCGGACCGGCAAGTTCAACAGGGCAGCCCCCAGAGTCACCCGCTGCAGCCCTTCAACCCGAATGTCCTGCACAACAAATGAGGTAGAAGCTAACTCGGCCCCTTGAGCCATCAGACTGATGCCCAACAGGCATGAGGCGACCAGCGCTTTTTTTACAGCCATGTTATTCTCGTATGTCCTAGTTGCCACGCCATCACAGGCGCACAAAGTCATTAAATAGCGCAATCCCCATCAAACAAACCAAAACGGCTGCGCCAAACTTGAATGCATATTCCTGCACCTTCTCCGATACAGGGCTGCCCTTGATCGCCTCAATGACGAAAAACAGCAGATGCCCACCATCCAGCACCGGCAGTGGGAAAAGATTGATAATACCCAAATTGACGCTTACCAGCGCCAAAAAACCGAGGAAGTATACCAGACCAAAACTGGCTGTGCTGCCTGCTCCCTTCGCAATTGAGATCGGACCGCTCAGATTATCCAGCGAAACGACACCGGTAATCAGCTTTTTGAGCATCTCCAGCGTCAACGACATGGTTGAGAGAGTGCGTTGCGCCCCGACCCAGAGGGCCTCGACAGGCCCGTAGTGCAACTCGACCCGGTATTTATCATCCAGCGGCAAGACCTTGGGAGCAAGCCCGACCAGGCCGACTTTCCGGCCTTGCACTTCGCGAGCGGCCGGAGTCACGGTAAAGCGTTGCTCGCCATTCGCCCGTCGCACCTCAATGGTCACCGGCACATCTGGTGAGTTCTGAATAACGGTCACGAATTGCTGCCAGTCGGTCAGCGGCTGACCGTTGACTTTGCTCAACTGATCGCCGACCTGCAACCCAACCTGTTCGGCGCGGCCACCGGCAACCAGTTGTCCGACCTCTAGTGTTACCTGCGGGCCCAACGGCTCAATGCCCAGGGCGACGAAAGGAGCCTGCTCCTCTTTGCCGTCCAGTTGCCACCCCTGAAGCGACAGCGGTTTCTCCACCCGAATGCCGCGATCATCGACGACGGTCAGGGCAATCGTCTCATCGCCCAGATGAGAAACCAGGGCATAAGCCACCGCTTCCCAGTCGGCCGTCAGCTCATCGCCGACCTGCACAATCTCCATCCCCGGCTGCAGACCAGCCTGCGCAGCTGCAGAGTGAGGTACCACCTCGCCGATGACCGGCTTGATGGTCGAAACCCCGAGCATGAACATCAGCCAGAAGGCAAACAGGGCAAAGACGAAGTTGGCGATGGGCCCGGCCGCGACGATGGCAAAGCGTTGCCAGACCGATTTGTTGTTGAAAGCCTGAGAGCGCAACGCCTCGGGAACTTCTTCTACCCGCTCATCCAGCATCTTGACATAGCCACCCAGCGGGATCAGCGACAGCGAATATTCGGTGCCCAGTCGGTCGGTGCGACTAAACAGCACCTTGCCAAACCCCAGCGAGAAGCGCTCAACCCGCACGCCGCAACGACGCGCCACCCAGAAGTGGCCCCACTCATGAACGGCAATCAGAATGGCCAGAGAAACGATGAAGGAGAGCAGATTCCAGAGAATGTCGATCATTGCATACCCTTGAGTAGTTGCAGCGTCATGCGCCGGGCCTCAGCGTCCAATTCCAGAATGGTCGCCAAATCGGGGGTTGAACGGTCGGCAAAGGCATGCACCACAGGAGCACAGAGTCGATAGATGTCCATGAAGCCAATCTGACGATCGAGAAAGGCTGAAACGGCCAACTCGTTGGCCGCATTCAATGCCGTCGTCGCCGCCTGCCCAGCCCAACAGGCTTCCATCGCCAGTTGCAGACAGGGGTAGCGTTGATAATCGGGACGGATGAAGCTCAGCTCACCGAGCGCGAAAAAATCCAGAGGCTCGACGCCGGAGGTGACCCGTTGCGGGTAGGCCAGCGCGTGAGCGATGGGAGTGCGCATGTCTGGATGTCCCATCTGGGCCAGCACAGAGCCATCCTTGTATTGCACCATCGAATGGATCACCGATTGTGGATGAATGATGACTTGGATCTGCTCAGGCTTAGCATTGAACAGCCACTTGGCTTCAATAAATTCCAGCCCCTTGTTCATCATGGTGGCGGAATCCACGGATATTTTGCGCCCCATCGACCAGTTGGGGTGGGCGATGGCCTGCTCTGGAGTCACCTGCGCCAACTCGGCAATCTCGGTATAACGGAACGGGCCTCCCGAGCCGGTCAGCAGGATGCGAGCCACCCCGGCGGCAGCCAGGTCGCATGAGCCCATCTGCCCGTGCACGGCTTCCGGCAGACACTGGAAGATGGCATTGTGTTCGCTGTCGACCGGCAACAGGGTGGCCCCGTGGGTGGCGGCAGCCTGCATGAAGAGCGCCCCCGACATCACCAACGCCTCCTTATTGGCCAACAGCACCCGCTTGCCCGCTTCAATGGCCGCCATGGCGGGTAACAAACCAGCCGCCCCGACGATGGCGGCCATCACGGTGTCAACATCCTGCAACCGGGAGACTTCGCACAATGCAGCAGTGCCGCTGAGGACTTCGGTATTCGAATTAGCCTCCGCCAGCGCCAGACGCAGTGCCATGGCCGCCTCGTCCTGCACCAGGACCGCATACCGGGGAGCAAATTCGAGACAATCCGCCAGCATCCGCGTCACATCACAGTTGGCAGCCAGCGCGACGATCTCAAACTCATCGCGATGACGTCGCACCACGTCCAGGGTGCTGCGGCCAATAGAACCGGTTGAACCCAATATGGTCAACTGATGCATGACTACCTCTTGTTCAGTTGAGCAGTAGATAACAGACCACGAAGATCGGTAAAGCGGCCGTCAGGCTGTCGATCCGATCCAGGACGCCACCATGACCGGGCAGCAGGGAACCCGAATCCTTGATACCCGCCTGGCGCTTGAACAGACTTTCCGTCAGATCGCCCAGCACGGAGGCGAGCATCGCCACCATCGAACAGACCACCACAATCAGCGTTTGACGCAGGCCCAGCGAACAGCCATAGGCAACGGCCGTCGCGACCCCGGCGGATAGCAGCAAGCCACCCACCAAGCCTTCGATGGTTTTTTGCGGACTGACTGCCGGCAGCAACTTGCGCCGCCCGAAGGCTCGACCGACAAAATAGGCACCGGAATCGGCACACCAGACCAGCAGCATGACAAAGAAAACCACCCAGCCACCCAGTTGCGGATCGGTGGTATAGCCGTGACTGCGCAGCAGAAGCAGCGACCAGAAAAAGGGCAGCAGAGTCAGAACGCCGAACAGCGCCTTCAACCAGGGTTGTTTGCGCCACCAGCGGGTTCCCCGCGGATAAGCCAGCACCATGACCAGTGCCGCCAGCCACCACAGTCCGCCCGCATAGAGAATGCCGAGAATGACCGGATGAGGTGTGGCCTGCAGCAGTTGTGCAGGCGGATTGAGCCATAACGAGAGGCTCAGCAAGCCCCCCATCGGTAACAGCAACCAGTTTGGCTGAGCCGGCAGCACGAAACGCCCCCACTCACGACTGGCTAATAGAAAAATGACAATGGCACCGAGGCAAAAATAGTCCAGCGGTAAAAAGAACATCCAACCGATGGCAAGCGGGATCAGAATTAGGGCGGTAATTATTCTTTGTTTCAACGACATGAACCTCTAACGTCAGCCGGAATGTGCCAATAAGGCCCGGACCTGTTCACCGGTACAGCCAAAACGGCGTTCGCGGCTGGCAAATGAGGCGATCGCCTCGCTAAAAACAACATCATCAAAATCAGGCCACAGTACGGGGGTAAAGTAGAGCTCGGCATAGGCTGCCTGCCACAGCAAAAAATTGCTGATACGGTGATCCCCACCGGTGCGGATCATCAGGTCCACATCCGGCAACCCCTGCGTACTCAGATAGCGGCCCAGTGTCTCTTCACCGATCTGCTCGACGGTTAACTCGCCCCGCTGCAGGGCCTGGGCCATCGACAGGGCTGCCTGGGTAATATCCCAACGGCCACCGTAGTTGGCGGCCACATTCAACACCAAACCGGTATTGTTTGCCGTTAGAGCTTCCGCAGCCTCGACCTTTTGTTGCAATCGTTCACTGAACCGGGAACGTTCACCAATGATCCGCAGCTGAATATTGCTCTTGTGCAGCTTCTTAGCCTCGCCCCCCAGCACATGGATGAAAAGTTCCATCAGGGCGTTGACTTCCGATTCGGGACGCCGCCAGTTTTCACTGGAGAAGGCAAAGAGAGTCAGGGCCGATAGCCCAAGACGCGAGGCAAACGAGACGGCATTACGTACCGCATGAACGCCTGCTTTATGACCGAAGACGCGCATCTTGCCACGCTGCTGAGCCCAGCGGCCATTACCATCCATGATGATGGCAACATGCCGGGGCAACCCCTGATTGGCCATCTCACCGAGTGAGGCAGGTAACGACATGCTTCATCCCCTGTAAATAGAAAAACGCCGTGCAGCGCGAGCCACACGGCGTCGGTACTATACCCGATGTGATAATCAGATTTCCATCAGCTCTTTTTCCTTGGCCGCCAGCAGATCATCCACCTGCTTGACGAAGCCATCGGTCAGCTTCTGGATCTCTTCCTGAGCACGACGGTCGTCATCCTCGGAGATCTCTTTGTCCTTCAGCAATGCCTTCAGATCGGCGTTGCAATCACGACGCACGTTACGCACAGCGACACGGGCCTGCTCGGCTTCGGCGCGCACCAGTTTGATCATATCCTTGCGGCGTTCTTCGGTCAGCGGCGGCAAAGGGACGCGAATGGTGGTACCAGCTGAGGATGGATTGAGTCCCAGATCAGAGGTCATGATCGCCTTTTCAACCGCCTGGATCATTGTGCGATCGAAGACGGTGACGGCCAGGGTCCGCGCATCTTCTGCTACCACGTTGGCAACCTGACGCAGCGGTGTGGATGAGCCGTAATAATCCACGGAAATGGCATCGAGCAACGCCGGCTGAGCACGCCCAGTCCGGATCTTGGACATCTGACTCTTCAGCGACTCGACACTCTTGGTCATCCGCTCTTTTGCGTCTTGCTTAATATCATTGATCACTGTCGTATCCTTCTTCTGTGTCGTCTGACTCTACCGATGATTGTAACCAGTAAATGCGCTCGGCAAAGCGAGAGTTACCTGTTTTTGTGATGGATCAGCGTGCCTTCTTGCTCGCCCATGATGACGCGGCGCAGCGCACCCGGCTTGTTCATGTTGAACACCCGGATCGGCAGGTTATGATCGCGCGCCAGGGTAAACGCCGCCAGATCCATGACCTTCAGCTCTTTTTCCAGCACATCGTTGTAATCCAGTTCGGTGTAGAGTTCGGCTTCCGGGTTCTTGACCGGATCTTCGGAGTAGACCCCATCCACCTTGGTCGCCTTGAGCACGCAGTCGGCTTCGATCTCGATCCCCCGCAGACAGGCAGCAGAGTCCGTCGTAAAGAAGGGGTTACCGGTGCCAGCCGCAAAAATCACGACCTTGCCAGCCCGCAGCTGGCTAATCCCCTCAGCCCAACTATAGGAGTCACAGATCCCCTGCAGGCTGATGGCAGACATCAGGCGCGCATTCACATAGGCACGATGCAACGCATCCCGCATGGCCAGGCCGTTCATCACGGTCGCCAGCATACCCATGTGATCACCCACCACCCGATTCATGCCAGCCTTGGCCAGGCCAGCACCACGGAACAAGTTACCACCACCGATGACCAGACCGACTTGTACCCCGAGCTCGACCAGCTCCTTGATCTCCTGCGCCATACGCTCCAGCACAGCCGGGTCGATACCGAAGCCTTCATCACCCTGTAAGGCCTCACCACTCAATTTCAACAGAATTCTTCTGTAAGCAGCTTTGGGATTGGTACTCATCTTTTCTTCCTGGTCATAGAAAGACCGCGACATAGGTCGCGGTCTGAATTGGCTTGGCTAACTTTATCGCAGATTAGCTCTTCATGGCAGCGATTTGAGCCTGAACTTCGGCGGCGAAGTCAGTCTCTTGCTTCTCGATGCCTTCACCCACTTCAAAGCGGATGAACTCCAGTACGTCAGCGCCTTCTTTCTTCAGCAGATCGGCAACAGAGATGGAAGGATCCTTGACGAACATCTGGCCAGTCAGAGAGATTTCACCGGTGAATTTCTTCATACGGCCTTCAACCATCTTCTCGGCGATATCCTTCGGCTTGCCGGAGTTAACGGCGATCTCAACCTGGATTTCACGTTCCTTGGCCACGACTTCGGCAGAAACATCTTCCGGCTTGACGAATTGCGGGTTGTTCGCCGCAACGTGCATCGCCAGATCCTTGGCCAGTTCAGCAGAACCGCCCACCAGCTTGGTGACCACACCGATACGGCCACCGTGGATGTAGGTGCCCAGGTTTTCACCTTCGACCACGATCATGCGGCGCAGGTTCATGTTTTCACCGATCTTGGCGATCAGGTTGTTCAGCGTCACTTCCACGCTTTCACCGTCGGCATACTCGGCAGCCTTCAGGGCTTCCAGATCGGTGATCTTGTTTGCGACTGCGATATTCAGAACCTTCTCACCGAAGGCGCGGAAACCAGCGTCCTTACCCACGAAGTCGGTTTCACAGTTCAGTTCGATCATGGTGGCAAAGTTGCCTTCGGCACGCGCCAGGATCACACCTTCGGCGGCGATACGGCCAGCCTTCTTGGCAGCCTTGGCTTGACCTGACTTACGCATGTTTTCAATGGCCAGTTCGATGTCACCATTGGCTTCAGTCAGTGCCTTTTTGCAGTCCATCATGCCGGCTGCAGTACGTTCGCGCAGTTCTTTAACCAGAGCGGCGGAAATGTTTGCCATGTCCTTTATCCTCGGTCTGAGTGATTTGTATAAAAATGCAGGGGTCACGAGGACCCCTGCTAACCAATTACAACGGGTTAATAAGGGGGAACAGCGAACTGTTCGTGCCTTTATTAGTTGGCTTCTACGAAACCGTCTTGCTCGGCTTGAACTGCAATGTCCAGCTCGCGAGAGTCGTTAACGACGCTAGCAGCGGCAGACAGGTACAGGCTCACGGCACGGATCGCGTCGTCGTTACCCGGGATGATGTAATCAACACCGTCCGGGTTGGAGTTGGTATCAACGATAGACACAACCGGGATACCCAGGTTGTTGGCTTCCTTGATCGCGATGTGCTCGTGCTCGGCATCGATAACAAACAGAACGTCCGGCAGGCCGCCCATGTCCTTGATACCGCCCAGGCTCTTCTCCAGCTTTTCCATTTCGCGAGTACGCATCAGCGCCTCTTTCTTGGTCAGCTTGTCGAAGGTACCGTCTTGAGCTTGGGTTTCCAGGTCTTTCAGACGCTTGATGGACTGACGAACGGTCTTCCAGTTGGTCAGCATACCGCCCAACCAGCGATGGTTCACATAGAACTGATCGCAGCTGGCAGCGGCTTCTTTTACGGCTTCAGAGGCAGCACGCTTGGTACCGACGAACAGGATCTTGCCCTTCTTGGCAGCGATGTTGCCAACGAAGTTCAGCGCATCATCAAACATAGGAACAGTCTTTTCCAGGTGGATGATGTGCACGCCGTTACGGGCACCAAAGATGAACGGCTTCATCTTGGGGTTCCAGAAACGGGTTTGGTGACCGAAGTGAACGCCGGCTTGCAGCATGTCGCGCATTGAAACTTTTGCCATTTTAAACCTCTGTTATGGGGTTAGGCCTCCACACATCCCGCGACTCCGACCCAAAGGGCACCCCGGAGAGCGTGTCGATGTGTGTGTGGTTTAAGGATTTAAGTGAATTGAGTCTGACACAGCATGACTCGGCGCGCTTTATATCACATTGGCCGTTTCAGTGCCACCACCCGAGCATGGATCCTGGCGCGAGGAAACGGCGCCCAAACCCAGGAGGGAATAATTGTTGATCCCGATCAGTAAACTGGAACTCCCGCTCCCAAATCGGTACAATTTTGCCTTCTGCCCAATGCGTGGCGCGTCGTGGATTCCCCGGCGGCCAGTGCGATGAATCGAGTCGAGAGAGAGCATGTCAGTCGTCATAAAAACCCCAGATGAAATCGAAAAAATGCGCGTCGCAGGTCGTCTGGCCGCCGAGGTGCTGGAGATGATCGCCCCTCACGTCAAGGCCGGGGTTACGACTGAAGAACTCAACCAGCTTTGTCACGACTACATAATCCAGGTGCAAGGCGCTATCCCCGCCCCGCTCAACTACCATGGCTTTCCTAAATCCATCTGCACCTCGATCAACGAAGTCGTCTGCCATGGCATCCCAAATCACAAGAAGCTGCGAGATGGCGACATCATCAACATCGACATCACCGTCATCAAAGATGGCTATCACGGTGACACCTCGCAGATGTTCTGGGTTGGCAATCCAACCCCCCGCAACCGTCAACTCTGTGAAATGGCCCAACAGACTCTGTATGCCGCCATCCGCACCGTTCGCCCTGGCGCCTGCCTGAGCGAAATTGGCGCCGTTATCCAACCCATGGCGGAAAAAGCCGGCTTTTCTGTGGTTCGCGATTACTGTGGCCATGGCCTCGGCAAAGAGTTTCATGAAGAGCCCCAGGTGTTGCACTACCGCAACAACCACAAGCTGACGTTGAAGCCGGGCATGTGTTTCACCATAGAGCCGATGATCAATGCCGGCACTTATCGCTGCAAGGTCGATCGCAAGGATGGCTGGACCGTCACCACCGCCGATCGCCAACCGTCAGCGCAATATGAACACACCCTGCTGGTTACCGATGAGGGGTGTGAGGTATTGACGCTGCGGCAGGATGAAACCTTGGAGCGTTACGTCAAGGCTTGATGCCTTGCGCAGGCCAGGGAGGCCGACATGCTGCATTACATTGCCCTACCCAGTTTTCTCCCCACCAGCCAGCTGACCATCAGCAGTGGCCGTGAGGCGCTGGCGGCATTTCAGCTCTGGCTGAAGGAGCAGTTCCTGGCCGGCAGCCCGGTCGGTGAACTGGTGGCAGCCCGCTCGCTGCTCATCGATCAACTGTTGACGCAAGGCTGGGAGCAGTTTGGCCTGGCCCACGAACAGCGGTTGTCGCTGATTGCAGTCGGCGGCTACGGCCGAGGCGAGCTGCACCCCAATTCTGATATCGACATCCTGATCCTGAGTCCAGAGCCTCTATCCAAAGCCGTCGGCGAAACCATAGGGCAATTCTTGACGTTGCTGTGGGATCTCAAGCTGGAGGTGGGCCATGCGGTTCGCTCCGTGCATGAGTGCGTCGACCAGGGCAAGCAGGACATCACCATTGCCACCAACCTGCTCGAAGCACGCCTGATCACCGGCTCCCTGGACACCTTTGCCGCCCTGAATCAGGCCATTCAGCCCGAGCGGTTTTGGCCCAGTGCCGCCTTCTTTCGCGCCAAGCGGGCCGAACAGGCGGCGCGTCATCAGCAGTACCAGGACACCGTCTACACCCTCGAGCCCGATCTAAAGAGCAATCCCGGCGGATTGCGCGATATTCAAACTCTCGCCTGGGTTGCCCGCCGGCAGTTTGGCGCCACCAGCCTGTACGAGATGACCAGCTATGGCTTCTTGAGTCGTTCGGAATATCTGGAGCTGCTCGATTGCCAAAACTTTCTCTGGCGACTGCGTTTTGCGTTGCACATCGTCATCGGCAAAAACGACAACCGCATGCTGTTCGACAGGCAGCGGGCCGTGGCCGAGCTGCTCGGCTATCCGGGCCAAGGCAATCCACCCATCGAGCAGATGATGAAGCGCTTCTACCAGACGGTGCGGCGCGTCGCCGAACTCAATGAGATGCTGTTGCAGCTGTTCGATGAAGCCATCCTGGGCAACGGCGCCAACGAGCTGCGGGAGCTGTCGCCGGATTTTGTGTTGCGCGACACCCTGATCGACACCCGGGAGTCCACCCTGTTCCGCGACAAGCCGCTGGCGATGTTGGCGTTGTTTTATCAAATCGCCGAACACCCCGAGATCACCGGTATCTACTCAGCCGGTCTGCGCCAGCTGCGCGAAGCGCGGCGCAACCTGATCTATTCGCTGCAGGAGTTACCCGAGTGTCGCCAGTTGTTCATGGCGCTGTTGCGCCATCCCCGCGGCATCGGCCTGCCCATCACCCTGATGCATGAACATGGCATTCTCGCCGCCTACCTCCCACAGTGGGGGCAGATCGTCGGTCAGATGCAGTTCGACATGTTCCATGCCTACACGGTCGATGAGCACACCCATCGGCTGCTGAAAAACATCCACCGCTTTACCCAACCCGGCCACGAGCACGAACAACCGCTGTTTCGCGAGGTGCACTCCCGGCTGCCCAAGCCCGAGCTGTTGCTGCTCGCAGCCCTATTTCACGATATTGCGAAGGGACGCGGCGGCGACCATTCCGAACTAGGAGCCAGTGAAGCACTCTACTTTTGCCAGCTGCACGGCCTGGATCGCTATGAGAGCCGGCTCGTCGCCTGGCTAGTTCGTCAGCACCTGCTCTTCTCCGTCACCGCCCAGCGGCGCGACATCTATGACCCCGATGTGGTCAATGAATTTGCCGAGAAGATCCGCGATGAACAACATCTGGATTACCTCTACTGCCTGACGGTAGCCGACATCTGCGCCACCAACGACACCCTGTGGAACGACTGGAAAGGCACTCTGCTGCGCGAACTCTATTTCGCGACCCAGAAGGCGCTGCGGCTGGGGCTGGAAAACCCGCCCGATCTGAAACTGCGGATCCGCGAGAACCAGCGCAAGGCCCTCGAGCTCCTGCGTCAACAGGGGATCCCCGACGAGCGCACCTTGCCTCTTTGGCAGGAGTTCAAGGCTGACTACTTCATGCGCCACAGCCCGGAGCAGATCGCCTGGCATACCCAGCACATACTGCCCCATGACAAGAGCGAACCCCTGGTTTTATTCGGCCAGCATGCGGCGCGGGGGGGCACCGAGCTCTTCATCTATTGCCGCGACATGCCCGGCCTGTTTGCCACGGTGGCGACCATCCTCGGTCATAAGGGGTTGAATATTCACGATGCGCAGATCATGAACTCCAAAGAGGGTTACGTGATGGACACCTTCGTGGTGTTGGAGCCGAACGGTGAGGCGATTGATGCCGAGCGTCTGCCATCGCTGCGCAAGGGATTGACCAATGCGCTCAACAATCCGGACATGTTGCTACCGAAGCCGCGGCCGCTCTCGCGACGCCACCGGCAGTTCACCGTGCCGACCCGGGTCACTTTTCTGCCCAACAAGGGGGACCGCAAGCATACGCTGATCGAGTTGACGGCCCTCGACCGCCCCGGGTTATTGGCCCAGATCGGCTCCGTATTCCAGCAATGCATGCTGGTGGTTCATGCCGCCAAGATCACCACCATCGGCGAGCGGGTCGAGGATTTCTTCTCCTTGACGCACCGCGATGGCGAACTGCTCAGCCCCGAGGATGAGCAGACATTGCGAGAAAAGTTAGTCGTCGAGTTAAATCCCGACGACGATGTGTGATAAAAAGGATGCCATTTTTTTAAAGGGAGATCATCATGACCGAGCTACAACGCCTGATTGAAGAGGCCTATGAACGCCGTGACAGCATCACGCCGACCAGCGTGGATGCTCTGACGCGCCAAGCGATTTTGCAAACCATCGAGATGCTGGACGCGGGTCAGGCCCGTGTTGCCGAGAAAATCGCCGGTGAGTGGATGGTACATCAATGGCTGAAGAAGGCCGTGCTGCTCTATTTTCGCATCAACGAAAATGCCATGCTGGGAGCCCCGGGCACCAACTTCTACGACAAGGTGCCGCTCAAGTTTGCCGACTACACCCCGGAGCGGTTCAAGGAAGAGGCCATTCGCGTCGTACCGAATGCCATCGTCCGCAAGGGCGCTTACATTTCCCGTAATGCCGTCCTGATGCCCTCCTACGTCAACATCGGCGGCTTCGTTGGTGAAGGCACCATGGTCGACACCTGGGTCACCGTGGGATCCTGCGCGCAGATCGGTGCCAATGTTCACCTCTCCGGTGGCGTCGGTATCGGTGGGGTTCTCGAGCCGCTGCAAGCGAACCCGACCATCATCGAAGACAACTGCTTCATCGGGGCCCGCTCCGAGGTGGTTGAAGGGGTTATCGTGGAAGAGGGCTCCGTGATCTCCATGGGCGTCTTCATCGGTCAGTCCACCCGCATCTACGATCGGGAAACCGGCGAAATCCACTACGGCCGCGTACCAGCAGGCTCCGTGGTGGTCTCTGGCTCCCTGCCCTCCAAGTGCGGCACTTACAGCCTGTACTGCGCCGTCATCGTCAAAAAAGTGGATGCCAAGACTCGCGCCAAGGTGGGCATCAACGCCCTGCTGCGCAGCATCGACTAACGATGCGACACCGCCACGTCACGAGGGGCCAGCCGGTCCCCTCTTTTTTTGTTGCCAATTTTGTTGCCACCGAGAGCCGATCAAAAAAAGGGAGGCTTGCGCCTCCCTTTCGATTGAATCACCGGCAACCGATTAGTGAGATTGCATCCACTGATTCATGTCGGTCTTCAGGTTGTCAGACTTGGTACCGAAGATGGCCTGGATACCAGAACCAGCTACGACGACACCAGCAGCACCCAGCGACTTCAGCTTGGCTTGGTCTACCTTGGCAACATCCTTCACACCAACACGCAGGCGGGTGATACAGGCATCCAGAGAGGCGATGTTGTCCTTGCCACCGAAGGCCAGAACCAGCTGCTCGGCCATGTAGTGCTCAGCCATGTCGGCAACGCTCTCTTCAACCACTTCATCTTCACGACCCGGGGTCTTCAGATCCAGAGCTGCGATAACCACACGGAAAATGGTGTAGTAAACAGCGGCGTAGATCAGGCCGATAACCGGGAACAACCAGAATTTGTGTGAATTAGCAGACAAAACAATGAAGTCGATCAGACCGTGAGAGAAGGAGGTACCGTGAACCATGCCCAGCATGTTGGTCACTACGAAGGCAGAACCAGCCAACAGAGCGTGAATTGCGTACAGAACCGGAGCTACGAACAGGAAGGAGAATTCGATTGGCTCGGTGATACCAGTCAGGAAGGAGGTCAGGGCTGCAGAGACCATGATACCACCAACCTTGGCACGGTTTTCCGGCTTGGCAGAATGCCACATGGCAATCGCGGCAGCAGGCAGACCGTACATCTTGAACATATAACCACCAGCCAACTGACCGAAGTAGCTGTTGTCAGCAGTACGAGTGGCTTCAGTCGCGGATTGATAGCAAGTCAAAATGCCATGCATTTCCTTCCCGGCTTCATTCACACAATCACCGGCTTGGAAAAAGAACGGAACGTTCCAGATATGGTGCAAACCAAATGGGATCAGGGCGCGCTCAACAACGCCATAAATACCGAAAGCCAATTCAGGGTTCTGGTAGGCAGCCCAATTAGAGAACGACTGAATAGCACCACCGATCGGCGGCCAAATGAAAGCTAATACGACACCGGCAAAAATTGCAGCAAAGCCGGTGACGATAGGTACAAAGCGCTTACCAGCGAAGAAGCCCAAGTACTCAGGTAACTGGATGCGGTAGAAGCGATTGAACATGTACGCAGCAATACCACCTGCGATAATACCGCCCAATACCCCAGTCTCAGTTAACTTTGTAACATCACCATCCAGACCATACAAAGCAAGGGAGGTCGGGCCAACAATAGCAATTGTGGCCTTCAGAATGTAGTAACCAACAGTTGCAGCCAGAGCGGATACACCGTCGTTGTTGGTGAAGCCCAAGGCCACACCGATAGCGAAGATCAACGCCATGTTACCGAAAACGGCACCACCGGCATCATTCATGATTTGTGAAACAATGGCCGGCAGCCAGGTGAATTTGGCGGCACCGACACCCAGCAGAATACCTGCGACGGGCAGTACGGAGACCGGCAGCATCAGTGACTTACCGACTTTCTGCAAGTTTGCGAACAGATTTGACATAGTGTGAGCTCCTGAGGAGTTTGCGTCCTTGAGTGATTATTGTAATACACCGGACAAGCGCGAAGACTTGTCGTAATGGTTATTGCCTTACGAGTGTATTCAACGGATGAAATATAGCGCGAACCAGAAGAAGGGAGACTCAGGAGATGCAAAAAACAAAAGGGGGATCACAAAGATTTTTTCTTTAAAACCAAGCAGTTAATAAAAGCTGATTTTTCACTCTATATCGTAGCTAAAAGAAATTTCAATGTCTGTTTCAAACCAGTCGACATTGATTACATAGCAAGACACACAGTAAACATATAATTCAGCAAGGTAACAAAACGTTACATCAGCATTTATGTGAACTGAATCAAGGCTTAATTTATATCTTTTTTGCAGATAAAAATAAACCCCGCAAGCGGGGTTTATTTTTATCTTTAAGTTTATTTTTGCGAGTGCTTAATCGCATCAATCAGGGTCGGCTTAGCGGTTTGCGAACCAGCCCGCTCCGCTTCGGCGGCAAAAGCCATGGCCTTCTCGATATCACCATCCTTGACTGACTTCTGAATCAACTGGTTATACAGCTGTTCGGTTTCCGCCAACATAGAGCCGGATGCAACCGGCGTCGCGGTCGTCGCTGGAGCGGCAGTATTCTGGTTCACTGTCGCCGCGGTCGCGCCAGCAGCTACAGCGGCTGTCGCAGCAGCAGGAGCGATGCTCAATTTATTCGGAGTCGGATCAACCTTCGGTGTATTGGCATCAACCGCATCCTGATAGACCGGCTTGTACATGTTGTCTTTGCCGGAATCGCCGGAAAGATCTTCGATCTGCAACTTGAGCAGCCCCCACGGCGAATGAGGAATCACCGGATCCTTCAATCCTGGATCGACGACCGCCGTCGATCTTGCCATCAACTTGGCTTCACTCAGGATGGTGGTTGTCTCCGAGAGTTTGTTTTCCGGGGTATAGATCACCATGTAGGTTTCATTCTTCGGATTGCCAATATAGGTACGGTCAACGGTAAAGACCCCTTCAATCCGGTTCCCGGCCAGCAATTGTGCCTCTTTGTAACTGAATACCTTGCTGTCAATGACGCGAGTCACCTTGAATTGGCTATCCATCAGCACCACGGAGGGGAAATACAGCGTTTTACCAATTTCGGCAGCGACGGTGATACGCAAATCGCCGGAGTTTTGTGGCAACTTGAAGGCGGCAAAATAGCTCTTACCCTCAGAGAAATTGAAGACAGGCGAGTTCTCATCGATGGGCAACCACTTATCATCGCCCGCATTGGCGGTGGCGTAAGGCAGAGTCGAGTAATCCCGGCAACAGCTGCTGGCGCGCGACAGACTGTCGATTGCCGCATCCCGGCCATTTAATGCGGCCTTATGCTCGCTGGTGGGCGCCACCAGCCCTTCCACCGTGGAACAAGCAGCCATCGAGAGGGCCACACACAAGGCAAAGGTCACTCTAGTCACTTTCATCGAAAACACCCTGATTCGTTCAAAAAAAATGCCCCCGATAGACGGGGGCAGTCTTAACAAGTGCTGTCTAGCTTACCACCAAGCTTCAGCTTGTACACCGAAGTTCCAAGTGTTGTCGTCCTTGTTACTGTTGAACGGGGTACCTTGGTCACCCACAGTCAGGTAGGAGGCAAACACACGGATTTCCGGACGAGCCCAGAAGCCCTTGCCAGCAGCGAAGGCTTGAGCAACAGTGTATTTCTGACCATCGGTAGAAGAATCAGAACCAGACAACGGAGTTGCAGTATCTTTGTGGTAACCAGCTTCAAAGATGGTCTTAACGGTATCGGTCCATTTGTAAACCGGGCGAGCTACAACAGAGAAGGTTTCGTACTTGTCGTTACCGTCCCACATTTCATTACCAACACCATAAACCAGTTGATGGCTCAGATCCCAGCTATCGCCCAGAGAGATCACACCGTGGTTGATGATACGGAAACCATCAGCGTCTTTTTTGGCTTCTGCACCGTACCAGTTGCCATCACCGTAGAACGCAAAGCTCTTGGAGTAACCTTCGGTACCGTATTGCAGAACGGTCTTGTTGAAGCCGCCCAGCAGACCTTGGGTCAGCTCAGCCGTCAGCATCACGCCATTCTCAGCATTTTTGTACTGAGCATTAGCAGAAGCTTCTTGCGCATCAGTCGGATTGACCAGCGCATAGTCAACACCAACTTCCAGAGTCGCATCAGACCACAGCGGGATACCAGCATAACGAGCATCCAAGGTATTGACGTCCATGCCATCACCCTTGTCCCAACCATCTTTACCATCCCAACCACGATCATTGCGGACCCAAGCAAAGGAGAGCTGACCTGGGCCGGCCTGGATGGCCTCAACACCAGCACCGGCACCTGAGATGTTCCAGTAGTAGAAGTCAGAGATGTGAATGTCATGACGTTGATAGAAACGCTTACCGGCCCAAGTCACTTCGTTGCCACCGAACAGCCCCTTGGCCTGAACGTTGAACTGACGCAGAGCGAACTCAGCATCATCATCCTTAGTGCTTTCCCAGTCGTTGCTTTGATCAGATTGAACAGCGATCATCGAGTCTACATAGAAGGTCTTACCAGCCTTGTTGTAGACTTCCTGACCCAATTGCAGTTCGCCGTAGGTTTCATTTTCGTTACCCAGACGCCCAACCTTATTCTTTGAGTAAACTTGCATGTCGCCATCTTGGGAGATGCCAACACCAGAACGCATGTAACCGTGGAAATCAACGGCTGAGGCGGAAGCTGAGCCCAGAGCCATAATTACTGCTGCAGAAATTGGAAGCCACTTTGCTTTCATAATCTTTTCCTTTATCCCTTGGGGGTAAATGGTCCTAAATAGGTGGAAACCTGTCGCCAACCAAAAGGGTCTAACGACTGTCCGGGGCCATTATAGGGATCCGGTTTCTCCCATGGAATTGAGCTGCGTCACAAAACAGCAACTAATGACACCCTAAAAAAACAATTCGCGAAAACATGATTACCTGGAATAACACACCAACAAAAATACAATTAATAGAGACATATTCCAAAATTAAACCAATCATCAGCAAGCAAAATCATTCGAACTTCAGCGGAATGGTTCTGGGGTTAAACAATCTTGATCATGATCACCTGTATTGCGGAACTTTTATTTTTGCAAAATGTCTTGCTGGCAGCGTTTTCAAACCGGGACGCGCCATTCGCCCCCCCGGCAGATTGCACGAAAACCGCTCGGCGACTGGCAGATCGGGCTAAAAATCAACCTCGGTGTACCGCCAGGCAAACTGGCTGAACAGCTCTAGCCAGGTCTCATCCAGCTCGGCGCGGATCTGCAACGGGGCGGCCGTTTGCGGGTGGTGAATGGTCAGGCTTTGATGACACAACATCAGACGCTGGCAACCAAACTGTTCGCGGAAGAAGCGGTTATGCCGGCCATCACCATGCTTGGTATCTCCCACGATGGGATGAAAGATATGGGCCATATGCCGGCGCAACTGATGCTTACGCCCGGTCTGGGGCAACAACCGCACCAGGCTGTAACGACTGGTCGGGTGCTTGGCAGAAACGGCATAGGGCAGCTCGACCGTCTGCAACCGCTGCAGCTGAGTTTGTGCCTGCTGAGCGGGTTTATCTGCGGCGGCGTACTTATCGGCAATCTTGTCGAGTTCCTCCTTGAGCGGGTAGTCGATGAAGAGTTGCTCGGGAGCCCAGCCGCGCACCAGGGCCAGATACTCCTTCTGCACCCGATGCTCGGCGAAATCGTCACTCAAGATCCGCGCCGTCTGTGGGTCCAGAGCAAACAGCAGCACGCCGGAGGTGGGTCTGTCCAGACGGTGCACCGGATAGACATGCTGGCCAATCAGATCCCGGGTCATCTGCATGGCAAACTGGGTCTCGTGCCGATCCAGCCAGCTGCGATGCACCAGCAACCCCGCGGGTTTATCGATGGCGACCAAGCATTCATCTTGATAGAGCAGGCGCAGAGTCATCGGATGCGCTCCACCGGCTGGCCGGTCAGCGCCTCGTCCAGCTCCGCCAGACACTCCAGCAAAGCCCCATGCGTTGACAGCGACTGCTTATAGACCTCGGTTGCCATGGGGTAGAGGGCAATCTGCCGGGGCAATGGCATCTGGAGCGTCAGCATCTGACGCAAACGCACCAGCAGGATAAATTGCAGCCATTGGTGAAAATCCAGGGTATCCACACAAAATGGCAAGGTGCTGGCCAGCGCCTCGGCACTGGGGGATTCCTGCTGCCATAAGGCTAACTGCCGCAACTCCAATTCAAGTTTTTCCAGGATCAGGCTGACCCGTCGATATTGATTCATCTATCATGCTCCCCAAATCGGCGTGCACTATATCATCCGCAGGGCTGACGCCCTATATCATCCGAAAGCGGGCAGCTGATAGCATTTGGCGAGGCCGCACTCAGTGGCAGCCTCTCGACGATGGAGAAGATGACGTGGGTGAATTGGGTTTGTTGTGCATATTGGTACTGATCGGTACCGAATTCTGGCAGCGGCGGCGCCAGGCCGAACTCGCCGAACGGCTCATCACCCATTATTGTCAGCGGGAACAGTGGCAATTGCTCTCGGTCGCCCGAGACGAAGGAGAGCTGTTACCCCTGTTGGTGCGGATGCTGCTGCAGCGAACCTCCTGTTTTTGTTTTGAATACAGTGAAGAGGGTGAGCAGCGGCTACAGGGTGAACTCTTTCTCACCGGCCTGCAGAGCCCCTTGTTTCGGGTCGCCACCCCGTCGCAGGGCGGCGATTCCCCATCCAGCGCCAGTAATGTGATCCAGTTTCCCGGCCCTCGCCCCTAACATCGGGTCACCTATATATAAGGAGGAGTTTTCATGTCGATTGAGACTGTGCTGCACATCGCTCAGCAACTGCATGCCGAAGGCAAGCAACCATCGGTGGCCCTGATCAAGGCCCGTCTACCGGCCCCCTGTCCGATGCCGGATGTCATCAGTGGCCTGCAACGTTGGCGCCAGCAATCCGCCCCCGCCAACCAGCCCTCCCAGGCGGCGGCCAATCTGGCCGAGGAGCAATCCACCAGCCAGCCCGCAGCCCAGTCGCTGGCAACATCCGCCGAGCTTCAGCAATTGCGCGACGAGGTGGCGGCTCTGCGCGAGGAGATCGTCATGCTGCGGCGCAGCATCCGCCTGCTCGCCGAACAATCGAAGTAACCTCTCTATACAAAATATTGCCTCTATATATAGAGGGGACGTCACCGGCAAAGAGCTTTCGAGCCAGTTCCCTAGGCCGGCAGGGGTTCAAGCCGAGCCAGAAAGGTTGCCAGATCCGGGGCCAGTACCCGGTTTTCGGCTCGCCCGACCCGCTCCAGCAGCACGGCACCACTGCGGTTATCCAGGCTGATCAGGTGAGACGCCTGCCGAGTGGCCGCCAAGAAAAAGGTGGCGGCCAGTCGCAGCCGCCGCTGCATCAAGGCATGGCCGATCAGGTTCTCCTGCAGACGCGCAAAATCATCCAGATTCCACGCCAAGACGGGTTCGACGCGCAGCCCCTTGAAGGAGAAGGCCAGTGGGCCGGCATACCAGTGTCCGTAAAAATCGCTCAAGTCCGGATGCAGCGCCATCTCCAGCCCCGCAGCCACGTTCGCCATCTCCCCGGGCGTTTCGCGGCGCACCGGTTGCCAATAGACCTCCCCATTCCAGGGTTCACCCACTTCACAGGGCGAGCGCCATTCGGGATCCCAAGGCCGGTGAGGCAAGCCACCTCGTTGCTGTTGATAGCGCAACCAACGACCAAACAGCTCCGACATGGCTGAAACAACTTGATTCGACATCGCATTTTCCCACAATGAAACACAGTGACATATTAACCCGAGGTCTGGCGCCATGACATCCAAGGCATCCTATCAAAACAGCCCGCACCTTCATGGTCTTTCGTTGGGCAAAGCCAGTGGCTATGTGGCGCATTATGCTCCGGAACTGCTGCAAGCCGTGCCGCGCAGTCTGAACCGCGACGACCTGCAGCTAGGCGAAACGCTGCCCTTTGATGGCGTCGATATCTGGACCCTGTACGAGCTCTCCTGGTTGAATCCCAAGGGCAAGCCTCAGGTGGCCGTCGGCGAAGTCGCGGTGCCGGCTAGCAGCAAAAACCTCATCGAGTCAAAATCGTTCAAGCTCTATCTCAACAGCCTGAATCAGAGCCAGTTTCGCGATATTCATGAGGTGGCCGAGATCCTGAAGAAGGATCTCAGCGCCTGCGCCGAGGGCGAGGTCGCCGTCACCCTCTACCCCTTGGCACAAGCTCCGGCACAGATCGCCTCCCTCCCCGGCGACTGTATCGACGATCTGGACATTGCCATCGACAGCTACCTGTTCGATCCAACCTTGCTGAGCAATGCGACCCAGCCTGAGTCGGTGGAAGAAATCCTGCACTCTCATCTGTTGAAGTCTAATTGCCTGGTGACCAATCAACCCGATTGGGGCAGTCTGGTGATACACTACCGCGGCCACAGAATCCAGCGCGAAGCCCTGTTACGCTATCTGGTGTCATTTCGCCAGCACAACGAATTTCATGAGCAGTGTGTGGAGCGGATCTTCATGGACTTGCAACACTATTGCCGGCCCGAAAAACTAACCGTCTACGCCCGTTATACCCGACGCGGGGGGCTGGACATCAATCCATTTCGTAGCAACTGGCAGACGGAACCGGCCAATCTTCGCCTCATTCGCCAATGAGACCCGGAGATCATCGCTAACTCAATCAAGAAGGTGGTCGTTTGCTTTCGCTAACTCTGCTTCTTTCCAGTGTCGCCCTGCCCTCCTTGCCGCTGGAGACCACGCTGATGCCGGATCAGTTGATCGAGGCGCAGCAGCAGGAAACCGTGCAGCCTGGGCAATGCGTCCAACTCGCCGAGCAATTTTTACGACGCGATCTGGCTGACAAGGTGCTGCCGACCCTGACGCAAAATCCCAGCGCCTATCGGGAGACCAGCGAGCATTTTCGCACTCGGCAGCAGAGCATTGAAGCCACACTGATCCTCGGCAACTGTCTGTATCGTTTGCAACAACAAGAGCAGGCCGAACAACTCTTCGAGCAGACCGCCCTTGAAGCCAAGCAGCTCAAACTCCCCACGCTCGAGGCGTTGGCCTACTTTCAGCTGGGCCGTCATGCCCTGCTGAGTCATAAGTTCCCCAAGGCTCGGGAGAGCCTGGAGCGTTTGCAAGCTATCCTGCAACACACCCCGGTCAGTAATCCGCTGCTGCCCCTCTATACCCGGTTGTTGCAGACCAGCCTGCATATCGAACTGCACCACTTCGAATCGGCCAAGAGTGAACTGGCCGAGCTGAATAACGAACTCAAGGCCTCCGCCCTGCCCGCCAACCTAGGCGTGGCCATCCTGACACTCAATGGCGACTACCATCGCGGCATGCAGCAGCAGGAGTTGTCGCTGGTGCACTACGCCGAGGCGTTGCGGCTGGCCACCAGCCAGGATGACTTGCCATCCCAGATCGAGCTGGCCGAGAACATGAGTCAGATCTTCGAGCAGCAGGGGGATCTGAAACAGGCGCTGCATTTTAGCGAGCTGGCCTGCGATCAGTTGCAACGCATTGGCAATCCTGAATGGCTGGCCCAGGGGTTGATCCGACTGGCCGGGCTCAACCGCCAAGCCAATGATGCCAATCTGGCCCTCTCCTTGTTGTTCAATGCCCTGGACATCTATCGCACCCTGGATCGGCCGCAGGCCTTTGCCCAGCTCAATCTCGAGATTGGCAAAACCTATCTGAAGCTGGGCGATCTGGCTGCAGCCCGGACCTATCTCATCGCCGCCCGCAATAGCTACAAACGCCAGCAGGATGCGCAGGGGGAATTAGCCACCCTGGTCACCCTCAGCGAGCTGTACCTGCGGCACAAAGAGCCGGAGATGGCCATCTCGCTGCTGGAGAATCTGCCAGCCGCAATCGACAAGGGATCACCTGCCGATTTGGAGCGCCACTACCTGCTTGCCCAAGCCTATGAATATAAAGGGCAATATTTACAAGCCCTGGGTCATTACAAGCAATTTGCCATCCAACCCAAGGCGGCGGCCCGGATCGGACATGTGACCGAAAACGAACAGTTCCGCGACAACTACCTGCGGGCCGAGCTGGAGCGAAATGTCGATAATCTGCGGCAACAGCAACGACAGCTGGCCGAGGAGCGCACCCGTTACCTGTGGCTCACCGCCGTCACCACCTTCCTGATCGGGGTGCTCTGCTATGTGCTGTTGCAGATGAACCGCCGTCAGAGCCAATCTCGCGCCAACGTGAGTCAGCTCAAGGAGCAACTCGGACAGGCCCCCTTCAGTCATCTGCCGAATCAATACCAGCTGCATGAAGCGCTGGCCCGGCTGGAGAAGGATCCGGCCACCGGTTTTTGCGAACCGGAAGATAACGGCGACTATCATGCCCGCCATTTCATTCACATCAGTCTGCCGGCGCTGCGCCGTCTGTGTGAACGAGTCGGAACCGAAAAGGCCGAACAACTGCAGCAGCGCCTCACCGATCAGTTGATCGGCCTCTGTGCCGCCGACGAACAGCTCTTCCAGTTGGCGGAGAGCCGTTTCCTGTTGCTGCAGCCTCATGTCGAAGGCAGCACGCTGGTTGCCAGCGCCGAAGCCTGGAGTGCCCGCCTGACGCCGATTCTAACCGAGCTGCAACTGGACAGCCGCGTGGTGATGGGACTGGTTCACTTCCCCTTCCTGACCCGCTGCCCGCGCGCCGTCGGTAGCCAGCAAGTGGTTGAATTGAGTCTGATCGCCCTGGCTGCGGCCGATCAAATTGCTGAAAAGTGTCAACAGACATCATGGGTTGAGCTTTCCGCTATTGACTGTCAGCAAGCGGCATTTTTCAATGGCGTGTTTCGGGCTCAGGCCTTGCGGGCAATTGACAAAGGACTTGTCAAAGTGAACGCCTTACACGGCAAACATCTCATCGACTGGCAACAAATTGTCTGAGATTGGATTGGCCACAGCACCCTCTAATTTTGCCAGCCATGGCTCAAACCCGTTTGGAATATGGACATGAATGATGTATCTGCCGTTGCCGGACAACTCAGCCAGCTAAGGGAACGGCTCGAGCAGAAAGAGTTGGAATTTGGTCTGCTCGCCGAACAGAGCGAAGCCGAGCGACTGTGCACGCTCCAACTGCTCACCCGCCTGACCCACGCCTGTCGTGGGCACGATCGCGAACTCGACAACAAGCTGGCCAGGCTGCGTCAACGCTTTGAAGAACATACGCCGCTGCATCAGCTGGCCGAGGAGATCGCCGTCATCGAGAGGCTGCTGCAGCAGCATGCCATCGCCGTCGAAGAGTCGGTGCGCCTGACCCGTGAATCCCTGCAGGAGGGGAGTCGCCATCTGAGCAGCATCCGGGAGGTGCCGGAGAAGCTCCGCCGCGAGGCGCGCGAATTCCTCCACCAGGATGCCCCCTACGCCTTCTCGGAGCATCAGCGCCAGGTTGCTCGCCTGCTTGAGCTCTACCAGCAGGCCATGCGCGCCCTGCTGTTGCGCCCGATACCGCTCAAGACGGTGGAGCCGACCGCAACCCAAGAGCCCATCGAGACCAATAAAGACGAGCAGACCCTCCGCAATCGGCTGTGTGACGAGCTGCAGCGCCTGATCACCGAGCTGGATTTTACCGGCCCCGTGGGGGAAGAGCTGGCCGAGGTGCGTCGCCAACTGCTCAGTGGCATCGACCTGGCGCAACTGCCGGAGCTCTGCCTGCAACTGGTCGAGCTCATCATCGAAGGGGCACGTCAGGAGCGGCGGGAATCCCATCTGTTCCTCTCCGGGATCAATGATGGCCTCACCGCCGTCCATCTGCGCTTCAACGAAGTCATCGACGAGGGGCAGGAGCTCTACCGCTTGCATCACCGGCATGGCGACGAGATGCAGACCCAGCTCACTGAGCTCCATACCCAGGTCGACAAGTTGTTGACCCCCGAGCAGATCAAGCCGCTGATCCAGAACAACGTCGAACAGTTACAGACCCTATTGGCCCAGCACCAGGCCCATCTCAAGCGCGAACAGCAGTTGCTGGAAACCATGGCCGAGATGGAGAACAAGCTCAACCTGATGAAGGAAGAGACGGCTGAATACAAGAAGCGCATGGCCCAGCAGAAACACAAGCTGCTGCTCGATAGCCTGACGCAAGTATTCAATCGGGCCGCTTTTGATGAGCGCGTCGATCTGGAATACAAGCGCTGGCTGCGCTACCAAACACCGCTGTGCCTGGCCATCGTCGACATCGACCACTTCAAGAGCATCAATGACCGGTTCGGCCATCTGGCGGGCGATAAGGCGCTGAAAGTGATCGCCCGCGCCATGGGCCGCACCCTGCGGGAAACCGACTTCATCGCTCGCTACGGCGGCGAAGAGTTCGTGGTGCTACTGCCGGGGATCGAGGTCAACAACCTGGAGATGCCGCTGGACAAGCTGCGCAACGTGGTCAAGAGCATTCCCTTTCGTTTCAAAGATGACAAGGTGGAGATCACCATCTCGATCGGAACCACCCTGTTTCGCAGTGGCGATACCCCCACCGACGCCTTCGAGCGGGCCGACAAGGCGTTGTACGAAGCCAAAAACGGGGGCCGTGACCGCATCATCTACACCGCTTAAGTTCAACTGGACCGCGTAAGCCCGCAGGACCACAGCAGAGATGCCCAGAGCAGCATCCGAAGTACTCGAGAGAAAAGTGTTCGCCACTTCCCTGGAGATCATAAACAAAACAATAGGTTGTATCAGGGGGTTTCATGATTACCTACGTCAATCCAGCCGGCAGCATGGAGCTGCTGTCGCAACTGGAAGTCGATCAACTCAAATTGGCCGCAGCCGGGGAAACCTATCAGTTGTTTCGGAACTGCTCGCTGGCCGTGCTCAACTGTGGCAGTCAGACCGACAGCTCGCAGGAGATCCTGGAAAAGCACGCCTCATTCGACATCAACGTCATCCGCCGGGAGCGGGGCGTCAAGCTGGAGTTGTTTAACGCCCCGGAGGCCGCCTTTGTCGACGGCGAGCTGATCCGCGGTATTCAGGAGCACCTGTTCTCGGTGTTGCGCGACATCCTGTATGTCAGCAACCGCATGGCCGATGACTGCTCGCTGAACCTGACCAGCTCGGTGCATATCACCAACTGGATCTTCTCCATCCTGCGCAATGCGCGGGCCGTCCGCTCCGGCGATGAGCCCAACCTGGTCGTCTGCTGGGGTGGCCACTCCATCACGCCGGTGGAGTACAGCTACACCCGCGAGGTAGGCCACCAACTGGGGCTGCGTGAGCTGAACATCTGCACCGGTTGTGGTCCGGGAGCCATGGAGGGCCCCATGAAGGGGGCCGCGGTGGGCCATGCCAAGCAGCGACACGGCGATCCCCGCTTTTTGGGACTCACCGAACCCTCGATCATCGCGGCCGAACCACCCAACCCGATTGTCACGGAGCTGGTGATCATGCCGGACATCGAGAAGCGTCTCGAAGCCTTCGTCCGAGTGGGCCACGGCATCATCATCTTCCCGGGGGGAGTCGGCACCGCCGAGGAGCTGCTCTACATCCTCGGCATCAAGATGAACAGCGCCAACGTCCATCAACCGATGCCGCTGGTCCTGACCGGCCCTAAGGAGAGTGCCGATTACTTCGCCACCATTGACCACTTCATCCGCCAGACGCTCGGTGAAGCCGCCACCCGCCACTACCAGATCATCATCGATGATCCGGTCGCCGTGGCTCAGGTCATGAAGGAGACGATGCCCAAGGTGCGCGAACACAGACGCGCCACCGGCGACGCCTATTCCTTCAACTGGTCCTTGAAGATCGAGCCCGAGTTTCAACTGCCCTTCGAGCCCGACCATGCCACCATGGCCGCGCTCGATCTGCACTGGGAGCAGGCACCGGCTCAACTGGCCGCCAACCTGCGCCGTGCTTTTTCTGGCATCGTCGCCGGCAACGTGAAAGCCTCCGGTCTGCGCGCCATCGAGCGTCACGGCCCCTTCCAGCTGCATGGCGACAAGGAGCTGATGGTGCTGATAGACAAGCTGCTGCAGAGCTTCGTCAAGCAAGGACGCATGAAACTGCCGGGCAGTGCCTACGTTCCCTGCTATGAAATTGTCCGTTAACCACCGGGCTCCTGCGGGAGCCCGCTGCCCGATGTCGATACCATGGCCCACCTGCTGATCTTCGATGCCCTGAACCTGATCCGACGTCTGCATGCCGCTCTCGGCAAGCAGGCGCTGGATGAGCAAGCCTTGCTGATCGCCACCCAGCAACGTCTGATGACGACCGTTCAGGGGATCCTGCAAGAGGTGGATCCGACTCATGTCATCGCCGTGTTCGACGGTGAAGAGCCCAGTTGGCGCCATCAACTCTATCCAGCTTACAAGCAGGGGCGCAGCCCCATGCCGCCTGAACTGCAACACGGAATGGCGGCCCTGCAGGATAGCCTGTGGCAGTGCGGCGTCGACTCGCTGCTCACCGAAGGGGATGAGGCCGACGATCTCATCGCCACCCTGAGCCAGCAACTCACCCAGCGCCAACAGCAGGTCACCCTGATCTCCACCGATAAGGGCTTCTGCCAACTGCTCCCCAGCGGCCTCCAGATCCGGGATTATTTCAATCGCCGCTGGCTCGATGCCGCCTTCGTAGCCGAGCAGTATGGCGTGACACCCGAACAACTCGTCGATTTCTGGGCCCTGGTGGGGGTGAACGGCAGCAACATCAAGGGAGTGAGTGGCGTCGGCGCCAAGAGTGCCACCCGTCTGTTGCAACAGTACGGCTCACTCGAGCAGATCCTCGTCGCAGACCCGACCGAGAGCCGGGCGCTGCAGTTGGTGCAACATCAGGTTGATAATGCTCGTTTGGCTCAAACTTTGGTGCGCTTGCGGCTGGATATTCCACTAGGCTTTAACTTGAAGGCGATCCGTTATTCCCCGCCAACGGTAACCCCCGCTGACGGACGGAGCTAAGCCACCGTCGCTCAAGGAGGCCATATGAGTCAGACCATCCTGATTACCGGCGCCAATCGGGGCATTGGTCTTGCCCTGACCCACGCCTGCCTGCGCCGTGATGACCAAGTCATCGCCTGCTGCCGGGATCCGTACCATGCCCACAACCTGCACCAGTTGGCCGAAGTCTACCCGACCCTCGCCATTCATCAGTTGGATGTGACGCGCGGTGAAGAGTACCTGGAGCTCAAGCAGGCCATCGGCGATCAGGCCATCGACCTCATCATCGCCAATGCCGGTGTGCTCGGTCCCCAGCTGCAGGCCTTCGGCCAGACCGATTACCACCTTTGGGCCGAGGTGTTTGCCATCAACAGCATGGCGCCCTTGCGTCTGGCCGAGCACTTCTTTGACAATCTCAAGGATGGTGAACGCCGAACCCTGATCTGTATCAGCAGCATCATGGGCTCCATCGCCCTCAACCACGAGGGGGGGAGCTACCTGTACCGCTCCAGCAAGGCCGCCCTCAATGCCGTGGTCAAGAACATGGCCATCGACTTGGCCGGCGACGGCATCCATGTGCTGGCAGTCCACCCGGGGTGGGTGAAGACCGAAATGGGCGGCGAAGGGGCGACTCTGGATGCCAACGACTGCGCCGTCACCCTGCTGGAAACCCTGGACAAGCTGCCACCAGAAACCACCGGGCAGTTTATCCGTTACGATGGCGAACCACTGGCCTGGTAGTCGCCCTCGCTCGAAAAACACAACGCCGTCCAAGGACGGCGTTGTCATTGTTACTGGTAGGCTCCCGATTTGCGCCGAGCCAGTTGATGCAGATCGTAGACATGCACCGTGATCTCCTCGCGATCGTGATAGAGCTGTTTGGCCTGCACCACGAAGTCCCCCTCCAGCTCGCGCAGCCATTCGCGCAGGACCTCCAGATTATGCTCCACCTCGGCATAGCGTCGCTTCATCGGCAGCTTGAGGTTGAACATAGCCTCTTCGCACAGGCCATCGCGGAACCAGGAGGCGATGAGGTGCGTCACCCGCGCCGGCTTCTCCACCATGTCGCAGACCAGCCAGTAGGTATTTTTCTTGGCCGGACGGTAGCGGAAACCATCGTCACGGATGTGTTTGACCTGGCCGCTCTCCATCAACGACTCCGCCATCGGGCCATTGTCCACGGCACTGACCATCATGCCGCGGCGCACCAGCTGATAAGTCCAGCCCCCAGGGCTGGCTCCCAGATCGACGGCGTTCAAGCCGGAGGTCAGACGCACTTCCCACTCATCCTCTGGGACGAAGACATGGAAGGCCTCCTCCAGCTTCAGGGTGGAGCGGCTCGGCGCATCGGCCGGGAACTTCAACCGCGGGATCCCCATGTGGAACGGCGAATTGTTATTGGTATAGGAGTAACCGACCAGGGCATGGTCGTTGCCGAGGAACAGCACATGCAACACCGGACGGCGATGGGTCTCCTCCTTGGTCAACTTGCCGGCACTCCGCAGCGCTTGCCGCAGGGGCACGCTGAACTTGCGGCAGAAGGTGGTCAGCTCCTTGGCCTCATTGGTATCCGGAGTCTCGACCCGCAGCTCGCCACACAGGCTGTAACCGGCGGTCGCCTCGAGGATCGGCGTGATACGATCGGCCAAGTCCATGCCGGTCAGCTCATGAGTCACCACCAGCATCTGGCGGGCGAACACCAACTCACGAAATGGCAGGCGACGCGCCAGCTTGTCCGCATCTTCGGCTCCGTAACATTCGAAGATGGCATAGCCAGAGTTATCCTTGACCCGGGAGAAGCCGAAGCACTCCAGCGTCGCCGCCTTGTCCTGGATCTCGGCCGCGATCTCTTTTTCGAAACCGGGACGGCAATAAAACAGCAGATTATTCATTCTTTCCTCCGCAGCGACCCTGCTCGGCCCCTGCTCCATAGATCGGCCACCTGGCCTCAATTATTGTGTGGCAACCGTGTGCATCAGCAGCCGATTGCGCCGCTGAGCCTCTTCTTGTTCGACCAATGCCAGCATCCAGTCACGGAAGGCGGCAATCTTACCCTGCTCGGCCTGGTTCTCCTGGCACACCAGGTAGTAGGCATTCTTGCTCTCGAGCACCTGTTCAAACGGGCAAACCAGACGCCCCGCCTCGATCTCCGGCTGGGATAGCACGCTGTGCCCCAGCGCCACCCCCTGGCCATGTACCGCCGCCTGGATCACCATGCTGGAGTGGCTGAAGATGGGCCCCTGACCGACGTTCGGGATCTCGACGCCGACCTCCTTGAGCCAGTTGTGCCAATCCCGGCGCGAACCGTCATGCAGCAGGGTGTGCCACTGCAGATCGCTCGGCTGCCGCAACGGGCGTCCGCTGGCCAGCAGCAAGGGAGAACAGACCGGCAGCAGGAACTCGGTGTGCAGCTTGTAGCAACGCAAACCGGGCCAGTTCCCCCGGCCATAGTAAATGGCGACATCGACGTCATCGCTGAGCGACCCCTCGTCCATGTCGACCGCCTTGATCCGCACATCGATCTCCGGGTGGCGTTCGCCAAAGCGCACCAGACGCGGCACCAACCATTGAATGGCGAAACTCGGCTGCAGAGTCACCGTCAAGGAGCCCTTGGCGCTACGGGCCACCAGCTTGTCGGTGGCATCGACGATTGCCGAGAAGATGTCCTTGATATCCAGAAAGTAGCTCTGCCCCTCCTCCGTCAACAGCAGGGTGCGGTTGCGACGACGGAACAGCTTGATCCCCAGGAACTCCTCCAGCCCCTTGATCTGGTGACTGATGGCGGCCTGAGTCACGAACAGCTCTTCGGCGGCACGAGTAAAGCTCAGATGGCGAGCGGCCGCTTCAAAGGCCTTCAGGGCATTGAGCGGTGGAAGACGACGGGACATGGGATCTTCGCATAACTTTTCCTAATGCGCGGAATTATAGGGGGCCCCCACCGCCCACTCCAGTGAATTGTGCAACCCAGCGGCGGATACTCCGCTTTAGCGTCATCCACAGCGACAAAATGTCCCCCGGATCCACGTTCAGGCGAGCCATTGCGGAATTGTGACAGGCGTCACAAATAAAACAGACTCCCATGAATACCGCCTGAATGCGTTTTCAGGACTCATGAAAACGAATTCACAATAAAAACAATAGCTTTTGCGAAAAATATGCTTGATCCGTGTGACGGAGATCACTAGCATCGTTTGTGAGGGCGGTCACAAAACCAAACTCAATCCCAAATGAACACGAAGGAGTACCACCA
Organism: Aeromonadaceae bacterium; assembly: GCA_041441555.1. Classification (GTDB taxonomy): domain Bacteria; phylum Pseudomonadota; class Gammaproteobacteria; order Enterobacterales; family Aeromonadaceae; genus Pseudaeromonas. The sequence continues at coordinate 46,779 of JASDSW010000061.1, forward strand.
TGAAAAACATCATCAAGAACGTCAGCGATCGTCTGAACAGCAAGAACGGTGAACAACGTTATACCCCGGCCACGCGTCAGTACTTTTTCCGTTACGAACGCTAAGCTCGAAACCTCATTCAGTCACAGAAGGAACAGATCATGAAAGCCATCTTCAAGAGCGTCAATGAACGCCTGAACAGCAAGAGTAGTGAAACCCGCTTCGCTCCGGCGACCCGCCACTACTTCTTCAACTACCAACGTTAATCGCCCTCCCCCCATCCAGCCATGGATGCCTAGGGAGATCCCTCCCACCCGAGCGTAGAAACTCTTGCTACGCCGACAAACCCAAACCGGAAATTAAAGATATCTAGTTCGTCACACAGCCCCGGTCTGCCGGGGCTTTCTTTATGCGACTCCCCCAACGAGGTCCGAGGCCAACCGGCCAGCCATTGACCGTCATGGTGCTCGGCGCGGGTAAGACAGGCTCCCCTCACCGCTCGCGGTAACCTCTTGCGCAGAGGCTCGATGGCCGCCTGCCGGCCGCCAATCGGCTTGATCAAAAAGTTCTCTTCCTCGGCACGATAAAATGTAGCCGCTTACAGCAAAATGAAAACGAATTCATAACAAAAACAAAGACTTTAATAAAAAATTAACTTGCTCGAAACAGAGTTCTTGCTAGGATGTTTCGTGAGCGAAGTCACAAAAAGCCGCTCATTATCCATCCTTAATTCAGGAGACGATCATGAAAAATATCATCAAGAATGTGTCCGAACTGCTCAACAGCAAAGAGCCTGGCGATCGCTACTCAACCCCAGCCACCCGCCAGTACTACTTCCGCTACGAGCGTTAATCCCTCCCCTCATCCGCATCGGATGTCTCGGGAGTTCCCTCCCACATAACAATCCCAACACCGGAAATTGCACAACCTTGAGCAACGAAAAAGCCCCGGCATGCCGGGGCTTCTTTTCAGCGATCGAAACCGGTTCAGCCGCGAGTATCCAGCTCGGCAAATCCCTTGACCAGCTCGTCGATGGCCTGCATCTGACGCAGGAACGGCTCCAGCTTGGCCAATGGCAGGGCGCTCGGCCCATCGCAACGAGCCGCATCCGGGGTCGGGTGGGACTCAATGAACAGGCCCGCCAGCCCAACCGCCATGCCGGCACGGGCCAACTCCACCACCTGCTCGCGACGACCACCGGAAGCGGCCCCCAGCGGATCACGGCACTGCAGCGCATGGGTCACATCGAAGATCACCGGTGAGCCTTGACTGGCCTGTTTCATGACGCCGAAGCCCAGCATGTCGACCACCAGGTTGTCGTAGCCGAAGTTGACACCACGCTCACACAGGATCACCCGCTCATTGCCACATTCGGCAAACTTCTCGACGATATTCTTGACCTGGCCCGGGCTTAAAAATTGTGGCTTCTTGACGTTGATGGCGTTGCCGGTGCGTGCCAGCGCCTCGACCAGATCGGTCTGCCGTGCTAGGAAGGCCGGCAACTGCAGCACATCCACCACCTCGGCGACCGGCTTGGCCTGCCAGGTTTCATGCACATCGGTGATCAGCGAAACGCCGAAAGTCTCTTTGAGCTCCTGGAAGATCTTCAGCCCCTCCTCGAGACCCGGTCCCCGATAGGAGTGCACGGAGGAGCGGTTCGCCTTGTCCCAACTGGCCTTGAAGATCAAGGGGATACCCAGCTTCTGCGTCACCTCGACATAGGTCTCGCAGATCGACATCGCCAGATCGCGAGACTCCAGCACATTCATGCCGCCAAACAACACGAACGGTTTATCGTTGGCGATCTCGATGCCATTCACATTCACGACTTTTTGCATCATCTCTGACTCCGACTAGTGTAGGGTTGGCGCACGGTCATCCAGGTGCGCCAGCTGTTCTTTGAGCAACCCCACGACCGGATCGGCCGGGCATTGCTCGATAAAAAAGGAGAGATCCTCGGCCGCCCACGGCTCGCACTCCAGCTGTTCATACAGCAGGCCGCGGTCGCGTACCTCGTAGGGGTCCTCAGGATTCAGGCACAATAACAGCTCACTGCAGCGCAGCGCCAGAAGCAGATCCCCGGCCTGCACCTGAGCCCCCTTGCAGACATTCAGCAACCGCTCGAGGATCTCGCGCTGATCGGCGGCTTGCAGGTGTTTCGCCTCCAAACGCGCCAGATCGCCCAGCGAGCCACGCAGGCGCAACTCCAGCTGGGCCCGGGTCAGATAATCCCCACTGAAGGGATCCAGTACGTGCGCCTGCTTGCCACTGCCCAGACGCACCATGAAATGGCCGGGAAAGCAGATCCCCTCCGCCGGGATCGCCAAGAAGCGTGCCAGATGGATCAGCAGGATGCCGAGCGTCACCGGGATGCCGCTGTGCTTGGCCAGCACGCGATCGAGCAGGCAGTTCTCCGGCTGGAAGAAATGCTCCTGATCACCGTGAAAACCCAGCTCACCGAAAAACGCCATCCGGAGCTGTTCGATGCGCTCCCCCTCCGCCTCGGCGTTCACCCACTGACCGGCCTGCTGACGCAGCCCGGCTAGGGCCTGCAACCCGGGCAACAGCACCGGCTCATCCTGAACATCCTCGGCCACCATCAAGGCCAGCATCGCCAGCTCCAGCTGCTCAACATCTGTCTGCGGGGTCAAATTCTTCATGACGGTAGACCCTCTTGGCTGGAATACCATTGGCCCAGACTGACCCGCTCCTGATCGCCGTAATCCCGCACCGTCGCCACCGCCTGGAACCCGCGCTGCAGCAACAGCTCGCGCACTGCGGCTCCCTGTTGCCAGCCATGCTCCAGCAGCAACCAGCCACCCAGCAGCAAGTGATCCGGGGCCAGGCGGATGATATGAGCCAGATCGGCCAGACCCGCCGCGTCCGCCACCAGGGCCGAGCGCGGCTCAAAGCGCACATCCCCCTCACTCAGGTGGGGATCCTGCGCATCGATGTAGGGCGGGTTGGAGACAATCAGATGGAAGCGCTCACCGGTCACCGGTTCAAACCAGCTGCCCTGCCGCAACTCGAGAGTGAGTGCTAACCGGGTGGCATTGCTGCGCGCCAGCTCGCAGGCCTCGGCGATGCGCTCCACCGCCCAGACCTCCAGCGCCGGACGCTCGGACTTCAGCGCCAGGGCGATGGCCCCCGTGCCGGTGCCCAGATCCAGCAGCCGTTGCCCGCTACCATCCGCCGTCACCCGAGCCAGCGCCTGTTCGACCAGCACCTCGGTATCGGGGCGCGGGATCAGGGTGGCCGGCGACACCTGCAACGGCAACGACCAGAACTCCCGCTCACCGAGCAGATGGGCAATCGGCTCGCCCGCTCGGCGCCGGGTCACCAGCGCCGCTAGCTGCTCCTGCTGCTCCCCAGTGAGCACTCGCTCAGGCCAGGTGCGCAACCAGGTCCGGCTGCAGCCGAGTACGGCGCACAGCAGGCAGTCGGCATCGGCCGCCGGCGAGTCGCTTTGGGCCAATTGCTGGATGATGGCGTGACGCGCCTGCCCAATCTGCATCAATTGATATCCGACAGAGCGGCCAGCTGATCGGCCTGATATTCGTGCAGGATCGGCTGCACCAGGGTATCGAGATCGCCCTCCATCACCTCGTTCAGGCGATAGACGGTCAGGTTGATTCGATGGTCGGTGACCCGCCCCTGGGGGTAGTTGTAGGTGCGGATGCGATCCGAGCGATCGCCGGTACTGAGCAGGCTGCGGCGGGTATTGGCCTCCTCGGCACGACGCTTGTCCTCTTCAAGCTGCACCAGGCGTGCAGTCAGCACCGCCATCGCCTTGGCGCGGTTCTTGTGTTGCGAGCGCTCATCCTGGCACTCCACCACCAGGCCGGAGGGCAAGTGGGTCAGACGCACCGCAGAGTCGGTCTTGTTGATGTGCTGACCACCGGCACCGGAGGCGCGGAAGGTGTCGACCCGCAGATCCGCCGGATTGATCTCCGGCGCCTGGGACTCGGGCACCTCGGGCAACACCATCACGGTACAGGCCGAGGTATGGATGCGGCCCTGGGATTCGGTCTCCGGCACCCGCTGCACGCGGTGACCGCCCGACTCGAATTTCATGATGCCATAGACCCCCTGACCGTCGACCTTGACGATCACCTCCTTGAAGCCACCATGCTCGCCCTCGTTGGCATTGACGATCTCGGTGCGCCACCCCTTGCGCTCGGCAAAACGCGAATAGAGACGGAACAGATCACCGGCGAAGATCGCCGCCTCATCGCCCCCCGTCCCGGCGCGGATTTCCAGATAACAGTTGTTGTCATCCTTCGGATCCTTGGGCAGCAACAGGATCTGCAGCTCCTGCTCGATCTGCTCGACGGCCGCCTTGGCTTCGGAGAGCTCCTCCTGGGCCATGGCTCGCATCTCGGCATCATCGCCTTCGAGCATCTCGAGCACAGCCGCCAAATCGGCACTGACCTGCTGGAAACGCTTGAAACCGGCGACCACATCCTCGAGCTGGGCGTACTCCTTGTTCAGGTTACGAAAGCGCTCCTGATCGTTGATCACGCTCGGTTCGCCCATCAGGGCCTGTACTTCTTCATAACGTTCCAGCAAGCCTTCGAGCTTTCTGATCACCGACTCTTTCATACTCATTCCGCTAGCACGGCCGCGGCAAGGATTGCCCGGCACTGATGGTTATCGAGAAAAACCGCCCCGAGAGGGGCCATTTTCGGACTCATTCTGTGGTGTTTTGCTCCAACCCCAGGCTTTGACTGAGCAGGGCCAGGGTCTGTCGATCCCCGGACTCGCTGGCTTGCCGCAGCGCCTCGGTCGGCGCATGAATCAACTTGTTGGTCAGCCGATGGGCCAACTCGGCCAGCACCTGCTCGGCCGTCTGTCCCTGCGCCAGCAGTTGCTGGGCACGCAGCAACTCTTCGTGTTGCACCTGCGAAGCCAGTTGCCGATATCGCCGGATCTGTCCCTGGGCGGGCAACCCCTGATACCAGGCCATGAAGCCGTTTTTTTCCTCGTCGATCAGCAGCTCGGCCTGTCGGGCCGCCTGCTGACGATTGGACTGATTCTCCGCCACGATGCCCTGCAGATCATCGACCGTGTAGAGATAGGCATCGGCCAGGGTACCGACCTCCTCCTCGATATCCCGCGGCACCGCCAGATCGATGAGCAGCATGGGCCGGTGGCGCCGTTGTTTGAGCACGCGCTCCATCAGCCCCTTGCCCAGCAGCGGCAACGGGCTGGCGGTGGAGCTGACCACCACATCCACCTCGGGCAGCACGTTCGGGATCTCGTTGAGGGTGATCACATCGGCCTGCCACTGACTGGCCAGCCCCAGGGCCCGGGCCAGCGTCCGGTTGGCCACCGTCATGTGCCGCACCCGGTGGCTCTGCAGATGGCGGCCGGCCAGCTCGATAGTCTCACCGGCACCGATCAACAGCACCCGGGTCTGACTGAGATCGGCGAAGATCTGGCGCGCCAAAGAGACGGCGACAAAGGCCACCGAGACACCATTGGCACCAATCTCCGTCTCGGTACGCACCCGCTTGGCCACCGAAAAACTGCGCTCGAACAGGCGCCCCAGCAACGACTTCACCGCCCCCTGCTGCCGGGCCTGATCCACCGCCGACTTGAGCTGACCGAGGATCTGCGGCTCGCCCAGCACCAGGGAGTCCAGACCCGACGCCACTCGCATCAGGTGACGCACCGCCTCCCCCTCCTGATGCTGGTACAGGCAGGCGTCCAGTTCATCAAAAGGTACCCGGCAGAACTGAGCCCACCACTGACGCAGCGTCGCCTGGGCCGCCGATTCCAGATCGGCATAGATTTCGGTACGGTTACAGGTGGAGAGCAGACAAACCTCCTGCACCCCGGCCTGTTGTTTCAGGGCCTCCACGGCCGCCGCCAGGTTTTCCGGACCAAAGGCCAGGCGCTCCCGCAACGAGAGAGAGGCTGTCCTATGGTTGAGACCGAGCACAAAAAGCGACATGCAGGAATTGGGATCTCCGATTCTGGGGCGCTTATTTTACCCAAAAAGCGGAAGGCTTTGAAAGCAATGGGGCTGCGCCTATACTGTTCGCCTCGAAATCATGGAGCCAATATGTTCCCTTCTCGCCTGTTGTGGCTGTTTTTTGCCCTGTTTCTCGTCGGCTGTACCACCACCGATAGCGACCACCAGTACAACGAAGCCGTCTGGCGCGGTCAGCGTGAATCCCTCGAACAACTGACCCATTGGCGTCTGACCGGCAAGCTGGCCATTCTCACGCAAGAGCAGAAGGGCTCGGCGCGACTGAACTGGCAACAAAACGGAGAGGATTACGATCTGATCCTGACCAGTCTCATCGGCACCACCATCATGGAGTTACACCGTCGGCAGGGACAGACCGAGATCATCGATGATCAGGGGATCCGCCATCACGACAACGACAGCGAGGCGCTGGTCTATCGCCTGACCGGCTGGCCCATCCCGGTCGCCCAGCTGCCCACCTGGATCAAGGGGTTGCCAGGCAATGCCGATTACCAACTGGCCACCGATGGCCGGCTCGAAAGCCTGCGGGATCAGCAGTGGCAGATCCACTATCAGGGCTATGCCCGCAATCGACTCTGGCTTCTGCCGACCAAGCTGACGCTGCAGGGGCCGCAAACCACCATCAAACTGGTCATTCATGAGTGGCAGATCGAGCAATGAACCCCATATGCTGGCCGGCCCCGGCCAAACTGAACCTATTTTTGCATATCAACGGCCGCCGCGCCGATGGCTATCACGAGTTGCAGACGCTGTTCGTCATTCTCGATGTCGGCGACGAGCTGCGGATCGGTGTCGATGAGAGTGATGCCATCAACCTGGAGCCCGAGGTGCCCGGAGTGCCGCTCGAGCAGAATCTGATCTACCGGGCGGCGCAGCTGCTCAAGGCGCGCAGCGAGCGGCCTCTCGGGGCCCATATCCAGCTGACCAAGCGCCTGCCGATGGGTGGCGGCCTCGGTGGTGGCTCCTCAGACGCGGCGACCACCCTGGTGGCACTCAACCATCTGTGGCAATTGGGGCTAAGTGAAGATGAGCTGGCACAGATGGGGCGCACGCTGGGCGCCGATGTGCCTGTCTTTGTGCGGGGCCGCACCGCCTTTGCCGAAGGGGTCGGGGAACAGTTGCAACCGGTCGAGATCCCGTCGAGGTGGTATCTGGTCGTCCACCCGCAAGTGCATGTCTCCACAGCACAAATCTTTCAGGATCCGGACTTGCCTCGCGACACGCCGAAACAGGATTGGGCTGAATTGAGAGCTGGAACATGGAAAAACGATTGCGAAGCCTTGGTGAAAAAGCAGTACCCCGAGGTTGCCAAGGCGTTGGGCTGGTTGTTAGAATATGCGCCGTCAAGAATGACCGGTACCGGAGCCTGTCTCTTCGCGGAGTTTGAAGAGGAAGAATCTGCCCGTAAGGTCTTGGCAAATATGCCAAATTGGCTGCAGGGGTTCGTCGGAAGAGGGGTAACCCTATCACCGCTGCAGACGGTTTTGCAACAGGTTTGTGCGAGCGAGCAAACGGCCGTCTGAACCACCTAGCAGACAGGCCAAGCTCCACAACCGCCCCTCTCCACAGGACGCAACCCAGAGGTTTATACCGTGCCTGACATGAAGCTGTTTACCGGTAACGCCACACCGGAACTGGCCCAGAAGATTGCAGATCGTCTCTTCATCAAACTCGGCAATGCCGCTGTCGGTCGTTTCAGTGATGGCGAGATCAGCGTACAGATCAACGAAAATGTACGGGGTGGTGACATCTTCATCATCCAGTCCACCTGCGCACCGACCAACGACAACCTGATGGAACTGATTGTCATGGTCGACGCTCTGCGCCGCGCTTCAGCCGGTCGTATCACCGCCGTCATTCCCTACTTTGGTTATGCCCGTCAGGATCGTCGCGTACGCTCCTCCCGTGTGCCTATTACCGCCAAAGTCGTCGCGGACTTCCTGTCCAGCGTCGGGGTGGATCGCGTCCTGACCGTTGACCTGCACGCCGAACAGATCCAGGGTTTCTTCGATGTCCCGGTCGACAACGTATTCGGTAGCCCGGTGCTGCTCGAAGACATGCTGGTCAAGAAGCTCGAAGATCCTGTGGTTGTCTCCCCGGACATCGGCGGCGTCGTGCGTGCTCGCGCCATCGCCAAGCTGCTGGACGACACCGATATCGCCATCATCGACAAGCGCCGCCCGCGCGCCAACGTCTCTCAGGTCATGCACCTGATCGGCGACGTCAAGGATCGGGACTGCGTCATCGTCGACGACATGATCGATACCGGCGGCACCCTGTGCAAGGCAGCCGAGGCCCTAAAGGAGCGCGGTGCCAAGCGCGTGTTCGCCTATGCCACCCACGCCGTCTTCTCTGGTGTGGCCGCCAAGAACATCGCCGAATCAATGATCGATGAAGTGATCATCACCGACTCCATCCCGCTCTCCGACGAGATGAAGGCCATCGGCAAGGTCAAGATGTTGACCCTGGCACCGATGCTGGCCGAAGCCATCCGCCGCATCAGCAACGAAGAGTCCATCTCTGCGATGTTTGAACACTGATCACAGCCCGTCTGATGATTGCAAAAAGCCCCGCATGCGGGGCTTTTTCGTATCTGTGATTCAGACCATCTCGGCATCAAGTGAGTGCCTACTGTTTTTCTGCCCACCATCACCGCATGCCCCAACCAACGGTTGGCACAGGAAGACGCCCTGCCGTTTCGTTGATAGGGGCATGATGGCCATCGCTGACATCAACTCAATGACGAAGACCTATCCCCTTGGTCACCAGGTAGTGGGCCAGCCCGTAGAGCACCAGGATGAAGCCGCAGATGATGCCGTAGGCCAGTGGCAGCGGCACATCCGAGATCCCCAGAAATCCGTAGCGGAAGGCATTGACCATGTAGATGATCGGGTTGCCGTGGGAGAGCCCCTGCCAAATTGGCGGCAGCAGCTCGATGGAGTAGAAGACCCCGCCCAGATAGGTCAGCGGCGTCAGTACGAAGGTCGGAATGATACTGACATCATCGAAGCTCTTGGCGAACACCGCATTGATGAGGCCCCCCAATGAGAACAGGATAGCGGTCAGCAGCAGGGTCACTCCGACTGCCAGCGGATCATGGACCTGCAACGGCACGAAGAACAGCGACACCGCCGTCACGATCGCGCCGACACACAGACCGCGCGCCACCCCACCGGCGACAAAACCCAGGATGATCACATAGTTCGGTACCGGCGCCACCAACAGCTCCTCGATGTTGCGTTGGAACTTGGCGCTGAAGAAGGAGGAGGCAACGTTGGCATAGGAGTTGGTGATCACCGACATCATGATGAGGCCTGGCACGATAAACGCCATGTAGCTGACCCCATGCATGGCACCGATGCGGCTGCCGATCAGGTTGCCAAAGATGACAAAATAGAGCGTCATGGAGATCGCCGGCGGCACCAGGGTCTGCACCCAGATCCGTGAGAAGCGGGTGATCTCCTTGATCAGGATGCTCTTGAAGGCGATCCAGTAGACTGTCGGATTCATTGCCGTCCCTCCTCGACCAGTTTGACAAACAGCTCCTCGAGGCGATTGGCCTTGTTGCGCATACTCAGTACCTTGATCTGCTGAGCCGTCAGGGCACTGAACAGCGGGTTGAGCCCCTGACTCTTGCCGATCTCCACCTCGATGCTGGTCTCGTTGACCAGTTGCCAGCGAAAGCCATCGAGCCGGATCCGCGAGGCGCAACAGTCCAGATCCAGCACGAAGGTCTCGACATCCAGCTTGCCCAGCAGCTCCCGCATGGTGGTGTTCTCAACGATGCGCCCGCGATCGATGATGCCGATGTTGCGACAGAGCATCTCGGCCTCCTCCAGATAGTGGGTGGTCAGGATGATCGTCACCCCCTCGGCGTTGAGCTGACGCAAAAATTGCCACATGGAGCGGCGGATCTCGATATCCACCCCCGCGGTCGGCTCATCGAGGATCAGCAGTTTGGGCTCATGCATCAGGGCGCGGGCGATCATCAGGCGGCGTTTCATGCCCCCCGACAGGGTGCGCGCCTGTTTATCCCGCTTATCCCACAGATCCAGCTGCTTGAGGTACTTCTCGGCCCGCTGATAGGCCAGCGGGCGGGGCACACCGTAGAAACCGGCCTGGTTGACCACGATCTGCAACACCTTCTCGAACTGGCTGAAGTTAAACTCCTGGGGCACCAAACCGATCTGCGACTTGGCCAACTCCAGTTGGGAGTCGATGTCGTAGCCGAACACCCGAACGCTGCCGGAACTCTTGTTGACCAGTGAACTGATGATGCCGATGGTGGTCGACTTGCCAGCACCATTTGGACCGAGCAGCGCATAGAAGTCGCCCTGCTCGACACTCAGATCGATGCCCTTGAGTGCCTCGACCCCACCGGCATAAACCTTGTGTAACCCTTGAATCGTTAGCGCCTGCATCTGGATGAGCACTCCTTCGGAACCCGTAGGTCACGCATTATAGAGGATGAACACAGCGACAAAAAAGGTGGCCAAACGCCACCTTCTACTCCGACAGGAAGGGGCCATGGAGCCCTTATTCCAGCGGGATCACCTTGCCGATGAAACGCAGATTGCGATATTGCTGCGCATAGTCGATGCCACAGCCGACCACGAACTCGTCCGGAATGGCAAAGCCAACCCACGCCACCGGCACATCCACCTCGCGCCGGGAGGGCTTGTCGAGCAGGGTGCAGATGGCCAGCGACTTGGGTTCGCGCAGGCGCAGGATCTCGCGCACCTTGTTGAGGGTATAACCGGTGTCGATGATGTCTTCGACGATCAGCACATCCTTGCCTTTGATCTCATCCTCGATGTCCTTGAGGATGCGCACCTCGCGCGAGCTGTTCATGCTGTTGCCGTAGCTGGAAGCGGTCATGAAGTCGAAGGAGACGGGCACCGTGATTTCGCGACAGAGATCGGCGAGAAAGACACAGGAACCCCGCAGCAAACCGATGAGAACCAGCTCTTCACTCCCCTGATACCGGGCGCTGATCGCCTGGCCCAATTCAGCAATCCGTTGTTGTACCTCTGATTCAGAGATCAAAACGTCGACCCTGTGTTTCATGACCAGCTCCTGACTACTTTTGCTTCGGAATGATGTTGAAAATGGTTAAGATGGTCACAGATTTTATCACCAATCCACCCGATTGGCTCGAGAAAGTCTGGGATAAAAAGGGAGAACACTGCCCCTCAAGGCAGGCTCAACAATAACAATGAATGAGACAACTGTAGTTATGCAACCAACCACGGAAACACGTCGCCGCACTCGGCTCAGTCCGAATGCGCGTAGCCGTCAATTAATGGATCACGCCATTTCTGTCTTTGCCCAACGCGGCATCGGTCGAGCCAGTCACGCCGAAATTGCCGAACGAGCACATGTCTCGGTCGCGACTGTCTTCAACTATTTTCGCACCCGCGAGGAGTTGGTCGATGCCGTGTTGAGCGAGGTGGAATCCTATCTCTACACCCTGGCCAGTCAGGCCCACAACGCCAACCAAAGCGCGCAATCTTGTATCGAACAGTTCATCGAACGCTACGTCGATGCCGCTTATGAACACGGCGAGTACAACCTGATTGCGCTGGAGTGGGGCGCATCGATCCGTGACGATGTCTGGCCCCGATTCACCAAGTTCTGTGAACGGATGCTGGCGCTGATGACCAACACGCTGCAGCGCGGAGCCGATGCCGGTGAGTTCAACCTGTTGATGCCGGCCCAAGAGCTGTCACAACTGCTCAACAGCCTCTGCTTTCCCGCCTGCCAGATGATCTTCAAGCAGCCGCGCCCGCCTAGGGATGAGGTCAAGTCGTTCATGTTGCGGGCCAGTCGACTCGCGCTGGGAGTGGCATAAGTCTCCATTTCGTGTGTCTTGCTGCCAGAACGGCTCTTTGAGCTCTTCTGGCAAGTTTCCCCCACCGAACGCCGCTCGCCTCACGCTTCCGTCGCTTTATCGCCCGTTGCTTCATCCCCCGTTGCTTCATCGCCCCAGCGCCGCATCAGCGACGAGCGTACCCCCAGATGGTCCAGCACCCGACTCACCATGAAATCCACCAGATCCGCGATCTGCCGGGGTTGATGGTAGAACCCGGGCGAGGCTGGCATGACCACGGCTCCCAACTGGCTGAGTTTGAGCATGTTTTCCAGGTGGATGGTGGAATAAGGAGTTTCCCGCGGCATCAGGATGAGCTGACCTCGCTCCTTGAGCACCACATCGGCGGCCCGCTCAATCAGGTTATCCGAGGCGCCATGCGCAATGGCACTGACGGTGCCCATCGAGCAGGGGGCAATCACCATCTGTTTGGGCGCCGCCGACCCCGATGCCACCGGCGAGAACCAGTCCAGCCGTGAGCTGAGTTCAATCGTCCCCTCCGCCGCCGCGAAACGTTGCTCCAGCCAACGGGCACAGGCGTCGGCATCGGTTGGCCAGGTTTCCCCCAGCTCGGTGGCAATCACCACCCGTGCCGCATCCGAAAGCAACAGATAGACCCGGTAGTCGGCTGCCAGCAACTGCTCGAGCAGGCGAACCCCATAGGCGGCCCCCGAGGCTCCGGTCAACGCCAGGGTGATCCGCTTGACCGGCGTCATCAGCCGCAGCTCCCTGAGGCCAACGCCTGCAAGCGACTCAGCAGTTTGCCGTGAATGCCGCCAAACCCACCATTACTCATCACCAGGATCTGATCCCCCGGCTTGGCCTCGGTGACCAGTTGCTCGACCAGAGCCGCTAACTCATGGAACACCCGAGTCGGCACCGGGGCCTCGGCGGCCACCTTGCCGATGTCCCACCCCAGCTCGGAAGGGGCAAACAGATAGGCCTTGTCGGCCCGAGCCAGACAGGCGGAGAGCTCTTTTTGATGCACCCCCAGCTTCATGGTGTTGGAGCGCGGCTCTAGCACCGCCAGGATGCGAGCCTGCCCGACCTTGGCGCGCAGGCCGCCGAGCGTGGTCTCAATGGCCGTCGGGTGATGGGCAAAATCGTCGTAGATCTTGACGCCATTGACCTCGCCCTTGAGCTCCATGCGTCGCTTGGGCATCACAAAGCGACTCATGGCCGCCACGGCATCGGCCGGCAGGACTCCGGCATGCCGAGCCGCGGCGATGGCCATCAATGCATTGTGCACATTGTGCTGCCCCAGACCACACCAGTTGAGCTCACCGACAAGGGAGCCATCGAGCCAGACCTCGAAGCGGGAACCATCGGCGGCCAGCAACTTGGCCTGCCAGTGGGCGCCATCTCCCGTCACCCGCTCCACCTCGCTCCAGCAGCCCATCTTCAGCACGGCATCCAGCGCGGCATCGTAGGCCGGCACCAACAGGCGGCCCGTTCCCGGCACAGTCCGCACCAGATGGTGGAATTGCCGCTGGATCGCCGCCAGATCGGGGAATATGTCGGCATGATCATACTCGAGGTTGTTGAGGATCAGGGTGCGCGGCCGGTAGTGGACAAACTTGGATCGCTTGTCGAAGAAGGCGCAATCATACTCATCGGCCTCGATGACAAAAAACGGCGACTCCCCCAAGCGGGCCGAGACCGGGAAATTGCCCGGCACGCCGCCGATGAGATAGCCCGGGTTGAGCCCGGCATCCTCGAGGATCCAGGCCAGCATGCTCGCGGTGCTGGTCTTGCCATGGGTACCAGCCACCGCCAGGACCCAGCGCGATTGCAACACATGATCCCGCAGCCACTCGGGCCCGGAGGTGTAAGGCAGGTTGCGTTCCAGCACATACTCCACGCAGGGATTGCCCCGGCTCATGGCATTACCGATGATCACCAGATCAGGCGCAGGTTCGAGTTGGGCCGGATCATAGCCCTGAGTCAAGGTGATCCCCTGCTCTTCCAACTGGGTACTCATCGGCGGATAGACGTTGGCATCCGACCCCGTCACACGATGGCCCAACTGCTTGGCGATGGCGGCGATTCCGCCCATGAAGGTGCCACAGATCCCCAGAATATGAATGTGCATCGACTGCATCCCCGAATGCGACTGTAGAGGCCGCATTCTAGCAACCGCGGCTGGCTTTGGGCAGTGATGGGAGAGCGAGGCGTGAAGAATATGCCGTCGAGGTAGCCATTTAGTGGCCGCTGGCTATAATACGGGCTCATCTGTTATCAACGCTTGTAGAAAGGAAATGCCATGAGCCTGAACCTGGTTCCCGCCGGCAAAGAACTGCCGGAAGATATCTATGTCGTCATCGAAATCCCGCAAAACGCTGACCCGATCAAGTACGAGATCGACAAGGCCTCCGGTGCCGTTTTCGTTGACCGTTTCATGGCGACTCCGATGTTCTATCCGTGCAACTACGGCTACATCAAC